>NZ_JBKZDY010000010.1:0-113415 GCF_046940185.1 Arthrobacter sp. 'calajunan'
ATATGTGTATAAGAGACAGCCGCTGTCTTTCGAGAGAAAGATAGCGGCATCAAACCCGGGACGGTTCACACTCCTTATTCTGAGAGTGTTCACTTTTCGAGTTCCGTTCATGACCAGTTTTCAACTTCCGTCGACAAAGGATCCGGATCGGGTCCGGCGCAACGCGGTCAGGCGGTTGCAGGAGCTGGGCTTCGACGTTGAGTTGATTGCACGGGAGGGTGCCTGACTCACCTCATTTCCGTATTAGAAGTCATGAGATTACACAGCGTTGACACGATCCACCGCTACACATTAGATCGCCCCCTGAGCTCAAGAGTTCCGCTGCATGATCGCCGTTCACCCGACCTGAAACCTGTGCACCGATCTGATATCTTTGAGCTACGCCGGCGAAGTACGGCCCAGCAGGCAGGATCCGTTCACGAATGCCTATCGCTTACCGGCCCCTGCCAGGCAGGCCAGCAACCGGACACTGACCGATCAGAACCTTGCCTATTCTTTCCAGGGCTGCCCGCGCATCTGGGGACTCGGACCCGAAACACCGTGGGCATGGCAGGGGTAGCGAAAGCTTTCGAGCTACTGACAATGTCAACTACAGTGCAGCGCCAGTGCTGGCGCCGATCACCAGGTACTTGCAGAAGCTGCGGACCACACCAGTTTGGTGAGACACCGGTGGGGAGGTAACGCTCGGCTCCGTGCAATTCCGCAAATTCAAGCTTTTCCCTAAAGTTACTTCAGGTTCAACCACGATCTAGAGTCGGGCCCTTCATCTCCCTGACAAGGAAATTGCTGTTAACTATCAGGTAAATAATAATTTACTTGTGTTGGCCATCGTTGCCTGACCATTCATCAGCATCGGCAGCAGCCAATCGCGCAGCTCATGCAATCGCTTGTTCTCAATGATGCTGGCGTTGAAACGGCTGTAAATTGACGATGTCAATTGGCTGAACTTCTTCAGAGATCCACCGTCAGGCACGGGCATCAGTATGTTCTCAAGGTCTGAGTTGTTGACTGCCTGCTGTGTTGCGCCATGTGCATGCAGATCTTTGAGCGGTTCAAACTGTTCGCTGGCTATGAACGATGCGATGTATTCAAAAGCCTCCGACTTGCACTTCAGGCCAACGAAGCCGGTAGAGAGGATTGTCTCTTCAATGAAAGACGCGCAAGCATCGTTCAAAAACAGGTGTTTGACACTTCCTTTCATCTTGGCAAACCAGACAGAGTTGAGGACGGGCTCCATGTTTGCCCGCCCCTCCCGCGTCTCATATTGGATCCTGCTCCCGCTCTTGATAGTTGTACCCACGACGTCAGCGGTTGCCAAATACGACTTCTCCGCAAATAGTGAGACACCTGGCTTGAGCGGTTCGGACAACGAATTCGATACAAGAGACGCGACACCCCAACCCTTAGGGATCTCGCGTTTAAGCTGATCGTTCCAGACCATTTGGCCACCGGATGAGCGGTACGGTCTGCCATTCTCGTCTGGAAAGTCAAATTGCAAGAACCAGTATCCGTAGAGCATCTGCAGCATGGCCTGTAAATTTTCATTTACCAGAACATTCGTAGCGATCTGGTCATCGATACCGGTGAGTATGCGGGCGACATCATCTTGGACGTCACGGTCTGGCACGGGTACTTTCACTTGCTCAAACGTGCTCTTACTTAAAATGGGAGTCCTGGTCACCGAAGCGATGGAGAACAAATACTCTTTCTGCGTCGAGAGCCAGTAGTAGAGATAGGCGGGGTTCACCTCTGAACTAATAGACGTTACTGCGTTGATCTGCTGATTGCTCGCACATCGGTCACTCGTCATCGCGACGTTCCCCATGTCCCAGCCGATGCAGCCAACCAGAATGCTGGTGCCTTCCAGAATACTTCCTTTAATCGACTGAAGTCCTGATTCTGAAAGTGTCTTCGAGCTCTGAGTTACCGTACGACCTTCATGGAGTTCGTTGGGGGTAATGAAAGGTATATTTCCGCCGTAGTAGTCACGACGAGACGTGCTGGGGGTTTTGCCAGTGACCACGGTCCCAATTTCAGCCAGTGTCTTTGTCCGCACTGCGTCCCTTCCGCATTACCCGATATATCGCCTGTAAGCGTTCTTCACGTTCGTCTGACTTAACCATCGCGTATTGCAGCTTGGTGTCGATGCGCTGATTCCATGAAGATGCTACAGCTGAATCACTGGCTTGCCCTTGTCCATTGTCTTCGTAGCGAGCGTCCTGCGGAACTTGTGCGGATGAATCTTCTGGATGTTCAACGCCTCCACTAATTGTCTCAGCCTCGCCATGATTGCGCCAATGCTAAGCCCTCGGTGTGGCGCATGGAGGTCTACGAACAATGCGGAGTAATCATCGTCATTCCCTCCAAGGTATACACCCGGTTTATTCGGAGTTCGGGCTTCGAAATAGGCGACTCGATAGTTGTTGCTTTTGTACCGTACCACGCATTCTTGTCCTATGAAGTCGATGTCTGCCCGGTTCGGTTTGGCCCGCTTAGTCACTCTCATGTTCGTTGATACCTGCATATCGATCATCGAAAGGCCGCACCGTGTGGCTCCGTTCGCGCATCGTTTCCAATTCTTCCTCCATGCAGATCTCATTCACTTGGCTGACGGCCTCGACTTTGTGGATACAACGCACTGGGCTGCTGACAACATGGACTTCGACCTCAAGCCTTGCGACGCAGCTGGAGAGAATACTCTGTGAGCTGCCATGACCCTTCTATGACCTTTGTCAAGCCATAATCACCTGCAACTGACGATAGATGCTCCGAGCGATATAGCGCTTGAGGATCCGTTCGATTTCTTTCGGGCTCAAGCCTTCAGCCGTACGTTTCTCAACATAGCGTTTCGTCGCCTCATGATGTCCCATCCTCGTCCGTGCGACCATCCAACGCCTTGTTCAGCTGCCGGTCTCCATGACGGTTCAGCCGGTGACGTTCGTGGTTTCCGGAGGAAGCTTGTAACGGAGCAACGCCAGCCAGCGCAGCAAATGCAGCTTCAGAATGAATACGCCCATGATGGGAATAGGCCTTGAGAATCCATGCTGTGGTCACAGGCCCCAAGCCGAAGACTTGCTGCAGTTCCGGAGCCAGTTGCTCATCGAGCTCAGACATCGCTCGGCTGTTCTCCTTCAGCATCTGATCAGCAGCCAGGATGCTTGTCGCCAAGAACTTCGCTTCGTCCCGGGCGAACTTTTGATCGATCGTGTCAGCTTCATGCTCTCTCCACCTGCTGACCTGCTTGATCTGGCGAACGCTCAAAGGCTTACGGGCATCCATTCCCAGATCGTAGGTACGCAGCAGCGCTGAGAGCGCGTTGGGGTTCGCAGTTCGGTGGGCATCAAGCCGTGCGCGACTGGCCGAGAGGATGCTCAACGCCGCTCTAGCGCCTTCATCACGGGGCTGCAGCAGCTTGGTAATGTCTTTCGGTAACAGGCTCATGGCCGCCGCGGTCGCGTCGATAGCGTCGGATTTTCCTCGGCCGGCCTGGTCTTTTCTCCGTGGCGGTTTCGCCTCGACGACTTCTACCTGGTGATCTGTCAGGGCATGGGTGATCGTCGCACAATAGGATCGGGTTCCTTCGACTGCGGCGATGCACCGCCCTTGGGTCTTGCGCTGGATCCAGGCGATGGCCCTGTTCATCCCCGGGGTACTGACGGGGAAGGTTTGGCAAGCTTCCCTGCTGCCGGTGCGGGTATTAATGATGGCGTAGGTGTGGGTTCGTGCGTGGGTGTCGATTCCGATGACGTAATCGTATTTTTCTGCAACGATGGTCATGACGGTTTCGCCTCCTTCTCCGGTGGGTGGCCGTTACGGTTGGCACCGGTCCGGGAGAAGTACTTGGCAGGCGGATCTCTAATGAGTCACACGCCCAGTTAGGGTGTGGACGACCTTCTATGAAGCCATATCAAGTGGCCGGATTGGTGCCACCCACTATGACGGACAGGTCATGTCCAAGTCATCCACGAATCCGGGGAGACTATGTTGTGATGAGTCACATCGTGGTGGGTGGCATCTATCTTGCCAGCGGGTCCCAGACCTGCCAAGAACCATTAGAGATGTTGTGAGACACGCGTTCGTAGGAGAATGAGTGCATGTCCAAACGTCAGAAGTTCTCCCCGGAATTCCGTGCCGAAGCAGTCGAACTGGCGTTCTCATCCCAGAAGAGCCTGATTGAAGTCGCAGCATCTTTGGGCATCAATGAAGGAACTCTGGGCAACTGGGTCCGCGTCTACCGCGCCGAGCATCCCGCAGCAGAAACCGAGGAACGCGGCCCGGAGGAATGGGCGCGGTACGAGAACCTACGTAAGGAACTGTTGGAGACGAAGCGGGAGAACGATTTTTTAAAAGAATGTGTTTTCTATCGGGACTTCGGTGACAGTTCTGTATCAGGACATCGGTGACACTTTGAATCGCACCGGGTTTAATAGAGGCAAGGAAATTGGAAAAAGAACACTTCTGCCTTGCCGATCAAATACACCGACGAACTCAAGACCCGCGCCGTGGACCTCGTGATCCATGCGCAGGCCGATCCAAGCACAGCGAATGGCGCCATCCGATGCGTGGCCAAGGAGCTAGGGGTCAGTAGTGAAACGCTGCGCACTTGGGTGCGCAACTACAAGAACAGCGGCGCGATGACGCCGGCCCAGTCCATTGACCTGGAAGCCGAGAATAAGCGCCTGCGCGCCGAGCTGGCCGAGACCAAGCGGGCCAACGAGATCCTGAAGAAGGCAGCGACTTTCTTCGCGGGGTGAGCTCGTGGTGCCCTTCAAAGTAATTATTGATTTTATCGATCAGCACAAAGACGAGCTCGGGGTCGAGCCGATCATCCGAGCGTTGCAAGGAACCCGCACGCAGATCGCCGTGAGCTCGTATTATGCTGCGAAGCAACGACCGCCTTCGGCCCGCAGCGTTCGCGACGAACAACTACTGCCTAAACTCCTTGACGTTTATGAGGAGAACTATTCCTGCTACGGGGTACGGAAAATGTGGCATGCCATGAACAACCAGCATGGCGATCAGTTCGGGACGATTGCCCGGTGCACCGTGGAGCGGCTCATGAAGATCACCGGGATCGATGGGGTGCGGCGCAAACGGAAGAAGCCTAAGACCCGTTCAGCGGACCCGGAATCATGTCCGGTGGATCTGGTGGATCGCCAGTTCACCGCAGCAGCCCCCAATCGGCTCTGGGTCGCTGACATCACCTATGTTCCGACCCACGCGGGGTGGGTTTATGCGATGTTCATTCTTGATGTGTTCAGCCGTGAAATCGTGGGCTGGCAAGTGACCAACCACATGCGGGAATCCTTGGCCAGGGACGCTTTGATGATGGCCTTGGCAAGGAAGTATCGGGATGATGAGGACGTGACCGGCCTCGTGCACCACTCAGATCGTGGGGTGCAATTCCGGTCCATCAGATACGGGCAGGCGTTGGCCGAGTCCAACGTCATCGCTTCGGTGGGTTCCAAGGGCGATTCGTTCGACAATGCCATGGCCGAGGCGCTCAATTCGGTCTACAAGGCGGAGCTGATCGACCGGAAGCAATGGTCTGGACAGGTTGAGGTCATGGCCGAGACCTCGCGATGGGTTGGCTGGTACAACTCCCAGCGGCTGCATTCGGCACTCGGATACAGGTCGCCGGCTCACGTGCATCAACAGTGGACCGAACGGACGCAGACGGACGTTGCGGCTGCTTAGAAAAACAAGTTAAAGAGTCTCTACAAAACCCGGGGCTTGACAAACCGGTGCTTGCGGGTGGGAGGCGTAGAGCTCTATCTGGGCAAGCTGCTGCGCTCAACGAAGGTGGAGGTCCTCTGGAACCAGGCGGAGTTGATGGTGGTTTCGATGGATGGTGAGCTGATCGCGAAATACGGTTTCCCCTTCCCCGAAGGGGTGACGTATTTGAGCCTGCAGCACGCGAAGGCGAAGTTCCAGAACATGCCTGACGTGGAGTGACTGTTACCGATGTCTCGATACATTAAGTGTTACCGATGTGGTGATACAGAATTGTTACCCATGTGTCGAGACATCACATTTTTTAAAAGAATGGCTATCCACTTAACTGCCGTGATCATGCGGATCTCCAAGGCCTAGCAATCGACAGATTCTCCAGTGACCTCGGAGCATAATACTCAGCTACCGGACCCGTCGAAGTAACTGTGCCAGTTCGGCGGTGGACGCGAGCGACATTCTGATATGAGCTAGGACCAGCGCCCACTGACGCTTCCAACAACCGGAAGAAAACTAGCCCCCGGCTCTGCGCATGACGGCGATTGAACCGAAAAGTAAACTCATCTAGATACCCTTGCAATTGCTCAGGCTGCACACTACCTTGATATGTTCCGTCCAATACTCGCCTGACAAGCGAGAACAATCGATGAACCCCAGGCAAGGGAATATGCGCTGGCATACCACTGTCCGAGACATTATGTATTTCATGCTGAACGCCAGCACCCTTAGTAGCCTTCAAGTACCCACACCAGCCATCAGTAACCACGATCGAACCGGGTTGGATTCGCTGGCGGATGAACCTTTCAAGGCTCGCACTTGTTGCATCAGGCAGTATCTGCAACCTTGCTCGACCGAAGCTTCGTCCGGACCGTTCGATCGCACCAGCAACCACGAACTTACCCGCGGCACCTCGTCCAGTTACACCTGGTTTTCCTTTGCCGCCGAGATAGGATTCATCCATTTCGATTCTTCCAGTCAACAGCACATGATGACTAGGGCTCATAACCGTCCGGAACTTTTGGAGCATCGTCCAAGCGCTTTGGTAACTGCCGAGGCCGGTGGTCCTTTGCAAATTCAGCGCCGAGATTCCTTGTTTCGAGACGGTCATCAGCCATGCCGCTTCGAACCACACGGTCAGCGGCGTTCGAGTTCGGTGAAATATGGTTCCTGACGTGGCACTGAAGCGGCGCCCACAGCCAGTGCAACGATGTATTCCTACTAGATCTGACCAATCGCCGATACTGGAGCAACAGGGGCAGACAAAGCCATCCGGCCAACGCAACCAGTCCAGATAGTCGGCACAATCGGCGTCAGTGGGAAACCACGAACGGAATTGCGCCAATGACGTTGGATAGTCTTTTCCAGCCGTTGGTGAAGACCCCGTAGGTCAAACGATACGCGCACTTCGCTGAGATTACGGCAGTTAAGTGGATAGCCATTTTTAAAATATGTCAGCGCCTATTTCGCCTCGAACAGCAAGAAATAAGCGCCGGTCTTCGACTTCATCAAATCCACACAGGCCAGTATTCAGTGAACTGGATGTGCCAAAAACTGTAGGTGACCAGGGCCAGCTACTACCGGTGGCTAAACCCTTGCGAGGAGCTGAGCGAAGCCAAAGCCTTGCGAGCACACCACATGAAACCGGTGCGCAGGTACGTGATGTCGCCAAGTCAGCCTTCTCGACGATCAAGAACGAAATGTATCATCACTGGACCTTCACCAGCAGGGTGGCTGCGCATACCGCGGTGATGGAGTACATCGAGGTTTGGTACATCCGGAAGCGCCCGCATATGGCTAATGGCGGGGTTAGTCCTCAGGCGGTTCTGGACGCGTATCGGGAAAGGAATTTTCTAGCTTTAGCGGCTTGAGGATATATAGACAAGATCAAAGTTCGTGTCCCAAAAACTTGACCGGCTCAATCCGTCTCGATCTCGTCCCATTCACGGAGGATCGGAGCCACGTATACATCGATCTGCTGTTTGTTTAGTTGCGCCACTTGCCGCGATAAATTGACCTGTGTGAAGGTAAATAGACTATCTGCGCTCAACAGTGATTTTTCGCGTGCCATGACGATGACGATTTTAGATGGCTCTAACCTGTAGTCATCTGGGTTGGCCCCAGCTTCTGTGATTCGCTCGGCCAGATTCTCTTGCGCGGTCTTGTCATACGAAAGCACCTCCGCAGAGACGAGTGCCTGAGCTAGTAAGTGGCTTGCTGGAGACGAAGCATCAACATGCTTGACATGAACGAAGACTCCGTCTTTAAGCAATACGTCGCACGCTTCAATGCCGTGCTTGTGCGTCTCACTCTTTATCAGCTTTTGGTCAAGGCAAAGACCGTCTACATGCTCTGCCAAAATCTTGTTGTATGCAAGTTCGGCGTTCTTTCTTTTCTGCTGGGCCTCATCATCTGGAACCTTGACGAGACTCCATGGCGGAAGGTCATCAAAGTAAGGTCCCCGGTCGAATATGGCGTGCGTTCGGCGTTTGACGATCTCAGCATAGTTCCTATCCATGAGATACCACCTGCCATTATGCAGAAAATACCTGCGACCATCGATTTCGGTTTGAAAAGCGAGCCATTTCTTGACAGGGATACGGGAACTACTTGGCGAATCATCGTCAGTATTCTCAAACAGCGCTATGGCCAACGTGTCCAGCTTCTTAAGGCGGCGCCCCGCACTTACTTCTCGAATCGGACTCAGAATGTCGTTAAGGGTCGGAAGGTAGTCCCTTGGTTCTCGATCCCGTGTTCCTAAAAGCTTGTAGGCATCTACGTTCCCGTATTCATCGGCCATCTCATGTGGAAATGCCAGAGCCAGTAACGCACTGTCGTCCTCGACGATAGCCTCGATGAGCTTACCGTCAAGCTCATTGATCCTGTTCTTATCCTTAACCAAAGCAAGCTGTTCCAAGGCCGCTAGTTCTTCAGAAGCGGGTTTTTTCGCTAGAACCTTCTTGATTGATTCGAGGTCGCTCAACAGTGAACGGATGTTCTTGGACAACGGGAGACTGAGGGAATCAGAACCGCGAATCTTCACGACTTTTCCACTTGCACCGACTCCATCAATTTTGCCCTCGGTAACAAGGCGAGTTGCCAAGTCGCCGAGGTCCTCGAATCCGAAGCTTCTCAACGGTGCGCCGTTGGCAATAGTTGACCGCTCAATGCGTGGACGTTCATCAAGTGTTGTTTTGCTAATGGAATTGAGACCAAGCGGGTAGGCGCTGCGTATGGCAATCCGCTGACCAAACCCATTGTCCATTCGATCTTGATTCAGGAGCTGAAAACCCATTCCAAACGTCACAGCCCACACAGTAATGAGCTCTGGCTCATCAGCATCGTCAGTACCTGTTGAGTCATCCTCGTCTTGATAAGGGCCGTCCGATTCAATGCTCTTGGTATCAGCAATGAGGAGTACAGCGGCGGCCGCCGAGCTTTCCAACGTTACCGTTTCGCCACTCAGACCAGATAGTAGAGAGGCCCACCCGACTGTTTTTGGCTCTGTTCTGCCCATGACTAGCAGAGCTTCTCGATCATCCAGTGTCAAAGGCTCTTCTTCGAACGTGTCGAGTTCAAGGTACCTTTCGCGTATGGCGTCCCGAATGGATGGCAGTCCCGTTAGTCGGTACAGTGTCATGCGAGCTTCAGTGCTCTCTTGTCTGGCCATGGAAATCTCTCTATTAATTAATCGCCGAAAAACGGTCTCTTGTGTCGTTAGTCTATTCTCTACAAAAAAGTTTGTTTGAGAGTCACTTCACAAATTTTCCGGCAATCGATTTGTAGCAGAAGTACGTACTGCCCGGTCGGGCTGCGCTACGAGGACGCCATGTTAACCGGGAAATAACAACTGCCGGTCTCGTTCGCATGACGTTTCTTCGCTCGAAGCAGATCGTCTAGGCGAACACGACCATCGAGCACCGTAAACAAGTCCGTGCCGTCCATCGTGATGAACGGTGTGCTCCGACCATAAGTTTCTATGAAACCAGTCGTGAAGCCGTTCGCACTCACAAATAGCCCAAGGCCGTTTTTACCGACTCGCGAAACCTTACTGCCGAAAACATCGGCTGCTTCGCGCTCGACCGGCTTTTGCGTCCATTTCGCCTCAACAATGAAGTCATCACCCTCATAGCTGATAGCTCCGTCGATCTGATCAGCGGCAACGTTATAGGCGAGCCGTGGTGAGAGGTCGTAAAACTGAAACAACCCGTCGAGCAGTCGTTCGAACTGAAGCCCACGGCGCTGTTTGTCGTCTGCCTGGGAAAGAGCAAGGAAATCAGTTTTGAGCTCCTGAAGTTTCGCCTCCTGCTGACGGCGGAGAATTGCTAACGATTCTTGACGGGCACGTTCTTCGGCAAAAGCTTGGGCTGCAGATTCATCCTTCACCAGAGGTTCAATAATTTTCGCAAGCCGGGCTACCGAGTTCTTGGCAAAGGGAAGTGCGTCTGGTCGGTCAGAAGCAAACTGAACGATGTTCGGAAAAGTTTCGATCTTGCTAATTTCGATCATCAACGACAGTGCAAAATCGCGATATTTCAGCTCCTTTTTGACAAGTCGATCGACGAGCTGAACTGCAACCTCAAACTTAGATGCCGAGTCGAAGGGAAGGCCAGCCACAAGCTCAGAATGATCTCTGAAGCTGATTTCAACGTACCTACGAAATGCGTCTTTGCGCCAGACGATTTTGGCCAGCGCATCGGTCAGTGCGTCGTATGCTTCGGTAGGCAGTGGTTTCATACTTCCTGTCCAACACTAGACAGACGATCAACATCGTCATTCGATTTCACAGTCATCCAAAGAATATCTTGTCCGATCCCCATCTTCCCGATCCCCCGTCTGTGGAGAGTGGTTTGCTATGAATCGGTGGCCTCACTCAACCCTGACGGACAGTGGGGCGGGCAGGACCGGCTCCTGCTTTGCCAGCTGATCCTAGACCAGCCACTTCAAGACTCACAGGATACTAAGGCATTAGGCACGACACAGGTCATGAGGGCATAAACGGAATGAAGTTCTTATACTCGGGCTGAGGAATTAATTCTCGTTCAATGACGTCTAAGTGGGTTCCACAGCCTTTGCGTGGAACAATCCCATGGGGTCCTCGTACCATGAATTCTGATGACGACCCAAACAAAGCAAGGAGTCCCATCGTTGTCCACAGCGCCGCAACCAGTTCAAAAGCGTACGAATATCGCCTGGATCATCATCGTGGCTTCGGGTGTGGTTGCCGGTCTCCATATCTGGAAGCTGGCACCGGCTCTGCCCGTAATCCAAGAGCAGCTGGGCTTCTCCCTGCTTTTCGCTGGAACCCTTCTCGGTGTAGTACAGGTGGCTGGCATGCTCGGTGGCTTGGCGGTATCGCTGCTTTCAGAAGTCATTTCCCAGCGCAGGACGTTGCTGCTTGGGCTGTTATTGCTCTTCTTCGGCTCAGCCCTCGGAGGAGCTTCCCAAGACGCCTACGTTCTTCTGGCAACCCGCATCATCGAAGGCGCCGGTGTCATCATGACGACCGTGATGGGCCCGGGGCTGGTTCGCTTGCACGCGCCCTTGAAGAACCTGAACATGGCTGTCGGCTGGTGGGCAGCCTACATGGGTATGGCGACGTTCCTCGGGGTCTTCAGCACGGCTCTGATCCTGCAGCACATGACATGGAGTACCTGGTGGTTGATCCTGGCCGGAATAACACTGCTGCCGATTCCACTGGTGTTGAAGTTCGTGGCTCCCGATGCCCCAGCGGGTGCCTCCGGAATGCGCGAAGCCGCGCGGCGCATCGGCATCACCGCCAAATCCGGACGCGTCTGGGTCAGCGGCCTGATCTTCGGTTGCTACACCGTTCAGTGGATGGCTGTCGTTGGGTTCCTTCCCACCATCTATGATGGCTTCGGTCTCTCCCCCGTCACCGGTGGTCTGGTCACAGCAGTGGTCGGCGGGCTGAACGCCGTGGGCGCCATTATCAGCGGCTCGCTGCTACACAGGGGTGCCAACGGCAGAACCATGATCTTGGTGGGCTTCATCCTGATGGCCGTGACGTCAACGCTGACATTCGTCTTCGACTACCCGACGCATCTTTTGTGGATCCAGATGATCGCCGTCGGTTTGTTCTCGATCAGCGGGGCAACCATTCCAACCACCATGACCCGCGTAGCTGTCGATCTGGCCCCGGCCGGCGGATCCGCCCCGGCCTCCATGGGCCTGATCCAGCAGATCTTCAACATCGGCAACTTCACCGGCCCCATGTTGCTAGCCGGAATTGCAACGCTCACCGGTGGATGGAACTCGACATGGTGGATCACCTGCGGTTTCGCCCTGGTCGGCATCCTCCTGACCATCGGCCTTTCGCGTTGGAACTCGCCGTTCGCGGCGATGAACTCCCATCAAGGCTGAGCAGAGCTCACCTGCATCTTCAAGAGATCTCGCCAGACCGTCCAAGAAGATTTCCTGCAGGATTCTGGACTTCATATTGAATGGGGCGGAGAGGGGTGTACTGATCTATCTCGCATTTTCACCGGCGTTCAGTTGCACTGTTCGGTTAGCTGCCTGAGCGACGAACGAATCGTCGTGGCTCGTGAACAAGATGCCATGGCCCTTTGACGTGCAGGCTTCGAGTATTTCTAGAAGTACCTTTATTCCGTTGTCGTCCAACCCCTCTGTTGGTTCATCCAGCAGCAAGATCTCCGGTTCATGCACAAGAACACTAGCAAGAGCCACTAGCTTGCGTTCCGACATGGACAGTTCGTATGGGTGCGTTTCCGCTTTGTCCCACAGATCCAACCGTTCAAGCACCGCTGCCACCTGCTGTTGAGATTTAGCGCCAGATCGAAGCCCGTAGCCGACTTCTTTGAACACGGTTCGTTCGAAAAGTTGGTCATTCGGGTTCTGCAGCAGGAGTCCCGGCTTTGCGCTCGTGCGCACTGTTCCGGCTGTTGGTTTGAGCAATCCGACCGCAGCTTTGAGGATGGTCGTCTTGCCTACTCCGTTGGGTCCCAATAGTCCCAAGCATTCGCCCGCGTGAAGCTTGAGGTTGAATCCACTAATGGTCGGTGGTGTTGATGATCCGTAGCCGAGGTTTATTCCGGCAAGCTCCAGAATCACCGATGAACATTCTCTCCCAGTGGGTTGAGGTGGCTTCTTGTCTAGATTTGGTTCTTGATTCGATGGAAGAGATTTCCGCTCGAACGATGATAGTTCCCCGCGTTCCAACCTAAGGGCTTTGTCGGCATGATCCGCGCCATGTACATAGTTCCGGGCCAAGATGACAATCGCTTTGCCCAGCAATTTCAACTTCTGGATGGCGGATATCACCATTTTTCGGGCATTCTTATCCAATCCTGAAAATGGCTCGTCCAGGACTAGTACTTGCGGGTTATCGACCAGAAGTGCGCCTAAAGCAACGATTCGTGCTTGTCCACCAGATAGTTTGCCAACGTCCTGCGCGAGCAGATGGTTGATGTCCAGCATGTCAGCGATTGCAAGTATACGAGTCAGCATGTCCTCTCGTGGCACTCCGCGATTCTCCAGCGCGAACGCCATCTCTTCAGCAACAGTTGCCCTGGTTCCTGATAGATAGTCATTGACATCCTGCGGCAGGAACGAAATGTGCTGAGCCCAGCCAGAAGGATCGATTCGAGGCCTTTTGTCCTCTGAGAATTCAATGCGTCTGCCACCAACGGTTATTGCGCCTTCAAACTGGTCCAAACCAGTTCTAGGCAATATTCCGGCCAGGATTGCACCTACCGTAGATTTTCCTGACCCTGAACCACCGCTAATAACTGTGACGGTCCCAGGACTAATGTTCAGCTTGATGTCTTGGAGAACGTCGACCTCAGCATGCGCATACCTGAAGTACTTAAGATCAATGTCGAGGCCTAACCCCGTTTTCAAGTTTCCAATGCTCAATTCACTGGTCATGCGAAATCCATCCAGCTTGGAACAAGCAGCAGAGCTGGCAATAGCAACACGCAAAGCACTGAAACATGGCGGATCCAACGTTGCCCATTGGAGTCTGGGACTTCCCGCAAACGAGTCATCCTCTGGGTTGCAGGGAAGCCACGGGCGGCCAAATGCGGTGCCCGATTGGCCGTTTCCTCCAAAGACGAAAGCACCAGGGGAACGGCCTGCAGACGGACCTTTTGGAACCAACCTCGTAGCCCACGACGAAACTTCACCTGTCGCAGCATCTGTGCTTCGTTGATGACTCGCTGCCGCTCAGCAAGTTGGGGAAGCAGAAAGAGTGTCGCTGCCACCAGATATCCAAGTTGCGCAGGTGCTTTCGATAGGTCAATTGCCGCTACCAATTGATGGCGGTCAATGACCAAGGAGCACAGCAGCCCGACCACGACCAGCACAGCCGTTCGCAGACCCAGCTCTGCGGCTGTCTGCAAGCCAGCTTGTGTCAGCCCGAAGCTCCCGTTGGAGGCGAGCCCGTGGATCATCAGCTGCGAGGCAAAAGTTGGCAGCACGATCGCGCTCGATAGGCCAATAAGTTTTTTGCTCTTGCCAACGCTCCAGGCCACAACCAACGCGCCGGCAATCACCGTGCAGCTGAGCCACCAGAGCCCAGCAGCTGTCGTAGTGGTCACCACGGCAGCAGCCACCGCCAGAACTGTGAACGGATGAAGCCGTTGGAACCAGTTCATGCCCTTAATCTCGTTCTCCGCCCCGCCGTCCAAGTACCCGGTAGCGACGCACGAACTCATAGCTCTGGGACATCCTGTCGGGAAGGGCATAAACGAGCAACGCAGCAATGAGGAAAACGATCGCCTTGTCCCCTGGGTCGGAGAGCAATGCTTGCTTGGTGACCGCTGACAACAATGAGTCGCCCATGGAACGGAATACCGTCACAACAGCACCGGTGCCCACACCCGAGGTTCCGCCGAAGACAAATGCCGCCACAGGCGCAGAGATCGCCCCTACGAGAACACCGGAGACAAGACCCGCAATAGGAGCCAGATATACACGTCGAACAGCACCGAAACGAGCCGCCGTGCCTGCAAGGAAGCCAATGAGCGCCGCTCCTGCCGCGAACGGAAGTACCGTCGGGGCAAACAGAGACCAGATCAAGGTTCCCAGGACTCCAGTTGCCGCACCGGCGCGACGCCCGGCCAGGAATCCGACCAGCACCGTGCCGATCGAGTCCAGATACAGGGGCACCATCACCGAGCCGACAAACTGCCCCAAGAGGATATTCAAGGTGAGCGCCACAGGAATCAAAGTCAATGTCGATACAGGCAAGTCCCGTAGGACAGCCGCCAGGAGCAGTAAGGCAGAAAGCAGGTACGCGGCGAACGTCGCCAGGGCTACGCCCTGGCCCAGCCCACCGGTGAGATCTGTCGGTTGGGTAATCACGAGGACTGTGTAGGTCGTAACGAGCAGGAGTGTGCCTGCAATAGCCAAGAGGTTACGACGGAGCTTGCTGCCGGTCGATTCGTCGGCAAGGAGCAAATTGGGTGACATGGTGAAGAGAATCCTCAGATGCAGTGCATGGATCGCGTCCCGCAGATACTGCTGGACGCCCGATTACCGGACCTATGTCACCTTGGCCCGGTTCATGAGTTTAGCTCACGAAGTGTCTTCTCGAGGATTCTCTTTACATTCGGCCGGCCAATGCAGCCAGCTTCTCGCGCAACTCGTCGAACCCCCGTGCCGGATTATTTTCCGTGATCACCTTCGCGTTTGCAGGTTTTCCCCACAGTCCGCGGAAGTCAGCGACCGTTGTTCCAAAAAG
The DNA here is from genome assembly GCF_046940185.1 of Arthrobacter sp. 'calajunan'. NCBI lineage: Bacteria > Bacillati > Actinomycetota > Actinomycetes > Micrococcales > Micrococcaceae > Arthrobacter > Arthrobacter sp. 'calajunan'. The sequence goes on from NZ_JBKZDY010000010.1 coordinate 15,449, forward strand.
TAACGTGGACTCGGTTTCCACATCCACCGTCGCAAGCTTGGTTTGATACTCCAACGTGCCTGCGGCAACACCTGCTGCGAAGTAATCGTGAACGTGGGCGATGTAGCCTTGGTCGTAGTTTCTATGGAACTCAAAATAGAATCGCAAAGCATCGGAGACATACCGGAGCAACGGGTTTTCCGCTTTACTCCGGGTACCCTCTGGATCTGTTTCCCGAACATGTTCTTCGTCAAGCTCGGCGCTCATGGCCAAGTCGTTGACGAATCCCGGTCGCATCTCAAATCGCTCGGTTGTTTCCAATGCACACACAATCGGCAGCTGTTCTTCGGGAAGCCCCGCCTCCGCGGCTGCGGTGTAGGCTGCAAAGACTTCCTTCGCGGCATGCGGGTCCACATGCATATTCCATTCGGCGGTTGGGGTTGTATTTCCTTGGTAGTAGAACGCCCCACCCATGATCACGACCTTGCGTAGCAACCATGGCAAGCGAGGTTCTCGACGCAGCGCCAAGGCGAAATTGGTCAATGGTGCGCACAACAGCACCGTGAGTTCGCCAGGGTTCGCCCGGGCAGCCTTGATCCAGAAGTCCACAGCGTCTCGGTCTTCGCCTTCCCTCGCTCCGCCGTCTGGCAACGTCGCATAACCGACGCCTTGGAGCCCATGGGTCTCCTCCGTGGTGACTAGCGGAATTTCCAAAGGCTTCCTCGCTCCGATCAGCACCGGCACTTCCGGTTTGCCACAGAGGGTCAGCAGTGCGCGGTTGTTGGCAGCTACTTGGTCAGCGTTCACATTGCCCGGGGTGCTGGTGACCGCAACAATGTCCACGTGGTCACAGGCGCAAAGGTACGCCAGCGCCAACGCATCATCGATTCCTGTGTCATTGTCGATTAACAGGCGGATCTTTTCCAAAGCGTCGCTCCTCATGTTTGTTGGCCTACCCCAGGTCCACTGTGTAATGCACCATTGATGCAGCGGCAATCACAGATCATCCCGTTAACGAAATGCTAGCGTTCTGCGACTCGATAGATACTTCTCGTCAATGAAAAGTTGGGTGGTCATTTCCATACCGTGGAGCAATCCCCTTTGGTTTCTTCATCTTTAGGCCAGAAGGTGGACGCGAGCCAAGAAAGGGCGCGCAGATGCCTGCCGCGGTGGAACAAGTCCACCTACGCACGAATATCAAGCGGACCAAGCTCGTTTCCTACGGCGAAGCTACCGGCGAATATATCCGCTAAGTAACTCCAGCGCTGCCGCGTTGGTCCGAGACTTGATACTTGATATCAGCAGTTTGTGTACTCGGGCTTCAATGGCCAGTGCATGCACTCCGGGCATCACGTTGTTTAGGTTTTCGTCGATACCCAGCGGTTCAGGTTCGCCGTAACTACAAACGGCACTTCTCTTCCGCGAGAGTTTCCCCAATGGTTCATTGGCTGGGATGCCCGGCTGAAAGGCAAGTTGTCCGGGATGGAGGATAGTTCGACTTTCAAAGATTCAAAACATGTCCTCGCAGGAAGCGACCCGACCATCTTTAAGCGCCAAAACTCGCAATCAAATAACTTTTTTCCTAATATCTCACTTATCGTGAATTCAGCTACCAGAAACACCTTAATTCATGAATCTCGCTTTTCAAGATAATTTTCGAGAAATATCGATTTCCTACTCCATTATGCGGCTGCCAACCCCAACCTAACCCACGTGACAACATCCCGATAACTCACTAATTCCTAATTTGACTTGCGAATATGCACCAAGACGCAACCCACCTCACCCTGTAGGGCGCCCGACAAAAGCGCCAGCGAGACTGGCAGCCTTGAATTTAGAATTAATCATTTACCCGGACGCAAGTAGAGGGTAATCTATGTCACACTGAGCCTGCATCCCGCAGCTTCATCCAGTTTTTATGATCATTCTCGATAGCAGAGGAATGTGGGTAGAGTGGACAATTTTAATACGAATAAAGATTTGCCAGTGGAGGATTTGCAGATTGCCGATTGGTCGGATCTCGGCCAACAATTGTGGTCCTACCTGACCGGGCGTGGTGCAGCTGTGAACTACACACTTGTGGACATGATGGTTGAAGTACCGAGGGACATCGGTCCAGATGCACCCCGGGCTACATGGAAGTTCAACGGCACCCTGCGGGTCACTACGAGCGATGACCACTCACTGGGTTCAGATCAGTACCGCGAGTGAACGGGTAGCCTGATGCGCTTCGATATTGACCTGAATTTCACGGTCGACCAGCCACTCGAGGGCACTGATGACTCGGAACAAGTACATGGAACTGTCACGGCCGAAGGCCGGATCATCCATATCAAAGCCGATTCAGACTCAATATTCCGAGTCTCTAGAGGTGCCAGCCGCCCTGCACTAAACCAGCTTGCGCATCGCCTCAAGAGCTCTGGAATCCAGATTGTGATTGATGGGCCGAAGGGGAATATCGTCACGCTCGGTGACGTCAAGCCCAATTTGACCGGTCGCTTCGCGATGAAATCGAACGCCGTACGGATTGGTTCGTTGAAAAACGTCAAAGGGCTGCTGCAGAAGGATCGAAGGAATGAAAGTCTGGGCATTCCGAGCACCCTGTTTCCGTTGTTCCCCACCTTCCAGAGGAACCAGCGCATGCGGCCTACCACCACGCATTATGCCGATCGTGGCGGCAGGCCGAGGCTCATCTTCGTCAAGGACAGCGAGTCGTGGGATGGGAAGGCGCCGAAAGTGCTTAACCTCGTTGACGACGTCTTGGTTATTGGCAGTGCCCAGGATAGCGGACTGATATTAGAAGGTCTGGAACCTGTCCATGCACGAATCGTCAGGGACGACCTCGACGAATACGTCCTACAAGCAGTCCATAGGGTCGGGGGAAGCGCAGGGTTGAATGCTGGACAAGAGTACGTCCTGCGAAGCGGGGCGAGAATCGAGCTTGGAGGCTGGCGGCTGGTTTTCTACCGGGAAGAGTATGCCGATCACGGACGTCCTTTTGGCGGGCGCAATGGCGGAGAACTGGCCTACCAGAGGCCTCAGGTGAATCCGCGTACCGGCATTATCGAGCGCGATTCCACCGATTAGTCCGTCGCAGGCTGCCGCAGATTCTGTGTGGTGTGCGGGAATCCGAAGGGCCCCGGAAGTCAGTCCTCGGCCAACCCGCTGGATTTTGAATGCGCGAATGGAAACCGCGGCGGCCTGCACAGGCGCGCCGCCGCGGTACTTCAGAGAAGTGATCCACCCATGAAGCGTTGTATGCCTGCACGCCGGGCCCGGAATCCGCAAACGGGAACGGCGTGAATGGCGTTCGGCTCTCTACGCGTTAGCTAGCTATCGGCGGCAACCGAACCACTGGTCAAGGTGTCTTCAATGGACGGATCGCCACAGATACCAAGGTGCTGGAGTGGAAGTTTCGGAAGGCTAAGTCGGGAGGCAAACCTTCAGGTAGTCAACGAGTTGATGTCTGGCACGCCTAGCGGAGACTTGGTGTCCCCACGAAGTCCCCTAGCCCCCAGCACTCGATCAAGCCTGCAATGCACCCTGATGGGCACAGCACACAGTCATCGGCTCACCCTCGGCATTCAAGCTCCGCGCTTCGATCAACAGGCGCTAAGGTCCTGTACCGATACAGCCAGCTGGTGCAGGATGGCAGCCCACCCTACGCAGGGTGGGCTTTGCCAGCATCGGCTTAGGACAGGCCGACCGCGTTTCCGTTCTCGTCCACGTCCATGTGCATCGCGGCAGGTACCTTGGGCAAGCCGGGCATGGTCATGATCGCGCCGGTGATCGCCACGATGAACCCGGCTCCGGTCTTCGGAATGAGGTCGCGCACCAGCAGCGTGAAGCCCTCGGGCGCGCCCAGCAGCGTTGGGTCATCCGAGAAGGAGTACTGGGTCTTGGCCATGCACACCGGCAGGTTGTCCCAGCCGTTGGCATGGATCTGTTCCAGCACCCGCTTCGCAGCGGGAGTGTAGTCCACTTCCGCCCCTCCGTAGATTTCCTTCACCACGGTGAAGATCTTCTCCTCCACCGGCTTCTCCAGCTCATACAGCGGGGCGAAGTCGCTCGGCGCTTCGATGGCGCGCAGCACCGCCGCGGCCAGGTCCCCGGCTCCGGCGCCGCCTTGGCCCCAGACATCCGCCACGGCACATTCAATGTTGTTTTCCGCGGCCCACTCGGTGACCACGGCCAGCTCGTCCACGGTGTCGTCCGTGAACTTGTTGACGGCGATGACCGGATGGATCCCGAACTTCCTGACGTTGGAGGCGTGCCGGGCCAGGTTCACCATGCCGTCGCGCACCGCCTGCACGTTCTCGCCCTTGAGCTGGTCCTTGGCTACTCCCCCGTGCATTTTCAAGGCGCGGATGGTCGCCACGATCACCACGGCGGATGGCTCGCACCCGGCATAGCGGGCCTTGATGTCCATGAACTTCTCCGCGCCCAGGTCCGCGCCGAACCCTGCTTCGGTGACCACGACGTCCGCCAGCGAGCGCGCGGTGTTGGTGGCGATGGCCGAGTTGCAGCCGTGGGCGATATTGGCGAACGGCCCGCCGTGGATGAACGCCGGGGTTCCGCCGATGGTCTGCACCAGGTTCGGCTTGATGGCGTCCTTGAGCAGCATGGTCATGGCGCCGGCCGCGCCCAGGTCGTCCACGGTCACCGGCTTCTTGTCATAGGTGTACCCGATGGTCATGCGTCCCAGCCGGGTGCGCAGGTCTTCCAGCCCGGTGGCCAGGCAGAACACCGCCATGACTTCCGAGGCCACGGTGATCTCGAATCCTGCCTCGCGCGGAACGCCCTCGGTCGGGCCGCCCAGGCCGATGACGATATTGCGCAGGGCGCGGTCGTTCATGTCGATGACGCGCTTGAAGGTGATCCGCCGCGGGTCGATCCCCAGGGCATTGCCGCGGTGCAGGTGGTTGTCGATCAGTGCCATCAGCAGGTTGTTGGCGCTGGTGATCGCATGGAAGTCGCCGGTGAAGTGCATGTTGATCTCGTCCATCGGCAGCACCTGCGAATACCCGCCGCCGGTGGCCCCGCCCTTCATGCCGAAGATCGGACCCAGGGAAGGTTCGCGCAGGGCAATGAGCGTCTTGGCTCCGGCGGCGGACAACGCATCACCCAAGCCCACCACGACGGTGGATTTCCCCTCGCCGGCGGGAGTCGGGGAAATTCCGCTGACCAGCACCACCTTGCCGAGTTCGGTGTTGCCTGCAGGAAGATGCGACGGGTCGATCTTGGCCTTGTACCTGCCATAGGACTCGACTGCTTCTTCCGGGATCCCCGCGGCTTCGGCGATCTGCGAAATTGGCTTGAGCACCGCGCGTGAGGCAATCGCGAGATCGCTCATATCGATTTCTGTCGTCCCTGACATCGTGTCCAGCCTGTCTGTCATCCAATATTCCGGCAGCCGGGGAAAGCCAATCCTGCCGGGTTTCCTCGATTATTCTTCAAGCTATCATCCCTACGGCAGTAGGTGCTGTCACGGCGTGATGGCGGGTTTCCGATTGGCGCCTCCATGCGGCGGATGCGGTGGCCTCTGGGCATCGCGGGTAAGCTCATCCACGAATCGTTCAACAATGAAAGGACACCATCATGCGGCTGTCGAACACCACAAGGAAAAAGGCAGGACATCGCGCCGCATGAAACTGTCTATCCTCGACCAAGTTCCACTCACCGAGCATGCGCCCACCCGCTCTGCCGCGCTATCCAGCGGCCTGGCCTTGGCTCACGATGCAGACAGGCTGGGATACCACCGCATCTGGTTTGCCGAACACCACAACTCCCAATCGTTTGCCAGTGCCGCGCCGGAAATGATGACCGCACTGGCGCTTGAACGCACCAGCAGGATCAGGGTCGGTACCGGAGCAATCCTCCTGCCGTACTACCCGGCGCAGAAGGTCTCCGAAACGATGGGACTTCTTTCTGAAGTTCATCCGGGCCGGGTGGACACCGGTCTGGGACGCGCCGCGCTGAACGATCCGAACTACGCCGCGAAAATCGCATCCCTGGTGCAGGAATTCGGCATAAAACACCCGCAGCCAGAGGGCGAACCGGTGGGTGGAATCTGGGTGCTGGGCGCCGGAGGTTCCTCCGCGCCGCTGCCGGGAACACTGGGCGCCGGGTACGTCCATGGCCACTTCCTGCGTCCTGTCGGTGGGGAAGCGGCGACCAGCGCCTACCGGGAAGCGGCAGCGCAGTCCGGGCATACGCCGCACACCGTCTTGGCGGTCCGCTTCGTCACTGCCGGCACCGAGGAGCGAGCCCATGAACTGGCCGAGGCCCTGCTGCTCTGGCGCGTACGCAAGGATTTCGGGCACGACGGCCCGATCCCCTCAACGGCAGCTGCCGCGAGCTACCAGTGGAGCGCCCAGGAACGGGCCCGTGCCCAAGAACGCAGCCAGGCACTGATTGTCGGAACCCCTGCCACGGTGCGCGCTCAGCTCCTGGCCTTGGCCGAGTCCCACGGGGCCGATGAGCTGATGCTCAATACGCTGGTCAACGATCCCGAAGACCGCTTGAATGCCTACCAGCTGGTTGCGGACTGTCTCATCGACTGACCGACACCAGGGCGTCACTTCCCATGGCGGTGCGTACGAGGCACGGGGTGGATTCGGCGCTGCAACGGCGCTTCGACCGCCCGAGCCGTCCCCGTCTTTCCCGGTTCCCGGAAAGCGGGCATCCACTGAATGGAAGACATGGCTTCCCGTAACGGGGTCCTGGTGGCAACATGAGCCCCATGACCAAGCTGCAGCCTTTGGCCAACCACTATGGCCACGACGTCGGTAATTTCATTCCGCCCAAGGAAACCGACGTCTTTGAACAGTTTCCCCTGCTGGCCCGGTTGTGGGAGAAAGCCAAAACCTATCTTTCGGTGCGCAGCAATGACGCCCACACCCTTTATTCGCTGTCACTCGCCCAGTCGCTGCTCAAGCATCATCCGCAGGCGGATCCGCTGGTGGTGCTGCCGGCAATCCTGCTCCACGACATTGGCTGGTCGCAGGTGGATCCGCAGCTGGTCTTGTCCGCCATCGCCCCGGGATCCGGCAACAAGGAACTGGTGCTGCAGCATGAAAAGTCCGGCGCGGAACTTGCCGCAGGACTGCTGCACGGCGAAGGATTCGATGCCGAACGCAGCGAGCGCATCGTGTTCATTATCGACGGGCATGACTCGCGCAAAGAATCAACCAGCCTGGAGGATTCCTTGGTGAAGGATGCCGACAAGCTCTGGAGGCTGACCCCGCACGGTGTGGACACCGTGATGGACTGGTTCGGCCTCACCCGTTCCGAAGCTTTCCAGCTGGTCGAGTCCCGGGTGAGCGATCATCTCTTCACGGATGCCGCGCGATTCATGGCCAGCGCCTTCGTGGCAGTGGAAAGCGCCAATCTCTTTGAGCAGAGACTGGCGCTTTCCGACTGACCTTCGGCAGCTATTTGGAGAAGGCCGGGGTTGTGGCCGCGCATTCCACACGTTCGCCGGGAGCCGAGGTTTCAGCAGCGATCTCCTTGACGCCGTCAAGCAGGATGCGGCAGGTGGCCGTGGCCTCTTTTCCCGGCATGGCGGAAATGGCCGCGTCCTTCTGCGCAGTCACAATGCTTTCAAGGCTCCAGACTGCGTTCTCCTTGGCATTAAGCGTCGTTTCCCCGGAGGGCAAGGTCAGTTCCGTACCGGCTTCGCCGCGTTTTTCCGATTCAAGGTACTTGATATCGGTGATCTTGCTGGCGTCTCCTCCGGAGACCGTAATTTCATAGGTCACCGCCCAGGAGTCCGAGGTCGCCTTGTCGAAATCCTCAACGGCGCCGCACCCGGCGGTTCCCAGGGCCAGCGCCATTGCGGCGCCGCCCAGAGCCAGTTTCTTGGCGAAAGATCCACGGATGGCGGTTGATGGTACAGGCATTCTTCGTGCTCCTCGGGCAGTGATGTCAGTGCGGTCGATGCGGTGCGGGCGTTTCCAGCCTACTGATCGCCGGCGTTCTTTGGTTCGCCCGAACGGGGTAGATCCGGACTGCTCCATCTCCACCCTGAGTCGTAGGCCTCGGTGCGCGGTGCACGGCCATTCCCGCCGGCAGACCCGGCCATTGCAGAATCTAGTTCTGGCCGATAATGACCACGTTGCCCTTGAAGCTGAAGGCTCGAAGGGCCTGGATCGCTCCCAGCACCATGAGCGAAATGCCGAGGATGAGCCACAGGATGGAAGCAAAGGTAAACGGTCCGAAGAGCACCAACACACCGGCAATCACGCAAAGCACTGCATAGCCGCCGCTGACCAGCCGGTTTGGCGATCGGCTCAAGGTTGTCAGCGCCACGACCCCTTCGGCCACCCAGACGATGCCGATCATGATGGCGACAAAACTTGCCAGCACCACGGTGCTGTTGTCCAAATCGGTGAAGGCCAGGATGCCCGCGGCCAGGAACATGGCACCCAATACACAGTTCAGAATGCGTTTCGGGGTGCTCTGGGTCCGCGAAAAAATTCCGATCCCCAAGTAGATTACGCCTGAGACCAGTGCGTAGAGCGCAACAATAGCGGTGATAATCGATGCGGTTTTCATGGGCGCAATCAGGATCAGGAGGCCCAAAACCAAGGCGACAATGCCGCTGATTCCGAAGGCGACCCTCACTCCGTTGCTGAAGGAATTTACCTGCGTAGTGATCTTCTGCTTGTTCATGCCGAATGCTCCAATGCTTGGCGTTTGGCTACTCTACGGTCTTGCGACCGGCTATGAATTCAGACGATGTCCGATAGTTATGGACCGGTCAGCGGCGATGGCATCGGCTGATGTTTGGAATGGCCATGATTCCCGAACAATCAACCACCTGAATCCAAGAAAAAATCGGACATGGAATTCAATCGGCTTTCCCGAAATCAGGTTCAACCTTTTCGATGACCATGAAAAACATTACATGACCAGAATTTTCTCCTCAGCCCGCGTTCGAATTTAGCGGATTTGTTAAGCGGCCAGGAAAATGCTTCCTCACACGTGCTTTGTGGATTCGTGTTTCATTTCCCCAGTTCGCGGCTCAGGCCCTTCCCACCTGCAGGTCTGGAATTCATGGCTGGCACTTGGCCGCCGCGCCGCCAGTGATCCCGCAGCGCTCCGCGCCACATTCATTTGATCCGCAGGTAACCAAGGTGCCATGGCCTGCCCAGCAATCCTGCTGCATGCTGCGCAGACCGAATTCCGGGATGTCGCGTCCGCGACAGGACAGGTATTCTGAGTTGTCGCCGTCGGGTTGGCCCGACCCCGATTCACTACCATTGCCTCGGAGGATCCATGGCCGGAGGAAGCTCACAACCGGGACGCAGCGTCACGTCCAAGATCTTGGCGATTCTCTCCGCCTTCGAAACCACTCGCAGGTCCTTGAACCTGACCGAAATCTCCAAGTCGGCAGATCTTCCGCTGTCCACCACGCACCGCCTGGTCGGCGAGCTGGTCGACGCCGGAATCCTCAGCCGCACCGGCAACGGCGGCGTCCAGCTGGGCCTGCGGCTGTGGGCCATCGCCCAGAACACCGGCCGGCAACTGCGCGATACCGCGCGCCCTTTCGTCCAGGACCTGTTCTCCCTGACCGGGGAAACCAGCCAGCTGGCCATCCGGGACGGAAACATGGCGCTGTACATCGACCGCGTCTACGGCAGCAAGAGGGTTGCCCGGGTCTCCCGGGTCGGCGGGCGTCTGCCGCTGCACGCCACCGCGGTGGGCAAGGCCATCCTGGCGTTTTCCGAGGACTGGGTCATGGACGCCTACCTCGCCCAGCCGCTGGAACCCATGACCGCGCACACCCGGAGCAACCCCGTGCAGCTGCGCAATGAGCTGAGCCGGGCACGCCACAACGGCTACGCGATCACCCGCGAAGAGGTGCGGCTGGGAACCTGTTCAATCGCCGTTCCGGTCTACCACACCGGCCGGTTGGGCTGCTCCATCGGGTTGGTCATTCCCACCTCGCACGCCGCGAACATGGAACGCCACCTGCCCGTGCTCTATGGAATCTCCAAACGAATTGAGGCCGCCACCTCGCATATTCCACTGGAGACCCTTCTGGGAATCATTTCCGGGCCTGACATGAACGTGCCCGGAAGTGAGGGCTGAACATCTCGAAAAACTAGGCTTCCACTGAGTGGAAGGGATTGCTTCCCTTCCGACTGTGCCATGGACAACACTGGGTGTCGATCAATGTTGCACGGGTCACACCGTGACTCGTCGACTTCCCCAAGGAGCAGATTCCATGACCAGCACCCCAGCCGTCTCCGGCGGATGCCCAATGGGTTTCGGAGCAGAAGCCCCGGCAGACCACCACGGGTACGAGCCGTTCGCAATGAAGAACCCCTTCCCTGCGTACGCCAAGATGCGCAGCGAACAGCCGGTGATGTTTGACGAACGCACCGGGCTGTATGTCATCACCCGCTATGACGACGTGAAGTCGGTTTTCGAAGATTGGGAGACCTTCTCCTCCGAGAACGCCCAGGCCCCGGTGCGCAAGCGCGGACCGCAGGCCACCGCCATCATGACCGAGGGCGGATTCACCACCTATTCGGGCCTGTCCGCCCGCCGTCCGCCGGAGCACACCCGCATCCGCGCCGTGGCGCAGAAGGCTTTCACCCCGCGCCGTTTCAAGGCCCTGGAACCGATGATCCGGCAGAACGTCAAGGACTCCATTTCCGCCATGACCACCAAGGGCACCAGACACGCGGATATCATGGCCGAGCTGGCCTACTCACTGCCGACCATCACCATCCTCACCCTGATCGGCGAAGACGTGACAATGGTCGACACCTATAAGCGCTGGAGCGACTCCCGCGCTGCCATGACCTGGGGAGACCTCAGTGACGAGGAGCAGATCCCCCACGCGCACAACCTGGTCGAGTACTGGAACCGCTGCCAGGCCCAGGTGGCCCAGGCCCACGCCGCCGGCGGCGACAGCCTCACCGCGGACCTGGTCCAGGCCCAGAAGGACGGCGCTGACATCACCGACCACGAGATCGCCTCGCTGCTCTACTCGCTGCTCTTCGCAGGCCATGAAACCACCACCACGCTGATCTCCAACTGCGTGCGCGTGCTACTGGAGCACCGCGAAGCATGGGAAGCCGTCGTGGCGGATCCCAAGCAGATCCCCAAGGCCATCGACGAGGTGCTACGCTACTCGGGCTCCATCGTGGGATGGCGCCGCAAGGCGCTGGCGGACACGGAGGTGGGCGGCGTGCAGATCCCGCAGGGTGCGGAACTGCTGCTGCTCATGGGCTCGGCCAACCGCGACGAATCCCGCTTCGAGAACGGCGAGGACTTCGACATCACCCGGCCCAACGCCCGCGACCACCTGTCCTTCGGCTTCGGCATCCACTACTGCCTGGGCAACATGCTGGCCAAGCTCCAAGCCAAAATCGCGCTGGAGGAACTGGCCGCCGCGCTGCCGAACCTTGAACTGGTCGACGGCGGTGCCATCACCTTCCGGAAGAACCTGTCCTTCCGCGTTCCCGACTTCGTCAACGTCGAGCTGAATGCCGACTCCACTTCCCGATCTGAGGCTTAACGATGAGCAACAACGACTTCATTGAATTCTTCGACGGCGGCAAGGAACCCACCTTGGACAGCCTGGGCGGCAAGGGCGCCTCGCTGGTCACCATGACCGCCGCCGGCATGCCGGTCCCTCCCGGATTCGTGGTGAACACCGCCGCCTTCCGCGCCTTCATGGGCACTGGGCTGGAAGACAGCATCAAAGCCCAGCTGGACGGCCTGGACCCGGAGGACATCGCCGCGGTGGACGCCGCCAGCGCCGCCATCCGCGAGCTGATCACTTCCCGCCCGGTTCCCGCCGACCTGCGCGAGGTCACCCAGGCGGCGTACGACGCCTTGCAGGCCCGCTTCGAGTCCGAGGCCCCGCTGGCCGTGCGCTCCTCCGCCACCGCCGAGGACCTGCCCGATGCTTCCTTCGCCGGACAGCAGGACACCTACCTGTGGCTGTCCGGGTTCGATTCGGTCGGCGAGCACATCCGCGCCTGCTGGGCCTCGCTGTACACCAGCCGCGCCATCCTCTACCGGATGAAGAACAACATCCCGGATGACGGGCTGTGCATGGCCGTGGTGGTGCAGAAGATGGTCAACGCCAAGACCGCCGGCGTGGCCATGACCCTGGATCCCACCAATGGCGACCGCTCCAAGATCACCGTGGACGCCTCCTGGGGCGTGGGCGAGATGGTGGTCTCCGGAACCGTCACGCCGGACAACATCCAGCTGGACAAGGTCACCCTGGCGGTAATCACCGAGCACATCGGCGACAAGCATGCCGAAATGATCCCCGACCCGGCCACCAACACCCTGGTGGAAAGGGATGTCCCGGAAGAGCGCCGCACGGTGCGCTGCCTGAGCAACGATGAGCTGTCCGCCGTGGCCCAGCTGGCCAAGCGGGCGGAGAAGCATTACAAGTCTCCGCAGGACATCGAGTGGGCCATCGACGCCGACCTGCCCGACGGGGAGAACCTGCTGCTGCTCCAGGCCCGCCCGGAAACCGTGCACTCCTCCAAGCCCGCGGCGCCCAAGGCCTCCGCCGGAGGCTACGCCTCCTCGCTGGGATTCGGCGGCGTCTCCTCGATCACCGCCTCCCTGTCGAAGATCGTCAGCTGACCCACGTATCCACGCTGTTTCCACGCTCCACCCCACACCTCGGCCACTCGCAAAGTGCCGAACCTTCTGAGAAAGGGTGCACGACCATGACAATGAAGTCCTTCCCCAAGCCATCCGACCTGCCGGTGCCCGCCGGCGCCGAAGGATGGGAAGAGATCTATCCCTACTACCTGGTGTTCCAGGACGCACTGAAGGAGCAGGAAGACGCCAAGTTCTGGTTCTGCGATTCGCAGCACTGGCCCACCGTCTTCAAGCCCTTCGAAACCATCGGCGGCGAATTCGCCGTGAAGTGCCTGGGCCAGTACAACGCCCGGCACCTGATGATCCCCAACGCCAACGGCATCGACTTCCGCATCCACCTGGGCTACCTGTACATGTCGCCCATCCCGGTCCCGGAAGAGCAGATCGCCGCCCGCGTGCCGGACTTCGAGGCGCGCATCGGCCACTACTTCGCCAACTGGGAGACCAAGCTGGCCAACTGGCATGTGAAGGTCAAGGGCACCATTGCGGAGATGGAGACGCTGTCCTTCGCACCGCTGCCCGAGAAGGTCCCCTTCGAGGACATCGAGAACGGCGTGGGCAAGGACGGCTCGGAAGTCCTGCTGGAGAACTACGACCGGCTGATCCAGCTGGCCTACCAGAACTGGCAGTACCACTTCGAGTTCCTGAACCTGGGCTACATCGCCTACCTGGATTTCTTCAACTTCTGCAAGGAAGTTTTCCCGAACATCCCGGACCAGTCCATCGCCACCATGGTGCAGGGCGTGGACATGGAGCTCTTCCGCCCGGACGACGAGCTCAAGGCGCTGGCGCTGCTGGCCATCGAGCTGGATCTGGACGAGCACTTCGCCAACACCGACGACCCGGCCGCCACCTTGGCATCCATCACCGCGGCCGCCGGCGGCGAGCGCTGGATGGCCCAGTGGGAGCAGGCCCAGGACCCGTGGTTCAACTTCACCATCGGCAACGGCTTCTACGCGCACGACAAGTACTGGAACGTGCACCAGGAGATTCCGCTGGGCTTCATCGCGGACTACATCCGCCGGGCCCGCAGCGGGGCGCAGATCCTGCGCCCCACGCAGAAGCTCATCGCGGAGAAGGAACGCATCGTGGAGGAGTACCGCGAGCTGCTGGATCCGGAGGTCGCCGCGGTCTTCGACGCCAAGCGCACGCTGGCGGCCACCGCCTACCCGTACGTGGAGAACCACAACTTCTACATCGAGCACTGGACCATGGGCGTCTTCTGGCGCAAGGTCCGCGAGCTCGGGCGCATGCTCAGCGACGCCGGGCTCTTCGCCGAGGCCGAGGACATGCTCTACCTGAACCGCAACGAGGTCCGCGACGTGCTCTTCGACCTGGTCACCAGCTGGGGCGTCGGCTCCGGCACCCCGATCGGCGCGGTGGTGCTCCCGGAGAAGATCGCCCACCGCAAGGGCATCGTGGACGCGCTGAAAACCGCCCGACCGGCCCCGGCGCTGAACACCCCGCCGCAGTCGATCACCGAACCGTTCACCCGTATGCTCTGGGGCATCACCACCGAACAGGTGCAGCAGTGGCTGGGCGCGGACGAGACCCAGGACGGCAGCACGCTCAAGGGCATGGCGGCCTCCCCCGGCCAGGTCGAGGGCCCGGCCCGCGTCATCATGCACGCGGACGAGCTCACGCAGGTGCAACCCGGCGAAATCCTGGTGGCTCCGGTCACCGCGCCGAGCTGGGGCCCGATCTTCGGCAAGATCAAGGCCACCGTCACGGATATCGGCGGCATGATGTCCCACGCGGCCATCGTCTGCCGCGAATACGACCTGCCGGCGGTCACCGGCACCGGCAGCGCCTCCACCACCATCAAGACCGGAGACCTGCTGCGGGTTGACGGCACCAAGGGCACCGTGGAAATCCTGGGCGCCGAGCCGGCCCTGACTGGGCCGGGAGCCCACAGCCACTCGCACGCCTGATCCCCGGGCGCCGCAGACCGGTTCCGGAGGTTCCCCCAAGCTTCCGGAACCGCAAGGGTGCCGGCCGGTTCCTTTCCCCCGATCCCCGGCCGGCACCCGCAACACCACAGTTCTCCACCATTTGAAAGGCACATTCCATGAACAGCTCTCCTACGGTGCTCATCACCGGCGCCGCCGGCGGCCTGGGACGGGCCTTCGCCCTGGGCTTCGCGGCCCGCGGCTACGCCATCGCCGCCGCTGACATCGACGCGGCCGGCACACAGGAAACGGTCCGCCTGGTGCGCCAGGCCGGAGCCGAGGCGGCGGCCTTCACGGTGGATGTCACCGACACCGCATCCACCGACGCGCTGGCCAAGGACGCGGCGGAGTTCGCCGGCGGCGGCATCGCGGTGCTGATCAACAACGCCGCCATCTACGCCACCGTCACCCGCACCCCGTTCGAGGAGATCAACCCGGACGAGTGGGACAAGGTCATGAATGTGAACCTCAAGGGCCCGTGGATGGTTTCCCGCGCCGTCTCCCCCTTTCTTGGAGCGGGCTCCCGGGTCATCAACCTGGCCAGCGCCACCGTCTACTCCGGCTCCGAGCAGTGGGCCCACTACGTGGCCTCCAAGGGCGGGGTCATTGCGCTGACCCGCGTCATGGCCAAGGAGCTGGGACGCCGGGAAATCACCGTGAACACCATCGCCCCGGGCTTCACGCTGACCGAGGCCAGCCTGGGGCTCATGGAGAACGCCTCCAGCTACGGGGTGGACCGCGGGGCGCTCAAGCGCGCCAGCCAGCCGGAGGACATCGTGGGCGCCGCGCTGTTCCTGGCCGGCGAGGACTCCTCGTTCATCACCGGTCAGACGCTCGTCGTCGACGGCGGACGCCAGTTCATCTAACCCAGCTTTACGCCTAACCGTTCAGGAGGAACCATCATGGCGACTATCAACTTCACCGACTTCGAAGGCCAGACCCGCACCGTGGACGCCGCCGCCGGCGACTCCGTCATGGAAACGGCGGTCCGCAACGGCGTGGCCGGGATCGTGGGCGAATGCGGCGGCTCCCTGTCCTGCGCCACCTGCCACGTGTTCGTGGCCCCGGAAGACTTCGAGTCGCTGGATCCGATGGGCGAGATGGAAGACGAGATGCTCTACGGCACCGCCGTGGACCGCGAGGAGAATTCCCGCCTTTCCTGCCAAATCAAGATGTGCGAGGGCCAGAACCTCAACGTCGCCACCCCGGAAACCCAGATCTAGCCATGAACACCGCAACACTCCCCTCCACCGGCGGCGCCCCGGCCCCCGCGGCGGGCACCGCCACCGGGCTGCTGATCATCGGCGCCTCGCAGTCCGGGGTCCAGCTGGCCATCTCGCTGCGCGCCCTGGGCTACACCGGGCACATCACGCTGCTCGGGGACGAGGACCACCGCCCCTACCAGCGCCCGGCGCTGTCCAAGGAATTCCTGCAAGACAAGGTGGGCAGCGAATCGCTGATCTTCCGCTCCAACGACTACTGGGTGGAGCACAATATCACCCTGGTCAAGGGCGAACGCATCGAAGACATCGACTCCAACCCGGACGGCTCCGGTGTGGCCACCGGCCGCAGCGGGGCGCGGTACCCCTACACCCGGCTGGCGCTGACCGTCGGTGCCCGGCCGCGCCGCTTCGAGGTCCCGGGCAGCGAACTGGACGGCGTGGTCTACCTGCGCAACGCCGACGATGCGCTGAAGCTCAAGGAGCTGGCCCCGGAAGCCACCGACGTGGTGGTGATCGGCGGCGGGTTCATCGGCCTCGAGGCGGCCAGCTCGCTGCAGGCCATGGGCAAGAAGGTCACCGTCATCGAATACGGCCCGCGCCTGGTGGGCCGCGCGGTCGGCGAGGACACCAGCGCCTACTTCCTTGAACAGCACCGCGCCCGCGGTCTGGACATCCACCTGAATGCCAGGGTCGTGCGCATCGCAGGAGACGGCGCGGTCCGCGCGGTCCACCTGGAATCCGGGGAAATCATCCCAGCGCAGATCGTGCTGGTGGGCATCGGGGTCATCCCCAACACGCAGCTGGGCGAGCAGCTGGGACTCGAGGTCGACAACGGCATCGTGGTCGACGAGGCGGCCATCGCCTCCGACGGGCACACCCTGGTGGTCGGGGACGTGGCGAACATGCCCAACCCGGTCCCCGGCGCCCCGGACGGCGAGCGCATCCGGCTGGAATCCGTGAACAACGCGGTGGAGCACGCCAAGGTCGCCGCCTACGCCCTGATGGGCCAGCGCGAAGCCTATGCCGGCATCCCGTGGTTCTGGTCCAACCAGGCTGACATGAAGCTGCAGATCGCCGGCCTGTCCATGGGCTTCGATTCAACGGTCAAGCGCGAGGTCCCGGAGAAGGGCAAGTTCACCGTGCTGTACTACCGCGGCGGGCAGGTCATCGCCGCGGACTGCGTGAACGCGCCGCTGGACTTCATGGCAGTGAAGCAGGCCCTGGCCGCCGGGAAGAACATCGACCCGGCCGCGGCCGCCGACCCCGGCACCATGCTCAAGACGCTGATTGCCTGACACTTGTTTTCCCCACAACGCCGATTTCCCACGACTTGATAGGCCTGAGGACACCATGACAACCCTGAACGACGCCCGGCCGCTGCCGGCCACCGGCACCATCAACACCAGCCCCATCTCCCTGGAAGTACACGCGGACGGCGAGCTGGAGGCCCTGTGGGCGGCGGTGGTCCCGGAGACCCGCGCCCGCGGCAACGACATCCACCTGCCCATCTCGCTGTCCTTCGCCCGCCGGCTGTGCGACGCCTACCCGGAGGCCGACCGCACCTTGGTGCTGGTCTCCACGCTGCTGCACGACACCGGCTGGGCTCACGTGGACCAGGAGAAGATCATCTCCGACGGCTTCCGCGGGGACTGGCGCAAGGCGGACATCCGCTACGAGCACGAGCGCGAGGGCTGCTTGGTGGCCCGCCGCGTGCTGCCCCCGCTGGGCTACGCTGCGCAATTCATCGACGAGGTCTGCAAGATCATCGACGGGCACGACACCCGCCCCCACGCCTACACTCTGGAGGACGCGCTGATGCGCGATGCCGACAGGCTCTGGCGCTTCGACCACGCGGGCATCGCACTGGCCTCGGGCTGGTTCGGGCAGGACCCGGCCGCCTACACCGACCGGCTGGAAACCGAGATCATCCCGGAGCTGATCACGCAGGCCGCCGTGGACATGGCCACCGCGGATCTGGCCCGTTCCCGCGCTCTGCTGCGCACGGCGGTGCTGCGATGAGCACGCGGGCAGGCGCCGCGGCCCGGCGCCAGGAACTCCTATTGCCCTACCGCCACGTGGACACGCACTTCATCGACGGCGGGTGGACCGCCTCGCAGGGCACCCGCCGCATCGAGGTCACCGACCCGGCCACCGGCGCCGTCTGGGGTTCGGTCCCGGCCGGCACCAGCCAGGACGTGGACAGCGCGGTCCGCGCGGCCCACCACGCGCTGCATTCATCCCCGTGGAAGAACACCACACCCTCCGAGCGGGCGGCATTGCTGCTGCGCATCGCGCATCAGATCGAAAACCGGGCCGGTGAACTGTCGTTGACCAATACGCTGGAGAACGGCTCGCCGGTCTCCGAGACCGGCGGGGCCGCCGCCAACGCCGCCGGCATCTTCCGCTACTTCGCATCCCTGGCACCGCTGCTGGAGCAGGAGGACCTGCGCCCGTTCCCCAACGGCGCCGGCGAAACGCTGGTCCGCCGCGACCCGGTGGGTGTCTGCGCGCTGATTGCCCCGTGGAATTTCCCGATCAACCTGATGGTCATCAAGCTGGCCCCGGCATTGCTGGCGGGCTGCACCGTGGTCATGAAGCCTGCCTCCCCCACCCCGCTGTCCTTCCGCATCATCATGGATGCGCTGGATGCCGCCGGGGTACCTGCAGGCGTGGCCAACCTGGTCACCGGTCCGGGGCGGCTGGGCGATGAGCTGGTGCGCCACCCGCTGGTCTCCAAGGTGGCGTTCACCGGGTCCACCCCGGTGGGCCGCAAAATCGCCGCGGCCTGCGGCGAGCTGCTGCGCCCGGTCACCCTGGAACTGGGCGGCAAGTCCAGCGCGCTGGTGCTGCCGGATGCGGACCTAGACCTGTTGGGTTCGAGGCTGATCCGTTCCTGCATGCGCAACACCGGACAGACCTGCTACATCTCCACCCGCATCCTGGCCCCGGCTGAACGCTACGACGAGGTGGTGGACGTGGTGGCCGCGACCATCGCTTCCGCGCCGCAGGGCGACCCGTTGGATCCCGCCACGGTCTTCGGTCCTTCGGCCAACCGCAGCCAGTACCAGACGGTGCTCGGCTACTTGGAGGCAGGTCACGCCGAAGGTGCCCGCGCGGTCACCGGCGGCGCCACGGCGCAGCTGGACGGGGACCTGGCTGACGGGTTCTTCATCCAGCCCACGGTCTTCGCTGACGTCACCCCGGACATGACCATTTCGCGCGAGGAAATCTTCGGCCCGGTCATCACAGTGCTGAAGTACTCCTCCGAGGACGAGGCGGTGTCACTGGCCAACAACACCGAATTCGGCTTGGGTGGCCTGGTCTTCGGCGCGGACGAGGAGCGTGCCCTGTCGGTGGCCGAACGCATGGACACCGGCAGCGTCGGGGTGAACTTCTTCGCCTCCAACCATGCAGCCCCCTTCGGCGGACGCCATGATTCGGGGCTCGGCACCGAGTACGGGCCGGAAGGCCTGGCTGCGTACTTGAGCTATAAATCGATCCACCGCCAGGCGGGGTAGGCGAAGCAACATGCCTGAAGGCGTCCATCCGGAGTTGTGGCCGGATGGACGCCTTCGTCATGTCCCGCTGTACAGACCTGCGCGCGAACGCCTAGGTTGGAAGTGCGAGCCAATAATCGTCCGGCAGGGCGCCAACGCACCAGTGACGTGGAACAACAGCGACGAGGAACAATCCATGAAAACCCCGATTCCTGACTACCTCGACGAGGTGCTCGACAGCCTCCGGAACGACACCAGCGGAAACACCGCCCAGTACATTCCCGAACTGGCGCAGGCCAACCCGGATCTCTTCGCCCTCTCTGTCACCACGGCTACCGGAAGCACCTATTCCGCCGGGGACCACCTCGAAGAATTCACCATTCAATCCATCTCCAAGCCGTTCGCCTACGCGGCGGCCATCATGGACCGGGGCCTGGACAGGGTGCTGCGGTCCGTCGGGGTCGAAGCCTCGGGCGAGGCCTTCAACGAACTGTCACTGGAAGAAGGGACCCACCGGCCGAAGAACCCGATGATCAATGCCGGGGCCATCATGACCCACGGTCTGCTGGTCGCAGAGGATGCCAGCACCGAGGCCCGCGTGGCCCGCGTGCTGGAACTGTTCTCCCAGATGGCCGGACGCGAACTGCGCATCGACGAGAGCGTGTACGCCTCGGAAATGGAGACGGCTGACCGCAACCTCGCCACGGCCCATATGCTGCGCAGCTACGGGATTCTCGGCACCGACGCGCATGAGGTGGTCTCGGGATACACCCGCCAGTGCTCCATCTTGGTCACCGTAGAGGACCTGTCGCTCATGTCGGCAACACTGGCCAACGGCGGCGTGCAGCCACGCACCCGCGAAAGGGTGCTGAGCGAGGGCATCGCCCAGCAGGTCATGTCGGTCATGGCGGTGGCCGGCATGTACGACGGGGCCGGCGATTGGCTCACCCGGGTGGGAATCCCCGCCAAGAGCGGCGTGGCCGGAGGACTGGTCGGGGTGCTTCCGGACCAGGTGGGCATCGGAGCGTTCTCGCCACGGCTCGACGCCCACGGCAACAGCCAGCGCGCGGGCCGGGCCTTCGAGCGGCTGTCCACCGACATGGGCCTGCACCTGTTCGCACCCAGCAGCGGCCAGCTGGACGTGGTGGACGTCCATCAGGAAGCCGCCCGCGAGATCTTTGTCCTGCAGGGCAACGTGCAGTTCACCGCCGCCTCCGAACTGCTGGATTTGATGGCGGCCTCCACCTCGCGCACCGCGGTGCTGGTGGATATCTCCCGGGTCTATTCCTTCACCACGGTGGCCCGCCGGATGGCCTTGGAAGGACTGCGCCGGCTGCGCCTGGATGGACGCAGGGTGTTCCTCAACGACCCGCTGCAGGTTCTGGCCAATCCGGACCTCGGCGACGGGACCTACCCGGAAACCCCCTGAACAGGCAAAACGCGCGGCCTTGTTCCGGCGTTCATCCAGCCGCGAACCGGTTCGAAAATTAGCCATCCAATCGCTCTGGACTGATGCAAACCTGGGGAGCGGTTAGCCCGGCACTGATCATAGTCTCATCGCATGTTTTTGAGTATCAATTTCAAGTCGTTACATCCTTACGAAGGACGCGAATTGCCTTTATCGGTGCGGAACCACAGAATTATCTTCGGTATTCATTCGCACGTTTGAGGAATTTAGTATGTCTGAACTTGGGTCACCCTTTTCACCCGGCAATTCTGAGCCGCCGAAAAAGCCGGGCCGCAAAGTATGGTGGATCATTCTAGGGGTTTTTGCAGTACTCGTCGCACTGCTTTTCCTAATCCCTGAGCTGTTCGCAATCATTGCCTTCGTAGGCCTGATTCTAGGAATTATCGGACTCGTAAAGGGACGCGTCCCTTGGCTCGGCATGCAAGGAAAAGGCAAGGCCGGCGGGCTCACTGCCGCGATGGTAGTCCTGATGGCCATCACGGGCGCAATCATGGGCCCGGCAGAGACCGCGCCCACGGTCGCGTCACAGCCACCCTCGCCAATTGTGACAAGCAGCGAGTCGCCCACCCCTTCCCAGTCAGAGTCCCCTTCACCCACGGCCATTGCAGACTTCGTTGGTGAGGAATGCGACGGCGACGAGCTCGTCATGGAACAGGGAGCCGACAAGCTCTACTGCGACGGAAACGCGTCGAAGGTCTTCGTTTGGACTACTCAGGACGATCACGACAAGGCGATCCTTGCCGCCAAGAAGGCCGAAGAAAAGAAGGTTGCCGAGGCGAAAGCCGCGGCTGAGAAAAAAGAAGCCGATGCCAAGGCCGCTGCGGAGAAGAAAGCAGCAGAAAAAGCCGAAGCCGAGAAAAAGGCAGCAGCTGAGAAAAAGGCTGCCGACAAGAAAGCCGCGCAGGAAAAAGCAGAACGTGAGGCCTACACTCCCCCACCGGCCAAGGCTCCAAGCAGCACATACTACGCCAACTGCAGCGCCGTTAAGGCAGCCGGGGCCGCACCGATTTACAGTGGTGACCCAGGTTATTCGCGCAAGCTCGACCGTGATGGGGACGGCGTAGCGTGCGAAAACTAAACAACGCCGCGGTAGCCGGGCTAGCTGCCCTGGCACTGCTGCTTTCTGGATGCGGTGCCACGCCGGCAACTACCCAGGCTGCAGAGCCTACGGCGACAGCGATGCCGTCGGCGCCTCCCATCGTGATCCGGTCGGAAGCTCCGCCGATCACTATCACGACCGAGTCGCCGACGGCTACGGCCACCATGCCAGCGGCAACCGAACAACCTTCTTCGACACCAAGCGCAGAATCCAAAAGCCCTTCAACAGGCGGGACAACGGCCAGTACGATGCTCGAAGAAATCCCCATCAAGGGGCGCGCCCCGAAAACAGGGTACGAGCGCAGCATGTTCGGCAGCGGTTGGGGCGACACCGACCACAATGGTTGCGACACTCGAAATGACATCCTGAACCGGGACTTGACGGTGACATCGCACAAGGCCGGCACCCGGGATTGCGTCGTGCTGACTGGTTCCCTGGATGATCCTTACACCGGGGAGACCATCGAATTCCAGCGAGGCCAAGGCACGAGCAACGATGTGCAGATTGACCATGTTGTGGCGCTCTCAGATGCATGGCAAAAGGGAGCTCAGAAGCTTTCTGCTGAGCAGCGTCTCGAGTTCGCGAACGACCCCCTCAATTTGCTGGCGGTTGACGGCCCCACCAACGGGTCCAAGGGAGATGGAGACGCGGCTACATGGCTTCCCCCTAACAAGGGCTTCTGGTGCGACTATGTGACGCGTCAGATCGAAGTCAAGCACAAATACGATCTTTGGATGACGAAGGCTGAGGCTGAGTCCAGCCGCACCGTTTTAGAAGAGCGCTGCGTCTAGGCTAGCCAAGATTGAAACTGGCCGACTATGCGACGTCGCGATCCACGAGCAAGGCCCGGGCGAGGAATTTACGATTCCTCGCCCGGGCCTTGCAGTTCCTAGAGCTAGTTGATTTCGCCGAAGGTGACTACCGGCGTGTAGCCATCGAGGTCAATCGCGTCCGGAACAATGACGAGCTTGACCTGCTCGGCGGTTTCCTCCGGGCTGGTCTGCACGAAGTCCTTGCGGAGCGTGTAGGCCTCGACCCCAAAGCTGGGGAGGCGGTCTCCGTACACGTGGAGCCTGTACCGGTCGAATGCTTCCAGTGCTTCTTCGGTCGAGTTGGCTCCGATGGCGCGGATAGTGCCTCCGTCGGTTTCGCTGATGACAATCCCGAGGATTGCGGGTGCAGAGCCGGCTGTGCGGCAGTTGTCGAGCCCGGTGCCGGTGCGGACGTAGAGGTTGAATGCGGTGGTGTCGTGCTGGATCTTGCTGTTGCAGTTGCTGCAGAGTGCGAACACGATCTGCCCTTTCCCTAGGGGTGGCCTGTGGTGGCCATGGATGACCGGAAGGATTTTCGTCTACTAGGGATGTGTAGGTCACCGCTTTTACAGTTCACGGAAATCAGCCCATTTCAGAATGACCTTCGTCACCATTGCCCGAAATGGGGTCAAACACCGCAAAATCAGCCCCATCACAACCGGCGCACTCCCCCGCGGCCGTATTTCCCAGACGCCCGGCATTTCTCGTTCAAGAGTTACTTTGATGGTTTCCCAGCGCTCGGCCAAGTGCGCTCAGGCTGGAGACGCGCCGGTTATGCGCGGCAACAGTGGCCGAAGCGCAGGCACCTGCTTCATCAACAGTTCGCACTACCGGAAGTCCGCCGGATGGGAATACGCTGGGCCATATCGCTAGGCTTCCCAGCTCGCCACCGTGGTCTGGTCGCGGATCTGGCCGACCAGCTCGGCGAGCATGTCCTCAAGTGTCACGATGCCGGTGACCTTGCCGGTGGCGGCGTCCTTCACCAGCGCCAGGTGGGCGCCGCTGCTCTGCATCTGCTGCAGGGCGGTGCGCACCGGCTGCTGCGCGGTGAACTCGGGCAAGGCGCGCACCGCAGCCTGCTCCAGCGTCTGGGAGCGCTCGGCGGCCCCGCGTCCCAGCACGTCCTTGATGTGCACGTAGCCCACCGGCTTGCCGTCCTCGATCAGCGGGAAGCGGGAGAAGCCCTGCGAGGCGGCCTGCTCCACTTCGGCCACCGTGCTGCTGCGCGGCAGGGTGCGGACCTTGCCGAAGTCGATGGCCACCGACTCGATGCTGTGCGCGTCGAAGTTCAGCGCACCCATCAGCAGCTGCTCGTCATGGTGGTCAAGCAGTCCACCGGAGCGCGACTCGGCCACCATGTCCGCCACCTCGTTGCGGGTGAACGCGCTGGCCACCTCGTTTTTCGGGGTCACACCCATCAAGCGCAGGAACAGGTTGCCCAGCGCGTTCATGGTCCACAGCACCGGGCGCAGGATCTTCACCAGCACGACCATGCTCGGGCCGAGGATCAGCGCCATGCGCTCCGGTCCGGCCAGCGCCATGTTCTTCGGCACCATTTCAGCCAGCACCACGTGCAGGTAGGTCACCAGGATCAGGGCGATGGCATAGGACAGCGGATCGATCCACGACACCGGGATGCCCATGGCCTCGAACGGCCCGGCCACCGCGTACTTCACCAGGGGCTTGGTCACGTAGCCCAGCGCCAGGGAGCAGACGGTGATGCCCAGTTGCGCGCCGGCCATCACCAGGGAGACATTCTCGATGGCCCACAGCGTCATCTTGGCACTGCGGCTGCCCGCCTGAGCCTTGGGCTCGATGATGCTGCGGCGGGCGGAGATCAGCGCGAACTCCGCGCCGACAAAGTAGAAGTTCGCAGCCAGCAGCAGGACTGTCAGGATGATTCCGGTTAAGTCGCTCATCGGTTCTGCTCCTGTTCATCCAGTTCCACCGCGGTCAGTTCCACCGTGGCGATCCGCGAACCGTCCATTTCAATGACCGTAAAGCGCAGTTCCTTCTCGGGCTGCCCCGGGAGGCCAGGGACCACCAGCGTCGCCTGGTCTCCGACTTCACCGAGCTTGCCCAGCTGCAGGGTCACCAGGCCTGCCAGGGTTTCGTAGTCAGCGTCGCGCGGGATCTGGCAGCCGACCAGTTCATTGGCTTCGTCCGGCCGCAATGCCGCATCGAGGATCCACGAGTTCTCGCCCAGCACCTGCACGGTGCCGTCTTCCGGGTCGTGCTCGTCGCGCACTTCGCCGACGATTTCCTCCACCAGGTCCTCAAGGGTCAGCAGCCCGGCGACGTCTCCGGTTTCGTCGATCAGCACTGCCATCTGCAGGTCCTCGCGGCGCAGCTGGTCCATCAGCTCGTCCAGCTCCACGGTGTCGGGAACCAGCGTGGCTTCCTCGGCCAGGGTGCCCACCGCGGTGGTCTCCCGCCGCTCATAGGGCACGGCCAGCAGGGTGCGGATGCGCACCAGGCCGTCGACCTGGCGGCCGTCGTCGCTGAGAATCGGGAATCGCGAGTGGCCGGTGTCGGCGGCCAGCGCAAGCACTTCCTGCACGCTCTGCTCGGCGGCGATGCTGACCATGCGCGAGCGCGGGGTCATGGCGTCGTGGCCGCGGCGGTTGCCGAAGGCCACGGTGCGGCGCATCAGTTCCGCGGTCTGCGAGGGCAGCACGCCTTCGCGGGCCGAGTGGCCCACGAGCGCCACCAGTTCCTCGGAGGAGCGCGTCGAGGCCAGCTCTTCCTGCGGTTCGATACCGAAGCGGCGCACGATCCAGTTGGCGTTGCCGTTGAAGAACACCAGTAGCGGCTTGGTCACGGCGCTGAATCCGCGCTGGAAGCCCACCACTGCCTTGGCGGTAGCGAAAGGCTTGGCGATGGCGAGGTTCTTGGGAACCAGCTCGCCGAAGACCATGGTCAGGATGGTGGCCAGCACCAGGGCGATGGCCACGGAGACCGAACGCGCAAGCGTCGGATCCAGCCCGGCGTCCTGCAGCGGCCCCACCACCAGGGCGGCGATGGCCGGCTCGGCCAGAAAGCCGATACCCAGGTTGGTCAGGGTGATTCCAAGCTGGGCTCCGGACAGCTGTGTGGACAGGGTGCTCATGCCCTTCAGCACGCCGGACGCGCGGCGGTCACCGGATTCCGCGGCCTGCTTGACCTGATTGCGGTTAACCGTGATCAGGGAGAATTCTGCGGCCACGAACAGGCCGCATCCCGCGATCAGGACGATGGCCAGCAGCAACGATATCCACTCCATTATTTACACCCCCTGCCGCAATGCGTCTGAACGGCATTCCTACCGGGCAGAGGGTTAGGCCTGTGACATCTACTGTCGCCTGAAGCGTCCATCGTTCCCTTCCGATCGGAGTATCTTCCTCCGATCCACATCATGTGAATATTAATTATGCGGGGTCTGTGGGCCCCGAAAAGACCGAATTCCGAAGAGTTTGCCAGATCCCCTGCCCGCTCACAGGAATCTCAAAACTTCGTTCCCTGCCGGGGAGCTGGAACGCGCCAACGGGGCGCAGTGAAGGCTGTGCTCCGGGTCTAGCGGCGAACCGCTATCCCTGCCGCAAGCCTGCCGCTGGCCAGGGCGCCCTGGATCGAGGGCTGGGCAAAGTCCCCGGCCAAGGTGATCCCGGGAAGCTTGGTATCCAGCGGTTCCTGTCCCGGGGCCAGGGACGGCAGTGCGTCGGGAATGTCGTGGCGGACCAGCAACCGCCAGTCCCTGCGGGTCTCGCCGAGCAGGTCGGCGGCCTGGTCCAGCGCCGCCTCGTCATCCAGCCCGTGGTCCCCCACGGCCGTCGCCTCCACCAGGTGCCAACCTGCCGGGGCGTAGGAGGGCGCAACATTGGAGATCACCGCGGCATGCGCGAGTGCCGCGCCCTCCCGGACGTCTACGTGCAGGAACGGAAGTTCCGAGGGACGGTGCGGCGTGGCAAACCACCAGGTGCTCAGCGAATTCGTGGGTGGTTCCGGTTGCCCAGAGAGCCTGGCGCTGTGGCGTGGGCCGGCGGCAATGATCACGTGGTCCGCCACGAGGTCGCGACCCGACTCGCAGCGCACCTGCACCTGGCCGGCCGCATCCACGGCAACGGAATCCACGGGTGCAGACAGCTGGATGTGCTCGCGCAGGGGTTCGGCAAGCTGCTGGGCAAGAGCCGCCATACCCTGGGCCGGGAGCGCAGGACGCCCAATGGCGAAGTACCACGAGAGCGTGCGGGCCAGCGCGGCTGGCACCTGCAACTGGGAATCGGCAACGACCCCGGAGAAGAATTTCTCGACGACCTTCCGGAACTGGGCGGAGAACCCTGACCGCTCAATGGATTCGCGCAGCGTCAGCGAAGAGTTGCCGGCCAGGCGGACCCAGCGCCAGGCAGCCGCCAGATCCGGTGCCCCCACGGATCCGCCGAACAGATGCGCGGCGCGTACGGGGTGGTGCAAGGGATCGGCCAGAACCTCCAGCGAGGATTCGCCGCGGACCGCTACCCCTTTGCCGAAAGGATGCAAATCCAAACTTCGCAGGGACGCAGTGCGTCTGGCTTCCGGATAGCTAGGGTTGAGCAGCTGGAAACCGCGGTCGCAGCGGAACCCGTCAATGATGTCGGTGGCCACCCGGCCACCGACCGTCTCAGCCGCTTCAAGCACGGTGACGTCGTGCCCCTGCTCGAGCGCCACGCGGGCTGCCTGCAATCCGGCGAGCCCCGCCCCGACAACTATCAGCTTCACGCGCATCTCCCTTGCCAAACGACCCGTACTGCCACCCTGCGCGGAGCAGCAACGGCCCCGCGGTTGCTCCAAGCGTATCCACGGGCCGTTCCCACGTCACCTCCCATGCAAACCAACCCAGCCCGCGCCAAGGATCCCGTACTTGAGACGGCAAACGCCCCAGCACCATCAGGTGCCGGGGCGCAGTCAGGGGATGCCGTGCCTACAGTTCCACGACCTCGAACTCCATCAGGTCCGCGCCGCTGGCTACCGGCTTCTTGCCGTCGTTGGGCGCGTGGGCAGCTTCGGAACGCTTGTTGCGCCAGTTCTCGAAGTCATCGCGGGTGGCCCACTGGGTGTAGACGAAGTAGCGGTCCTCGCCATTCACCGGACGCAGCAACTGGAAGCCTTCGAAGCCAGGCTCCTGGTCAACCGAGTGCTTGCGGGCTGCGAAGCGCTTTTCCAGCTCCGGTCCTGCTTCGCCGGGAATCGACAGGGCATTAATGACAACAATCGACATGTCTCACCTTTCGTGACCCGGCAGATTCCGGGTATGAATGCTACATTTCCCAGCCTACGCGCGAGCACCCTGATCCGGGCGGCGTATGACGCCGCAACAGGCCAGCGCACTGCGGTCTCAGAGCCTCGCTACCGCCTGAGCGAGCAGTTTTCCGTAGGCGGCGCTGCCATGCGGTCCGGGATGGATCTTGTCCCGGGCAATGTCGTCAATACCCTCCGCGGTTCCGGCCCAGTCGACCAGATGGGTTCTGGAATCGGCTTCGGCGGCCGCGTGGAGTTTGCCGTTGACGCTGCCGATCCACTGCCGCGGAGCGTACGCCGTGACCAGCAGCAGTTCGCGCTTCGGTCCGAGGATCCGCCGGACTTCGTCCAGGGTTCCCGCCGGCAGGTCCCCATTGGTCCCAAGGCCAAGCACCACCACTTGGCGCAACTTACCAGCGCTTTTCAACTCCCGCAATTGTGCAGGCGCGTCCCAGATCTGCGCTCCGACCGAGGCATCAATAGAAATCCCCGGCAGCCTCTTCAACAGTTGCTGTGAGGAGGCGAGCATCACCGAATCCCCCAACGCCGTGACATCGCTTCCAGTGAAGTTCCGTGGGCTGCGCGCAGGTTTTCGCGAATCATTCGTCGATTCATGGGCAATTGCGCCAGGAGGCGTCGCGTCGTTTGATTCCGGAACCCGGGCGGATTCTTGCTGTTCCGCCAAAACATCTTGGGCTTGGGCCAGCTCCTGTTCCAGCTGGCTTTGCTCCGGAGACGCAAGGAGCACGGACACAGCGCATGCCGGGACCAGCACCAAGGCCAGCAGCGGCAGCACCGAGGCGAAGCTTCCCGTCGTTCCGTTCCACACCCGTTTGACCCGCTCGGCGATGCGCCCGGACCAGCCAGCCACGGCGGTTTTGAAACCGTAACGCAGAATCGGCTCCTCGACGAACCGCCAGGACAGTTCGGCGGCCAGAATCACCAGCGGGATAGTGCACAGCACCGCTGCCGTGGCCGCCTGGGGCGGGAATACCGTTTGGGCCAGCAGCAGCAGGGGCCAGTGCCACAGGTACACCCCGTAGCTCCGGTTGCCCAACCAGCACAGGCCTTTTATGCTCAGCATCGCCCGTGTCAAGGTCCCGGATATCATCAGCGTGAGGATCAGCAGCGTTCCGAGCAGGCTGAACAGCGCCATGCCGCCCTGATAAGCCGCGGCAGAAGCGTCCGGAAGGAAAAAGAATCCGCCCAGCATCGCCAGCAGCATCAGGACCTGGGACAGCTGGATGAACATCAGCTTCCGGCGCGGCACCGTCGCGTCCGCAGGTTTTCTGCTCGCACTGGCTGCGGCGCCCGCGGATCCGAGCAACAGGCCGAAACCGTGCGTCCAGGTTCCGAAATACAGCACGCTTGAATCCTTGGACGGGTCGAAGCCCCAGGCCATACTCGCCGCGGAGGCAATGGCCAGGACCAGGATTCCGCACATCAAGGCCCGGCGGCTTCGCAGCAGCCACGCCAGCGCGGCCAACACCAGCGGCCACAGCAGGTAGAACTGCTCCTCAACTGCAAGTGACCAGAAGTGCTGGAAATACGCCGGTTCCATCGACGCGAAATAGCTGTTGCCGTGGGCAATCTGCATCCAGTTGCTGGTGTAGGTCAACGCGCCGGCCCACTGCCAGCGCAGCCCGGCTGGAAGCTGCCCCGCAGCCAGCAGTGCCAGCGCCGTTGAAACCACCAGCACCAGAACCATGGCCGGCAGCAGGCGCCTGGCTCGTCGGCTCCAGAAGGCGCGCAGGTCGGGGAATCGTCCGGCTTCCGTGCTCCGAAGCAGGCCGCCGGTAATGAGGTACCCGCTCAGGACGAAAAACAGGTCCACTCCAAGGAAACCTCCGGGCAAGGCCGCAGGCCAGAAATGGTAAACGAGCACGGCAAGCACCGCGATGCCGCGCAGTCCGTCCAGGGCGAAATTGCGGGTCGGTGTTTCGCGGATGGGCGTGGCCGCACCCGGTGGTGGAGCTGCGAGGGAGACTTGATGATTCACGGTTAAGATGCTTCCAACACGCACCGACTGCCAGCTCCCGACCACCTATCGGCAATCCATCGGTTTTGTTACACAATCGACAGATTGCTCGACGGCAGTTTCAGGCGTTTTCACGGACTGCCGCGGGCATAATTGGCAGTGCCGGTCAGCGCTCCGCACACTTCCGGCAGACAATCGAAAGGGATCCCGTGGCTTTACGGCGTGCACTCGGCATGCTCTGCGCACTGCTGCTATGTTGTGGAACCAGTGCCTGCAGCTCCAACGATCCGCTGCGGATCGAATCTCCGGCGCTCCCGACCACGCCTGCCGCGCAGTCCTCCGCACCATCAATCAACGATGAAAGGGCCTGGGAACGGCCTTTCTCTCCCGCGCAGGTCAGGCAGGTCCTGCTGGCCACCGACCTGGATGCCGTGAGCACCCGGGAGAACTCCGAAGCGGACATCCGCGAGTACCTGACCGAATGCGACAAATGCCTGGTCGCGCTGCCCGCCTACGAAACTGCAGGCGAAAAGTTCCAGATCTACTCCGTGAGCACCGCCGGGGACGCCTACAGCTTCGCTTCCTTCGCCATCCGTGATGCCAAGGGCACACCGGAGGTCGCGCTCGCCGTCGGAGGCTCGGACGTGTACCTGAGCGCGGGCAAGGAAGGCAGCCTTGTCGCACAGGAAGCTGTCTACAAACCCGATGACCCCATGTGCTGCCCCTCGGGCTGGTCGGTACGCATGTTCCGCTACCAGGATGGGCAGTTCATCCAAGGCGATTCCTTCGCCAGCCCGGTCGATCCGGCCCAGGACCAGGGGACGGAGCAGTGAAGGCCGATGGCGTCCGAGTGCTGATGATCGAGGACGACGCGGTCATCCGGGAGGCAACGAGCATCGGACTTGAGCGCCTGGGCTATCACGTCCTCGGGGCCGAGGACGGCTTGGAAGGCCTTGAGCTCTTCCGACGCCTGCAGAAAGAAGACCCGGTGGACGCGGTACTGCTGGATGTCATGCTGCCGACCATGAACGGAACCCAGGTCTGCCGCCAGATGCGCGGCTTCAGCAACATACCGGTGATCATGCTCTCGGCCCGCGGCGAAGGCCTGGACATGGTCACCGGGCTGGACGCCGGGGCGGACGACTATCTGGCCAAGCCGTTCGACCTGCAGGTGCTCGACGCCCGGTTGCGGGCGGTGCTGCGGCGCACCGCGATGCCGCAGGCCAACACCGTTGCCCATGGAGAACCGGTGCCGGACGCGAAGGGGCTGGACATCGACCCGCACCGGTTGGTGGTGACGCTGGATGCGCGGGAGATCCACCTGACTCCCACCGAGCTGAAGATCCTGCTGATGCTCAGCGAGGATCCGGGGGTGGTCGTCTCGCGCAGCGATATCCTCTCCGAGGTCTGGGGCTACACCTGGGATGCCGACCACCGCGTCATCGATGTCCATGTCCAGCGGCTGCGCCGGAAGATCGGAGCATCGCGCATCGAGACAGTCCGCGGCTTCGGCTACCGGCTGCAGGATCAAGCGCCATGAGCCTGCGGTGGAAAATTACCGGGATGACCATCCTGTCGGTCCTGCTGACCTTGGTGATCTCGGCGCTGCTGGTGCGCCAGATGATCACGATTTCCGAGGAACAGCGGCTGCGCGACGAGGCCACCGGCTCGCTGAAGCAGGCGGTGCGGATCCTGGATGAGACGGGAATCAGCATCCTGGGAGCCAAGGTCAACGATCCGCAGCTGCCGGCCGAGGCCCGGGATGCCGCCAAGGCAGGCCAGTACATCACCTACCGTGCGAGGCTCGACGGCCAGGACATCATCTACGCGGCAGCCCCGGTCAGCCTGGGCACGCAGCCGGCAGTCCTGTCCCTGTCGGTGTCCTGGGCCAACAGCCAGCAGATGCGGCACAGCGTTGACACCGCCCTGCTCTGGGCAGGTGTCGCGACGCTGGTTCTGGTCTCGGCATTGGGCACGCTCATCGTTTCCCGCCTCGTCCAAAGGCTGTCCAAGGGCTCCCAGGCGGCGCGCGCCATCGCCTCCGGCGAGCGCCGGGTGCTGGTGGAAGACGCGATCGGCAAACCCTTCGGAGGCAAGGACGAAGTCGACCAGTTCGCCGAGGCAGTGGACGCCATGGCCCAGAAGCTGAACGCGAAGCTCGCGGCCGAGCAGCGTTTCTCCGCTGATCTCGCCCATGAGCTGCGCACCCCGTTGACCGGGCTGGTCACCGCCGCCAGCCTGCTTCCCGAATCGCGTCCCACGCAGCTTGTCCAGGACCGGGTCGCCAAGCTGCGCAACCTCGTCGAGGACCTGCTCCAGGTCTCGCGGCTGGAGTCAGGCGTTGAAACCGCCCAGCTCTCAGAGCTGGACCTTGATTCCTGCGTTGCCGACATCATCGGGCGCATCTGCGAACGGCGGCCCGAGCAGTGCGCACATCTCGAGCTTCAGCTGCAATCCGGCGGCAGCACGGTGCTGGTGGAACCCAAGCGTCTTGAGCGCATCCTGGAAAACCTCGTCAGCAACGCCTCGACCCATGGCTCCGGGGCAATCCTGGTCGGCACCCGGGGCACGAGCGTCAGCGTGCTGGACCACGGGCCGGGTTTTCCGCGCAGCATCCTCGACACCGGTCCTGAACGCTTCGTCTCCAAGGGTGGCGGCATCGGGTTGGGGCTGACCATCGCCAGCGGACAGGCGCAGGCCCTGGGCGCCACGATGAAACTGTCCAACCACGGCGGCGCCCGGGTGGAGCTCACGCTTCAGGCGCGCACGGCAACAGCGGCAGCTCCCAGATCTCCCAGTGCCTGAGCGCTTGGCGGCTATCGTGCATGCCCCGGCAGGGCAGGCAGGCTGCGGTAGCAGGCGATCACTCCCGCGCGAATATGTCGTGGGGTCTGTCTGGCGCAGCTGAGCAGGCCACCGGGAACCGGGTACTCGACGTCACGGCAACGCACCCGACGCACATTCCGAACATTCGCTGAGGGCGAGTTCTCTATTTACCTTTGACCAGAACGGTAATAATCCAACTTATAAGATTGAAGTTGGGCATTTCGTTCGTTGGTATCGCTTGGCAGTTGCGCTATTCATCGAAGAATGGAAATTAGTGTCTAATGAGCCAACGCCGCGTCTTCTGGCGCTTTGTCCTGCCCATTTCCTGGCTGCTGACCGGTTCGGTGATCGCCGTCAGTCTTGTCAGCCTCGCCTTCACCGGCAGCAGTTCGGCCAACGACGATCAGCTGGATCCCACTGGTGAAGTGCCGGCGGAAACCGTCACGGTCGGCAAGGCCACGGTGAAGAACACCCTGGCCATTACCGGGACCATCAAGCTCGATGAAGCCCAAACGCTCAACGCCCCGGTGGACGGCGTCGTGAACTGGGCCTTCGTCAAGCCCGGCGACAACGTGAGCAAGGGCGCCCGGATCTTCCAGATCCGCGCCGAAATCCAGCCCGAGGCCACGGACACCGCCAGGTCCGCTGACAACGGTTCGAAGTCCGCGGACGAACAACCCCAGACGCCGGCCAAAGCCGTGGTGACGTACCACGACGTGCGCGCCACAGCCACGGGCAAGGTCGGCAAACTCGCCATCGCGCTCGAGGACAGGTCACCAAGGGCACAGCCCTGGGCAAGATGCAGCCGGAGAACTTCTAGGCAGCCGGCACCATCAACCCGTTGGACCTCTACCGGCTCACGGAACGCACCCAGAGCGCCGAGATCTCCATCGAGGGAGGTACCGAACCATTCGATTGCAAGAACCTGTCCGTAGCGGACTCCGCCTAGGAAACCCTTGAGGCGGCGCCGGGCTCCGAGCTGGAATCCGACTCCACGATCCAGGGCATCGAGCCGGGCATGGGCTCCTTGGACGACGGAGGGCAGCCCGACGGTGGGTCGGGCAGCGAAATCTCCTGCGACGTCCCCGAGGATGGGGTGGTCTTCGAAGGTCTGTCCATGTGCATGGACATCGCTGCCGAATCGGCCGAAAACGTGCTGACAGTGCCGGCCACCGCGGTGGCCTGCGGGCTCGAGGTGCTGATCTCCATGGCAATCGTCAGCAACCCGAAGCTGATCAATTCGGTGCTGGCCACCGGCCTGGACGAAATGCCGGGCTTCCTGGTCAATGCCCCCTGCTGGGCATGGGGGGGGGGTTCCGTTGCGGTAGGGCGCTGACAGGTGTGATGCCGGCACGCGTGCGGATCGTGGACGCGATCCGCGTCTAAACCGTCCAGCGCTTGCGGGACCGGCGGGAATCGAGACTATTCCTCGGTGCCCGCCGCCTGCAATTAACATCCCATATGAGTGCGATATGACCGTGATAGCGATATAGGCATCACCGGCAGGAGCCGAATCATGGCAAAGTCAATTACATGGCACTTGATGAACCCAAACGAACAAATATGTCGGCGGATCCCGCCCCCGCCCCGGCAGGCGATGATGCGCAGCCGAAACCTTCCGTCATGACACGGGTCAGCAGCTTCCTTCCCGGTATCATTCTGTGTCTGGCAATGGGCGGCGTATCGCTGGCCGCGGCCCGGCTGGTGCCAGGCATGAGCGCGCTGCTGATCGCGATCCTGCTCGGCGCGCTGTGGCGCAACCTGGCGCCCGTGCCGGCGGTCTTCGGACCCGGGGTCACTCTCTCCGGGAAAAAGCTGCTGCGTACCGGCATCGTGCTGCTGGGCTTCCAGCTCTCGCTGGGCGCCATCCTGGCCCTCGGCCCGGGCGTGCTGGTCATCGTGGTCCTCTGCGTGGGCGTCACCTTCCTGGCTACCGTATGGATCGGCGGACGCATGGGCATTGAGCTGCCCCAGCGCCTGCTGATCGCCGCCGGATTCTCCATCTGCGGCGCGGCCGCCGTGGCCGGCGCCGAGGGCGCCACCCGGGCCAAGCAGGACCAGGTGGCCACCGCCATCGGTCTGGTGGTGCTCTTCGGCACCCTGATGATCCCGCTGACCCCTGCGCTGGGCGTGCTGCTGAGCCTGAGCGAGACGAACATCGGCGTGCTCATCGGCGCCTCCACCCACGAGGTGGCCCAGGTGGTCGCCGCCGGCGGCGCCGTGAGCGCCACCGCACTGAGCGTGGCAGTCACGGTGAAGCTGGCCCGCGTGGTCATGCTCGCCCCGATCATGGCCGGACTGTCCCTCTACATGAGCCGCAAGCACAACATCGAGGGCGGCAAGAAGCCGTCGCTGGTCCCGCTGTTCGTGGCGCTGTTCCTGGTCGCCATGCTGATCCGCACCAGCGGCATCCTGCCCGAGTCGTTCCTGTCGCTGGCTTCCACCGCGCAGACGGTCCTGCTGGCGGCTGCGATGTTCGCCCTGGGCCTGGGAGTGCACCTGAAGTCGATCGTGAAGTCCGGCGGACGCGCGCTGGTGCTGGCACTGCTGTCAACCCTGGTCATCCTGGTCATCGCCGTGGTCGGCGCGCTGCTCTA
The DNA here is from genome assembly GCF_046940185.1 of Arthrobacter sp. 'calajunan'. Lineage (NCBI taxonomy): Bacteria > Bacillati > Actinomycetota > Actinomycetes > Micrococcales > Micrococcaceae > Arthrobacter > Arthrobacter sp. 'calajunan'. Next base: position 50,775 of record NZ_JBKZDY010000010.1, read on the forward strand.
CAGCCCGATCCAGTAGGCCAGCTGCCTCACGACGAGGACGAATCCGCGAATTCCGGCGGCCAGCAGATCTCATCACGCTCTAGCAGCAGCTCTTCGCCCGGCTGAGTGGTCTGTTCCGGCGACCATTCGCAGCCGAGCTCCGCCTGGGTGCGCGTCCAGAACTCATTGTGCACCCGGCGCCAATATTCAAGCGAGAGATCCCCTTCGCCTTCGGCGGCGGCGAACTCGGCGGGCACGTCGAAGAAGCTGGAGCGCTGCACAGAAACCACGCGCTGGATGATCCGCGGTTCGCCCGAACCGTCGCACACTATCCAGCGGTCCCCCGCCTTGGGTTCGGGTTCGCCATGCTGCTTATATTCCTTGGCCAGCGACGAGGTGGCACGCTTGGTTCCGTACATGACCTCATGCAGCAGCTCGTCGGCCAGCTCGGCGCTGTCGCCGTAGCATTCGACCACATAGCCCGGCGCGTCCTCGGGCGCGATGGAGCGGGCGGACAGGTACGCGAGCCACATTTTCTCTGCGGCTTCCAGGTTCAGCTCGGGCAGTTCGCTCATGTGGCCATCGTACTGGTCGTCCAGCTCGAACTCCCTGTAGAAGTCGGGGTTGGACGGCATCAGGAACCGGCTCGCCTGGCCGCCGTGCACATGGAGCATGTTCACCCGCAGGACGGCTTCGCCGACACAGAAAATCGACATTCCGCTGAGGCTGTATTTCGTCATCCGGCAATCCTTCGTCGGGTCCGGCCAGATGACCTCCGCAGGCGTGAATCGCAGCTTCACGTCGTATTTCTGCGCCGGCTCCCCGGGAATGCTCACGAAGTCATGGGCTGGCCCGCAAGTCCCTCGGCCCGCTGCATCAAGATCTGCACCGGCTGCGCATACAAGTCCTCGTCTGACTCGTCCGGAGGTATCGGAGCCGGATGTGGTTCCGGGTGCATGCACTGAAGGCTGCTTGACGAAATACGTCGGGACATCCATCGTCGCGACCTCTCTGGACGACAAGCTGTCCGGCGCGAGTTTCCGTAGCCTGTTGAATGCAGGAGGGTTTTCCTTTTGATGCTTCAGGGGGCATGAATGCCTATCTCAGAGCTGGCCAGCGGTCTTCCTGCGATGTGACTTCGCCCGGTTCCCCAGAACCCACGGGAGGCAGAGGCCTATGAGAAGGGCGATTTCGACGGGCATGCCGGCGTAGTACATGATCTGCGCGCCCGTCTGGGCGTCGGCTACTTGCAGGCCTGCAGGAGGCATCGCGTAGAGGCTTTTGGCCAAGATGTTGTGTGCAGCAATGGCCATGACCATCACAGCCGCGCGTTCTCCGGGGCTTCGCCGGTGTGGCGCGGGATCCGGCCCGCCGAGAATTGCATAAGCGAACAGATAACCCGCCAATAGCAGGTGCAACTGGATGAAGGCACCCACCAGCAGGTTGTGGTGCATCAGTTCGAACAGCGGCGATCTATAGATCAACCTGAGTCCGCCGACATTCAAGATCGCCGCCACGAAGGGGTTCGTCACGAAACCAGCCGCTTTGCCGGAAAGAAGCCGTCCAAGCCGTCGGGCGGTGGCATGCGGCAACGCCCGCAGGGCCAGCGTGACCGGCGCTGCGAGCACCAGCAGCAAGGGGGCCAGCATTCCCAGTAACACGTGGACGACCATGTGCACGGGGAAATCATGGTGCGCAAGCTCGGCCAGAGGACCATACACGGAAACCAACACCAGCAGGCAACCAGCAAACCAGGATACCGTACGGTGCGCTGGCCAAGTGCTCCCCTGTTCCCGAAGCTTTTTATGCGCCAGCCCGTAGAGCACCATGGCCGACATAATTGCCGCCGCCCAGATGAGCTGCGCGGGATCCGTGGCCCACGTTTGATCCACGGCCTTAGTCACGATTCGTGCCTGCGCTGCATTCGACTCGTCATGACCCAGAGGGCAATCCCGGCTGCGAGCATCACGGCGGCGACCACGTTCCACACCACATCATAGGGAAGCAGCGGAACTCCATACCTGATTTGGTGCAGGCCCAGCAGCTTATGCTGGCCCAAGCCGTCATACAGCTGGAAGAATCCCGCTCCGGTGAGCATGCCGGCGGCAAATGTCAGCTTGGCGAACTTGGCATCGCGGACCAGCCCCACCACTATCAGCAAGCCCGCGACGGTAGCAAACTAACTGAACGCATGGAATAGCCCGTCGGATACCAGACCCATGGAACTGCTGGACTTGTCGTAGAAGTGGTGCCAGTGCAACAGCTGGTGGAACACCACTTCGTCCAGGAACGCTATGCTTCCGAGCCCCAGGAACACTCCGGTGGACAGGTTTCGGCCACGCGCTGTGATGGGAAGATCCATCGGCGCTCACTCCCGGGGGGTGCCGGTATCCGGCTTCGAGCCACCGGAGGTCTCGTCCAGGTCTTCCTCGCGTTCCAGCTCTGCAGCGATCCGCAGCTGCTTGCCCTCGCGGATGTCCTTCTCCTCCTTGGACAGCTGCTTCTCGCTGGCTTTGATGTCCCGCGGAGGAAGCTGGATTGAGCTCTCTGCGGCAATCCCGGACTGAAGCTGCCGGGCGCGCTCCACTTCTGAATCGAACACGACGCCGAAGAGCAAAGACAGGTTGCCGATCCAGATCCACAGCAGGAGCACGATTACGCCGCCAATAGCGCCGTAGGTTTTGTTGTAGTTTGAGAAGTTGGCGACGTAGAAGAAGAATCCAAGGGTGGCAATGGCCAGGATCAGCAGTGCAATAGCCGATCCGAGGCTGATCCAGCGGAATTTTGGTTGCCGCACGTTCGGCGTCCCGTAGTAGAGCAAGGCGATCATGAGCACCGCCGCCAGCACAATCACCGGCCATTTGGCGATATTCCAGACCATGATCGTGGTTTCCCCGAGCCCGACGACATCTCCGATGGTCTGGGCCACTGGTCCCGAGACGACGAGCAAGATGATCAGCAACGCCGCGCACAGGAGCAAGACCAAGGTCACCAGCAGCATGATCGGCTTCAGCTTGTACGCCGGGCGGCCTTCCTGCACGTCGTAGATCTGGTTGATGGAACGGCCAAATGCCCCCACATAGCCCGAGGCGCTCCACAGCGCACCGATCAAACCGACAGCAAAAGCCAGTCCGGCCGACGGCGCCGCGGACAGCTGCTCAATCGGTTGCCGGAGCGTCTCAACCACTTGATCGCTGGCAAACCGATCGAGAATATCGATCATGGTCTTGGTGGTGGTTTCGGCTTGACCCACCAATCCCAGCAGCGAGACCAAAGCCAGCAGGCCGGGGAAGATGGAGAGCATCGCGAAGTAGGTCAGTGAGGCGGCCAGGTCCGTGCACTTGTTGCGGGAGAACTCGCTCAGCGAACGCTTGAAAATGTACTTCCATGAATTGCCGTGAAGCTGGACCGGCGAATCCGGTTTCGAGTCGTCCTCCGGTTCAGGGGCATTCTTGTACTTGCGCCGCGTATCCGTGGCCGTTCCTTCATCCACGTCCGGGCGACCTTCAAACGGGTGACCAGATGCCCCGGTTGACTTGACCATTTCCAAACCTCCGCGAGATCTTCGACTGCTCTTGTCCTTTTGCCGACATTGAAGCAGGATCCGGTGAAGCGCATCAATGGCATTGCCGAAATACTCAGGAAGAGTGGCGCGCGGCTAGGGTTGCGGCGTGGCTGCCAGTTCCGCTCCGTAACCGGATCTGGACATGTCCACTTCCAGTGAGCCGAAGTCATCAGCATCTGCCGTGTCGCTGTCGGCAGTGCGGTACGCGCGGTAGCGCAGCACCGCAGGCGACTGGAAGGCCAGTTTCTCGGCAATGATCTCGGGCTTGGACTTGTCCCCCGGGGCGTCGAAAACCTTGCGCGCAAACTGGTAGGGAACCCAGCGGGCGCCCAAGTCATCCTCGCCGTGCAGCGAGGCCTCGTAGGCTTCCTCCCAGCGCTGAGTGATGCGTTGCTGCGAGACCTCGAACGGCACGCGCACCTCCACGATCTCGACACGGTAGCCTGCCTCGTCCAGCTCGGCCATCAGCTGCTTCGCTCCATCCGCCGAGTGCAGCACCTTGTCCACCACGATATTCACTCCCTCGGCAATGCACTGGCTGCGCAACTGGGTGGAGAGCTGGGAGGATTCCTCATGCACCAACGTCGCCAGCTCCAACGGGAAGAACTCTTCCCCGGCGGCTTCGCGTAGCTGGACCTCTTCGGGCTTGATCGTGCTCTCGTAGCTACCGTCAGCCTGCGCTTGGCGCAGCAGAAGCTCCTTGAATTCATCGGCGTCCAGCACCAGATAATCCTCCAGATGCTCGCCGAGCAGCTCCTTGAGCAAGGTGCTCTTTCCGGCCCCCGGAGCGCCGGCCAGGATGACAGCACGCCGCTCCTGCTTGGCCCGGGGCCATTTCCGGCGATAGTCGGATTTCAGCCGTTCGTGCAGCTTGCGGCGCTCCGGCTTGGGCTTCATGGATTCGCCCCCGTCCTGGTAGAACCACTCGGGATTAGACACCGTGATGTTCTGCGAGTCCTGCGCCAGCGCCTCGCCCGGCCGCGACATGCGATCCACGGTGCGTCGGTGGTGTTCAATCTCCTCTTTTGCCGCCATGTGCCGTTCCTTCCTTTTCCTCCACCGTAGCGGGGCGGATTTCCGGGTGCGAGAACGCGGCCCGGAATTCCAGCCGGTTTCCAGCAAAAACACCCCAGGATGCCGCCGGCCACCGGCGGCATCCTGGGGTGTTGCGACTCTCTGCGGTTCTAGGCTTCGCCGCGGCGGATCAGCTTCCCGCGGGGGGTCGCGAAGTCCACGTCGTTGCCGGCGATGATCGAGCGGCGCACCACGCCGGCCAGGGTCTTGCCGTGGTACGGCGAGATCGGGTTCTTGTGGTGCAGCTTCTCCACGTCCACCACGAAGGCGTCCTCCGGGGCGAACAGCGCGAAGTCCGCATCATTGCCCAGGGCGATGGAGCCCTTGTGCTTCAGGCCCGCCAGCTCGGCAGGCTTCACCGCCATCCACTGCACAACCTGTTCCAGGGCGATGCCACGCTTCTGCGCTTCGGTCCAGATGAGCGGCAGGCCCAGCTGCAGCGAGGCGACGCCGCCCCAGGCCACGCCGAAGTCGCCGTTCTCCACGTCCTTCAGGTCGATGGTCGAGGGCGAATGGTCCGAGACGATGCAGTCGATGATGCCTTCTTCCAGGCCGCGCCAGAGCAGCTCACGATTGGAGGCCTCGCGGATCGGCGGGCAGCACTTGTAGGCGGTGGCGCCGTTCGGGATCTCCTCGGCCAGCAGCGTCAGGTAGTGCGGGCAGGTTTCCACAGTGATCTTCACGCCGTCCGACTTCGCGGTCTTGATCATCGCCAGCGCATCCGAGCTGGACAGGTGCAGCACGTGGGCGCGTACCCCGGTCCAGCGGGCGCGCTCGATCACCTGGGCGATCGCCACGTTCTCCGCGCCGCGCGGACGCGACTTCAGGAAACGGTCGTACTGGTCGCCCTGGGCTTCCGGGGCGTGGTCGATGGCGCTGGAGTCCTCGGCGTGCACGATCATCAGCGAGTCGAAAGACTTCAGGACCTCCATGTCCTCTTCCATCTCGTCCACGGTCAGCGACGGAAACTCGTCGACGCCCGAGTGCAGCAGGAAGCACTTGAAGCCGAAGACGCCGGCGTCGTGCAGCTCGCGGAGGTTCTCCTTGTTGCCGGGGATCGCCCCGCCCCAGAAGCCGATGTTCACGTAGGCCTTCGGCTGCGCCGCGGCCTTCTTGATCTCCAGCGCTTCCAGATTCACCGTCGGCGGGATGGTGTTCAGCGGCATGTCGATGATGGTGGTGACACCGCCCGCGGCGGCGGCCTTGGTGGCGGACTCGAAGCCCTCCCACTCGGTGCGGCCCGGCTCGTTCACGTGCACGTGGGTATCGACCAGGCCCGGGAGCAGCACCTCATCGGCTCCAACGTCGATCACGCGTTCGCCCTGCAGGTTGTTGCCCAGGGGTTCGATCGCGACGATCTTGCCGTCGCGCACGCCGATTTCCCGCGGGGAAATCCCCGCGGTGGTCAAGATGCGTTCTCCGCGCAGCACCAGATCGTACTGGGCCTGTGCGGATGAACGTGCGTCGTGTTCAACAGCTTCGTTGATGCTCATGAGGCGTTCCTACTCGTTTGAAATCTGTACTTCGTGATTCAGGCTCTAAATGAGTCTAATTGGTTGTGGCGCGGGACACACCCTTTTGGTGAACCGGTGTCCCGCGCCAAACTTAGTGGTGACTAGGCAGTGACGACTGGCCTCTAGGCATCCACGGTGACATTGTCACCCAGCGGCACCAACGCGGTTGGCGCATCGCCAGGCTCCAATGCCAGGTCCTCGAATTCATTGACGGCATCCAGCTGTGCGCCCATCGCGATGTTGGTGACCTTTTCCAGGATCACTTCCACCACCACCGGCACCTGGTGCTCGTCGGCCAGGGCCTTGGCCTGGGCGAAGCCCTCGGCCAGCTTGGCAGGGTCCTGAACGCGCACTGCCTTGCAGCCCAGGCCCTCGGCGACCTTGACGTGGTCCACGCCGTAGCCGTTGGTCTCGGGGGAATTGATGTTGTCGAAGCCCAGCGAGACGTGGTAGTCCATCTCGAACGGTCGCTGCGACTGGCGGATCAGGCCCAGGTACGAGTTGTTCACGACCACGTGGACGTACGGCAGCTTGAACTGCGCGCCCACGGCCAGCTCCTCGATCATGAACTGGAAGTCGTAGTCTCCGGAAAGGGCGACCACGCGCTCGCCCGGCTTGCCGCGCACGACGCCCAGGGCGGCCGGTCCGGTCCAGCCCAGCGGGCCGGCCTGTCCGGCGTTGATCCACTTGCGCGGACCATAGACGTGCAGCATCTGCGCGCCGGCGATCTGGCTCAGGCCGATGGTGGACACATAGGTGGTGTCCTGGCCGAAGGCCGCGTTCATCTCCTGGTACACGCGCTGCGGCTTGATCGGGATGTTCTCGAAGTTGGTCTTGCGGTGGCCGGTGCCCTTGCGCGCGGTCGCCGCATCGGCCCACTGCGAGTAGTCCGGGATCGATCCGGCGGCCTTGCGCTCGCGCACGACCTCCAGGATCGCGTCGATCGCCGCGCCGGCGTCCGAGGTGATGCCCAGATCTGGGGAGAACACGCGTCCGATCTGGGTGGACTCGATGTCCACATGGATGAACTTGCGTCCCGCGCGGTAGGTGTCCAGCGCGCCGGTGTGCCGGTTGGCCCAGCGGTTGCCCAGGCCCAGCACCACGTCGGACTCCAGGAAGGTGGCGTTGCCGTACTTGGTGTGGGTCTGGATGCCGACCATGCCCGACTGCAGGCGGTGGTCATCCGGGATGGCGCCCCAGCCCATCAGGGTCGGGGACACCGGGATATTCAGCTCTTCGGCCAGCTCGACCAGCTTCCCGGACGCATTGGCGTTGATCACGCCGCCGCCGGCGATGATGATCGGCTTGGTGCCGCTGGTCAGCAGGTCGACAATCTTCTCCGCCTGGCCGCGCGTGGCCTTGGGCTTCTCAACCGGCAGCGGCTCGTAGGCGTCGATGTCGAAGTCGATCTCCGCCAGCTGCACGTTGATCGGCAAATCCAGCAGTACCGGGCCGGGGCGCGAGGAGCGCATGACCTGGAAGGCCTTGGCGAAGGTCCCCGGGACCAGTCCGGGCTCCAGGATGGTGGAGGCGTACTTGGTGACCGGCTTGGCAATGGACTCGATATCCACAGCTTGGAAGTCTTCCTTGTGCAGCACGCTGGTCGGCGCCTGTCCGGTGATGCACAGCATCGGGATGGAGTCGGCGATCGCGGCGTACAGGCCGGTGATCATGTCGGTGCCGGCCGGTCCGGAGGTGCCCAGGCACAAACCGATCTTGCCGGTGGCCCGCGAGTAGCCGTCAGCCGCGTGGCTGGCGCCCTCGACGTGGCGGTGCAGGGTGTGGCGGATGCCGCCATGCGTTTTCATCGCCGAGTACAGCGGGTTGATCGCGGCGCCTGGCAGGCCAAAGGCCTCGGTGGCGCCTTCCTTTTTCAGAATCAGCACAATGGCGTCTACAGCGCGCATTTTTGCCATGGGTTTCACTTCCTAGGAGTTTTCGGGTGCCCGGTGCCGGCGGAACTGAGCTGGAACGCCGGCGGCGGCGGGTCTTGGAGAGAGGGAGAGGTAGTGTCCTGCGGCGGACACCCGGGCGCATGAGTCACCATGACTTCGCGCCCTTGAGCATCGGAATCCGGCACTGAACTGGAACAGAGCTCAGTGCGCGCCGCTGATGTTTTCTCGTGCGGTGCCGTGTCATCACCGGCAGCAAGTCAGCAGCATCTGTGGGATCGGCGCGCGGCCGGATATCCGAGGGATTGAAGGTGCCCGGCGAGTCCGCCGCAGGAAGTTTTTCGGTCGGCTAGGCGCCGACGGTTTCCTCGACCTTGCCCGACAGGCGCTGTACGCCGCGGAAGAGGCCCGAGTGGTCCAGCGCGCCGTCGCCGCTGGCCACGGTGGAGGTCACCAGCTGGGCGACGAGTGCGCCGAGCGGAAGCACCACGCCGGCCTCGCGGGCGGCGGAGGTGACGATGCCCATGTCCTTGTTGTGCAGGGCCAGGCGGAAACCCGGGGCGAATTCGCGGTCCAGGATCTTCTGGGCCTTCTGGTCGAGCACGGCCGAGCCGGCCAGGCCGCCGCCGAGGACCTTGATGGCCGCGTCGGCGTCCACGCCGTAGGCCTCGAGGAAGACCACTGCCTCGCTCAGCGCCTGGATGTTGGCGGCGACGATCAGCTGGTTGGCTGCCTTCACGGTCTGGCCGGAGCCCGACGGGCCGACCAGCACGATGGTCTTGCCCACTGCGTCCAGCACCGCCGCGGCGGCATCGAAGTCAGCCTGCTCGCCGCCGACCATGATGGACAGCACGCCGCCGATCGCGCCGGCTTCGCCGCCGGAGACCGGGGCATCCAGCGGACGCAGGCCCGCGGCGCGGGCGTCTGCGGCCAGGCTGGCCGAGACGTCAGGGCGGATCGAGGAGGTGTCGATCCACAGTGCGCCGGCCTTCGCGTTGGCGAAGACGCCGTCCTTACCGGAGACAACGGCTTCCACGTCCGGGGAGTCAGGCACCATGGTGATCACCACGTCGGCGTCCTTCACGGCCTCGGCGACGGATCCGGCGCCCTTGCCGCCGGCGGCGACCAGGGCGTCGATGGCCCCCTGGCTGCGGTTGAAGCCGGTGACGGTGAAGCCGGCGTTGACCAGGTTCTTCGCCATTGGAAGGCCCATGATTCCCAGGCCGATGAATGCTACGTTCTGCGACATGTTTCTACTCCAAAAAATTTGCGGTGGTGCGATGGGTGCTTAGGCGCTGGCGGAAGCGGTCTTCAGCCAGTCGAAGGCGGTGGCGGCGTCCTGCTTGTATTCCAGGGAGACCTTGCCCGCGTAGCCCAGCTCGCGGGAGCGGCTGATCCAGTCCAGCAGCGGCAGGTTGCCGGTGCCCGGAGCTCCGCGGCCCGGGGCGTCGGCGATCTGGATGTGGCCGAAGTCCTTGGCGTGTGCCTCGATGACGGCTGCCACGTCGTCGCCGTTGACCGCCAGGTGGTAGAAGTCGGCCAGCAGGGCGATGTTCTGGCCGCCTGCCGCCTTGACCGCGTCCACCACAGCGAGTGCGTCGGCGGCGGTCTTCAGCGGGTAGGCCTCGGTGCCGGAGACCGGCTCGATCAGCACGGTGCCGCCGATCTTGGCGACTCCCGAGGTGGCGGCGAGCAGGTTCTTCACTGCCAGCTCGTCCTGCACCGCCGCCGTGAAGCCTTCCAGGCGGTTGCCGTACAGGGCGTTGAAGGAGGTGCAGCCGGTGGCTTCGCCGATGGCGGCGACCACTTCCACGTTGTCCTTGAACTCGCCGCAGCGTCCCTTCCAGGAGACCAGGCCGCGGTCGCCGGCAGGCATGTCGCCGGCGAAGAAGTTCAGTCCGTCCAGCTGCACGCCGGCGTTCTTGATGGAAGCAACGAATTCGTCGACCTGCTTATCGGTCGGCACGGCCTCTGCGAAGGGCCACCAGAACTCGACGCTGTCGAAGCCGGCAGCCTTGGCTGCGTCGGCGCGCTCCAGGACTGGGAGTTCGGTGAGCAGGATCGAGCAGTTCAAAGTGTACGACACTGGTTTTTCCCTTCGAGACCGTGCCCCAAGATTCCGCTTTATGGAATTTGGGTTTTGCTTTATGAAAACTGTAGGGCGAGATCCGCGTCACTGTCAAGCGCTACCCGGAACCCCGCGAAACATCGCGGGCAGCCGGCGCTAAATAAGCCTCCGCGCACCTCCGAAGCGCCCGGGCCGCCGCGCGAAAAGCTGGCATTTTTCCACGAGGCGAACAAATCCCTCCGAGATTTTTCCAAATTCAGCCCGCAGCATGCGGCACCCGATGACACCCCCAGCCCGACCTGATTAATTTCTTGCATCAGGGCACCGCGCCCACTCGCACCCCACTAGTGCGAGGTGAATCATTTCCGCCGCGTCCATATATCTCGCATTGCGGAATCTGTATTTTCTATTGCGGTAATGTGACCCATCACATACAGTTAATTCACCAAGCACGATTGGCACATATCTCGGAGTCAGATTCAAAACTCAGGAGCAGCCATGCAGAATCACTTCAGCACGGAGCACAGCATGAACCCGGTCGGCGAAACTTCGCTTCCGGTCCTGCCGTTCTCCGGCACGCCGGCAGAGTTCTATTCGAACTTCGGCATGCCGATCTACCCGTAGAGCCCCTCCCGCCGCCGTCGAACCCACGCGTTCAGACCCGCCGCGCACGCCTACCAGTAGATCCCGCCGCCCCGCCGTCATCCAGGCACTTTCCGCCTTCCGGCCGCGGCCCCTGTTAAAGGATGTCCATCATGGCGCAGAATACGCCTCAAGCTTCGCCTGCCCTTGCGGCAGAAACCGGGCACAACCGGTCGGGAATCGACCCCGCCAACCCCTATGAGCTCAGCCCCTCGCTCTACAATCAGGATCTCGCCCCGACCACCCGGTCCGGACGCACCTGGAGCGCCTACAGCATCTTCACACTGTGGGCCAACGACGTGCACTCGTTGGGCAACTACGCCTTCGCCATCGGGCTCTTCGCCCTGGGCATGAGCGGCTGGCAGATCCTGGGCGCGCTGGGCATCGGCGCGGTCCTGCTCTTCGCGCTGCTAACCCTCTCGGGGTTCATGGGCGAGAAGACCGGCGTCCCGTTCCCGGTCATGAGCCGCATCGCCTTCGGCATCAACGGCGCCCAGATCCCGGCGCTGCTGCGCGGGGCCGTGGCCATCGCCTGGTTCGGCATCCAGACCTTCCTGGCCTCCCAGGTGCTGTCCGTCATGGTCATCGCCCTGGCGCCCGGCGCCGCCGGCCTGACCGAGACCAGCTTCCTCGGCCTGAACACGCTGGGCTGGATCTGCTTCGTGGCCCTGTGGGGCATCCAGCTGGTCATCGTCAGCTACGGCATGGAGATGATCCGCAAGTACGAGGCCTTCGCCGGCCCGATCATCCTTGTCACCTTCCTGGCGCTGGCGATCTGGATGCTCTTCGAGTCCGGGTTCAATGTCGCCATGCACACCAGCACCCCTAAGTCCGGACTGGACATGTGGGTCGGCATGTTCGGCGCCGCCGCCCTGTGGGTCTCCATCTACGGCACCTTCGTGCTGAACTTCTGCGACTTCACCCGCGGCGCGGTCTCCAAGAAGGCAATCGTGCGCGGCAACTTCTTCGGCATCCCGCTGAACATGCTGTTCTTCGGCGCCATCGTCGTGGTGCTGACCGGCACGCAGTTCTCCATCAATGGGGACATCATCAGCTCGCCGTCCGACGTGGTCGAGGCGATCCCGAACACCTTCCTGCTGCTGCTAGCATCCGGCGCGCTGCTGGTGCTGACCATCGCGGTGAACCTGATGGCGAACTTCGTCGCCCCGACCTACGCGCTGACCAACCTGTTCCCCAAGCACCTGGACTTCCGCAAGGCGGCGCTGATCTCCGGCGTGATCGGCCTGGCCATCCTGCCGTGGAACCTGTACAACTCGCCCGAGATCATCAACTACTTCCTGGGCGGCCTGGGTGCGCTGCTCGGCCCGCTGTTCGGCATCATCATGGCGGACTACTGGCTGGTGCGCCGTGCGCGCATCAACGTCATGGACCTGTACCGCTCCGAGCCGGACGGCACCTACTACTTCACCCGCGGCTTCAACTTCCGCGCGATTGCCGCCCTGGCCATCAGCTCCGTGATCGCGCTGCTGCTGGCGTTCGTCCCTGCTCTGCACGTTCTCGGCGCCTTCGCCTGGTTCCTGGGATCGGGCGCCGGCGCGCTGACCTACCTGGCCTTGGCCAAACGCCACCAGAACCTCGTCGACCTGGACGGCGAAGCCATCGCCGTCACCCCGAAGCACTAGGAAGCCGACCATGCGCATTCTTGTACTGAACGTGAACACCACCGCATCCATGACCCGCGCCATCGGCGACTCCGCCCGCCAGGTCGCCTCCCCCGGCACCGAGATCGTGGAGCTGACCCCTGACTTCGGCGCCGACAGCTGCGAGGGCAACTTCGAAAGCTACCTGGCCGCGCTGGCCGTCATGGACAAGGTCGCGAACTACCCCGAGCCCTTCGACGCGGTCATCCAGGCCGGCTACGGCGAGCACGGGCGCGAGGGCCTGCAGGAGCTGCTGGACGTTCCGGTGGTGGACATCACCGAGGCCGCCGCGTCCACCGCCCATTTCCTGGGCCACAAGTACTCTGTGGTCACCACCCTGGACCGCGCGGTGCCGCTGATCGAGGACCGGCTGAAGCTGGCCGGGCTCACCGACCGGCTGGCCTCGGTGCGCGCCAGCGGGCTGGGGGTGCTGGAGCTGGAATCCGACCCGCAGCGCGCGGTGGAAGCCATCGTCGAGCAATCCCGCGCCGCCGTGGAGCAGGACAAGGCCGAGGTCATCTGCCTGGGCTGCGGCGGCATGGCCGAGCTGGAGGAGCAGGTCGCCGCAGCCACGGGCGTGCCGATCGTCGACGGGGTCCGCGCTGCGGTCACCATCGCCGAATCCCTGGTCCGCATGGGGCTGAGCACCTCCAAGGTGCGCACCTACGCGCCGCCGCGTCCCAAGCAGATCACCGGTTGGCCCATCACCCGCCAGCCAGCCGATGCCGGGACGCGCGCCTAGCAAACAGGGAGTCCCAGCCTAGTTGCTGCACAGAAACCCGTCCTAGACTCGTAAGTACCTCATGAAGGTGCGAGTGATGACAGGGAAATCCCCGCTGCTGATGCAGCGGGGATTTCCGTTTAAGCCCAATCCGTCGAAAGCCGGCTCTGGCACCGGACCTGGTTCAGGCCGCAGGCAAGACGAAGCCCCGTGAAGTTCACGGGGGCTTCATGTCCTTCATGCAATGGAAGCACTAGCTCCAGGCTTCCTCCATCGGCGTCTGCCCGTCGAAGAAGTTCGCCGTCTGGCGAATGAGCAGGCCCTTGCCGATCACCAGCGCAATCGCCTCGGCGACGTTCTCGCGCGAGGTATCGGCCGAGGCCGGGTCGCTGCCATCGATCTTGCCCGACGCGTCGGCGACATCGACCATGCCCGTCGCCGGACCCAAGGTCAGCGTTCCGGGGCCGAGAATCGTGTAGTCCAAATCCGAGTCGCGCAACACTTGGTCCGCATCGTGCTTGGCGCGGGCGTAGGGGTAGAAGGAATGCGTAGGGTCGAGGTTGTCGACATCGACCAGGGCGCGCGAGTAGGACACCATCACGAATCGCTTTACGCCGCTTTGCCGGGCCGCGCGGATCGCCCGCGATGCTGCCTCGAAGTCCACCGCGTTGGTACGGCGGGGATCGCCTCCGCCAGCGCCTGCCGAAAAGACGATGGCCTGCGCACCGTTGAACACCTCGGCCAGCTCATCCATCCCCGCACGTTCGATGTCGAGCACCACGGGGTTGGCCGATGCGGCCTCGACATCCGAGGCATGTTCCGGGTTCCGGATCAGCGCGTCCACCGCGAACCCCTTGGCCTTCAATTTGGGGGCGGCCAGCAATGCGATCTTGCCGTGGCCGCCAATGATGACTACTCGTGGTGATTCGGTCATAAAACTTCCTTCCTGCTTGGTATCCACTTCGCATAACCTCGCGATTCGGCCCACTATTCCATGGACCTGGTGGTGCGCGGCGCACCTCGGGCCGAACTCCCGGCTCCTGTACGGACTGCATCTGGGCAATCCTCATGAACGGTTGCTGCCTCCGTGCCCGGCTGGTTCAATGGCCGTAACCACCAAGGAGGTTCCCATGGCACGCACATTCAAGGTCGGCGACCACGTTTCGTGGAATTCCGAGGCAGGACGCGTCTCGGGCCGCATCGTCAAGGTCCACCACCGGGACTTCGACTACAAGGGGCACACCCACCGGGCGTCCTCGGAGGATCCGCAATACGAGATCAAGAGCGACAAGACCGATCACATCGCGGCGCACAAGGGCCAGGCGCTTCGGCTGCTCGACGACTAGATCATGGCCGAACCAACGATCCTGACCATCGGCCATTCGACACGCAGCATCGAGCAGTTCATCGAACTGCTGCGCGCCAACGAGGTGCAGACCGTAATCGACGTGCGCAAGCTTCGCGGTTCGAACAGATACCCGCAGTTCAACGCCGACGCCCTGGGCGCCTCGCTGGCGGAATACGGCATCGGGCTGCGCGCCGATCCGGCCTTGGAGGGACGGCGCCCGGTGAGCACAACGGTGCCGTTCGAGACCAATGCCTGGTGGGAGAACCGCAGCTTCCACAACTACGCGGATCATGCGCTGGGACGGGAATTCGACGCCGCCGCGCGGGATCTGGTGGCGCAGGCAGGCTCCGAGCGCATGGCGCTGATGTGCTCCGAGGCCGTATGGTGGCGCTGCCACCGGCGCATCATCGCCGACCACCTGATGGCCCGCGGTGCCAGGGTGCTGCATATCGTCGAGTCGGCTACGGAAGCCGAACTCAGCCCGGGTGCGGTGATCGGCCCGGAATGCCAGGTGACCTACCCTAGGCGGTGACCAGTTCTCCCCACTCGTCGGCCAGCATCGCGTAGACCACGCCGTCCATCCATTCGCCGCTGCGGTGCAGCCCGTTGCGGCGGTTGTAGGACTCGCGGCGCATGCCGACCCGTTCCATGAGTTTCCAGGACGGGGCGTTGGCCGCGAAGCTCTCCGCGACAACGCGGCGCAGGCCCAACGCGCCGAAGCTCAGCTCCAGCACCGCCCGGACCGCCTCGGTGGCGTAGCCCTTGCCTCCGTAGGCAGGGTCGAAGCTCCAGCCGATCTCCGCTTCGACGTGGCGGGTCTGGTCAAGGATTTCGCTCTGTCCCCAGGCATCATGCACCTTGAGCATGACCGTGCCGATCAGCACCTTGCTGCCGTCGGCCTCGATGACCTCGACTGCCACATCGCGCTCGACCCGGCCTTCCTCGTGGAAATACACGCGGTACTCCTCGAGGGTTCCGGGAGCGGAGGTGATCCACCGGGTCACCTCCGGAAGCTGGCGATACCGCCAGGTGGCCTCCAGATCCTCGGATTCGAGCCTGCGCAGGGTCAGGCGTTCGGTGGCTACGGGCCAGGCGACTTTATTCAGAGAATCTTCCATACCAAGAAGCTTATTCCATGGCGTTTCAGCCGGCTTGAGCCAGAATTCGGCCCATTGGTCGCCACGGCAAGTCACAAATAGCTAACTTTTTTCGGTTGCAATTATCAACCATGGATCTTAGGTGCGTCTATTAATGCCCGGAAAACCGGGGTTTTCGCCCGAAGTTAGCCAATGCAGGCCTATTTTATGTGTCCCACACAACAGGACAACGGCTTAACGTATTTCCTGCAGCTAAGGCTAAGCTAATACTTAGATCACTTGTTCCAGCAACCTTTACGGTTGCTTCGACACGAAGGAAACCATGGCCTCCATGAAGCTTCGCGCAGCAGCCTTGCTGAGCATCGCAGCCCTGTCCCTGACCGCCTGCGGTTCGACCACCTCGGCCGCTTCCGGCGACACCGACGCCGCAGCCAAGACCGTGACCATCACGGACAACGAGGGCGAGAAGAACATCGCCACCCCGCCGGCCTCCGTCGTCGCCACCGACAACCGCACCTTCGAGACCCTGTCCGACTGGGGCGTGGAGCTGAAGGCCGGCGCCGTCGCGCTGATGCCGGACACCATCGCCTACACCAAGGACGAGAAGATCGTCGACCTGGGCAGCCACCGCGAGCCGAACCTGGAAGCAGTCGTCGAGGTCCAGCCCGACCTGATCATCAACGGCCAGCGCTTCACCCAGCACGCCGACAAGCTCAGGGAACTGGCCCCGAAGGCCACCTTGGTGAACCTCGACCCACGCGACGGCGAGCCGCTGGACGCCGAGCTGGAGCGCCAGACCACCGTGCTGGGTGAGATCTTCGGCAAGCAGGATGAAGCGGCCAAGCTGGTCGCGGACCTCCAGGCCGCCGAGAAGCGCGTCACCGACGCCTACAACCCTGAAGACACCGTCATGGGCCTGATCACCTCCGGTGGCGAGTTCGGCTACTCCGCGCCGGGCACCGGCCGCACCGTCGGCCCGCTGTTCGACGTGCTGGGCCTGACCCCGGCGCTGAAGCTGGACGAAGCTTCCACCGACCACGAAGGCGATGACGTCTCGGTCGAGGCCATCGCGAAGTCCAACCCGGACTGGATCATCCTGATGGACCGCGACGCAGCCGTTGAGGCCGACGCCGAGGGCTACAAGCCGGCCAAGGAACTGCTGGAGAACTCCGAGGCGCTGAAGAACGTCACCGCCGCCAAGGAAGGCAACGTCGTCGTCATGCCGGCGGACACCTACACCAACGAAGGCATCCAGACCTACACCGAATTCCTCAACGAATTCGCCGACGCCCTGGAAGCGGCGAAGTAATCCAACCGCGCATCACAGCGTAGAAGTGGCGGGCCCGGCGACGGTCCCGCCACTTTGCACCACCACCACACTTTCATCGGCGGCCTCATGACTACCACGTTGTCCACACCTCGCACCAAGGGCAGGCTCTTGAGCTGGCAGCTGCTCCTGGGCATCATCGGTGTGCTCATCCTGCTGGCGTTCTCCCTGTTCACCGGCGTGTACGACGTCTTCGGCGCGCAGGACGGCGCCGAGATGTTCGCCATCACCCGCATCCCGCGCACCATCGCCCTGGTGCTGGCCGGCGCGGCGATGGCGATGAGCGGGCTGGTCATGCAGCTGCTGACGCAGAACCGGTTCGTCGAGCCGACCACCACCGGCACCACCGAATGGGCGGGCATGGGCCTGCTGGTGATGCTGGTGCTCTTCCCGCAGGCCTCCATCCTCTCCAAGATGGCAGTGGCGATCGTCTTCGCCTTCGCCGGCACCATGCTCTTTTTCCTCTTCCTGCGCCGCGTCTCACTGAAGGCCTCGCTGACCGTGCCCATCGTGGGCATCATGCTTGGCTCGGTGGTCGGGGCGTTTTCCACGTTCTTGGCGCTGACCACCGACAAGCTGCAGTCCCTGGGCATCTGGCTGGCAGGCTCGTTCACCTCGGTGATCCGCGGGCAGTACGAGGTGCTGTGGATCGTGGCCGCCGTGGCCGTGGCGATCTTCATCGTCGCTGACCGCTTCACCGTCGCCGGCCTGGGCGAGGAGATCGCAACCAACGTGGGGCTGAACTACCGCAACGTCATGCTGCTGGGCACCGCGCTGATCGCGGTGACCACCGGCGTGGTGACCGTGGTGATCGGCAACCTGCCGTTCCTGGGGCTGATCGTGCCGAACCTCGTGTCCATGGTGCGCGGCGACGACCTGCGCAGCAACCTGCCGTGGGTGTGCCTGCTGGGCATCGCGATCACCACCGTGTGCGACCTCGTGGGCCGCACCATCATCATGCCGTTCGAGATCCCGGTGTCGCTGATCCTGGGTGTGGTCGGCGCCGTCGTCTTCATCATCATGCTTCTAAGGCAGCGCAAACGTGGCTAATCTGATTTCACTGCCGGAACTTGCCGGCCACAACTCCTCCCGGGCCTCCGGCGCGATGCCCACCTCCAAGGTGCGCAAGCGCTACTGGATCACCCTGGGGATCATGATCGCCCTCGCGCTGGTCTTCGGCGCGGGGCTGCTGGCCTGGGACAACCCCATGCCGGTGGGCTCCGAGGGTTTCTGGATCATCGCGAAGATGCGCGCCGGAAGCATCCTGACCATGGCAGTGGTCGCCGCCTGCCAGGCGATCGCCACCGTCTCCTTCCAGACCGTCACCAACAACCGCCTGCTCACCCCGTCCATCATGGGCTTCGAGGCGCTGTACCGCGTGGTGCAGACCGGCGCGGTGTTCTTCCTCGGCGTCGCCGGCATCACCTTCTTCACCGGCGTCGGCCAGTTCGCGCTGCAGGTGGCGATCATGGTGGCCCTGTCCGTGGCGCTGTACGGCTGGCTGCTGTCCGGGAAGCTGGGCAATATCCAGATCATGCTGCTGGTGGGCATCATCATCGGCACCGGGCTCGGCTCGGTGGCGACATTCATGCAGCGCATGCTCACCCCGAGCGAGTTCGACGTGCTCACCGCACGCCTGTTCGGCTCCATGACCAATGCCGACATGAGCTACATGCCGCTGGCCATCCCGCTGCTCATCGTCGCCGGCGGCTACCTGGTGGCAAGCTCCAAGAAGCTGAACATCCTGGCCCTGGGCAAGGAAACCACCATCAACCTGGGCATCAACCACCGCCGCGAAGTCATGGTCACCCTGTTCTTCGTCTCCATCCTGATGGCTGTGAGCACCGCCCTGGTCGGCCCGCTGACCTTCCTGGGCTTCCTGGTCGCGACCCTGGCCTACCAGCTGGCCGACACCTACGATCACCGCTTCATCTACCCGATGGCATTCCTGGCCGGCTTCGTGGTGCTGGCCGGGTCCTACTTCATCATGAAAAACGTCTTCTACGCCCAGGGCGTGGTCGGCATCATCATCGAAGCCGTCGGCGGCATTACATTCCTCATCTTCATCCTGCGAAAGGGCCGGCTGTGATTACCCTCAACGACGTCCAGAAGAAGTACTCATCCGAGGTCTCGATCGGCCCGGTCACCTTGCAGATCCCCACGGGCGGCATCACCGCACTGGTCGGCCCGAACGGCGCCGGCAAGTCCACCATGCTGACCATGGTCGGACGCCTGCTGGGCATCGACTCGGGGTCCATCGAGGTCGCCGGCTACGACGTCTCCAAGACCAACTCCAAGGACCTGGCTAAGATCGTCTCGATCCTGCGCCAGGAGAACCACTTCGTCACCCGCCTGACCGTGCGCCAGCTGGTGGGCTTCGGCCGCTACCCGCATTCCAAGGGCCGGCTGACCATGGCGGACGAGGAGATCATCTCCCGCTCGATCGACTTCCTGGACCTCTCCGAGCTGGAAGGCCGCTACCTGGACGAGCTTTCCGGCGGGCAGCGCCAGCGCGCCTACGTGGCGATGGTGCTGGCACAGGACACCGACACCGTGCTGCTGGACGAGCCGCTGAACAACCTGGACATGAAGCACTCGGTCATCATGATGCGCCACCTCAAGCGCGCCGCCGCGGAGCTGAACCGCACCATCGTGATCGTGCTGCACGACATCAACTTCGCCGGGCACTACGCTGACTACATCTGCGCTATGAAGCAGGGCAAGGTCGTCGAGTTCGGCACCCCGGAGCGCATCATGGATGACGAGATCCTCACCAACGTATTCGAGACCCCGGTGCGCGTGATCGCCGGGCCGGAGGGACCGCTGGCGGTGTACTACTGACGATCAATCCTCGAGGAGTCTGCGATAGCGTTCAATAAAGTTAGCCATCCCCGGAACGGTGTAGGCGATGAAGCTTCGTTGCGGCGAATAGATAATACCCTTGGTTATTAGCGAAGCCCTGACTGGCGCCAGCGCTTGCGGGGTTTTCGAGAGCCGGCTGGCAACGTCGGAGCTCCGTGAACCTGCGTCACCATCCAAGGCCATTGCCTTCATATAGTCTCGTTCCGCCGGGGTTGCCCGTTCCCAACGAGCAGGAAAGAAACCAGAATCAAGTTTCGCCCGACCTAGAGCAGTAGCAGCTTCGGCGTTCTGCGATGTGAACGGCGATGCCGTTGCCACCGTCCACATTGCACTACCGAATTCTTGCAAGAAATAAGGGTAGTTCCCTGCTTCGGCTACCAATATGTCGAGCGCCTCATCGGTATAAGTTTGCCCCATCTGGCGAGCTGGTCCTGCTAAGGATTCTCGTGCTGCTGCGTCATCGAGCTTTCCAATCCCCCGATATTCGAAGAGCCTTTCGGCATAGCTTCTTGAATCAGTCAGCTTTGTTGGCAGGTTAGGAAGTCCAGCGCCTATGACATAGAACGGAAGCTCTCTTTGCAAGGCAAAATGCTGGGCGGTGAGTAGCGATTCCAAGAGCTCACTGTCCAACTCTTGCATCTCATCAATGAAGATCATCAATGCGCTTCGCTCGTTTCGAAGCAAACGCGAAATGTCTTCGATGGTGTCCTGGAGGTCAAGATCGATTAATCCGCTTGACGCACGCGTTACGTCGCGTTCAATTCCCAGAGAGACCCCTTCAATGCCAAGGCTCACGGAAAACGAAGAAACGGTTCCAAGCATGCGTTTGACCAAGTCTTTCGATATCTGAGAGCGAAAGCGTGCGGAGATTTTCACAAAGCCTGCGGTCAATTCCCTGCGTGCAGCCTTGCCACCTGCATCGCCAGGCCTAGCCTCGAATTGAACAACATGAAAACGGTGATGCTCAGCGAGACTTCGAACTCGATTAAGCAGGACCGTCTTGCCAACGCCGCGCAACCCACTGAAAATAATGGGACGTACGGGTGAGAAACGTTTTGCTCGTGCGATGAGAGCGTCAAAAGCATCGATGTCACCGCTGCGACCAGCCAAAACCCTAGGCACCATCCCCGCGCCCGGATGATAAGGATTGAGCTCCGCTTCCATCATTCACATCCCTAGTATAAGAAAATATATACATGTATAACTTTTCACTATACTTCACTATATTTCCCTATACCCGAGCATCGAAGATACACGACGTCACCTTGTCGGGTTCCTTGCACAGGTGCGTGAACTGAGCATGGACCAGTATCAAAGCATCGAGGGCTTACACCATGACGAGACCCTTACCGATTTACCCAACGCCTCGAGTCGCTTCGTCCGTGAGTCCAGGTCACATACTTCAAGTCATGTTGCCACAACAGCCAACGGTATCTGCCACTACCGTCGGCCCTTCGATCGGCGCGCATTCAGCACCGGCGAGCACAAGAGCACGATCACCCCGGCAGCCGGCACCACCAGCAGGCCAGCGCGCAGCGAGAAGGCCTGCGCGATGAAGCCCACCAGCGGCGGGGAGAGCAGGAAACCCAGACGCATCAGCCAGGAGACCACGCTCAGGCCCGTGCCCGGGGCCAGGCCCGGGATCTTGTCGGCCTGTTCCATGGCCGCCGGCACCAGCATGGCCACCCCGAATCCGGCGGCAGCGAAACCCAGGAGGCTTCCGGGGATACTCGGGAAGGCCAGCGCCAGGCCCATGCCGCCGGCCACCAGCACCGCACCGAGCTGCGCGACGAGCCGCTGGCCGAAGCGGTGCACCAGACCATCACCCAGGATGCGGCCGATGAATTGGGCCCCGACCAGCGCGATATAGCCCGCGGCGGCCAGCGCGGACGGCGCGCCCAGGGACCCTAGGTACAGCGTGGCCCACGAGTTGCCCGCGTCCTCCACCATGATCCCGGCCGAGGCGATCAGCACCAGCGCCGCGATCGCCACCACGATGCGGGCGCGGGTGAAGACCCGCACCGGCCCGGCGTCGGCGGCCTGCTCCCCGACCGGTTCGACGGGCCCGCGCGCCGGCAGGCAGAACTTGAACGCGGTCAGCGCCACGGCGGCGAAAAGCAGCGCGGAAATCGTGAAGTGCGCGGCCAGCGGCAGGCCCAGCGCCATGGCTCCGGCCGCCATCAGGCCGCCGAGCACCGCGCCGACGGACCACAGCGCGTGGAAGGAGTTCAGGATCGGTCGGCCGTAGCGCCGCTGTACCTGCAGGCCGTGCGCGTTCTGCGCGACGTCGGTGATCGCGTCCATGGCCCCGCCGACGACGAAGGCCGCCGCCACCAGGACCAGGCTTCCTGCCGAGCCTGCGCCCAGCACCGCCAGCCCGGTGGCCAGCGTGCCGAACACCGCGACCGCGGCCGATCCGAACCTCCGGATCAGCGACCCGGCGGCCAGCCCGGCGATGATCGCCCCGGTCGGCCAGGCGGCGACCAGCAGTCCGTAGGCCCCGGCGTCCAGCCCCAGCTGCGCCTTGAACTCGGGCAGCCGCGGCGCCATGTTGGCGAACAATGCCCCGTTGGTCAAAAACAGCGCGGCGACGGCCCCGCGGGCACGGCGGTTCTCACGGGTGGGCGCGGCCGGTGCGTTCACTTGGCAAAGGGGGCGGCGCGACGCACCAGGTCCAGGGCGTTGGCCAGCGCGCCCTTGAGGGCGACATCCGCGCCCAGACTGGAGGCCGCCAGCTGCACAGCGGCCAGCTCGGGATCCTTGGCCAGCTCGCGGTGCGCGATGCACAGCACCGGGTCCAGGTATTCGGCCATGGCCCCGCACAAAACGATCCTTTCCAGCCCCAGGAATCCGGCGGTCACCGCAGCGATCCGGGCCAGCCGTTCGCCCAGTGACTCCAGGATTTCCCCGGCCAGCAAGTCCCCTGCAGCGGCCACGCGGAAAACCTGCCGCGCGTCCAGGCCCTCGCGGCGCAGGGTGCTCACGCGCCCATTTTCCAGTGCCTCCCGTGCTTCCTTGCGGGCCAGGTATCCCAGGCCCAGCGCGTTGCCGACCCCACTGACGTAGGACAGCGCGCGCATTTCCCCGGCAAAACCCTGGCCTCCGCGCAGCAGGGCGCCGTCCACGACAATGCCCGCGCCCAAGCGTTCTCCGACCATCAGCGCAGCGAAGGAGCCACTGGCGCCGGCGCGCATTTCCGCGACCGCGGCCAGGTTCGCGTCGTTGTCCACCGCCAGCAGCTGGGCGTAGGGCTCCAGCGCTGTAATCCAATTCGGGTTCATCCGCTGCCAGAAGCCTTCAGGGTGTTCCGGCGAGCGCCCAGCGGAGTCCACGGGGGCGGGCACGGCGATGACCAGGGCGGCGAAGCGCTGCACTCCCAGACTGCCCAGGGTGCGCTGCAGCAACCCGATGACCGCTGTGATGCGTTGTTCGGCGCCGGCCTCCGGATCGGTGCGGACCTCCTCGCGCAGCAGTTCAGCGCCGGTGAGGTCGGCCAGGGCCAGGGTGATGCGATGCTGGCCGGCGTCCAGGCCGGCGATCAGCCCAGAACTGTCGTCCAGTTCATAGCGCAGGGCAGGGCGTCCCTTGGAGTACTCGCCAGCACTGCGGGTGTCGGCGGCTTCGCGCAGCCATCCGGCGGCGACGAGCTCCTTGGCCTGGTTCAGCACGGTGGCGCGGGTGAGCCCGGTGGCTTCAATCAGCTCGCTGGCGGTTACCGGACCCTGGTCCCAAGCGGCATGCAGGATCTTTCGCGAGTTGCTCCGGCGCAGCTGGTGGGCGCCGGGTTGCTGGGCTATTGGTGCATCGCTGGAATTCACAATCTCGAGTATAGACTCGACTTTATTTAGATGCTAAATTTATATCCGATCAGCATGTGAACCACATCACCCCACCCGGAGGAGCCCATGAGCATACCAAGGCATTTCGGCCGCCGCACCTTCCTCGGCGCGCTGGCCAGCACCGTGGCGCTGGCCGGATTACCCGGGTGCAGTCCGGCCCAAGCGCGCTCCACCATCCGCTTCAACCAGTCCAAGCCGGAGGTCGTCACGCACTTCCGCACGCTGCTGGAGCAGTTCAACACCTCTCAGGACTCGATCACCGCGGTCCACGAAGTCACCGCGGGGCTCTCGGCGGCGTTCGCCCGCCAGGATCCGCCGGATCTGGGCTGTCTGAACTACAACTTCGAGATGGCCCGCTTCCAGGAGCGCGGCGCGCTCAGCGACCTGTCTGACCTGCCGCAGGTGAAGATGAACGCGCCGTTCATCGCGGAGTTGCTGGCCCTGTACCCGGACTACCCGGGTCGCACCTCGGTGCTGCCGTATTCGATGATGGGCGCCGCGGTGCTCTACAACAAGGAGATCTTCGCGCAGCACAATCTGCCGATCCCACAACGGTACTCGGAGCTCGTCGAGCTGTGCGAGCAGCTCAAGGACCTGGGCATCACCCCGATCTATTCCACCTTTAAGGACGCGTGGACCGCCAGCCAGGGCTTGGCCGACTATTCGCTGGGTGGCGCGGTGGACATCGGTGCGTTGTTCGCCGCGTTGCGCGAGGCCGGGGCGGATTTCACCCCGGGCTCAGAGCTCTCCTTTTCCGCCTTCTTCGCCGAACCGCTCACCCGGATGCAGCAGTTGGCCCGATACTCCAACGAGGATGCGACCAGCCGCGGTTACGGCGATGGCAACCTCGCCTTCGCCCAGGGCAAGGCAGCGATGTACCTACAGGGCCCCTGGGCGCTGCCGGAAATCGCCAAGAGCAACCCGGACGCGTCCATCGGCACGTTCCCGCTGCCGATGACCGAGGACCCGGCGGACCTGAAGGTCCGCGCCAACATCGATTTGGCCCTATGGATCCCGGAGCAGTCCGAGCACCAGCAGGAGGCCCGGGCCCTGTTGGAGTTCCTGTGCCAGCCCGAAATCCAGAACGCCTACAACGAGCTTGCCCTGGGCTTCGGGGTGCGCAGCGACTCCCCGCCGGCTACCGACGAGCGCCTGGCGCAGATGCAACCGTACATTGATGCCGGCCGCATCTACCAGGGCGTGTCCACCGCCATCCCGCGCACCATCCCCTTCGAGAACTACATGCAGTCGGTGGCCACCGGCGGCAACGTGCACCAGACCCTGGCCACCCTCGACGCCGACTGGGCCCGGCTGGCCCGACGCAGTTAGGAACGCACCATGGCACTAATTGAATCCCCGGTCAGCGCGCCTCCGGCCGCAGCGCCCCGCCCGGCCCGTCCGCGACGCCGGCCCAGCATGCACCTGCTGTTCCTGCTGCCCGCTCTGGCCTGCTTCACGCTGGCGATTACCGTGCCGGCGATCATGGGCATCTTCTTCAGCTTCACCGATTCGGTGGGCTTCGGCGAGTTCGAGATGGTGGGGCTGCGCAACTACGCGGCTCTGGTCACGGATCCCGCTGTGCTCGGCGCTTACGCCTTCACCATCGGCTTCTCGCTGATCACGGTGCTGTTGACCAACGCCCTGGCCTTCCTACTGGCACTAGGGCTGACCGCGCAGATCCGCGCCCGAGTGGTGCTGCGCACCGTGTTCGTCATGCCCATGGTGATCTCCGGCATCGTAATCGCCTACGTGTTCAACTTCCTGTTCTCCAACACGCTGCCCGCCGCCGGCCAGGCGATGGGACTGGAAACGCTGGGCAGCTCGATCCTGGCCAACCCGGATCTGGCATGGATCTCGATCGTCATCGTCACCGCTTGGCAGGCGATCCCCTCGGCCATGCTGATATACATCGCCGGGCTCATGGCGATCCCCTACGACCTCTACGAGGCCTCCGCGCTGGACGGCGCCGGTGCCGTGGGCCAGCTGCGCCACGTCACCTTGCCGTTAATGGCCGGGTATATCGGCATCAACATGATCCTGGGGTTCAAGAACTTCCTCGCCGCGTATGACATCATCGTCGGCCTGACCAATGGCGGCCCGGGTGTTGCCACCCGCTCCATCGCGATGACGATCTTCACCGGGTTCGAACGCGGCGACTACGCCTACCAAATGGCCAACGCCACTGTCTTCTTCCTCATCTCGCTGCTGATCGCGCTCATCCAGCTGCGCCTGACCTCCAAGGAGTCCAAGTGAGTACCCTGCAACAGCGGTTGACCCGTCCCTCCCGCGCCCGCATCGGCCGCGAGAAGACCAACTGGCCAGCCACCGCCATACTGGCCGCCTGCGCCTTCAGTGTGTTGCTGCCGCTGTTCGTCACCGTCTCCATGGCGTTCAAGTCCGCCGGGCAGGCAGTGGACGGCAAGGCCTTCTCCTGGCCCGACCCGTTCTCCGTGGAGGGCTTCACCGCGGCCTGGGAGCTGGTGAACTTCCCGCGGGCATTCACCATTTCCTTGTTCATCACGCTGATCTCCGTCTGCGGCGGGGTGCTGGTGGCCTCCATGGCCTCCTACGCGATCCACCGCAACTGGAACCGCAAGTTCTACCGCTACAGCTTCTACTACCTGCTCGGCGCAATGTTCCTGCCCTTCCCGGTGTTGGCTCTGTCCCAGGTCAAGCTCACCGGCCTGGCCGGGCTGGACAACCCCTTCGGCGTGGCGATCCTGCACGTGATGTTCGGGCTGTCCTTCAACGTGCTGCTGTTCACCGCATTCATGCGCGGGCTGCCCGCCGAGCTGGAGGAAAGCGCCCGCATGGACGGGGCCAGCACCTGGACCGCGTTCTGGCGCATCATCTTCCCGCTGATCGCCCCGATGAGCGCGACCGTCGCGATCTTCGCCTTCCTAGGCTCCTGGAACGACTTCATGATGCCCTCGCTGATCATCGCGGAACAGGCCAACCAGACCCTGCCGGTGGTCCAGCAGCTATTCCAGACCCAGTTCTCCAACAACTACCACGTCTCGTTCGCTTCCTACCTGCTGGCGATGGCTCCGAGCATCATCGCCTACCTCTTCACCCAGCGCTGGGTCATGTCAGGCCTGACCCAGGGCGCCATCAAGTAAAGGAAAACCCATGACCATGCAGGAAACCGAAAAGCACTCCGCCATCGACGCCAGTTGGTGGCGCCAGGCCGCCGTCTACCAGATCTACCCGCGCAGCTTCGCGGACTCCAACGCCGATTCCCTGGGCGATCTGCCTGGCATCACCTCGCGCGTGCCCTACCTCAAGGAGCTGGGCATCGACGCGGTCTGGCTCTCCCCCTTCTACCCCTCGGCACTGGCCGACGGCGGCTACGACGTGGACGACTACCGCAACGTCGACCCGCGGCTGGGCACCTTGGAGGACTTCGACGCGATGGCCGCCGCCCTGCACCAAGCCGGCATCAAGGTGATCGTGGACATCGTGCCGAACCACTCCTCCAACCGCCACAAGTGGTTCCAGGCCGCGCTGGCCTCCCCAAAGGGCTCGCCGGAACGCGAACGCTACATCTTCCGCGACGGGCTAGGGGCCAACGGGGAACTGCCGCCAGCGGACTGGGAATCGGTCTTCGGCGGCCCGTCGTGGGCACCGGTGGGCGACGGTCAGTGGTACCTGCACCTGTTCGCCCCCGAACAGCCGGACTTCAACTGGGCGAACCCTGAGGTCCGGGAGGACTTCCTCACCACGCTGCGCTTCTGGTCGGACCGCGGGGTGGACGGCTTCCGCGTGGACGTCGCCCACGCGCTGACCAAGGACATCGCCGAGCGCGACCTGCCCACCAAGGCGCAACTGGACGCCATGCCGTGGGACGGAAGCCACCCGATCTGGGATCGCGACGAGGTGCACGAGATCTACGCCGAATGGCGCGCGCTGTTCAACGAGTACACCCCACCGCGCATCGCCGTGGCCGAGGCCTGGACCGACGCGGAACGCCGCCCGGCCTATGCCCGCTCCACCTCACTGGGCCAGGCGTTCAACTTCGACCTGCTGCAGGCCGATTTCCTCCCCGAGGCCTTCAAGAACATCATCACCTTCAACCTCGACCAGGCCGCGGCTGCAGGGTCCTCCACCACCTGGGTTTATTCGAACCACGACGTGGTCCGCCATGCCACCCGCTACGCACTGGAACCCGCCGGCGATCCGGAGGCCGCCCGCAAGTGGCTGTTCCGGGGCGCCGATGCCTCGGTGGCGGACACCGCGCTGGGCCTGCGCCGCGCCCGCGCCGCCACCTTGCTGCAGCTGGCTTTGCCCGGCAGCGCCTACCTCTACCAGGGCGAGGAGCTCGGCCTGCCGGAGGTGCACGAGATCGCCGACGAGCAGCGCCAGGATCCCACCTTCTTCCGCAACCGCGACGTGGATCTGGGGCGCGACGGCTGCCGCGTACCGCTGCCATGGGCAACTACCGGAAGCTCGCTGGGCTTTGGCGGCGGCGGGACGCACCTGCCGCAACCGGCCGTGTTCGCAGACCTGTCGGTCGCCGCCCAAGACGGGGTGCCCGGCAGCACCCTGGAGCTCTACCGTTCCGCACTGGCGCTGCGCCGCGAGCTGCAAAGCGGCGAATCGCTGGCCTGGCTGCCCTCCGCACCGGGGGTGCTGGCATTCAGCCGCCCGAACGGCTGGACCTGCATCACCAACTTCAGCGCCGAGCCGCAGGAACTGCCCTCCGCGCCCTTGCTGGCTAGCGGGGAGCTGGTGGACGGCAGGCTGCCGGCTGCCACCACCGCGTGGCTGCGCGGCTAAGCGACTGACAGGGCGCCGGGACCTCGAGGGTTCCGGCGCCCTTCGCGCTATTCCTGCCAGCGACGCCCTTCGCGGCCGGAAACCCAGGCAAAAATTCGGCGCAGCACGATGTTTTCCGGGTCGGCCTTGGGTACCTGGCGCCACCCGGGCCGTGACAGATAGGCCTCGATCTTCGCCAGTGCCCGATCGTACTCGGCGCGCGCGAAGACCAGCTCCTGCGGCATGAGTTCCAGCGGATCCCCGGGCACAGACTCCTCTGGTTCCTCGGGCTCGTCGTCATCAGCCGCCCAGTGCGGCCGCGACCATGTCACTTGCTCCGGGCCGAGGTCCAGATCGACCGCCAGATTACCGCATCCCAGATCGCCGCAGGCGCAGCAGACGTGGAGTTCGATTTCGCTCCCGCTCATCCGGTCATCACGACGACTGAAGTCCGCGCGGTAGGTCGCAAGCGTCTCCTTCAGCGGCCTGCGCAGAAATCTCCGGGCAAAGGGCGACACCCCCAGGCGCGCTCCGGGTCGACGATCTCCTCCAGGCTGCGCCCGTCGACCACGAGTTCTGCGCATTGTTCGCGCACGTTCCACCGCACGTCGATCCGGTTCATTCGCCCTCCCGAAGCCAGCCGCGGTACGGCCACCGCCAACGTTGTTCCATGGGCTCCAGCATATTCGCTGTCAAGAATCGTCGCTTCAACAGCAAAACCCAATCAAGTGATTGACATCACGTGGCGGCATGCGGTGTACTGGGGGTCAATCGATCGATTGGGAGCGGCATGCAACTGGGACAGATCCACAAGGCGGCGGTGTCCTGCTTTGCGCGGCAGGGGTTCGCGGCCACCGGGATCCGGGAGCTGGGCGCCGCGGTCGGGCTGAATTCGGCGACCCTCTACCACTACGTCGGCGGCAAGCAGGAGCTGCTGCTGGGCGTGATCCGCAACTGCCTGGACGCGATGATCGACGGCGCGCAGGACGCCATCGAGGACGCCGACCCCGCGCAACGGCTGGCCGCGCTGGTCGCCTTCCACGTCGGCTTCACCGCCACCAACCCGCAGACCGCGCGCGTGGCCGAATACGAGATGCGCTCGCTGTCCGGCGAGCACCGCGCGGCCATGCAGGCCCTGCGCGACGAATACGAGCAGCTGTTCACCGACGCGCTGGCCGACGGCGAGCGCGCGGGCCTGTTCCACGCCCCGGATGCGGGCATGGCCCGGCTGGCCATCATGGAGATGGGCACCGGCGTGGCGCACTGGTACCGCCCCGGCGGGCGGCTGGCCCTGGCCCAGGTGCAGCTGAACTTCATCCAGATGGCCCTGCGCATCCTGGCGGCCGACCCGGCCGTCCCTGAAGAGCTGCCGGTTCCCGCCCGGCTGGACAGCGAACCGCACGACCCCGAAGGAGCACGATGAAGACCCTGCCCACGCACGTTGACGCGGATTCCGAGGATTTCGCCCGCCGCCGCGGCGAGTACAAGCCGCTGGTCGACGAGCTCCATGAGCGCCTGGCACGGGCCGCGCGCGGCGGCTCGGAAAAGTCCCGGGCGCGTCACGTTCAGCGCGGCAAGCTGCTGCCCCGCGACCGGGTGGACCGGCTGCTGGATGACGGCTCGCCCTTCCTGGAGGTCGCGCCGCTGGCCGCGGAGGACATGTACGACGGGGCCAGCCCGGGCGCGGGAATGATCGCCGGCATCGGGCTGGTGCACGGCCGGCACGTGATGGTGGTGGCGAACGACCCCACCGTCAAGGGCGGCACCTACTTCCCGATGACCGTGAAGAAGCACCTGCGCGCGCAGGAGATCGCGCTGGAGAACAAGCTGCCCTGCGTGTACCTGGTGGATTCGGGCGGCGCCTTCCTGCCGATGCAGGACGAGGTGTTCCCGGACCGCGAGCACTTCGGGCGCATCTTCTACAACCAGGCGAACCTCTCCGCGGCCAAGATCCCGCAGCTGGCGGCGGTGCTCGGCTCCTGCACCGCCGGCGGCGCCTACGTGCCGGCGATGAGCGACGAGACGGTGATCGTGCGCAACCAGGGCACCATCTTCCTGGGCGGCCCGCCGCTGGTGAAGGCGGCGATCGGCGAGGTGGTCACCGCACAGGAGCTCGGCGGCGGCGAGCTGCACGCCAAGACCTCCGGGGTGGTGGACCATCTGGCGGACAACGACGAGCACGCGCTGCAGATCCTGCGCGACATCATCTGCACCCTGCCCGAGCCGAAGCCCCGGAGCGCCGTGTACGCCGAGCCGCTCTACGACGCGGCCGAGCTGGCGGGCATCGTCCCGGTGGACGTCAACACCCCCTACGAGGTGCGCGAGGTGATCGCCCGGCTGGTGGACGGCAGCGGGTTCCACGAGTTCAAGGCCGAGTACGGCACCACCCTGGTCACCGGGTTCGCGACCCTGTACGGGCACCGCGTGGGCATCATCGCGAACAACGGGGTGCTGTTCTCCGAGTCGGCGCTCAAGGGCGCGCACTTCATCCAGCTGTGCGACCAGCGCGGCATCCCGCTGGTGTTCCTGCAGAACCTCGCAGGGTTCATGGTGGGCCGCGACTACGAGGCGGACGGCATCGCCAAGCACGGGGCGAAGATGGTCACCGCGGTGGCCACCGCCCGGGTGCCCAAGTTCACCGTGGTCATCGGCGGCTCCTTCGGGGCTGGCAACTACTCCATGTGCGGGCGGGCCTACTCCCCGCGCTTCCTGTGGATGTGGCCTGCCGCGCGCATCTCCGTGATGGGCGGGGCGCAGGCCTCCAGCGTGCTGGCAACCGTCAAGCGCGACGGGCTGGAAGCCGCCGGGCAGGACTGGCCCGCACAGGACGAGGAGGCCTTCAAGGCGCCGATCCGCGAGCAGTACGAAACCCAGGGCAGCCCCTGGTACTCCACCGCCCGGCTGTGGGACGACGGGGTCATCGCCCCGGCCG
This sequence comes from Arthrobacter sp. 'calajunan', assembly GCF_046940185.1. Classification (NCBI taxonomy): domain Bacteria; kingdom Bacillati; phylum Actinomycetota; class Actinomycetes; order Micrococcales; family Micrococcaceae; genus Arthrobacter; species Arthrobacter sp. 'calajunan'. The sequence continues at coordinate 82,051 of NZ_JBKZDY010000010.1, forward strand.
ACACCCGCCGCGTGCTCGGCCTGGCGCTGGACGCCTGCGCCGGGCAGCTGCCGGACACCACCTTCGGCCTGTTCAGGATGTGAGCATGTTCAACACAGTACTTGTCGCCAACCGCGGGGAGATCGCCGTGCGCGTGATCCGCACCCTGCGCGCGCTGGGCATCCGCTCGGCCGCCGTCTACTCCGACGCCGATGCCGGCTCCCCGCACGTGGCGGCCGCCGACGTGGCGGTGCGCTTGGGCCCCGCCCCGGCCGCCCAGAGCTACCTCGACATCGACGCGATCCTGTCCGCCTGCCGGGCCGTGGGCGCGCAGGCGGTGCACCCGGGCTACGGCTTCCTCTCAGAGAACGTGGACTTCGCCCGCGCCCTTGAGGCCGCCGGCATCACCTTCATCGGCCCGCCGGTTCACGCCATCAACCTGATGGGCGACAAGATCCGCGCGAAGAACCACGTCGCCGCCCACCGGGTGCCGACCACCCCGGGCATCGCCGAACCCGGGCTCGACGACGCCGCGCTGTCCGCCGCCGCGGCGGGCGTCGGCTACCCGCTGCTGATCAAGCCCTCGGCCGGCGGCGGCGGCAAGGGCATGGTGGCGGTCCACTCCCCCGAGGCCCTGCCCGAGGCGCTGGCCAGCGCCCGGCGCACCGCTGCCTCGGCGTTCGGCGACGACACCCTGTTCCTGGAGCGCCTGGTCCCCAGCCCCCGGCACATCGAGGTGCAGGTCCTGGCCGACGCCCACGGCACCGTCCTGCACCTGGGCGAACGCGAATGCTCGCTGCAGCGCCGGCACCAGAAGGTCATCGAGGAGGCGCCCTCCCCGCTGGTTGGCCCCGGGCTGCGGCAGAAGCTGGGCGCCGCGGCGGTCGCGGCCGCCGCCTCGGTGGGCTACGTCGGGGCCGGCACCGTCGAGTTCCTGCTCAGCGACGCGAACCCGGACGAGTTCTACTTCATGGAGATGAACACCCGGCTGCAGGTCGAGCACCCGGTCACCGAGCAGGTGGTGCGCGTGCGCGGGGCGAAGCTGGACCTGGTCGCCTGGCAGGTGCGCATCGCCGCGGGCCAGCGGCTGGACTTCAGCCAGGAGGAGGTCGGCCTGCAGGGGCACGCGATCGAGGCGCGGCTCTACGCGGAGGACCCGGCCGCCGGGTTCCTGCCCTCCGTCGGCACCGTGGAAAAGCTGCGGCTGCCCGGCGCCGTGCGCGTGGACGCCGCGCTGCGCGAGGGCCAGCAGATCAGCCCGCACTACGACCCGATGCTCGCCAAGGTGATCGCCGACGGGCCCGACCGCGCCGCCGCGCTGCGCGCCCTGGACCGGGCGCTGGCGCACACTGTGGTGCTGGGCGTGAAAACCAACATCGAGTACCTGCGCCTGCTGCTGGCCGATCCCGACGTCGTCGCCGGCAAGCTGGACACCACGCTGATCGAGCGCCGCAGCTTCGAGTTCCGCCAGCCCGGCCCGGCGCAGCTCGCGCTCGCCGCGCACCTGCTCAGCCCGGCGCCCGGCACCGGCCCCTGGGCGGCCGACGGCTGGCGGCCCGGCGCCCCGGCACCGCGGCGGATGCAGCTGGAGGCCGGGGGCCAGGTGCACGAGGTGTCGCTGTCCGACGGCACGGCGGTGGTGGACGGCGAGGCCCACGAGCTGCTCGACACCCCCAACGGCGTGCAGCTGGACGGGCAGCTGGCCGACACCTCCTGGGCGCGCGCGGGCGACACCCTCTGGCTGGGTTCCGAGGGCTGGAGCACAGCGGTGCGCCGCCTGGGCCGGCGCGAGCAGATCCGCCAGGCCCAAGCCGACGCGACCGTCTGCCCGCATGTCACCTCCCCCATGCCGGGCACCGTGATCGCGGTGAAGGCCGCCGACGGCGACGCGGTCGCCGCCGGGCAGGTGCTGCTGATCGTTGAGGCGATGAAGATGGAGCACCAGCTGGCCTCGCCGGCCGACGGGATCGTGCGCATGCCGGCGCTGAAGCCCGGCGATCTGGTCACCACCAAGCAGACCCTTGCCACCATCGAGCCGAGCGCCGATGATGAGCATACGCGAAAGGACGAAAATGGCTAACCGCATCGTGCAGCGCGGACTGTACCTGGACGAACTGAGCGTGGGCGAGCTCTACGAGCACCGGCCCGGACGCACGATCACCGAGTCGGACAACGTGCTGTTCACGACGCTGACCATGAACAACCAGGGGCTGCATCTGGATGCCGCCTGGGCTGCCACGCAGCCCTTCGGCAAGCCGCTGGTCAACTCGCTGTTCACGCTGGGCACCATGATCGGCCAGTCGGTGCCGCAGCTGACCGAGGGCACCATCATCGGCCAGCTGGGGCTGGACGCGGTCAGCTTCCCCCACCCGGTGTTCCACGGGGACACCCTGTACACCGAAACCGAAATCGTCGAGGTCCGCCCCTCGAAATCCCGCCCCGGCCAGGGCATCGCCACCATGCGGCACACCGGGCGCAACCAGGACGGGGTGGTCGTCGCGACCGCCACCCGCACCTGCCTGATGTGGACCAAGGCCGCCCACGAGGCGGCACTGAGCAAGGAGGAGCAATGAAACTCGGACCTGCGATCCTGTTCTGCCCGGCCGACCGGCCCGACCGCTACGCCAAGGCCGCCGACCGCGCCGACACCGTCATCCTGGACCTGGAGGACGCCGTCGCCCCGGAGCACAAGGAGTCCGCCCGGCAGGCGGTGCTTGAGAGCTCGCTGGACCCCGAACGCACCATCGTGCGCGTGAACCCGTTCGACACCAACTACATCGTCGCCGATCTGCGCGCGGTCAAGCAGGCCGGGTACACCCGGATCATGCTGCCCAAGTGCGAATCCGCCGAGCAGGTGCTGAAGCTGGATCCCTTCGAGGTCATCGCGCTGTGCGAAACCGCCCGCGGCATCAACGCCGCCGCGCAGATTGCGGCGGCCGCCAACGTCTCCGCGCTCATGTGGGGCGCCGAGGACCTGACCGCCTCGCTGGGCGGCACCTCATCGCGCCACCCCGACGGCAGCTACCGGGACGTCTCCCGCTTCGCCCGCGCGCAGGTGCTGCTGCAGGCCGCAGCGCACGGCAAGGGATCCATCGACTCGGTCTACCTGGACATCGCGGACCTGGACGGGCTGCGGGTCGAGGCCGCCGACGCCGCTGCCAGCGGCTTCACCGCCAAGGCCAGCATCCACCCCAGCCAGATGCAGGTCATCCGCGAGGCCTTCGCTCCCTCCGCGGAACAGCTGGATCGGGCGAGGCGGCTGCTGGCCGCCGCCGAAGGGAACGCCGGCGCCTTCACGTTTGAAGGGCAGATGGTCGACGAGCCGTTGCTGCGCCAGGCCCGGGCCATCGTGGAAGGTGAAAAGTGACGGCCTGTTAAGCACACCGGGCAAGCGGGCACCGTGCTGGCCTCCGACACCGACCGCTGAGCGTTTGGCGGCCCATGGCGCCTGCGCCTAGCGTTGATAATGTGCCGCCTGGACAGGCCATGCGCTTCGAACGCTCAAAGGTAGTTCGCCTCTTCCAGTCGCAAACCCGGCTACGACACCCTGGTCTTTTTCTGGTGCGCCATCATCCTCTGGGCTCTGGGCATTGCATCCAACAGTACCAACGCCTACTTGACGCTGAACGGTGCAATCACCATCAACTCATGGGGGCTGACGGTGGCCTCCATGTCGGCCCTCGGCCTTTTCCTACTGGCCGGAATCTTCTCCATCGTGGTCCTGCACAAGATCATCGCGATGCTGATCCATCTGGTCCACCGCCAGCCGTAGTCGCCCCGGGATGCAAAATCGGCACCGGAGAAGACCTCCGATGCCGATAGTTTCAACCTGTCGCTAGGCGATGGCGAGTGCCTGCGCTTCGGTATGCAGCTTCTTGTTTCCGTAGTGCACGGCGAAGAACCACGCCACACCGGTCATGATGTGGATGAGGCTCAGGGTGATGGCGGTGGCGGCGTCGGCGGAATTCATGATCGGGAAGGCGATCGACGCCACGGCGATGATCAGGCCGATCCACTGGGCCACCTTGGTGATGCCCTTCTTGGCGCGGCCGAGCAGGAACACCACGAAGCCAAGGACAATCACCGAAGCCCAGGTGTAACCCAGAACCTGGGCGAAGTGCACGACATCGTGCGAAGTTTCACCGATCTGCATGGAGGCTCCGGCCGAGCCGCCGATGAAAAAGATGATGACGTTGAGGTACCCAGCGCCGAGCGCGGCGATCGCTACCTGGATGAAGTTGAATGGGCTATTTGGGGTTCCCTGCGGGGCCATTGACGTTCCCTAAGATATCGTTGACAGTTCTCAACGATTCTATAGTCGAACACATCCAGCCAAAACCCTTGGGCCGGGTGACTTCTACAACACCCGTCCCGCACAGAAATATCCGCAAATTGACACGCCCCCAGAACGTGCCAAGCCCAATCACCCTGCCATGGCTCGCTCGTTGGCCCTCCTGTTGGAGTTGTTCACCGCGATGTACCAGCTGGCGCCGACGATCACGTGCATGACGGCGACCGCAACCGCGCTTCCTGCATCTTCGGCGAAGAACAGTTGCGTCACGGCCGAGAGGAGCAGCAGGGCAAGCCCGATCACCTGGGCGACGCGGCAGAAGCCCGGACGGCCGCGTGCGATGAGGAAGGTCAAGAAGCCGAGCACCACGATCGGAGGCACGGTGAACCGGATGACGTGGATGAAATCGAGGTTTCGGAACATCCCGTCGGAGAATTTCATGGATGCCCCGGCGGCCTCCGCGATGAAGAACGTGAGCACGCTCAGGGCCATGGCGCCAAAGGCGGCGATCAACACCTGGACGAAGTTAAACGGCATTTTGAATTTGACGTCAGCTTGCATGGCTGGACATCTCCTTTGATGTGAAAAACCGAATACCCGTTCTTTCACTGTACGCCCGAAAACAACCTTTGAACCCGACGATTTTACGGCTCGCAGTTTCGATCGCCCGAGATGCGCTCAGGCCTCGGCGATGGTCACTTTCAGCTTTCCGGATTTCCAGAGCTGGGTCGCTTCGGCGGCCCAGGCCAAGGCGCGTTTCGACTCGGCAGGCGTGAGGAAGTGCGTGTTGATGTGAAGCCGCTGCTCGGGGTCCACGCTCTTGGGCAGCAGCACCATGGGCCTGCTGCCTTCGACCTTGACTGCATGGAACAAGCCGCAGTGGCGCCCGATGTGGTGCACCGTGCAGTAGAGGTCGCCGCGGTCGATGTCCGTCCGGCCTCCCTTTTCCCATGCGTCCAAATGGTCGAGTTCGCAGCGTTCGGCGGGCATGGTGCACCCCGGGAAGGCGCAGCCGCGTCGTGCGGTGCGCAGGGCCTTGGCCTGGCTCTTGGAAAACAGCCGCTGCGAGCGACCGAGGTTGAGGATCCGGTCGCGCCCGTTCAGCACCACCGGGTAGATGCCGGCATTGCAGACCGCGGCCCTGGCTTCGCCTGCGGAAATCGGCTTGCCCGTGATGGTCACCGCGAAGTCCTGCCCCGTTTCGACCATCTTGTCGTAGTCGATGATGATGCCGACCTCGGTGGCAGAGCCTCGGCGTTTGCCGGTTCCGGCGGATCTTAGCGTCGCAAGCAGGCCCATCAGGTGGCGCAGTTCGGGCCGCATGTCCTCGAAGGGAACCAGCAGCTCGGCGGCTTCAGGGTCTGCCGGCGGTGTGTCCTCGGCGGTTTCTCTGTCGACGTCGAAGCCTTCATGATCAGTGCGGCCTGTATCCAGATCTTCGTGGTCCGGCTCTTCAGCGGCCGCGTCGTCGGCTTCCTTGGGGTCCTGCGCCCAATCCGGCATGGTCTCGGAATCGTCCCAGTCCGGCGGGGCGGGGTCGCCGTTTTCAGCGGCCAGGTCCTCGGCGGCCTGGCGGTGGAGTTCTTCGCGGTTGCCGGTCTCGGTTTTGGGGTTGTCCACCTTGCGCAAGTGCGCGTCGACCACTTCGGCCTGCGAGGGCAGCACCCGCAGCAGGTAGTGTTCCAGCCCCTTGCGACGGCCGAGCTTGAACAAGCCGATCTCGGAGAGCAGCGCGCCCAGCGGCCGCTTGCCGGACTTGAGCTGGTGGATCAGGTCGGCGACGTGCTTGCGGGCGGTTGCGGGCTGTTCGCGGATCAGCGCGACGGCCTCCGCCTGGATGTTGGCGCGCGCTTTCTGCCCGGCGGGGCCGGGGCCGAAGTCCTTCTGGGCGCCGTGGATCAGCCGGGAGGCGGAAAGCACCAGACGCGGGTCGGAGCGCGGGGCGGTGAATTCGGCGGCCAACTGGGGCAGCAGCGGCGCGGCGCGGTGCCCGGCGGTGGTGACCTGGGCGATGAGGCAGTCGGTCTGGGCCAGGCGGTCGCGGGCGGTGCCCAGCGGGATGCCCAGCCAGTTGTGCAGCAGCCCGGCGGTGTTCTTGTAGGGGGTGCGGCCCATGGTGGTGCGCCCGGCAGCGCGGGCGAGGTCCTCGGCGGAGGGGTGCTCGCCGGCGTCGGCGATGGCCTGGAAGGAGTCGGCGTCCAGCTGGTGGGCGCCGGTGCGGCGCAGCAGGTCGGCGGCGAAGAGCTGGGCGCGGGCGAACTCCTGGCCCAGCTGTTCGACAAGCAGCGCGAAGTAGGCGGCGTGGCCGGCGGGGAGGTCCGCGTCGGCCACGTCCGCCCAGGCCGCTGCGATGAGGCTGCGGGCCTCGGCCAGTTTCCCGACCGCTTCGGTGCTTGTGGAGGTCTGCATGTCCCCAGCGTGCGGCGGGCGCCGGGAGGGCCGGCCGCCGCAGCTGCGGATTGTGGATTACTTCGAGGCGCCGATCGCCCAGACGCGCGGCAGCTGCGTGCCGTTGGTCGCGAGGTCGCCGATCAGCCGCGCCTTGAACACCCACGGATTGTGGTTGCCGGCGGTGCGGGCGTTGCGCCAGTGGCGGTCGAGGTTCTTGGACACGCTGGTGGCGGAGGCGGCCAGCGCGTCGAAGGCGTGGGTGAGCGCGGTGAGCACCAGCGGGGTCAGCACCACCTGACCCTGGGCGGAGGCGAGCTCGGCCGCGTCGTTGGCGGCCTCGTCCTCCTGGATCGAGCCGCCGGAGTGCAGCGCGATCGCCGACTCGTAGGCGCCCTGCAGGGCGTGGGAGACGCGTTCCACGGTGGCCGCCGCGGCGAAGGCGGCCGCGGAGACCTCGCCGATGACCTGCAGCAGCTGCGGATCCTGCCCGGCGATGTTGGCCGCGGCGTGGCTGAAGGTGCGCTTGCGGGCCGCCAGCTGCGCGGCGAACTCGCGTTCGGCGGCCTTGGCGGAGCCGGCGAGCACCGCCAGCAGCACCTGCTGGTAGAACGCGGTCTGGTACTTGAAGCGGGTGTCGAACTCGATCAGCTCCTCCACCCCCGCGCCGGTGAAGGTGGAGGTGCCGGTGCCGGTGGTGCGCTGGCCGAAGCCGTCCCAGTCGTCGGCCAGGGCCACGCCCGGCTGGTGTCGGGAGACCGCGGCGATGACGCGGGTTCCGGTGTCGGTGCGCTGCGCGTAGGTGTCAAGCCAGTCGGCGAAGATCGATCCGGTGGAGTAGTACTTGGCGCCGGTGATCGTGAAGCCGCCGGAACCGTCAGGGCTGACCTTGGTGGCCACCTCGCCCACTGTCACCGCTCCGACCTCCGTCCAGGAGTTGCCGACCAGCTGGCCGGCGGCAAAGCGGGCCAGCCAGGTATCGCGCCCCGGGCCCGGGGCGGCGACCAGCCGGTCCTCCACGAACGCGAAGTGCGCGCGCAGCGCCTGGGCGATGTTGGAGTCGGCGGCGGCCAGGTCGGTGAGCAGTTCGAACAGCTCGGGCAGGGTGGCGCCGGCGCCGCCGTGGGATTCCGGGACGCGGATCGCGCCGAAACCGGCGGCGGCGAGGTCGGCGACCTCGCGGTAGGGCAGTTCGCCGGTGCGGTCGCGGTCGGCGGCGCCGTCGGCGATGGCCTGGAAGTGCGGGGCGAAGCGTTCGCGCAGCCCCGCCAGGCGGGATGTGGACAGGGCGATCATCTGGTGTTCCAATCGGTGTTGCAGGCAGGGTGGCGTAGGCGTCCAGTGTCTAGGTGTACAGCGAGAGCGGCTGCGATTCGCCGCGCAGGAAGTAGGCGCCGACCTCGATCTTCTTGTAGTCCACCGGGTCGTGCAGCGAGTGCGTGCGCACGTTGCGCCAGAACAGGTCAAGCCCGACGTCGCTCTTGGTGGAGGAGGATCCGGTGACCTCGAAGATGCGGTTGGCGACGTCCACGCCGGCCTCGCTGGCCACGACCTTCAGCTCCGCGATCGCCACCGCCAACTCGGCGCGCTGCGGCTGGCTGACTGCCCCGCCCAGCACCTGATCGAAGCGGCGGCCCAGCTTCTCCGCCAGCGCGGCCACCGCGGCAGTGCGGGCCTTCAGCTCCCCCACGGTGCGCTGGAAGACGACGTCCTGCGAATAGGTTTCGGCCTGCGAGAGGAACCAGGCGTTGGTGCGCCCCAGCAGGATCTGCCGGCCCCGCGCCAGCGCGCCCTCCGCGATGCCCAGGTAGAAGTTCGCGAAGGCCAGCTGGACGCCCGGGGTGAGCAGGGTGGCCACCGGCTCGTCGGTGACCGGGCCCAGCACGTCGGACGGCTCGATGCGCACGTTGCGGTACACCAGCGAGTTCGAGGCGCTCAGCCGCTGGCCCAGATAGTCCCAGTCGTCGACGATGCGCAGTCCTTCGGCCTCGCGCGGGACCACGAAGGCCAGCAGCTCGCCGCTGCCTTCGACCTCCGCGTTGACGACGATGACCTCGCCCACCCCGGAGCCGGTGGAGAAGCGCTTGGCCCCGTTCAGCCGGTAGCCATCGCCCTCGCGGGTCAGCACCAGGTTCGGGTCCACCGGGTTGACCGAGTCGCCCCACAGCCAGCTTCCCGCCACGGTGCGCCGCCACCAGTCGGCCTGCGCCTCGGCCGGGGCGTAGAACGCGATGGAGGACTGGTTGATGTAGTGGTAGGCCAGCAGCTGGGAGATCGACCCGTCGGCGGCGGCCAGGATGCGGATGACCTCGAAGGCAGTCTCGAAGTGCCCGCCGGCGCCGCCGAACTCGGCCGGGACCAGCAGCTCCAGCAGCCCTGCCTCGCGCAGCAGCTTCACCTCGGCGAAGGGCTGCTTGTTGGCGCGGTCGCGGGCCAGCGCGTCGGCGGCCAGGGTGCCGGCAACCTGGCGGGCGACGGCGCGCCAGTGCTCCAGTTCGGCCTGGCTGGCGGTGCCGGTGTACGGGACGCGGGGCAATGCGGTGACGGTCATGATCGGGCTCCTTGGAATTGGACTTCCGAGGGATACCGGGACGCGGCCCGGGCTCCATCGAACCTGGCGTTAGCACTCCCTGCGGATTGCAGGCTTGCTGCGGCGTCGCGGAGCCAGGTCTCTCAGCCGCTCTGGATGGTGTGCACCGATTCAAGCACGCCGCCGAAGCTTGAGGGAACCGCCCCGTCACGCGGCGGAACGCACCGCAAAACTGCGTCATATTGGGAGTTTGGAACCCGCGCCGGGCCCAGATCGCGACGGTGCGCGGCAGCATCCAGCCGTCGCACGACGTCATATTGGCGCACGCAGTGCCCGGGCCCGGCGGGCCTTGCTGCTAGCGGGAGAGGAAGCCGAGCAGCAGGTCGTTGACCTCCTTGGCGTGGGTCCACAACAGCCCGTGCGGGGCGCCATCCACCTCGTGGTACTCGGCGGCGGGCAGCGCCTCGGCGAAGCGCCGGCCGGTGACGTCCACGGGCAGGATCCGGTCGGCGGTGCCGTGCACGATCAGCGCGGGCACGTCGATCTTCGGGATGTCGGCGCGGAAGTCGGTGGTCCAGGTGTACTGGGCCGCGACCGAGGCGTAGGGCGAGGCGGCATAGGCCAAGGCCTTGTTCGCGGCCAGCGCCTCTTCGCTCAGCCGGTTGCCCAGGAAGGTCTCGGTGTTGAAGAAGTTCTCGAAGAAGCTGCTGAAGAACGCGTAGCGGTCGGTTTTGGCGGCCTCGGCCATCGGGTCCAGCGCATCCTGCGGCACACCCTCGGGGTTGTCATCGGTCTGCAGGATGAACGGTTCCAGCGAGCCGAGGAAGGCGGCCTTCGCGACGCGGGCCGAGCCGTAGGTGGAAAGGTAGCGGGCTACCTCGCCGGTGCCCATGGAGAAGCCCACCAGCACTGCGTCCTTCACGTCAAGCGTTTCCAGCAGCGTGTGCAGGTCGGCGGCGAAGGTGTCGTAGTCGTAGCCGACGGCCGCCTTGGAGCTCTTGCCGAAGCCGCGGCGGTCGTAGGTGATGACGCGGTAGCCGGCGCCGAGCAGCGTCGCGGTCTGCAGCTCCCAGGAGGATCCGTCCAGCGGGTAGCCGTGGATCAGCACCACCGGCTGCCCGGAGCCGTGGTCCTCGTAGTACAGCTCGATATCGGTGGTGTTCTCTTCTCCGACTTTCACGGTTGCCATGCTGGCCCTTTCTCCGACGAAGGGCGCGGCGGTTGCCGCGCTGCCTCCCACGCTAGGCATCGGTCCTCGACGGTGGCAAGGGTTTTGCGCAAAGCGACAGCGAGCGCTTCAGCGCAGGTAGGTCCGTGCGACGCTGAACGCGGTGCGCTCCAGCAGCTTCAGCGCGTCGGCGGACAGCTCGGCCAAACTCGCCGGGCCCGGAGCGATCGAGTAGGCCGCGAGGATTCCGGCGTCGGCCAAAACCTGGTCTTCCAGGCTGACCGATCCGGCGATCACGATAACGTCTCCCCCGGCGGCCTGCAGTACCCCGGATACCACCTTGCCCTGCAGGGACTGCGAGTCCAGCCGGCCCTCGCCGGTGATGACCAGATCCGCGCCGCCCATGATGCGGTGGGCGTCCAGCACCCGGGCGACCAGCTCCCACCCGGGGACCAGGTCGACCGCGAAGTAGCTGCCCAGGCTGAAGGCCAGGCCTCCGGCGGCGCCCATGCCTTCTCGGTCGCGCAGCACCCGGCCGGTGGCGGTTTCCAGCACATCGGCCAGCCGGCCCAGCCCGGCGTCGAGGGTTGCGACATCCTTCAGGGAAGCACCCTTTTGCGGCCCGAAGATCGCTGCGGCGCCGTTCTCGCCCAATAGCGGGTTGGTGACATCGCAAGCGATCTGCCACACTACCCCGGCGGCGCGCGGATCCAGCCCGCTGACATCGATGCTGTGCAGCTCGTTCAACGGGCCGCCTCCCGATTGCAGCTGGTTGCCGTCGGCGTCGAGGAACTTGGCGCCCAGAGCGGAAAGCAAACCGGTGCCGCCGTCGGTGGTCGCGGAGCCGCCCAGGCAGAGGATGATTTGCTCGGCCCCGAGGTCCAGCGCCTTGGATACCAGCGCGCCGAGCCCGTAGGTGGTGGCCGACAGCGGCTGGCGCGGCGCATCGGCGACCTGCGGCAGGCCGGCTGCTTCGGCTGCTTCGACCACCGCGATCTTCCCGTCGGCAGACAGCCCCAGCCGTGATTGCACCGGTCTGCCTAAGGCATCAGCGGTTTGCACCGGAACCGGTTCGGTGCCCCACGCGTCGATCAGCGCTTCCAGGGTTCCCTCGCCTCCGTCGGCGAAGGGCACCGCGGTCACGGAGATTTCACGGCCCAGGCTGCCGGCACCTGCGAGGAATCCGGTCCTGATGGCTTCGGCGACCTCGCTGGCGCGAGCGCTGCCTTTGAAGGAATCCGGCACCACGGCGATTTGCAACCCAGTGGCCGGCGAAGAGTTCGGTGTTGAGGTCATGCATTAACCCTATGGAGATTCCTCCACAAGTCCTATAGGCCGAAGCCCATACTTCAGCTGCTTCGAATACTGGAATATGTGCATTTCGCCCAGCCGGACCCGGGCGTAGATGGAGTTGAGCAAGGCCATCAGCTCGCCGGGAACCCGCGGGTCGCTGCCGGTGACCTGCTTGATCCGGTCCATTCGTTGGATCAGCGTATTGCGGTGGACCGTGAGCCTTGCGATGGCTTCGGACTGCGTCGAACTGGCGGCCAGCGCCAGCAGCGTGAACGCATGCTCCTCACTGATCTGGGCCGTGCGCCGGGCCAGCGAACGGCAGTACGCTTCCGGTGCTCTGGCCGCCGACAGCGCCATGTCCTCGTTCCAGAGCTCGCGAAGTCCGGCAGCCGGAACCAGCGCGGGCACCGCGCCCAGGGTCCGCAGGTTCTCGGCGTCGACCAGAAGGTCGCTGGGCTGTGTCCGAGGGGGCCCGAGGATCGCGCGGGCAGAAGCAGGATCCTCGATTGGACCGGAGGACAGCACCCATCGGGCATTGTTAATCGTCAATGCTGCTTCGTACTGCTCAGGCCCGTCCTCGTCGAGCAGCAGGCTCAGCGACCATGGCGCGCTCAAGCCCAGCTGCTCGAGCTGCTCAGCCAAGGCTTCGTCGCTCGCGGATCCCGACACAAGTCCGGAGAGCATGTCACTAATCTGGGTGGCGCGCACCGTGCTTCGGACATGCTCCTCGTGCTGGGTAAGCAGCAGCTGCACGGTCAGCGAAATCAGCTGGGCCAGCGACGCAACCTCCTGCGGTGCCCCTGTCACCCCCACGACACCCTGCACGACGCCGTCCGCATAAAGTGGCACGTTGACGCCCGGCAGCTGCCCGGACACCGGGTCGGCCTGGGCGGTGACAATTGTGCGGTTCTCCGACAGGGCCCTGAGCGCGTCCGGATGCGGGTTCCCCAACCGTTTAGGGTCGGACGAAGCGATGATGATCCCGCGCTCGTCCATGATGTTCAGCGGGTAGTCGACGCGCGGGGCGATGGTTTGGACAACACGCAGCGCCACCGTGTGGGTGAGTTTTCCTGTTGCCTTCTGCGCCATGCTTGGTAGTCTACCCACCATCTGACCACGCGTCTTTTGACAACGTGGAGGCTGAGCCAAGCTTCTGCACAGAGTCGGGCAGTAATGTCGTAGACACCTCCTTGAGGTGCGAGTGATGATCGTAAACTCCCGCCGGCTTCAGCCGGCGGGAGTTTTCACTTTCCTGCGTCCCATGGCTGATGCAGACTCTTTGCCTGCGCCGGGCTCGGGCAAAGCCGAGGCATAGCCTTGCTCCCTAAAATGGAAGTTACCTTCCTCAAAGGTGCGAGTGATGATGTAAGTCTGGCTCCGTTGCGCACGGCAACGGAGCCAGTATTTTTAAGAAACCTTCGAGCGCCGCATCACCGATGCGCCGGCATTCTCCAGATGGTGTCCAGGCCCGGCATAGGAACCGGAAGTGCAGTGAAGGTAACTCAAAAGGTGCGAGTGATGATCGAGAACCCTCCAACGAAATGATTTCGGTGGGGGTTTTGAGTTTAACGTCCGGCCAGCTGCGTGGACACCGCAGAAATGCTTAGCTAGCGGCTCGGAATTCCAAAGCTCCGGCACAGGGTGCATTCCTAGAATTGAAGTACCTCATAAAGGTGCGAGTGATGATCGTGAAGTTCCCGTTGGATTTCCTCCCAACGGGAACTTTTCTTTAACCGCCCTGGCCTTCGATATGCCAGCCTTTGCACTGTTCGCATGCGTAGGTGCCCAGCTGCTTGCCAGCTACCGTGGAATGCCTCAGCGCGGCCTTGAGCGCGATCGCGTTAGTGCGGTACCGCTGCTTCCCCGCGGCTTCACAGATATTGATGGTGCGTTTGGTGGGATCCTTCAATATGGCCATGGCAGTAATCTAACAGCCAAGCGCAGTGCTGGAACCTGCCGGGCAACTAGAATACATAGGTACGGAATTCGGCGAGCCAAAGAACAGGTCCACCATGGCAACGGCGGCATTGACCCCCTTAGAACGGCAGTCGGTGTGGCGAACCCTCAAGTCTCCCCGATTGCTGAAAACCGAGCTGCTCGCCGGGCTGGTGGTCTCGCTGGCGCTGATTCCGGAGGTCATCGCGTTCACCGTGATCGCCGGGGTGGATCCGCGGGTCGGCATTTTCGCCTCGTTCACCATGTCAGTTGTCATCGCCTTCACCGGCGGACGGCCGGCAATGATTACCGCGGCGGCTGGAGCGGTGGCCTTGGTGGTCGCTCCATTGGTGCGGACCCACGGCGTGGAGTACCTGTTCCCGGCCGTGATCCTGGCCGGAATCATCCAGATCCTGCTGGCCGCGCTGGGCGTGGCCAAGCTGCTGCGGTTCATACCGCGGCAGGTGATGATCGGCTTCGTGAACGGCCTGGCCATCTCGATCTTCCTGGCACAGATGCCCGAGCTGGTCGATGTGCCGTGGGCCGTGTATCCACTGGTGGCAGTCGGGATCGCGATCGTGTACCTGTTCCCGAAGCTGACCAACGCGGTTCCGGCGCCGCTGATCGCCATTGCGGTGCTCACGGCGGTGACAGTGTTCGCGAAGATCACGGTGCCCACGGTGGGCGACCAGGGCGAACTGCCCGAGTCGCTGCCGGTCTTCACGCTGCCCACTGTCCCGATCGACATGGAAACCCTGCGGATCATCGCGCCGTTCGCGGTGGCGGTGGCGTTCGTCGGCCTGCTGGAGTCGCTGCTGACGGCGAAGCTTGTCGACGACATCACCGACACGCCGTCGAACAAGACGCGCGAGTCCTGGGCGCAGGGGGCCGCCAACGTGGTGACCGGCTTCTTCGGCGGGATCTGCGGCTGTGCGATGATCGGCCAGACCATGATCGGGGTGAAGGTTTCCGGCGGGCGCACGCGCATTTCCACGCTGTTCGCGGGCGTGTTCATGCTGGTGCTGGCCGTGGCGTTCGGCGACGTGGTGGCGCAGATCCCCATGGCCGCGCTCGTCGCGGTGATGGTAGTGGTCTCCGCCGCGACTTTCAACTGGCACAGCATACGGCCTTCCACGCTGCGGATGATGCCCAAGAGCGAAACCTTCGTCATGCTCGTCACCGTGGTGCTGACCGTGGCGACCAGCAACCTGGCCATCGGGGTAGGCGCCGGCATCCTCACGGCGATGGTGCTGTTTGCCAACCGAGTGGCGCATTTCGTGACGGTCGACCGCAGGGTGGACGGGGACACCGCAATCTATACGGTGACCGGCGAACTGTTTTTCGCCTCGTCCAACGACCTGTACACGCAGTTCGACTACGCGCAGGATCCGCAGCAGGTAGTGATCGACCTAAGCGCCTCGCACGTGTGGGACGCCTCGACCGTGGCCGCGCTGGATTCCGTAGCCGCCAAGTACGCCGGCTACGGCAAGAGCGTCGAGGTCCGCGGGCTGAACGAGCCCAGCGCCAGGTTCCGCGACCGGCTCAGCGGCAACCTGGATTAGTCGCGCTGCTCCGCCCGCTCGCGCTTGGAGATATACATGGCGCGGTCCGCACGCAGGATGACCATGCTCAGGTTATCGTCCGGTTCCGCGGTGGCCACCCCAAAACTCCAGCTGTGCTCGGAGGATTCGTGGACGCGTTCCATGAGCTGCTGGGCCTGGTCGTATCCGGTCTGGGGCAGCAGGAGCACGAATTCGTCGCCGCCCAGCCGGGTGATCACATCGTTCTTGCGGGTCGCGCGCTTCAAGTGCCGGACCAGCCCGCGCAGCACCTCGTCGCCGGCCGCGTGGCCGAACTGGTCGTTGATCTGCTTGAAGCCGTCCATGTCCACCAACGCGACGCTGACCGGCTGGTTCTGCCGGCGCCCCTGGGCCAGGGCGGCATCGCCCATCCGGCCCAGCGCCCGGCGGTTGTAGGCGCCGGTGAGCACGTCGATTTCCGTCTGCTGCTTGAATTTGCGTTTCACGAAGCTGCCGACAAACATGCCGACCACGGTGAAGAACACCAGGCTCAGGACGTTAAGCAGGCCGTTCTGGTGCTCGGTGCCCACCGCCGGGCCGAACAGCAGCGAATAGGTGAGGGTGAAGACGAGGATGGGATAAATGGTCATCCGGGAGATCGCCGAAGGGAAGAGCCACGCCATGTACAGCGCGATCAGCGGGAATTCCTGGAGCCGGAAGACGAACTGCTCGTGGTCGACGGTGAAGCCCACAAAGTAGACGAAGGCCGTCAGTTCCGCCAAGGCGCCGAGGTAGGCGAGCCACAGCGGGAACGCGTCGCGCAGGATCACCACCAGCGTCACGACACCCAGGGCCCCGGCAAACCGCCCTACGGCCACCAGCTGCAGCGCTTCCGACGGGAAGGTCCTGAACAGGTTCAGGCCGTAGAAGACGGACAGGAAGCAGGCGACGATGCCGGTCACCGCGATCTCCATACTGGTGATGGCGCGGACTCGCGCAGGAAGCAGCCTGGAGCGCCATGAAATACCCGCCTGACTTCGGCTCTCTACCTGTTTTTCCAAGCCCCGCCACCCCATTGTCTACAAATTGTTCAAAAACGGACCGCATCGGATCGGCCGGATGTGTAAAATCTGCTTCGGGCGTAAGCTCCGGCTGACCTTGGCCAGACGCAACGTACGGTCCCTCACCCGTTAGGCAAATAGTGAAGTTCGTTTTCCAGCCCCTCATTGATCTTCGAAACAAAACTCTACTGGGTTTCGAGGCACTGACCCGATTCGACGACGGCCGCGGCCCTCAAGAGCATTTCAGCGAAGCCCGCGCCGAGGGCCGGATCGTCGAGCTGGAGCTGGAGGCCATCCAGGGAATCCTCGACGCCAGCCGCCAGCTGCCAGACGAGTACCTGGTCACGCTCAATGCCTCGGGCCCGACCATCGAGGCCTTCGCCGCTTCCGCGATGAAGCTTGATGGGCGGTTGGTTTGGGGGCTGGAGCTGAATGAGGAATCCGAGCCCTGCAGCTCCGGCCGCGCCCGGCAGTACGCCGATACCCTCGGGTGCCTGCTGCTGATCGACGACGCGGGCGTCGCCTACGCGAACCGCGAGCGCATCGAATGCCTGCATCCCGACATCGTGAAGCTGGATCGCAGCATGATCATCAACTACGAGTCCTCCGCCGAGGTACGCGGCATGGTCGCCAACCTGCTGGAGGCCGCCCGGGAGACCGGGGCCCGGACCCTGGCCGAGGGCATCGAGACCCCGGAGCACATCGAGCTGGTCGACCGGCTGGGCTTCAGCTACGCCCAGGGGTTCTACTACAGCCGGGGCCTGCCCGCCGCGGAGCTTGCAGATGCCATGCGCGATTTAAACCGGCGCGTCGGGATCGATACTCCGGGTTTCTGAGCGCCGCTCGCGCCCCCTGGAGCCGCCGAAGCGGATCGGCGGCAGGATCTTGGTGATGCCCAGGATCAGGTAGATCACCGTGTTGATCGCGACGAACGACGCCAGCACACTGAACCACTGCGCGTAGAGCACCGACTCGGGAAGCAGTATGCCTCGCGGGACATACATCGCTAATTCCATCATGACTAGGCTTCCTTTCGGGCCGGTGCGTGCTCGACGTGCTTCCAGTCGGCGCTCTTGGCAAATGCGATGTCCCAAACGCCCTTGAGGAACGCCAGATCCAGGAAGGCGTCGTAGACCAGCTCCGGCAGCACCAGCGCCGCCAGGAGCCGGGCCTTCCAGCCGCCGCTCCAGGCGGTGACCACGCGTTCAACCGCGAAGACCAGGCCGAGCAGCATCCAGAACGGGAACCACACCCAGGTGTCCATGGAAACAAGCATCAGCACCATCAGGAAGAAGTAGCTGAACAGGGCGATGACCCCGTAGCCGATGCCGATCTGCTGCGACCAGTAGCGCACGGTCTGCGGGGTGACTCCGTAGGCGCCCAGGTTCTCCAGCGCCCCGCGCTGCCAGCGCAGGCGCTGCGCCCAGAGCATCTTCCAGTTGGGCATCAGCTCGGTGACCACGGTGCACTCGTTCGGGGAGGTGATCAGCGCGCCCAGGGACTTCAGCGCGATGGTCAGCTCGTTGTCCTCGGTCAGCGCCGCGGTGTCGTAGACCTCGCCATGCTTGCCCGGGATCGTGGTGCCGCGGGCGGCGGCCACCTCGCGCAGCGCGGTGGCGCGGAAGACCGAGGCGGTCCCGGTGAGCACGAAAACGCGGCCGTCGCGGCGGGCGATCTCGCGCTGGTAGCGGGCGTATTCGTTGCGCTGGAACTGGCCCAGCACCCCGTGGCCCTCTTCGCCGTGGAACAGCCCGCCCACGGACATCAGCGCGCGGTCGGCGGTGAAGCGGTCGCGGGCGGTGGCCAGGAAGTCGGTGCCGATCTGGCTGTCGGCATCCATGACCATGACGCAGTCGTTGTCGCCCATGCCGGGCAGGATCTGCGCCAGCGCCTGGTTCAGCGCGCCACCTTTCTTGTGCTTGTTGTCCACGGATTCGAACACGTCGACGCCGTGCGCTCGGGCGACGTCCACGGTGCCGTCGGTGCAGTTGTCCGCGACCACCAGGATCCGGGCGGGCAGGAAGCTCTGCTGCTTCAGCGCGTTGATGGTGTGCCCCAGCGAGGCTTCCTCATTGTGCGCGGGAATCAGCACGGTGACGGTAACCGGCCCGGCGTACACGCCGCGGGTGCGGTCCATGATGCGCTTGGGCGCCAGCGGCCGGGAGGACTTCTGGATCGGGGTGCGGCGGTAGCGCAGGGTGACCACGCGTTCGCCGCCCACGACGAACAGGATGAGGACCAGGGCGATGAGCACCGCGCCAATGAGGATCGACAGGTCGGGCAACTGGGTGCTGTAGAACGTGGACCAGATGCCGCCGAGCTGCACCTTGACCGGGTGCCACATCTGCGGAGTCGTCCCGCTGGCGCTCAGCACCCACCAGAGCAGCAGCGCTGCCAGCACGACGATGACGATGACTGCGATACCCACGAGGCGACCGAAATGCTTGTGCATAACTATCTTTCGGAAATAGGCAAAATATTCAGCTGTGGGACCCCAGCTAAAACCTATCCCATCACCTACGAGTTCGTACAGGACTCGCCGTGCGGTGCACCGGGAATCCGCAGCTTTGCGCGCCTAGGAAAGACGAAGCTGCTGCGCGGCGTCCTCGCGCAACTGGTTCTTGCGGATCTTGCCGGTCACGGTGGTCGGGAATTCCTCCAGGATGCGCACGTAGGCGGGGATCTTGTAGTGCGCCAGATGCCCTTCGCAGTAGGCGCGAAGCTGCTCGACATCCAACGGTTCGCGCCCGGTTTTCATCCGGATGCAGGCGCAGATGGCCTCGCCGAATTTCGGGTCCGGCACTCCGATGACCGAGACGTCCTCGATGTCCGGGTGCTTGTAGAGAAATTCCTCGATCTCCGCCGGGTAGATGTTCTCCCCGCCGCGGATGACCATGTCCTTGATGCGCCCGACGATGGTGCAGTAGCCATCCTCGCGCATGACCGCCAGGTCCCCGGTGTGCATCCAGCCCTCGGCGTCGATGGCGGCGCGGGTTTTCTCATCGTCGTCCCAGTAGCCGAGCATCACGGAGTAGCCGCGGGTGCAGTATTCCCCGGTTTCGCCGCGTTCCAGAGTCTCGCCGCTCACCGGATCGATGACCTTGATTTCCACGTGCGGATGGACGCGGCCGATGGTGCTGGTGCGGTGCTCGAAGTCGTCGTCGCTGCGCGTCTGGCAGGAGACGGGGCTGGTCTCGGTCATGCCGTAGGCGATGGACACCGCGCTCATGCCCATGTCTTCCACGCAACGGCGCATGACCTGAACCGGGCAGATGGATCCGGCCATGATGCCGGTGCGCAGCAGCGAGAGGTCGTAGTCGGCGAAGTTCGGATGGTTCTGCATGGCGATGAACATGGTGGGTACCCCGTACAGGCCCGTGCACTGCTCCTCGGCGACCACCCTCAAGGTGGCTTCCGGGTCGAAGCCGGGCGCCGGAATGACCATGGCGGTGCCTCGGGCCACGCAGCCCAGGTTTCCCATGACCATGCCGAAGCAGTGGTAGAAGGGCACCGGAATGCACAGCCGGTCTTCTTCGGTCAGGTCGATCATGCCCGTGACCTGGTAGCCGTTGTTCAGGATGTTGTGGTGGCTGAGCACCGCACCCTTGGGGTAGCCGGTGGTGCCGGAGGTGTACTGGATGTTGATGGCGTCCCCCGGTGAGGTGGCTGCCAGCCGCTCGGCGAGCGCCTGGTCCGTTACGGATTCTCCCTGCGCCAGCAGCTCGTCCCAGTCCCCGGTGTCCAGGTAGACCACGCGCTCGAGGCTCGGGGTGTCGGCCGCGGTGGCCTGCACCATGCCCCGGTAGTCGCTGGTCTTGAACTGAGTGAGCGTGATGAGCATGCGCATCCGGCTGTGGTTCACGGCATAGGCGTATTCGTGGGTGCGGTAGGCCGGGTTGACGTTGACCAGGATGACGCCGAGCTTGGCGGTGGCGAACTGGGTGAGCACCCATTCGGCGCAGTTCGGCGCCCAGATGCCCAGCCGGTCCCCCGCGTGCAGCCCGGCGGCGAGCAGCCCCTTGGCCAGGCGGTTGACGTCGGCGTCCAGTTCCGCCCAGGTCCAGCGCCGGCCGGCGGCGGCGTCGACAAGCGCCTCGCGCGCCCCGATGCGGGAAGCGGTGTCCTGAAGCGTCGCGCCGATGCTCTTATCGAGCAGCGCTGGTTCGTTCTCGCCCTTGGCATAGGCCTTCATGCGTGTACTCCCTGGGTCTTCAGCGGATGGGCGGCAGCGGCGCCGTGGTGTCCGGCGTCACATTCCACACCCTAACGCGCGGCCCGTGTCCAGCCAAGCAGCGGCGGACCCTGTGCCTGTCCACCGACGCTTCCCGCCATCGGGGTCGGAGCTAGCCGGCCGCCTTGGCCACCAACTCCCGGATGCGCTGCTCCGTGGCATCGTCCAGCGAGGTGAGCGTCCAGGCTACTGGGTGCATGTGTGCGCCCTGTTCGAAGGCGGGGTTCGCTACCTCGCCGAAGCCGAAGACCAGGTAGTCCTTGTCCGGCTTGATGTAGCAGACGTCCTTGCCGTCCTTGACATAGAACGGCAGGCCCCAGCGGACGACGGGCTCCAGGCCGGGCGCGGTCTCGCGGATGATGGCGTGAAGGCGTTCGGCGATCCCGCGGTAGGGTTCCGGTGCCGAGGCGAGCTTGGCGAGGACCGCGTCGTCGCCCTTTTTACCGAAAATCATTGGCTGGCTCCTTCAGGTGGCCGGTGGATGTCCACGGGGCAGGCTTAGATGCGCCACGCCCCGCCTGCAATTCTAGGTCCTGCCTCCGGCGGCATGCAGAAGAATTTTTTTCGCGTCTGAATTCGCCGACAGCGGCCAACTGCCGCTTCCTGCCGTACAGGTCAGCACAGGATCAGACAGGTTGCGGCAACCGTTGGAGCAGGCAGGGATTCGCGCAGCGCCTGCTGACTCTGTGGGTGGGTGTCCGTATCCTTTTCACTACCGATATACGCTGCACCGACCCGAGGAATCGACATGAGCGAGATCCCGCAGGGAAGCGATGTTCATGATTCGAACCCGCAGGTTCCGGAGCATGGAATGCGCTCATTCCTGCATATCCTGATCAATACCGCCGTGGCCAACCTGACCACGAGCTACCTGTGGTTCGCGCTGACCTTCTGGGTGTACCTGGAAACCGAGAACGTCATGGCCACCGGCATCATCGGCGGCGCCTTCATGCTGCTGATTGCGCTGTTCTCCATGGTTTTCGGCACCATCGTGGACCAGCACCGCAAGAAAATCGTATTCGTCTTTTCCGCCGCCGTGACCGCGGTGATGTTCACGCTGGCGGGGCTGCTCTACCTGTGGCTGCCCACCGAGCGAATCCTGGACATCGGCGGCTGGGAATTCTGGCTGTTCTGCATCGTGATCCTGCTCGGCGCCATCGTGGAGCAGATGCGGGGCATCGCGTTGTCCACCACGGTGACGCTGCTGATCCCGGTGGAACGGCACGCGAACGCCAACGGCCTGGTCGGCACCGTGCAGGGGCTGGCGTTCATCGTCACCAGCGTGTTCTCCGGGCTGTCGATCGGCCTGCTGGGCATGGGCTGGACGCTGGTCATCTCCATCGCGCTGGTGGTGCTGACGATGCTGCATCTGGTCACCATCTCCATCCCTGAGGACAAGCCGCAGGCCGACCCCGAGGTTTCGGGCGGGAAGACCGCGCACCTGCGGCTGGGCTTCACCACGGTGATGGCGATCCCGGGGCTACTGGCGCTGATCATCTTCTCGATGTTCAACAACCTGATCGGCGGCATCTACATGGCGCTGATGGATCCCTACGGGCTGACCGTGATGTCGGTGGAGGCCTGGGGCATCACCTTCGGTCTGGCCTCGACCGGCTTCATCGTCGGCGGCGCGCTGGTGGCGAAGTTCGGCTTGGGCAGGAATCCGATCCGCACGCTGCTGATCCTGGTCGCCTGCATGGGCTTCCTGGGCGCGGTCTTCACGGTGCGCGAATGGGTATGGCTGTATATCGCGGGCATCTGGCTGTACATGTGCCTGATTCCTGCCTGCGAGGCGGCCGAGCAGACAGTGATCCAGAAGGTCGTGCCGTTCCGGCGGCAGGGCCGCGTGTTCGGCTTCGCCCAGATGATGGAGGCTTCCGCGGCCCCGATCACCGCATTCCTGGTCGCCCCGCTGGCCCAGTACCTGATCATCCCGTTCATGAAAAGCGCCGAGGGCGACGCCGCCTTCGGCTGGCTGGTCGGGCAGGGGCAGGCGCGCGGGATCGCGCTGATCTTCCTGGTCGGCGGCCTGGTCATGATCCTGGCCGCGCTGCTGGCCATGACCACCGGGCAGTACCGCAAGCTGTCCGCCATCTTCCTTTCGGACGAGCCGACGCCGGCCGCCGAAGCCAGCTAGAACCAGGAGCCCGCCATGGCCAGTGCACCCAAGACCCAGCCCACCGATGCCAGCGTCGAGGAGTTCCTCGCCGCCGCCACCCCGGCCAAACGCCGGACCGACGGCGAGCAGCTGGCCCGGATCTTCGCCGAAACCACCGGGGCCGACCCGGTGATGTGGGGGCCGTCGATCGTGGGCTACGGCCAGTACCGGTATGTCTCCCCCGCCAATGCGCGCACCACCGGCATCTGGCCCAAAACCGGATTCTCGCCGCGCAAAACGGCGCTGTCCATCTACGGGCTCAAGGACCTGCCCGCAGGCGCAGCGCTGCTCCCGGAACTCGGCACGTATACCGAGGGAGCAGGCTGCGTCTACGTGAAGAAGCTGGATGACGTCGACGAGTCGGTGCTGCGCAGGCTCATCGCGATTGCGTTTTCACGCGGGGATGACTAGACGGCTTCCTCGAAGAAGGCTTCCACCTCGCTGATGCCGGCGGAGACCACCGGGACCAGGCGTTCGTCGATGCTGTAGGTTTCCCCGTCGCGCTGCAGCAGGCCGAAACCTGCCAGCGAGGCCATTGCCTCGGTGGCCTCTGGCAGCACCGAGTCGTAGATCTTCGCGCCGACATTGCGGCGCAGGCCTTCCAGGTCCCCGTCGCGTCCGGTGGACGCGGTGACCAGCAGGTTGCGCACCACCAGGTAGTGGGCTTCGTCGCGCAGGCTGGTGTCCATGGTCGGGTTCAGGTGCGCCTGCACGCAGGCGACGGCCATCTCGAAGAGCAGCTGGGCGCTGTCGGCCTGCTCGCCGTCCAGGAATTCGGCGAAGGCTTCCTCGTCGCGCACGATGCTGGTTTCGGTGGTGGTCACCACGGACATCATCGCCGCGTTCCAGATGTAGTTGAAGCGCAGCGGGGCCGGGGCGTCGGCTTCCACGGACTGCGCGTCGATGCCCATGGCCTCGAAGACCTGGGCCCGCGAGGAGCTGGCGGAATCGGTGAAGTCGTTGGTCGCGATGCCGTCGCCGATGGCCACCGCGAAGTTCTTCACGGCGTCGAAGAGCGGGGTGGCGCGCAGCAGGGCGCAGATTTCCGCATCGCCTTCAGCGAAGCCGTCCAGGGCGTCTTCCAGCATCTCGCGCACTTCCTCGAGATTCTCCGCGCCGCCCTGCCACAGGCTGGTGTCCTCGGCGAAGCTGAAGAAGTCCAGCCAGGTGGAGAAGATCGGCTCGGGCGCCACGTTGTCCGGCAGGTTGACCAGGAAGTCGGCCAGGGCCTGGCCGAAGAGCTCCGGGTCCAGGTCGAACAGGTTGGAGCTGCGCGCGGTTTCGGCGTACTCCCCGCCGATGGTGCGGATGACGTCCAACTGGATCTCCGCGGCCTGGGCTGCGTCCGCCGGGGAGAAGGCAGGAACCTGGGCGGCGACCCAGGCGACGTACTGGCCGCGCAGCGCGTCAACCGACAGCTCGGCCTGGATCTTGTGCACGCTGCGGCCGCGCTGGGCCGCCTTGGCAGGGTTTCCTGCGCCGGAGTTCTTTTTGCCTTGACGCTTCTTGCTGGCCATGAGCCGTCCTTCGCTTATGTGGAGGTTTGCCATTAAGCCTACGGGCAACGGCTGGCCTCCTGCGACCCGGATGCTAGCGCAGCACCACGGTGCGGTTGCCGTAGAGGAACACGCGCCCTTCGCAGTGCCAGCGCACCGCGTTGGACAGCGCCTTGCATTCCGAGTCGCGGCCGGCGGCCACCAGGTCCTGCGGGCCGTAGGTGTGGTCCACCTCCACCACCTGCTGGGCGATGATCGGGCCCTCGTCGAGTTCCGAATTCACGTAGTGCGCGGTGGCGCCCACCGTTTTCACGCCGCGTTCCCACGCCTGGTGGTAAGGCTTGGCGCCCTTGAAGGATGGCAGGAACGAATGGTGGATGTTGATGGTCTTTCCGGTCAGCTCGCTGGCCAAGTGGTCGGAGAGCACCTGCATGTAGCGGGCCAGCACCACCAGCTCGGCGCCGGTCTGATCGATCAGTTCAAGCAGCGCGGCCTCGGCCCGCGGCTTGGTGTCCTTGCTGATCGGGATGTGGTGGAAGCCGATTCCGTACCATTCCACCAGCGAGCGGTGGTCCGGGTGGTTGGAAGCAACCCCGACCACCTCGATGGGCAGGTCCCCCGAGTGCATGCGGAAAAGCAGGTCCTGCAGGCAGTGCTCGAACTTGGAGACCATGATCAGCACCTTGGTCTTCTGGCCGCGCTCGCGCAGCTGCCAGTCCATGTCGAATTTCGCGGCGACCTCGGAGAACTCGCTGCGCAGGGCGTCCAACAGATCCGGGGCGGAGTCGCCGGCGAAATCCACGCGCAGGAACAGGCGTCCGGCGCTCATGTCGTCGTACTGCTTGAGCTCCACGATGGTGCGCTGGTGCCGGACCAGGAAACCGGTCACCGCGTGCACGATGCCGATGCCTTCAGGGCACTGAAGGGTCAAGACGTGCCGAACCTGTTCGCTCATGATCCACTTCCATTCAGGTGTCTGGGGCGGAACACGCACTCGGGGCGTGCTCCGCGAAAAAGTTTGTGTCTGGTTTCTTCGCCCGGGGTGCTCCCAGGCTACTCCCCCTCGGCGGGCTGAACCGGTGAAGCCCCGGTGCCCGGCGGGAACCATCAACCCGCCGGGCAGGGACCGCTCAACGCTCCGCCGCCGGACCTCCCAATGCGGCGGCGAGGCGCAGCCCATCCCGGCTGAGCAACGCCGGCGCCGGTCGCCACCGACCGGTTCCCGGCACTGGACGTGGCGGGAACCGGTCGGGCCGCAAACCAGCCAGCGCCCGGAATGGAGGACTACGCCGCGCTAGGCGACCGGCTCCGAGGCGAATTCGCTCATCGCGTCGATCAGCCAGTGCACGGTGTGCTCGGTGAACGAGGCGCGCGGCAGGATGTACCAGGACTGCTCGCCGGTGCGCCACAGCAGCACCGGGATGTTCGCCAGCGTGGTGGTGATGGCGCGGTTGACGCCGAAGGCGCGCGGGTGCAGGTCCGCCGGGCAGCTCTTGCGCAGCACCAGCGGCGCGGCCGGTCCGGACAGTTCAAGCACACTGCGGTTGGCCGACAGGTCGACCACCTGGCCGGGCTCGTCCCCCAGCGCCGCAACCAGCTCTGCGGCAAGTTCCGCGCCTTCCGGCGCGATGGCCAGGAACTCGTCCGGTCCGAGCCAGAGCACCGCGGTGCCCTCCACGGAGCCTGCGACCTCCCCGACCTGCTGAGGCAGCCCGGTGCCGACGGCTTCTGCCAGCGCGGCGAATCCGCCGCTGCCAGGCACCGCGCGCACGCCGACCTGGGTGGCGAAGGCGATTTCCCGCAGCTGGACCGTGCCGGCGGTGGAGCCCTGGGCCATGGCTTCGGCCAGGTGCTCGGCCGGGGAACGGCGCACGGAGGTTGATTCAATCAGGGTGTTGCTAGCCATCGCGGCGGCTCCCTTCCGGGTCGAAAAGTACGAGATCGGAGACGAGGACATCGACCAGCTGGCCGTTGACCGGGGTCTTGAGCACTTCGCCGATGCGGCTGCGCCCGTTCTTAATCAGTGCCAGGCCGAAGGTGCGGCCCAGCGCCGGCGAGTTGTAGGAGCTGGTGACCCAGCCTTCCATCGGGGTGCAGCCCTCGGTTTCCACCGCGCCGTCGGCGACCAGAGCGGCGCCCTCGGCCAGCCGCAGCGCGGTGTCCACCGGCAGCACGGAGACCAGGTGCTTGCGATCCTCGCGCAGATTGTCTTCCCGCGAGAAGGAGCGCTTGCCCACGAAGTCCTTGAACTTGGAGACCACCCATTCCATGCCGGCGTCCTGCGGGGTCACCGTGCCGTCGGTGTCCTGGCCGACGATGATGAATCCCTTTTCGGCGCGCAGCACGTGCATGGTTTCGGTGCCGTACGGCGTGATGTTGAATTCCTGCCCGGCGGCGTACACGTCTTCCCAGACGCGCAGGCCGTGCCAGGACGGGATCGCGATCTCGTAGGCCAGTTCGCCGGAGAAGGAGATGCGGCTGATGCGCGCCTCGATGCCCGAATCCAGGGTCACGTCCTGGAAGGACATGAACTTGAACGCGTCGTTGGAGACGTCCAGCCCGGTCACCAGCTTGGCCACCACATCGCGCGACCGCGGACCGACCACCGCCACGGTGGCCAGCTGCTCGGTCACCGAGGTGCAGGTGACATCCAGCTCCGGCCATTCGGTCTGCAGCCATTCCTCCAGCCAGTCCAGCACGCCGGCGGCGCCGCCGGTGGTGGTGTGCATCAGGAAGCGGTCCTCGGCCAGGCGCAGGGTCACGCCGTCGTCGAAGACCATGCCGTCGGCCTTGCACATCACGCCGTAGCGGGCCATGCCGACCTTCAGCTTGGTGTAGCCGTTGGTGTAGATGCGGTTCAGGAACTCGGCTGCATCCGCGCCGCGGATCTCGATCTTGCCCAGAGTGGTGGCGTCGAGCATGCCCACCGACTCGCGCACCGCTGCGCATTCGCGGTAGACCGCCGCGTCCATGTCTTCCCCGTCCTGCGGGAAGTACCAGGCGCGCTTCCACTGGCCCACGTCCTCGAACTTCGCGCCCTGCGCCAGGTGCCAGGAGTGCATCGGGGTGATGCGCGCCGGGTCCAGCAGCTCACCGCGGGTCCGGCCGGCCAGGGCGGCGAAGGCGACCGGGGTGTACGGGGCGCGGAAGGTGGTGGTGCCGATCTCGGCCGGGTTCTCGATGCCCAGCACCGCGGCGATCACGCCGATGGCCGCGACGCCAGAGGTCTTGCCTTGGTCATTGGCGGTGGAGATCGAGGTGTACCGCTTGATATGCTCCACCGATTCCAGGCCTGCGCCGGTGGCACGCAGCACGTCGGAGACGGTCTGGTCGCGCTGCAGGTCGACGAAGTGGGTGGTGTAGTTCGTTGCCTGGTCGCCGTTCAGCGAGGGCACCAGCCAAACCGGGCGGGTTTCCCCGGCCGGCACCGGCAGCGCCTGCGGCACCTGGGCGATGCGCTCGAAGCCCGCGGCGGTGGCCGCCGCGGCCCCCACCGCGGCGCCGGTGGACAGCGCGCTGGCGGTGTCGAACAGGCCGGTCAGCGCGCCGGCCAGGTGCTGGTTGGCCACTGCCGCGTCAGGGACGAAGGCGTGGATCGAGGTGTCCCACACCAGCTTGCCCTGGCGCTGTGAGTGCAGGTGCACCACCGGGTTGAAGCCGCCGGCCACTGCCAGCACGTCGGCCTCGAAGCGCTGCGGCTCGCCCAGGTCGCGGTCCTCGCCCAGCTCGGCGACGATCACTGCCGACAGTTCGCCTGACTCGTTGGCTTCGGTGTCCACGACGACGGAGCCAGTGATGACACGAACCCCGGCGCCCACTGCTTCCGCCGCCGCGGCGGACACCGTGGTACGGGCATCGATGACGGCGACTACTCCACCGCTGGCGGCGAGGTCCGCAACCAGCGGGTAGGCGGAGTCGTTGGTGGTAGCCACGACGATCTGCGCCCCGGCGCGCACGCCGTAGCGGTTCAGGTAGCTGCGCACGGCGCCGGCGAGCATGATGCCCGGGCGGTCGTTGTTCTCGAACACGATCGGGCGCTCGTGGGCGCCGGTGGCCAGCACCACCTGGTTGGCGCGGATGTGCCAGATGCGTTCACGCGAGACGCCGGCGCCGGAAGGCCTATCCAGGTGCACGGTGCGACGCTGCACGGCGACCACGTAGTTCGCGTCGTAGGAGCCGAGCACTGTGGTGCGCTGCAGGTGGGTGGTTTCCTCGGCCGCTGCCAGCTCGGCGACGGTCGCATCGATCCACGCTGCGGCATCCTGGCCGTCGATCTGCTCGCCGGCGGCATCGCGCAGCGAGCCTCCGGCTTCGGCGCGCTCATCCAGCAGCAGCACACGGGCCCCGGAGCGGGACGCCTCGCGGGCGGCGGCCAGGCCGGCAGGGCCGGCGCCTACCACCAGCACATCGGTGTGCACGTGCACGTGGTCGTAGTAGGCCGGATCGGTGCTCGGGTCCAGCACGCCCAGGCCGCGCAGCAGCGTGGCGCTCAGGTTGGCGGTCACCGGAACGGTGGTGGCGGCGAGCATCGACTCGTTGATGTCCTGCTCGTGGCGGGCCTCCACGGTCACCAGGGCGTTGGGCTCCTCGACGCCGGCGGAGAAGATACCGCGCGGGCGGTCCAGGTACATCGAGTTGCCGCAGGCGCGCTGGCCGTTGGCGAGCATGGCGCTGGCTACGGTGTCGCCACGGAAGGCTTCCAGCTGCTTTCCGTCGACCGTCAGGACCAGGGCTTCTCCGCGGTCGATCCGGGCGGCCGGGGACTGCTCGGCCGGCAGCCGGTAGGACGTGTTCTGGCTCATCGGGATCCTCCCTGGGTGTTCAGTTCCGGACGCGGTTCCCCGGCCCGGTAGACGGCCTTGAATTCATAGGTTGCGGTATCTCGCAGGGCGTTGAACCACTTGCGGCACCCGCCGGAGTGGACCCAGCGTTCGGCGAAGATCCCCTTGGAGTTCTCGCGGTAGAACAGGTAGCGGGACCATTCCTTGTCGCTCAGGGCGTTCGGGTCCTCGGGGTAGGCCACATGGGCCTGGCCGCCGTAGGAGAATTCGGTTTCGTTGCGCGGCCCGCAGTTCGGGCATTCAATCAGCATCATGGTGGCTGCTCCTAGTGGGCCACGGCTGCTGCGCCGTGTTCGTCGATCAGGTGGCCGGTTTCAAAACGTTCCAGGCTGAACGGTGCGTTCAACGCGTGGGCCTCGTCGTTGGCAATGGTGTGCGCCAGGGTGAAACCGGCGCCCGGGGTTCCCTTGAAGCCGCCGGTACCCCAGCCGCAGTTGACGTAGAGGTTCTGGATCGGCGTCTTGGAAATGATTGGCGAGGCGTCCATGGTGGTGTCCACGATGCCGCCCCAGGTGCGCAGCACGTGCGCCCGGGCGAAGATCGGGAACAGCTCCACCGCGGCGGCCATCTGTTCCTCGATCACGTGGAACGCGCCGCGCTGGCCGTAGCCGTTGTAGCTGTCGATGCCCGCGCCCATGACCAGTTCGCCCTTGTGGGCCTGGGAGACGTAGACGTGGATGTGGTTGGACATGACCACCGTCGGGTGGACCGGTTCGAACAGCTCGGAGACCAGGGCCTGCAGCGGGTGGGACTGGATGGGCAGTTCGAAGCCCGCCAGTTCCGCCAGCACCGAGGAGTGCCCGGCACCGGCCAGGGCGACCTTGCCGGCGTGGATGGTGCCGCGCGTGGTCTTCACGCCGGTGACCTTCTCGCCGTCCTTCAGGAAGCCGGTGACTTCGCAGTTCTGGATGATGTCCACGCCCATTTCGTTGGCCTTGCGGGCGAAGGCCCAGGCCACGTGGTCGTGCTTGGCGATGCCGGCGCGCGGCTGGTAGGTGGCGCCCATGACCGGGTAGCGGATGTCGTCACCGATGTTGATGATCGGGCAGACTTCCTTGACCTGCTCCGGGGTGAGCCATTCGGCGTCGACTCCGTTGAACTTGTTGGCTTCCACGCGTCGCACCGATTCGCGCACGTCGCCCAGGGTGTGGGCGAGGTTCAGCACGCCGCGCTGGGAGAACAGGAAGTCGTAGTCCAGCTCCTCGGGCAGCTGCTCCCACAGCTTCAGCGACTTCTCGTAGATGCCCGCCGATTCGTCCCAAAGGTAGTTCGAGCGGATGATGGTGGTATTGCGGGCCATGTTCCCGCCGGCCAGCCAGCCCTTTTCCAGGACGGCGACGTTGGTGATGCCGTGGTTCTTGGCCAGGTAGTAGGCGGTGGCCAGGCCGTGGCCGCCGCCGCCAACGATGACGACATCATAGGACTTCTTCGGCTCCGGGTTGGCCCAGAGGAATTCCGGGTGCTCAGGCAGCAAATCAGCCATGGCTATTCTCCGATCTTTTTCAGGTTTGGGTACAGTGGGTGGGCTGCGGCCAGCTCCAGAACCCGGGCCTTCAACTCCGGCAACACCCCGGTGTTGCCTTCGGCCCCGGCAATCAGGGTCTGCGCGATGATCTCCGCGACCTCGGCAAACGCCTCCTCGGAGAACCCGCGGGTCGCCAACGCCGGGGTGCCGATCCGCAACCCGCTGGTAGTCATCGGCGGACGCGGGTCAAACGGCACCGCATTGCGGTTCACCGTGATCTCCACCTGCGCCAGCAGATCCTCGGCCTGCTGCCCATCCAGCTCGCTGTGGCGCAGGTCCACCAGCACCAGGTGCACATCCGTGCCGCCGGTCAACACGCTGATGCCCTTGGCGGCCACATCGGCCTGGGTCAACCGCTGCGCCAAAATCCGCGAACCGGCCAGGGTGCGCTGCTGGCGCTCCTTGAACTCCGGCGACGCGGCGATCTTGAACGCCACCGCCTTGCCCGCGATCACATGCTCCAGCGGGCCGCCCTGCTGGCCAGGGAACACCGCCGAGTTCAGCTTCTTGGCGATCTCCGCATCGTTCGACAGGATGATGCCGCCGCGAGGGCCTGCCAGGGTCTTGTGCGTGGTCGAGGTGACCACATGCGCATGCGGCACCGGCGACGGGTGCAGCCCGGTCGCGACCAGGCCGGCGAAGTGCGCCATGTCCACGAACAGGTACGCACCGACCTTGTCCGCGATTTCGCGGAAGCGGACGAAGTCCAGCTGGCGAGGGTAGGCCGACCAGCCGGCCACGATCATCTTCGGCTGGTGCTCGATGGCCAGGCGCTCGACCTCGTCCATGTCCACCAGGTTCGTCTCCTCGTCCACGCCGTATGGGACGATGTTGAACAGGCGGCCGGAGAAGTTGATCTTCATGCCGTGGGTCAAATGCCCGCCGTGGGCCAGGTTCAAGCCCAGCACGGTATCGCCCGGACGCACCAGCGCGTGGTAAACCGACGCGT
>NZ_JBKZDY010000011.1:0-108807 GCF_046940185.1 Arthrobacter sp. 'calajunan'
AGATGTGTATAAGAGACAGCAGGACGCGGTGGTGGCAACCATCGCCGCCGGTTCGCAGACGCTGCCGGGCACTTCCGGCCAGTCGGTGAAGCTGACCGAGTTCAGCGAATTCCCGGCCAAGGGCCGTGCCACCGCCGGCGTGCGTGCCCACCGCTTCGTCAAGGGCGAGGACTACCTGGTGCTTGGCTACGCCGGGCATGGTCCGGCCCGCGCCAGCTCCGCGGCCGGCGTGGTGCGCGCCCTGCCGACCGAATTCGGCAAGCGCGACGGCTCCGGCGCCCCGCTGGCGCAGAGCATCAACATCCTCGGCGGCTCGCTGAGCGTCGCTACCGGCACCGGCGAAGCCCCGGCCCGCGCGGCCTCCGCGGCCACGGCAGGCGCGGAGCTTCCCCCGGTGGTTCCGTCCTCCCGCCCGTCGGTGCAGCCAGGCGAGGACACCTTGCCGTTCGACGACGGCGGGGTCGTGCTCTAGCAGTTTCCGCCGGCCAACGGTAGTTGACCCCCGGCAGCAGTCAAGCCCGGGACCGGTTCGCACTGAACCGGTCCCGGGCTTGTCCGCGTTGTAGCTGGCCACTCGGAGCCGCGAGCCGTCAGCTGGCGGGAGCCAGCTTGGCCTGCAGCCGGATCTGTCCTTGGCATTCGCGGGCGAGCTGCTCGTCATGGGTGATCAGCACGACGGTGCGCCCTTCGAGCGCGCCGCGCAGGGTCTGCATCAATTCCACGGATTCGTCTTGGCCCAGGTGCGCGGTGGGCTCGTCCAGCAGGATCACCTGGTGCCCGCCCACCAGAGCGCGGGCCACGGCGAGCTTGCAGCGCTGGCCGCCGGAAAGCCGGTGGCCCCCGGAGCCGATACGCGTGTCCAGTCCCCCGGGCTGCTCGGCAAGCCAGCCGCCCAGGCCCACCTGCTGCAGCACGTCCTGGAGCTGGTCGTCGGAAACCTGCACCTCGTCCGCGGCGCCCAGCAGCAGGTTGCGGCGCAGCGTGGAGTCGAACAGGTGCGCTTCCTGCGGGCACCAGGCCACCGAATCCAGGTTCGCCGCGGCGAACTGGTGTTCCCGGCCGTCCGCATCCAGCGCGGCCAGGCGCCCGCTCTCCAGCGGCAGCGCCCCGAGTAGCGCGGTGAGCACCGTGGACTTGCCCGAGCCGGACGGCCCGGTCAGCGCGCTCCACTGGCCCGGTTCGATGCGGGCGGTCAGCTGCTCGATCACCGGGGCCTGCGGCCCGTAACCGAGCGACACGTCCTCCAGCACGAAGCCGCGGACAGCTGGCGCGCCGGCCGGGGAGGTCTCCCGCAGCCCGGTCTGGCCTTCGGCTGCGCTGCCCCCAACGCCGCGCGAGGCGAGGGTCGTGGTCAGTTCCTTCAGCGCCCTGCCCTGCTGCACGGCGCTCAGCGCGGCGGTGGCGGCTTCGCCCAGGGCCAGGGCCATGAGCACGGCGAGCGCGGTGAAGGAGGCCGAGCTGGTGGATAGCTCCGCGAAGGCGACGGCCAGCGCGCCGGTCAGCAGCGCACCCAGGGCCGGGGCGAGGCCCTGGCCGAGCGCGTGGCGCCGGGCAGCCGAGGTGTTCTCGGATTCGGCGATGGCAAGCTTGTCCAGCACCCGGGCCAGCGACCCGTAGGCGCGCAGCGCGCCCTGGTTGCGCAGGATGCCCAGCACGGCTTGGTTCACATTCAGCCGGTGGGCCAGCTGCCGGGCCAGGTGCAGGCCTTCGACTCGGCGCACGAGCCAGCGGCCCGGGAAGGCCAGCAGCAGTCCGGCGGCCAGCGCGGCCCAGCCGAAGGCGGGCTGGATGTAGAACAGCACAGCGATGCCGGCGGCCCAGACGGCGACGGCCTGGATCGGCGGGAAGAGCACGCGGGCCAGCAGGTCGCGCAGCTCGTCGACCTCAGCCAGCAGGAAGCGCAGCACCACCGAGGAGCGGCTGACCAGTCCCCAGCGGGCGGGGTTGGCGACCATGGAGGTCCAGATCTTCTCACGCAGCGCCCCGGCGTAGCCGAGCACTGCGTCGTGGATGGCCAGCTGTTCCAGGTAGCGGAAGGCGGCGCGGCCGATGCCCAGGGTGCGGACCATGACGAAGGCGACGGTCAAGTGCAAGATGGCCGGCTGGTAGCTGGATTCGACGATCAGCCATCCACTCAGTGCGGACAGGGCCACGGCGCACAGGATGCCGAGGGTGCCGTAGACCGCCGCCTTGCGGGCCGGGACGTAGCCGGAGAACAGCTCGCGCAGCGGGTTGAAGCGCGGCGCGGGGCCGGCTGAAGCCGTTGGCACAGCGGACGCCTGGGCTGACGGGGCCGCAGCATGCCGGCTCGCGAAGTCCCGGGCAGGCTGCGAAGCCTGCGGCGCACCCTTCTCGCCGGCCTGCGACGGGTTGGCGGCCAGCAGCGGGTCGTGGCTGGCAACCAGCACGGCGGTGCCGGCCGGAAGCTCGGCCAGCACCTGGCGTACGGCAGCGGCGTTGGCCATATCCAGATGGGCGGTGGGCTCGTCGGCCAGCAGCAGGCGGCAGTCTGGCACGCTGTGCAGGCGCAGCACGGCGCGCAGCACCTCCAGCCGGCGCAGCTCGCCCGGCGAGTATTCGGCGATCTGCCGCGGCAGCATGGTCTCCAGTTCCAGCCGGGCCGCCAGCTCGGCGACCAGCCGCTCCTCGGCGTCCGGGACGTCCTGGGCCAGCTGGGCCTCGCCGGTGGCGGCGTTGAACTGCGGGTGCTGGCTGATGACTGCCAGCTGGCTGCCCACATAGACCTGGCCGCTGACGCGGGCCGCATCGAAGCTGTTGTCGCTAGTGGAGGCCTCGGCGACCAGGCGCAGCACGGTGGTCTTGCCGGTGCCGCTGGCGGTGGACAGCAGCTTGCGCTCCCCCGGCATCAGGGTGAGGTCCAGGTGCTCGTGCACCGGTTCTCCCGCGCGGTAGCCGATGGACACGTCGCGCAGTTCCAGCAGGCTGCCCGGGGTCGCGGGGACCAGCGAGAGGATCTGGTGGTTTTCCTGTTCGGCGGTGATGGCCTGGTAGCGCTGGTAGGAGGCCAGCCCGTCGTCGGCGGCGTGGTAGGCGGAGCCGACCTCGCGCAGCGCGGAAAACAGCTCCGGGGCGAGGATCAGGATGATCAGGCCCGGAGCCAGGTCCATGCTGCCGCCGACCAGGCGCACGCCGATCATCACTGCCAGCACCGCCACTGACAGGGTGGAGATCAGTTCCAGCCAGAAGCTGGAGAGGAACACGGTTTTGAGATTGGCCATGGTGGCCTGGCGGTACTTTTCGCTGACCGCGGCGATGGCGTTGCCGTGGCGGCGGGCGCGGCCCAGGCCCAGCAGGGCGGGCAGGCCCTGGGCCAGCTCGTACATCTGGTGGGCCAGCGCGTCGAGCTTGGACTGCGAGGCGGCCAGGGTGTCCTGGGTGTGCAGGCCGATCAGGGCCATGAACACCGGGACCAGCGGGATGGTCAGCAGCAGCACCACCGCGCTGATCCAGTCCAGGGACAGGATGTAGATGCCCAGCAGCGCCGGGAGCACCATGGCTCCGATGAGCGCCGGGATGAATTTGGTGAAGTAGTCGTCGAGCTTGTCGATGCCGTGGCTTGCCAGGGTTGCGGTGACCGGCACCGAGTGGTCGGCCGAGTCGGCCGGGACGATGCCCGGCCGGCTCGCCGCGGTGCGCACCAAGGTGGCGCGCATCCGCTCCTTGGCACCCAGCCCCATGCGCCGCGCCCCGGTGTTCAGGCCCCATACCCCGGCGGCGCGGCCCAGCACGCCGGCGGCGGCCAGGACCAGCAGCGCCGGGGTATTGCCGGTTCCGGAGGCCATGTTCGCGATCCACTGGCCCAGGCCGTACGCGGCGAGCACCAGTCCGGCGGTCTTGAGCACCGAGAACACGGTGAGGACCACGATCTGGCGTGGAGCGATCAGCTCTCGGGGCAGGAAGCGCGGTGTGCGCATGGGGTGCGTTCCTTTCGGTCGCCGCGGTGGGGTGTGCTACTTGACGATCGGTTCCGGGTGGTGCGCCTCGGGGATGTGCTCCTCCTTGACGCGCTTGCGGAAGACCCAGTAGCTCCAGGACTGGTAGGCCAGCACCAGCGGGACGCCGAAGGCCGCCACGATGCTCATCAGCTTCAGCGTGTAGGCCGAGCTGGAGGCCGTGTAGATCGTCAGGTCGAAGGCCGGGTCCAGGGTGGAGGGCAGCACGACGGGGAACGCCGCAGTGAAGATCGCCGCCACCCCGGCGGCGAGCATCACGCCCAAGGCGATGAACGAGACGCCTTCGCGTCCGGCGCGGGCGGTGACGATGCTGACGACCAGGGCTAGCGCCGCGGCGGCCAGCAGGGCCCAAGCCACTGCCGAGTCATTGTCCAGCAGCACCATCAATACCCAGGCCACCAGCGGCAGCACGGCCAGCGGCAGCCAGCGGGTGAACAGCCTGCCGGCGCGTTCGCGGACCGGGCCGTCGGTCTTCAGCCGGACGAAGGCCAGCGCGTGGATCCAGCAGAAGGCCACGACCGCCACGCCGCCGAGCACTGCGTACCAGGTCAACCACGCGAACGGTCCGCCCACGCGGTCGCCGTTCTCGTTCAGCGGCAGGCCCAGGGTGGTCAGCGCCAGCATGGCGCCCACGCCGAAGGCCGCGACCAGCGAGCCGTAGCCCAGGGCTGCGTCCCACAGCTTGCGCGAGCGTTCGGTCTTCGCCTTGCCGCGGTACTCGATGGACACGGCGCGGAAGATCAGCGCCACGAGCACGAGCGTCAGCGGGATGTACAGCGCCGAGAACAGCGAGGCGTACCAGTGAGGGAAGGCAGCGAAGGTGGCGCCGCCGGCGGTGAGCAGCCAGACTTCGTTGCCGTCCCAGACCGGGCCGATGGTGTTCAGCAGGACGCGCTTGCGCTTCTCGCTGTTCCTGCCCAGGCCGATGAGCATGCCCACGCCCAGGTCGAAGCCTTCCAGGAAGAGGTAGCCGCACCAGAGCACAGCGATGAGGATGAACCAGAGAGCTGGTAGCCAATCCATGGTGTTTCTCCTATGTTCTGTGCGGGTCTAGTAGGCGAAGGCGAGCACGTCGCCGTCGTCGTTCTTGTCGTGTCCCGGGCCGTCGGCGTCATCCTTGTCGGAGGCCGCGTTCAGCTCCGGCATGGCCGAGCCTATGCCGCCCCGGATGTACCGGGTGAGCAGGACCAGTTCAACCACCAGCAGCACGCCGTAGACGAGGGTCAGGGTGATCAGCGAGAAGAGCATCTCCCCGGCGCTGACCGTCGGCGAAACCGAGGCCGCGGTGTACATGAAGACCTGGTCGATGCCGCCCATTTGCGGGTTCGGCGCCACGGTGAAGGGCTGGCGTCCCATTTCGGTGAAGATCCAGCCTGCCGAGTTCGCACCAAACGGGGCCGCGATGCTCAGCAGCGCCAGGCGGGAGAGCCACTTGCTCTGCGGCACGGTGCCCTTGCGGGTCAGCCACAGGGCCAGAGCCGCGGTGAGCGCGGACAGACCGCCCAGGGTGATCATCAGACGGAAGCCCCAGTAGGTGACTTCCATGACCGGCAGGTAGTTGATCTCCTGGCCTGCGTACGGGCCGAAGTTCGGGTCCTCGGGATAGTACTTGCCGTATTTCTCCTGGTATTCGGGGATCAGGGTGTTCACGCCCTTGACCTCGGTGGTGAAGTCGCCGTTGGCCAGGAAGGACAGCAGGCCGGGCAGTTCAAAGGTGGCCACGATGTCTGCACAGTTGGTGGAGCCCGGAGAGGTGATATCTCCCAGGGTGAGCACCGAGAAGCCGGTGCCGTCATGGCAGGCTGCTTCGGCGGAAGCCATCTTCATTGGCTGCTGCTCGAACATGAGCTTGGCCTGTTCGTGGCCGGTCAGTGCCACGCCGAGGAACGAGACCATGGCGACGACGGCGCCGATGCGCAGCGACTTGATCCACACGTGGTAGTCGGTCTTGTCGCGGCTCTTGCCCTTGCTCAGGTCCTGCCCGACGACAACGCGCCCCTGGGAGTCGACGGAATCGATGCCTTCCTTGCGGCGGCGGTAGAGGTGGAACCAGGAGATGCCCAGCAGGAAACCGCCGGCGACGGCGAATGCGCCGAAGAGCGTGTGCGGGAAGGTGATCAGCGCGGTGTTGTTGGTGAAGACCGCCCAGGCGTCGGTCATGACGGCCTTGCCGTCGATGATCTCAGCGCCGACCGGGTGCTGCATCCACGAGTTGGCGACCAGGATGAAGTAGGCCGAGAGCAGCGAAGCCAGCGCCGCGGCCCAGATCGTGGCAAGGTGGGCCAGCTTGGGAAGCTTCTTCCAGCCGAAGATCCATAACCCGAGGAAGGTCGATTCGACGAAGAAAGCCAGCAGGGCTTCCATGGCCAGCGGAGCGCCGAACACGTCGCCGACATAGCGGCTGTATTCGCTCCAGGCCATGCCGAACTGGAATTCCTGGACGATGCCGGTGGCAACGCCCATGATGAAGTTGATCAGGAACAGCTTGCCCCAGAACTTGGTCATGCGCAGCCACTGCTCGTTGCCCGTGCGGTACCAGACGGTTTGAAGCACCGCCACGGTCAAGCCCAGGCCCAGCGTCAAGGGCACCATCAAGAAGTGGTACACGGTTGTAATGCCAAATTGCCACCGGGCAATCTCTAATGCATCCATCGGGTCCTCTGTATATATGTGTCGCGAGTTGGTTGATTGCCAACTTCTACGCCCCGTAGAAATTAGCTCCCGTGATCACCATAGTTCAATTTCGACAACATGTAGAAATCGCGTCGGCCATGTCACTCGCGCGGCCCGGAAATCTGGGAAGCAGCCCTTAAAAATCAGGTTCGGGCGATTCTAAACCCGTAAACCGTTTCACGTCCACGGAAATTAAATTCCCCAAGTCAGCAAAAAGTACCCTTCATAACTTCAGCCGGAACGCCGCAAATAGGAAACGGCGTGCTCACAGAGCTCTTTTACGGTACGTAGAAATATTGGTCAAATGCCGCTACAATGAGACTTCCAAGCACCAGATTTCACGTCGTTACGACGGGAGGCCTGGTGCGCAGCAACTAAAGCAAGTGAGGTACTACCTAGTGGCCAGCCTTGGCGATCTGGAACGCTCCGTCATGGACCTGCTGTGGGATTCCGCAGAACCACTCACCGCAAACGACCTCCGGGACGATCTTGCGGCACTTGGTACCGATGCAAAGGAACTCGCAGTCACCACGGTTCTCACCGTGTTGGCACGACTGGAGAAGAAGGGCCTCGTGATACGCGAACGTACCACCCGCCCTCACCGTTACACCGCGTCCTCCACCCGCGAGGATCACACTGTGGGATTGCTCAACGACGCCCTGGGGACCGCCCAGGACCGCGAAGCAGTTCTCGCCCGCTTTATCGGCGGCATTTCAGCAGATGAAGCAGCATCCCTTCGTGCTATCTTGGACACTGTAAAGTCCGCCTAATTTACACGAACTTCGGGGACTGAGTGCTTCTCACCTCATATTTCCTAGCGGCGTTGGCTATCGCATTGGCATGGCCAACGCCGCTGGCGTTGTCCAAGGCAAAATGGACCTCCCGTGCTCCCGTGCAAGCTGTCCTGCTCTGGCAGGCCATCGCACTTGGCGGTGGCTTGTCCATGATCGGCTCCATGCTGGTCTGGGGCCTGGCGCCACTGGGGAACGACCTGATCTCGGCGCTGATTGCCGGCTGGGGCTTGATCACTGGCGAACCCGGTGTCGCCTATCCCGGCGTCGTGCACCTTTTCGCCTTGAGCACCGCCCTGCTGTTCGGCTTCCATCTGGTGCTCACCCTGGCCCGCGCCGCATGGCGCACCACCAGACAGCGCGCCAAGCATCGGCAGCTGCTCCGCCTGCTAAGCAACCCTTCCGAGACCCGGCCCAATACCCTGGTGCTGGATCACGACATGCCGGTCGCCTATTGCGTACCGGGGATCGCCCAATCCGTCACCGTGCTCTCCCGCGGGCTGCTCACCAAGCTCTCCCCCGAGGAACAGGCTGCGGTGATCGCCCATGAAA
Source organism: Arthrobacter sp. 'calajunan' (assembly GCF_046940185.1). Taxonomy (NCBI): domain Bacteria; kingdom Bacillati; phylum Actinomycetota; class Actinomycetes; order Micrococcales; family Micrococcaceae; genus Arthrobacter; species Arthrobacter sp. 'calajunan'. The sequence goes on from NZ_JBKZDY010000011.1 coordinate 7,991, forward strand.
GCTCGCATCTGGACCAGCGGCACGATCTGCTGATCCTGGCGTTCACCGCATGGAACGAGGCGCTGCCCTGGCTTCCGACGTCCCGACTGTCGCTGGACGCGGTGCGCCAGCTGATCGAGATGCTGGCCGATGACAAGGCTCTGGAACAGGTCAGACGCCAAACCCTGCTCAAGGCCATCGTCACCGTCGCGGCGGCCGGCGCCCCCGAGGCTCCGGGCTCCGCCGCCGCAGGTTCATCCAACGCGCAGCAGGTAGGGATGCCCGGCGGCGAAGTCTCCTCCCGTCGCCTGCAACGGCTGCTCACCCCCGAGGAACCGCTGGCTAAACCGCAGCGCGGCCTGGTCCTTGCCTGCACCGTGCTGCTCATGGTGTGCCCGACCGTCCTGCTGATCGCTCCGCGCCTGCTGGCTTGGTAGCCGCCGGCCCCGCCAACAACGAAGTCCGCCGGCGCCAGCCCACGATACGTGGGCTGGCGGCGGCGGACTCGGTTTTCGCTGGTTTTACACGTCGATGCGTTCGCGCTCCAGGTCTTCGGCTCCGGCGATGATGAAGCTCTTGCGCGGCGCGACGTCCGAACCCATCAGCAGGTCGAAGATCTCCTCTGCCTGCTGGGCGTGCTCGATGTTCACGCGGCGCAGCATGCGGTGGCGCGGATCCATGGTGGTTTCGGCCAACTGGTCCGCATCCATCTCACCCAGGCCCTTATAGCGCTGGATCGGTTCCTTGTAGCGCCGCCCCTCGGCTTCGATCTTGGCCAGCAGGCGCTGCATCTCGGCTTCGGAATAGGTGTACACCACTTCGTTCTGCTTGGATCCGGGGTTGATGATCTCGATGCGGTGCAGCGGGGGAACCGCCGCGTACACGCGCCCGTGCTCGATCATCGGCCGCATGTAGCGGTAGAACAAGGTCAGCAGCAGGGTTCGGATGTGCGCGCCATCGACGTCGGCATCGGTCATCAGGATGATCTTGCCGTAGCGGGCCTGTTCGATGTCGAAGCTGCGGCCCGACCCTGCGCCGATCACCTGGATCATCGCCGCGCATTCGGCGTTCGAGAGCATGTCGGAGACCGAGGCCTTCTGCACGTTCAGGATCTTGCCGCGGATCGGAAGCAGCGCCTGGAATTCGCTGGAGCGAGCCAAGCGGGCGGTGCCCAGGGCGCTATCGCCCTCGACGATGAACATTTCGGAACGGCCGACTTCCTTGCTGCGGCAGTCCAGCAGCTTGGTTGGCAGCGACGAGGATTCCAGCGCGGTCTTGCGCCGTTGGGTTTCCTTGTGCATGCGGGCCGAGACGCGGGATTTCATCTCGTTGACGACCTTCTCCAGCAAGGAGGAGGCCTCGGCCTTCTCACTGCGCTTGCTGGAGCCGAGGCGTTCGTTCATGGCCTTTTCCAGAACCTTGGAAACCACCTGGCGCACCTGGGGCGTGCCCAGGATTTCCTTGGTCTGGCCCTCGAACTGCGGCTCGGCCAGGCGCACGGTGAGCACTGCGGTCATGCCGGCCAGGACGTCATCCTTCTCCAGCTTGTCCTTCTGGCCGAACTTCAGCTTGCGGGCGTTGGCCTCGACGTTCTTGCGGAACGACTTCAGCAGGGCCTGCTCGAAACCGGTCGTATGGGTTCCGCCCTTGGGGGTGGCGATGATGTTGACGAAGCTGCGCAGCGTGGTGTCGTAGCCAATCCCCCAGCGCAGCGCGACGTCGACTTCGCACACGCGCTGCACGTCCTCGATGTGGCTGCGGCCGTTCTCGTCGATCACCGGGACCTTCTCGTGGAAGGAGCCGCTGCCGTGGAAACGCCAGATATCAGTCACCGGCGAATCGCTGCTCAAGAAGTCGACGAACTCGCTGATGCCGCCGTCATGCTGGAAGACCTCTTCGTGAGGCCCTTCGGCCCCGGGGGTGCCGGGCAGGCCGCGCTCGTCGCGCAGGGTGATGCGCAGTCCTGGAACCAGGAACGACGTCTGGCGCGCCCGGTCCTGGAGGTCGGTATAGGAAAATTTCGCGTCCGGAGTGAAAATGTAGTTATCCGCCCAGTAGCGAATGCGCGTTCCGGTGACTCCGCGTTTAGCCTTGCCGATGACCTCCGGCGGGGTGGCCTTTTCGTGCGGGATGAATTCCGCATCGAACTTCTTGCGGCCCTTGTCCACGAAGGCTCCAGGCTCGCCACGGCGGAACTGCATGGCGTAGGTCTTGCCGCCGCGGTCCACTTCGACATCGAGCCGGGAGGATAGCGCGTTGACCACCGAGGCGCCCACGCCGTGCAGGCCGCCGGAGGCGCTGTAGGAACCGCCGCCGAACTTGCCACCGGCGTGCAGCTTGGTGAAAACGACCTCTAGGCCGCTCAATCCGGTTTTTGGTTCAACGTCTACCGGAATGCCTCGGCCGTCATCCTGGACCTCGACCGATCCGTCGCTATGCAGGATCACGTTGATCGATTGGCCGAAGCCGCCCAGGGCTTCGTCAACCGAGTTGTCGATGATTTCCCACAGGCAATGCATCAGGCCGCGGGAATCGGTGGAACCGATGTACATACCCGGCCGCTTGCGCACGGCCTCCAGGCCTTCAAGAACCGAGAGGTGGCGGGCGTTGTAATTTTCGGATGAGGCCACTGGGCTGCTGTCTCCTACTGACGCGAGAAAAGAACTACTTTGCATTCCATTCTAATCGTTACTTTGTTCGAATGGGCGGCATTTGGCGGTAATGCGGTTGCCGGTCCGGCCGTGAGAGCTTATCCACACTCGCTACGCGGTGAGCGAAAGCGCGGCCCTTTCGGGATAAAGTCAGGGGCAAAGCTGGTTGTATAGAGTAACCATCTATTTAGGGAGGCTGGCGATGACTACTACAACACCTAGTCGTGAACTCAACGCCCTCGACCGGTGCGACCGCTGCGGTGCACAGGCCTACGTACGGGCTGTGCTAGCTTCTACCGGCGGCGAGCTGCTCTTCTGCGCTCACCATGCACGGGACGTGGAACCAAAACTGCGCCCACAGACTTCCGTGTGGCATGACGAGTCCTCGCGGCTCCACGAAAAGCCGAAGGTCGACATCAACGACTGATCGTAACTTGTCCCGCGAGGGATGCACCGCAGGCGGTCCCATCACTGGATGGGACCGCCTGCGGTTTTTTGTGCCGCCAAGCTGCCGGCCGAGCCAGTCGCGCTGGCCGCGCTTGGGTGATTAAGCAGCTGTGGCCGGGACGATCCTTGCGGATCGGCCCGGCCACAGCTCACTAACGGCTTAGTCGAGGTAGTCCCGAAGCACCTGTGAACGCGACGGGTGGCGCAGCTTCGACATGGTCTTCGACTCGATCTGGCGGATACGCTCACGGGTCACGCCGTAGACCTTGCCGATTTCGTCCAGGGTCTTGGGCTGTCCGTCGGTCAGGCCGAAGCGCATGGCGACAACGCCGGCCTCGCGCTCAGATAGGGTGTCGAGCACCGAGTGCAGCTGCTCCTGCAGCAGGGTGAAGGAAACCGCATCGGCTGGCACGACGGCCTCGGAGTCTTCGATCAGGTCGCCGAACTCGGAATCGCCGTCCTCGCCCAACGGGGTGTGCAGCGAAATCGGTTCGCGGCCGTACTTCTGGACCTCGACCACCTTTTCAGGGGTCATGTCCAGTTCCTTGGCCAGCTCTTCCGGGGTTGGTTCGCGGCCCAGGTCCTGCAGCATCTGGCGCTGGACGCGTGCCAGCTTGTTGATCACTTCAACCATGTGGACCGGGATGCGAATGGTACGCGCCTGGTCAGCCATGGCACGGGTAATCGCCTGGCGGATCCACCAGGTCGCGTAGGTGGAGAACTTGAAGCCCTTGGTGTAGTCGAACTTCTCCACGGCGCGGATCAGGCCCAAGTTGCCTTCCTGGATCAGGTCCAGAAAAAGCATGCCGCGGCCGGTGTAGCGCTTGGCCAGCGAGACCACAAGGCGGAGGTTGGCCTCCAAAAGGTGGTTCTTGGCGATCTTGCCGTCGTGGATGATCTGCTCGTAGTCCCAGCGCAGTCGCTGGTCGATGCCTTCGCTGTGGTGATCCAGCTTGTCCTGCGCGAACAGGCCGGCTTCGATACGCAGCGCGAGATCGACTTCCTGTTCCGCGTTCAGCAGGGCAACCTTGCCAATCTGCTTCAGGTAGTCCTTAACCGGGTCCGCGGTAGCGCCGGCAACCATGACCTGTTGCTGCGGGGCGTCGTCGTCGGTGGTCGAGAGGGTAAAGCCCTTGGACTCTTCCTCTGGCTTCTCTCCGGCCTTTGCTTCGGCGTTTGCCTCGGCATCGTCGTCGAGTTCCTCGGGCTCGGTGGCCTCTTCGGTCTGATCTGCGGAGTCGGCTGCTGCCTTCTTGGTACGGGCCTTGGTAGCGCGCTTCTTCGCTACAGGCTTGGATACCGATTCCTCGGCGACGTCGACCTCAGCCTCGGTTGCCTTGCGATTAGCGTTCGTCTCAGAAGATGACACGAATAACCTTTCTAACGATGCGTTCCGGATGCACCTGCCGGTAACACCACTATGACCCTGTCAAGTCCGATAGCAATTCGTACACGACGAATCACCGTAAGTTGGCACGTCCTTTACAACGCACCAGCTCCGCCAAATGTTCCCAAAATCAGTGACTTTGAGGCATAGGCGCTTTCGAACCTAACCGGGTCTGTGGAACCATTATCCATGAATTGATGCCCGGACACCACTTGGAGGGCACAAAGGCGCATCGTGTCATGCGAAATGGGCCCTCCAAGCCCTCAGCTGGTCGGTGGCCCAATGCGGCATGATGCCCTGATTGAGCATTTCCTTCAGCAGCTTCGCCAGATTGTAGTCCGGGCATTCGCGCAACACCTGGTCCAACAGCGTCATGGCCAGGGATCCCCTTCCCTTGGCCCATTCAATCCAGCCGAGCACGCACATCAGCGCGTAGCGCTGGTGGTTCTGCGCAATGCCCAGCAGATCGCGGGCCAGGTACCACAACCTCTCGGTGCGTTCCCAATCGGGACTGCGCCACCCTTGGCCCAGCAGGAACTGGCCCAGTTCCGGCACTTCCTCCCCCGGTTCTCGTTCGGACAACTTGACCAGAACATCAACCGTTTCCCCATGGCTGGTACCGGCAAGATAGGGAAGGATGTCGCGCACGACTTTCCAACGCAGCGAGTCGATCAGTTCGGCCGCGCAGGTTGGGTCCTCATGGATTTCCCGGGCAGCAAGTTCCGGCGGCAACTCCAGCAGCTTCGCCCAGCGGGCGATTCCTTCGACAGAATTCACTCTGAGCGCGTCCGCCAGCTCCCTGACGTTCTCCGCGTTGGGCCATGGCTCCATGCCGCACCCGTCCCAGGGCTTGTCCAGCGGCGCCGATCCTGCCAGCACCATCGACAGGTGCGTCTCGTTTCCGTCGGTCTGCGGCCTTGGCAGCCAGGCCTCGACGCTTGCCGCATGGTAGTCCCAGATGTACCGGGGCCCCAGGCACCAGGCATGACGCAGCTCGACGCCCCGCAGCTGCAGCCGGTCGCGGAGTTTCTCGTGCATCGCCCGGTAGGGAATTTCGCGGCAACTTCCGAGCCCTGACGGCGCGTAGACCACGGCGACAACACTGCGCACTTCGGGCATCCGGCGCAGGAGGTTTGTCACCTGCAACACCCAGGCATTCAGCCCTTCCTCCGGTTGCATGGCGGGCAGGTCGACGCGCAGCGTTGCTTCCAGCCGTTGTTCCTGGACCAGCAGGAGCACCACCGAATCGACGGGGTGGAATCCCAAAGCGTGCGGGATGTAGGCGAGGATGTCTTCAACATCCGCGAGGGACAGCGGGTGGCGTTCAGGTGTAGTAGTCATGAACCCACGGTGAAGCACCGGGCCCGTGTCCTTTTCCGATGCCTGGCGAACTGTGGAGAACCAAAGGGGCAGGCCGGCGAAGGACGCGGAGCTAGCCGTTCTCGGCTAGGAATCGCCTGGCCTTACCCCGTTCAATCAGCATGAAGGACACCCCGATGACCATCATGACGAACTGGAAGGACAGCGCGACGCGGAATGCCGGGAGGTTGTAGAGCTCCCCGGTCGAGCCGCCGGCTTTGTAGGCCCAGTCCATGATGAATCCGATGACGTAGATCGTGATGAAGGCGCCGATGAAGCCACCGGTGTTCACCACGCCGGTTGCGGTTCCCTGCAGGTGGGGCGGATTGAACGTGCGGGCGAAGTCGAAGCCGATCACCGACGCCGGGCCACCGGCGGCGACTGCAACCATGAGGATGATCAGCACCCACATCGGCGCCTGTCCCGGCCACAGCAGCACGATAGCCCACATCACGACCATCCCGGCGATGATTCCCAGCGCGAAGAAGGAGCGCTTGCCCGGATGCCGAGATGTCAAGGCGCCAAGCAGCGGACCGACCAGCACTGCGACCACGACGAACACCGACATCAGGCTCGAAGCCAGTGCGCTGTCGATCCCTTGGCCTTGGACCAGGAACGGGTAGCCCCAGGTCATCATGAACGTATTGATCATGAATGCGGTGGAGAAGTGGGTCCAGAATCCGAGCCTGGTGCCGGGCTGCCGCAAGGCCGCCAGTAGGCGCGATCCCTGGTGCGTTCCGGCGCCCTGCTTGGCGTGCGCCCAGCTGTCGCCGTTGCGGACAAAGGCGATGGTGGTAATCAGCGTCTCGAAGGCAAAGGCCGAGAGGACCGAGAAGGCGGGAGTCCATCCGCGGGCCACGAGGATCATGTGGAACGGGAAGATGCTGATCAGCTGCCCCAACTGGCCGAACGTTCCCGTCAGCTGGGTCAGGATGGGGATCCGCGATCCGGAGAACCACAGCGGCAGCAGCTTCAGCACCGAGACGAAAACCATGGCATCACCCATGCCGACCATGACACGACCGACAAGTCCCATGGGGACGTTGGTTGAAATGGCGAGGAACGCTTGGCCGGCGGTCATCAGCATCGCGCCGGTGGTAATCAGGATGCGCGGGCCGAAACGGTCCAAGAGCAACCCGACCGGGACTTGCGCCCCGGCATAGACCACCAGCTGGACCACCGAGAAGGTGGCCATGATCTGCGCGTTGGCGTCGAAGCGCTCGGTGGCTTCAAGTCCGGCCACGCCGAAGCTGGTGCGCTGCGCAATGGCCGAAATGTAGGTAAGTATTGCGTAACCGTAGACGAGCCACGATTTTTTCGAGTTCAGGTGGGAAGTGCTCACTGTTCCGTTTCACCCGGGAACGGGTCATTCTCGGAATTGTTCAGCCAGTCCTGCGTGTCTTCGATCGTCGCCAGGAAGTCTTCAACGCGGGTGCCCAGTTCCTCGGCATCCGGCATGTCTTCCCCCTCGTCGAGCAGCAGCGAACGGCGCTCGTGCTCCTGGGCGTGCGCGTCGAATCGCTGTTCGAAGCCGTCGACCATCTGGCGCACGTCGGTGCTGCTTTCGAGCTGCTCGGCCAGTTGCGTGTCGACCAGCCGGCCCGCTTCGCGCAGGTTGTCCGTCGGCAGGGCGAGCTTCAGCGCGGCGCCGACATGCTCCAAGGCGGCCACCGCCACCGCCGGGTACTCAGATTCGGCGAGGTAGTGCGGGGTGTGCAGCGAATAGCCGACCACGTCGCGCCCTGCGTCGTTGAGGCGGATCTCCATCAGCGAGGTCAGTCCCGCCGGGGATTCCACGGTGGGGCTCCAGGTCGAGATGTTTTCGATCAGGTCCTTGCGGTTGCCGTGGGCGGTGACCCCGACCGGGCGGGTGTGCGGCACCGGCATCGGCAGGGACGCGGTGCTGACCACGAGGCAGATGTTGAACGCCTCGATGAAGCCGAGCAGCTCGGCAACCAGCCGCTCCCATTTCAGGTCCGGTTCCACGCCGGTCAGCAGCCAGAACTTGCGTTCAAGCTCGTCGGTCATGAGATACATCTCCAAGCGCGGGGCCTGGTAGCCGGCGAAATGGTCGCCCAGGAAGGTCACCCGCGGCCGCTGGGAGGTGTAGGCCACCAACTCGTCGGCGTCGAAGGTCGCGAACAACTCGGAGTCCAGGCGGCCGAACAGCTCGTTGGCCACCTGCGAGTGGGCATGGCCTGCATCTGACATTCCGCGCAGCGCCACGTACATGCCCAGGCCCTGAAGTCGGGCGTCGTCCACCTCGGACGCGACCAACGTCATCAACGGTTCCCTGGACATGTCCACCTCTCTACTGACCACACTGGAAAGAATTCCTGCCCCGCCACGATGCTCCTGGCACACGGCATCCGGACACAGCTCAATCATCAATCCTAGCGCGTGCGGGCTTTCGCTCGCTGTGAAGTATCGCACGCCGACGCCGGACCTCGGATAACATCGTCTATGGGAGATACGCAGCCCACCGGCATCACCGTTTCCGGCATTGAACTCTGGGCTGTCTCGTCCTTAGACCCTACAAAGGCATAGAAGGAATGATTTTGTGATCAACTCCAGTGATCTCACACTGACTGCCATCGGCACCGACATCAAGCGCAAGAGCGCCGATACCCTGGTGCTGGGCGTACTGAAGAACGGCGACAAGGTGTCAATTGCCGCGTCCCCGTTCTCCGCGGACGTCACCACCGAACTTGAGAAGTCGCTGACCCTGATCGGCGTCGGCGGCAAGGCCGACGAGGTGGCGCTGCTGCCAGCCGTCGAGGAGACCAAGGCCAAGGTCCTGATGTTCATCGGCCTAGGCGTCAAAGAACTGTCGGAGCTGGATGCAGAGACCCTGCGCCGCGCCGCCGGTTCGGCCGCCCGCCAGATGTCCAACGCCAAGAGCGCGATCTACGCGCTGCCTGCCGACACCACCGAACGCGTCGCGGCGATCGCCGAGGGCATCGCCCTGGGCTCCTACCGCTACGAGAACCTGCGCACCGCCGCCAACGACAAGCCGGTGCTCGCCGAAGCCATGGTCGCCACCGACGCAGCGACCTCCAAGGACTTGCCGGACGCCCTCAAGCGCGCCGCGATCCTCGGCCGCGCCGTGCGCGCTACCCGCGATTTGATCAACACCCCGGCGAACCTGCTTTACCCGGAGTCCTTCGCCCAGGCGGTCAAGGACTACACCAAGCCGCTGCCGCTGAAGGTCACCGTCATGGACGAGAAGCGCCTGGCCAAGGACGGCTTCGGCGGCCTGATCGGCGTGGGCGGCGGCTCAGCCCGCCAGCCGCGCATGGTCAAGGTGGAGTACTCGCCGGCCAAGGCCCAGAAGCACCTGGCGCTGATCGGCAAGGGCATCACCTTCGACACCGGCGGCATCTCGCTGAAGCCGCCTGCAGGCATGCACGCCATGAAGTCGGACATGTCCGGCGCCGCCGCGATGTTCCAGACCATCTGCGCCGTGGCCGAGCTGGGCCTGGACCTGAAGGTCACCGCATGGCTGTGCCTGGCCGAGAACATGCCAGGCGGGGCCTCGACCCGTCCGGGCGACGTCATCACCATGTTCGGCGGCAAGACCGTCGAGGTGCTGAACACCGACGCCGAGGGCCGCCTGGTGATGGCCGACGGCCTGGCCGCAGCCAGCGAGGAAAAGCCTGACGTGATGATCGACATGGCCACCCTGACCGGCGCGCAGATGCTGGCACTTGGCCTGCGCACCGCCGGCATCATGGGCAACGAGCAGGTCCGCGACGACCTGGTCGCCGCGTCCGACGAAGCCGGCGAGCTGGCCTGGGCCATGCCGCTGCCCGAGGAGCTGCGCCCGAGCATCGACTCGCAGGTGGCAGACCTGGCGAACATCGGCGAACGCATGGGCGGCATGATGACCGCCGCCGTCTTCCTGGAGGAGTTCGTCGGAGAGGTCGACGGCGCCAAGATCCCTTGGGCCCACATCGACTTCGCCGGTCCCGCCTTCAACGAGGGCAAGGCCTGGGGCTACACCCCGAAGAACGGCACCGGCTCGCAGGTCCGCACGCTGGTTGCCTACGCTGAAAAGCTGGCCGGCGCCCGCTAGGACTATCCGTGGCGCATGGAATTTATCAATTTCATGCGCCACGGCCCGTTCAGGGCAACGAGACATACCCTACTTTTGGGCGTGCGAGCGTGACTGTGGCGCGCCGACGGTACTAAGGTAAGTTTTGAAACATCACTGCGGATTGCTGGCGCGCGCGTACCAGCACAAACCATCGATCCGCGACCCGATCCCCTGGCCGACCAAAGTCGGCCTCACTTAGCTAATAACGAGGGAGCGTTCACGTGGCCGATTCGGCAGCAACGCAAGAATTTGATGTCCTCATCCTCGGCGGTGGATCCGCTGGATACTCGGCAGCTTTGCGTGCCATCCAGCTGGGCTACACCGTCGGTCTGATCGAGAAGGAGAAGCTGGGCGGCACCTGCCTGCACACCGGCTGCATCCCGACCAAGGCTTACCTGCATGCCGCAGAACTTGCCGAGAATGCACGTGAGGGCGCCAAGTACGGCATCAACTCCTCGCTGCAGTCGATCGACCTGGCTGGCGTCCGCACCTACAAGGACGGCATCGTCGCCGGCAAGCATAAGGGCCTGCAGGGCCTGCTGAAGATGAAGAAGGTCAACGTTATCACCGGTAACGGCCGCCTCGTCTCGCAGGATTCCATCGATGTTGATGGCACCGTTTACAAGGGCAAGTACATCGTGCTCGCCACCGGTTCCGAGTCCAAGACCTTCGGCCTGGAAATCGGCGGCCGCGTCCTGACCAGCACCGAAGCCCTGAACATGGAAGACCTGCCGAAGAGCGCCATCGTCCTTGGCGGCGGCGTCATCGGCGTCGAGTTCGCCTCGGTCTGGAAGTCCTTCGGCGTGGACGTCACCATCGTCGAGGGCCTGCCGTCGCTGGTTCCGAACGAGGATCCTGCCATCATCAAGAACCTGGAGCGCGCATTCAAGAAGCGCGGCATCAAGTTCAACACCGGTGTCTTCTTCGAAAAGGTCGAGCAGGATGCCAACGGCGTCAAGGTCTCCCTGGCCGACGGCAAGACCCTGGAAGCAGAAATCGTCCTGGTTGCAGTAGGCCGCGGTCCGGTCACCGCGAACCTGGGCTACGAGGAGCAGGGCATCACCATCGATCGCGGTTTCGTGATCACCGATGAGCGCCTGCACACCGGCGTTGGAAACATCTACGCCATCGGCGATATCGTGCCAGGCCTCCAGCTGGCGCACCGCGGCTACCAGCATGGCCGCTTCGTCGCCGAGGAAATCGCCGGCAAGAAGCCGACCATCATCGAGGACATCAACATCCCGAAGGTGACCTACTGCGAGCCAGAGATCGCCTCCGTCGGCTACACGGAGCCCAAGGCCAAGGAGAAGTTCGGCGCCGATTCGATCGAGACCACCGAGTACAACCTGGCCGGCAACGGCAAGTCCTCGATCCTGGGCACCAGCGGCATCATCAAGATGGTCCGTGTCAAGAACGGCCCTATCGTCGGCGTGCACGGCATCGGTGGCCGCATTGGCGAGCAGATCGGCGAAGCACAGCTCATCGTGAACTGGGAAGCCTACCCAGAGGACGTTGCACAGCTGATCCACGCGCACCCGACCCAGAACGAAGCCCTGGGCGAAGCCGCAATGGCTCTGGCCGGCGCTCCTCTGCACGGCTAACAGCGCATCAAGTCATGCGGGCGGCGCAGGTTTCGGCCGCGCCGCCCGCATGGTCTAGGCTCGGAGGCAACGCCTCCTACAAAATTCAAGTTTTATAAACGAGGAGATACGGGAAGATGTCTGAAACCGTAAACCTGCCCGCACTGGGTGAAAGTGTTACCGAAGGTACGGTAACCCGCTGGCTGAAGCAGGTCGGCGACCGCGTAGAGGTCGACGAGCCATTGGTGGAAGTTTCCACCGACAAGGTTGATACCGAGGTTCCTTCGCCTGTTGCCGGAGTCATCGAGGAAATTTTTGTCGCCGAGGACGAGGAAGCCGAAGTCGGCGCTCCCCTGGTCCGCATTGGCGACGGATCGGGTGCCGGCGAGTCTGCTGCCCCTGCTGCTCCTGCCGCCGAAGAGGCATCCGCAGAGGCGCCTGCCGCTGAAGAAGCACCAGCACCTGCCGAGTCTGCTCCTGCGGCTCCTGCCGCTGGCTCCGCTTCCGGCACCGAGGTCACCCTGCCTGCCCTGGGCGAGTCGGTCACCGAGGGTACCGTCACCCGCTGGCTGAAGGAAGTCGGCGAGGAAGTCGCCGTCGACGAGCCGCTGCTGGAAGTTTCCACCGACAAGGTCGACACCGAGGTTCCGTCCCCAGTGGCCGGCACCCTGCTGGAAATCCGCGTTCCGGAAGACGAGACCGCTGAGGTCGGCGCAGTCCTGGCCGTCATCGGTTCGGCAGATGCAGCTCCTGCTGCTCCAGCCGAGCCAGCTCCGGAAGCCAAGGAAGAAGCTCCGGCCACCAAGGAGGAAGCACCGGCTGCCAAGGAAGAAGCTCCGGCCCCCGCTCCTGCAGCCCCGGCCGCTCCGGCACCTGCTGCCGCTCCGGCTCCGGCCGCACCAGCTGCTCCAGCCGCCGAGTCGAACGATTCGGGTTATGTCACCCCACTGGTTCGCCGCCTGGCCAACCAGCACGGCATCGACATCGCCTCGGTCAAGGGCACCGGTGTTGGCGGACGCATCCGCAAGCAGGACGTGCTTGACGCAGTTGCCGCCAAGGAAGCAGCTGCTCCAGCCGCTGCCGCCGCTCCTGCTGCCGCCAAGCCAGCCGCCCCGGCAGTGGAGGCTTCGAGCCTGCGCGGCACCACCGAGAAGGCTCCGCGCATCCGCCAGGTCATCGCCCGCCGCATGCGCGAATCGCTGGACGTTTCGACTCAGCTGACCCAGGTCCACGAGATCGACATGACCCGCATCGTGAAGCTGCGCGGCTCGGCCAAGAGCAACTTCAAGGCAGTCAACGGTGTGAACCTGACCTACCTGCCGTTCATCGCCAAGGCTGTTGCCGAGGCTCTGAAGGCCCACCCGAAGCTGAACGCCGAGTACAACGAAGAGACTCAGCAGATCACCTACCACAATGCCGAGCACCTGGCATTCGCGGTGGATACCGACAAGGGACTGCTGGTTCCTGTGGTTTCCAACGCTGGCGATCTGAACCTTGCTGGTCTGGCCAACAAGATCGCTGATGTCGCTGCCCGTACCCGCAGCAACAAGATCGGTCCGGACGAGCTGTCCGGTGGCACCTTCTCGATCACTAACATCGGTTCGGTTGGCGCCCTGTTCGACACCCCGATCATCAACCAGCCACAGGTTGCCATCCTCGGCACCGGTGCAATCGTCAAGCGCCCAATGGTCGTCACCGACGCCGAGGGTAATGACTCGATTGCGATCCGCCACATGATGTACCTGTGCCTGACCTACGATCACCGTCTGGTAGACGGTGCCGATGCCGGTCGCTTCCTGCAGACCGTCAAGGCACGTCTTGAAGGCGGCGCATTCGAGGGCGATCTGGGCCTGTAAGGCCGGGACGCTTCAGCGCTTCTAGCAAGGGGAAGCTTTCACGTTGGTTCGCCGGCGGTGGAAGCTTCCCCTTGTCGTTTCTACAATGCGTCGAACCTCGACTACTCTGGAGATATGACTTTTGCAATCTCTTTCCTCGTATTCCTGCACATCCTGGGTGCGGCAGCGATCTTCGGCGGCTGGCTGGCCAACTTCAAGACCCCTACTGTCAACGTGTGGCAGTGGTACGGCGCGCTGCTGCAGGTGATCACCGGCCTGGCTCTGGTAGGCATCTACGAAGCGCAGGACGCTGACGTCAACCACATCAAGATCGGTGTGAAGGTTGTCATCGCCCTGGGCATCGCCGTGGCCGCCTTCATCGGCCGCAAAAAGGTCAAGGCAGGCCAAGAAGTCTCCACCGGCATCGCCCACGCAGTCGGTGGGCTGGCACTGGTCAACATTGCCGTCGCAGTGCTCTGGAGCTAATCGCCCAACACGCTGTTGCGTCCGCTCACCGGCCGTTCTCCCTGATTCCTGGGAGAACGGCCGTTTGCAGTTTAACGGGCGCTGATTCTCAGTCGCTGCGACTGAGCACCGTCCCGAGGAACCACTGGCCGTCAACAAGCTCGACCTCGACCTGGATCCGTTCGGGGTCGCCCGCGGCCACCTGGTGCCGCAACGTGCCGGCTGCATCAACGTAGGTATAGGAACTGTGCGTCGAAAGGGCCTGAAGGATCACGGTGTCTGCGGAGCCGCGAGCCTGGATCGAGACATCCTCCAATTTCGTTTCGAGGCCATTGAACCGCAATTTCAGCTTGCGCATCGAGTCCAGGGTTTCACGGTCCCTCTGCAGTTGCTCCGAGTCCTCGACGTAGATTTTTCGCAGCGCCGAGGAATCGCCTGAGTTCATGGCCCGGTCACGCGCGGCGGACAGTGCCAGGAAGCTTGCAATGACTGTATCGGCTTCGAAGGAGCAGGCTGGGACCTCCCCGACGTCCAGGATCCGGCAGCCTGGCGTCTCGCCCGGTACTGCGCCCTGTGCCGCCGGGTCCGGCGGTTGGCCGGGCAACAGGTATTTCACCCCTAGGAAGCTGGCCGCAATCGCGATGCCTCCGATCGCGAGCGCGGCAACGACCTTCGCGCCTCCGGGGGTGCGGCGTAGACGGTGCCCGTGCCAGCTGCCACTATCTCCCGGAATGACGGTGCTGGTCTTTCCTGCTTTCCGACGTGACCCGGCTCGACGGTGTTGCGTCCGTGCCGCCACGTCAGGGTGGATCGTATCCATCAGCTGGTTGCTGTCAGTGTCGATGAACCCTTCCCAGTGGATCGGCGCGGCCGGAATGCTGGAGAACAGCGTCCGGGCGAATTGGTCCGCGGTGGGGCGCTGCAGCGGATCTTCGTCCAACGAGTCGGCCAGGAGCTCCTGGATGATCTCGGGAACGCCGGGAAACTGGACCCTGACCGGCGGGCGGTAATGCGGCTCGTCCGGTGGTTCGCCGTCCAGAAGGTACCAGAGGCAGCTTCCCAGCGCGAAGACGTCCCGGGCGCCGAGCTCCTCCTCCCCTGCGCCTGTGAACGTCTCGGGTGCGATGAATCCGGGCGTCCCGGCGACTTCAGCCGCATCCTGGCTCAAAGAGGCTTCCTGGAAGTCGATGATCTTCGGCATGCCCTGTGCCGTGAGCATGATGTTGGACGGCGAAATGTCCCCGTGCCGCATCCCTGCTGCATGAAGTCCCGCAATGGCCTGGGCGATGGGGGCCAGAGCTGTCACGCATTCGGCGAGCGTGAAGTTCGAGCGCCGAGCCATGAGCGCAGCGAGGCTGCCACCCGGGCAGTACTCCATCAGCAACCCGTCGCCTAGCTGGGTGCTGAGCATGCCGTAAGAATCGACGACATATTTCCTCGCGGCATTGACATTGTGAAGCCTCTGCGATGCCACATTTTCCATAGTCAGACTAAGTTTCAGCACCATATATTGCTGGTCCGACTCTCGTCGAATGAGCCAAACTTTGCATGGTGACTTGGTACTTAAGGGTTTCACTGTCATGTAACCGGGGCACGTTGGCCAGGCCAGCACATTCGTTGATTCATCCATGGTTCCGTTCTACCGAATAATCCCGAATTGCAAATTCGTTATCCACATGTACAGCGGGTGGTGGCGAATTAGCGACCGCCGGTTCAACGGCGTAGGGTAACCCCCATGGCGATCGAATTCGAAAGAGTCGGACTCGGCACAGAATACATTCCGTACATGCAGGCTTGGGACTACCAGATCCAGCTGCATGATGCGGTGGCCGCGGACGAACAAACCCCAAAAGTCCTCTTCCTCGAACATGCAGCCGTTTACACGGCTGGCAAACGAACTGAACCCGAAGATCTTCCCCTCGACGGCACCCCCGTTGTTGACGTTGACCGCGGAGGCAAACTCACCTGGCACGGCCCAGGACAACTCATTGGCTATCCCATCGTCAAGCTGCGCAAGATCAGCGCAATCAGGCTATACGTGGAAACCCTCGAACAAGCGCTGATCAACGTGGTCGACGAGTACGGCATCCCCACCGCGCAGGTGAAGGGACGCTCCGGGGTGTGGGTTCCAGGTGCGGAGGGCGAGCAGGACCGCAAGATCGCCGCCATCGGAATTCGAATCAACCACGGCGTGACCATGCACGGTTTCGCCTTGAATTGCTCGAATGATCTCAACGCCTATGACCAGATCATCCCGTGCGGCATCACGGATGCCGGCGTCACCACGATTTCCAAGGAACTGGGCCGCGAAATCTCCCCCAGCGACGTGGTCGATCGCGTCCAGCAGGAGCTTGAGCGTCTCCTCACCCCTCAAGTCGTCTAGACAACCACTCCCTTCCTTTAGAAAGAGCAGTCAATGAGCATCGAGCCAGAAGGCCGTCGACTACTGCGCGTTGAAAAGCGCAACGCCGCCGTACCCGTGGAGCGCAAGCCCGAGTGGATCAAGGCGAAACTCAACATCGGTCCTGAATACGTGGGGCTGAAAAACCTGGTGCAGTCCGAGGGACTGCACACCGTCTGCGAAGAAGCCGGCTGCCCGAACATCTTCGAGTGCTGGGAAGACCGCGAGGCCTCATTCCTCATCGGCGGTTCCGAGTGCACCCGCCGCTGCGACTTCTGCCAGATCGACACAGGCAAGCCGGCGGCGCTGGACCGCTCCGAGCCGTTCAAGGTCGCCATGAGCGTGAAGAAGATGGACCTGCGCTACGCCACCGTGACTGGAGTCGCCCGCGACGATCTCGAAGACGAGGGTGTCTGGCTGTACGCGGAAACCGTGCGCCGCATCCACCAATTCAACGAAAACACCGGCGTGGAACTGCTGATCCCGGACTTCTCCGGCAAGCCGGAGAACCTGGACGCGATCTGCGACTCTGCTCCGGAGGTCTTCGCGCACAACGTGGAAACCGTGCCGCGCATCTTCAAGCGCATCCGCCCGGCGTTCCGCTACGAGCGCTCTCTGGGCGTCATCACCCATGGCCACCAGCGCGGCATGATCACCAAGTCGAACCTGATCCTGGGCATGGGCGAGACCCGCGAGGAAATCTCGGAGGCCATGCGCGACCTGCACGAGGCTGGCTGCGACCTGCTGACCATTACCCAGTATCTGCGCCCGACCGAACGTCACCTGCCTGTTGACCGCTGGGTGAAGCCGCAGGAATTCCTGGAGCTGCAGCAGGAAGCCGAAGAGCTCGGCTTCGCCGGGGTCATGTCCGGGCCGCTGGTGCGCTCGTCGTACCGGGCCGGGCGACTGTGGGCAGGAGCCATGCGCAAGAAGGGCCGCGAGATCCCCGAGGCGCTCGCGCACATCGAATCCTCCGGCGACACCCGTCAGGAAGCTGCCTCGCTGATCGGAAGCTAGGCAACGCCGCCGGAAATGTCCCGGCCCGAATGGTACACTCCGGACCATTCGGGCCGGGACATCGTGCGTTGGCCCTCCCCCGCAGCCGTACGGGACTGGCAATTTCCCGCACTGGATTAGATCTCATAGATTCATCGCGTAGAATTGAGGCACTATGGCCAAAAACTCCGACAACGACGCTGCCTCGCAATCAAAGCGTGGGCTTTTTTCGCGTAAACCAAAAGCTGAGAAGCAGAACAAAGAGCCCGGTCGCCTAAAGCAGATCGGCCAGGTCTTCCAGATGACCCGCCGCCACGACCCGATGGTCGTCTGGTGGATGGCTCTGGCTGCCTTGGGAATCATCGCCGTGGGCCTGGTCATCGGCTTGCTGATCCGCAACTGGGTCACCATGCTGATCATCTCGATCCCGCTGGCCCTGCTCGCTGCTATGTACATCATGTCCCGCCGCGCCGAGAAGGCCGCCTTCTCGCAGCTGGTCGGACGACCGGGTGCTGTCGGCGCAGCGATGAGCGTACTGCGTCGCGGTTGGATCCTGAAAGAGGAACCGGTTGCCTACAACCGCCACCAGGACCTCGTGTTCATGGCCATTGGCCGCGCCGGCGTGGTGCTGGTCTCCGAAGGCCCCAAGTCCCGCGTGCGCGATCTGGTGATCTCCGAGCGCAAACGAGTCGGCCGCGTACTGCCGAACGTTCCGATCCACGTGATCAACGCCGGCCAGGACGAAGACCAGGTGGCCTTGGAAGACGTCGCCAAGAAGATGAAGAAGCTTCCGAAGTCGATCACCAAGCTTGAGGTCAGCGCAGTCGAGAAGCGTCTGAGCACCCTGACCGCGAATCGCCTGCCGATCCCCAAGGGCATCGACCCGAACCGCGTTCGCCCGAACCGCCGCGCCATGCGAGGCTAGGACCGGATAAAAAGAAACCGCATCGTTCGATGCGGTTTCTTTTTTGTCTTGATTCTGTGCAGCGCCAGGGACCTCGTGCCCGGGCCGAGGGAGCCTGCTCTTGCTAGCGGATGTTGACTAGGATGCTCTTGGCCAGTCGGTCGTGCAGTCCGCGCTGGTCCTTGTCGGCAATCAGTACCGGGATGAAAAGGCAGAGCAGCACCGAGCGAATCAGTCCCTGCAACGGCGTAACCGCAGTGCCGTCCATCGACTGGACCTGCATCCTGAAGACCCGATGGCCGATGGTATGCCCGGTGATGCCTACTCCGATGATCTGGCCCAGACCGAACAGCGCCAACGTTGCCCAGTCGTTCAGGTCGAAAAGCCACCAGCTGAGCAGCATCGACAGCCCCCAGTCGATGCTGATTGCCCCGAGCCGGCGCGGCAGGCGCCCAATCGAGCCGGGGCCCTTCTCCGGACGGCCCATGTGCTCCCCCGGCCAATGCTGGGAATTAAGCTGGGGCGGGCCTTCAAGCCACGAACTAAAGTCTTTGCGTTCCACCCCTCTAGTCTATCCGCGCACCCTGTGTAAACATTTTTCACTGATTTTCCGCACGGATTTGTTTGTTACACCCGTGCTTTCACACTGATCAGAGACGTACGACACGCCCGAACATGTTGTTTGTAACGCGGACGAAACAATAGAGACACCAATAAGAAACGGATCCTAGGTAAGCTTGATGGGTAAGCAAGAGAACAGCTCAGATCATTTCGTGTGATCGTTCCGTTTACCAAACCTAAATCTCACCAGGGAGTAACCTGCACATGTTTAAGAGTCCAGAAGAAGCTTTGGCCTACATTGCCGAAGAGGACGTCAAGTTCGTCGACATTCGATTCACTGACCTTCCAGGTGTCCAGCAGCACTTCAATGTTCCAGCCAAGTCGGTCGACGCGGACTTCTTCGTCAACGGCCAGCTCTTCGATGGTTCCTCCATTCGCGGATTCGCAGGTGTCTCTGATTCCGACATGCAGCTTATCCCGGATGTCAGGACCGCGTTCATCGATCCATTCCGTATCGAGAAGACCCTGGCCATGAACTTCTCGATCATCAACCCCCGCACCGGCGAGCCGTACCACCGCGATCCGCGTGGCGTGGCCGAGCGTGCCGAGGCCTACCTGGAATCGACCGGCATCGCCGACACCGCATTCTTCGCTCCGGAAGCAGAATTCTTCATCTTCGAAGACGTCCGCTACGAGTCCAAGCCGCAGGGTGCGTTCTACAAGATCGACTCTGACGAAGCGCCATGGAACACCGGTCGCAAGGAAGAGGGCGGAAACCAGGGTTACAAGACCCCGTTCAAGGGCGGCTATTTCCCTGTCTCCCCAACCGACAAGCAGGCTGACCTGCGCGATGCCATCTGCGTCGAGCTGGATGCAGCAGGCTTAGAAGTCGAGCGCAGCCACCACGAGGTTGGCGCTGCCGGCCAGGCTGAAATCAACTACAAGTTCAACACCATGGTGCATGCCGCCGATGAACTGATGCTGTTCAAGTACATCGTGAAGAACGTGGCCGATGCCTGGGGCAAGTCCGCAACCTTCATGCCGAAACCGGTCTTCGGCGACAATGGCTCGGGCATGCACGTGCACCAGTCGCTGTGGAGCAACGGCGATCCGCTGTTCTACGACGAGAAGGGCTACGCCGGCCTGTCCGACACCGCCCGCTGGTACATCGGCGGCCTGCTGAAGCACGCAGATGCGGTGCTTGCCTTCACCAACCCGACCGTGAACTCCTACCGCCGCCTGGTCAAGGGCTTCGAGGCACCGGTCAACATGGTGTACTCGCAGGGCAACCGCTCGGCCGGTATCCGCATCCCGATCACCGGTTCGAACCCGAAGGCAAAGCGCATCGAGTTCCGCGCTCCAGACGCTTCCTCGAACCCGTACCTGGCCTTCGCAGCCCAGCTGATGGCTGGCCTGGATGGCATCAAGAACCGCATCGAGCCTGCAGACCCGATCGACAAGGACCTCTACGAGCTTCCTGCCGAAGAGGCCAAGGACATCCAGCGCGCCCCTGAAACCCTTGAGGAGGCGCTCAAGGCCTTGGAAGCCGACCATGAGTTCCTGCTCGAGGGCGGCGTGTTCACCGAGGACCTGATCCAGACCTGGATCGAGTACAAGCGCGAATACGAAATCAAGCCACTGAGCCTGCGCCCGAACCCATACGAGTTCGAGCTGTACTACGGCTGCTAATCCCCGCCCTGCGGGGTGACAGCACTACGCCGGGTTCCACCAACGGGTGGAACCCGGCGTTGTTTCGTTCCGGGGTACGCTGGCGTCATGGACTTTTCCACCCGGGTCGGCGTGCAGCGCGAAGACGGCGAAACCGTGGGTCATCTCGACCCTGCGGATCCCGACTACAAACTGGTGACCCCGCGCAACGTCCTGGGCCACGCACTGGCGGATGCCTGCGGATACGTGGACGGCGAGCAGCTGCTGGTGGATCGCGGCATCAGCGAGGTGATGACCACCTGGGTGCTGGATGCCGGCTCCCGCGATGCCGCCGAGGTGCTGAACATACTGGAAGTCTCACCCCACGGCATCGTCCTGGCCAATGCGCTGCGCACCAAGGCCCTGCAGCCCACCGAACGCTTCCGCGTGGCTTGGCCGGTCGTGGAACACCGCTAGGCGCCAAGCCAACCCTGAATCAGCGGCGGCTAGTATTCCTGCTTGTCTACCTTGGCGGTCCACGCTTCGAAGGCCCCCAGAGCCGAGGCCAGCTCGACCTTGGTGAACGGGATGCGCCGTTCGCTCATGGGAAGCTCCAGTTCGGTGTAGATGAAGTTGTCGTCGAAGCCGATGTTCGCCGCGTCCTGCCGGTCGTTCGCGTAGTAGACGTGCTTGAATCGCGCCCAGTAGATGGCGCCGAGGCACATGGGGCACGGCTCGCAGCTGGTGTAGAGCTCGCACTGTGACAGGTCGAAGGTTCCCAGAGCCTGTCCGGCCTTGCGGATCACGTTGACCTCCGCGTGGGCCGTCGGATCGGAATCATGCACCACGGTGTTGTATCCGGTGGCAATGACCTTGCCGTCCAGTACCACCACCGCCCCGAACGGGCCGCTGTCGTTGCTTTCCAGCGCCAGTACCGACTGGTCGACCGCTGCCTGCATTAACTGCGGATCCATGTCCTTTTCCCCCTCAAACCATCGGCGCTGCCGGGCAATCCGGGGGCGCCGAACCGAAATTTGGAACTGCCTGCCCAGCCTATCGTCTGATGAGGCGCGGGTGCGAGGGTCGAAATGAAATTCATGGTCTTGCCGCCGTCCCGCCGATGCAGATGCAGGTCAGGACGTGCGCTGGCGCATCACCCGCAGATAGCGCCACCGGATGAACCGCTGCGCTCCGAGCAGCAGCCAGAAGACCGAACGCCAGATCCTGCGGTCCGAAGCGGCCGTGAGCGAGCGGATCTCCAGGAACACCGCTGGCCCCATCCGGCGCAGGATGAAGGCTTCCTCGCCGCAGACCGGGTGTCCCGGCAGGGTCCGATAGGCGAATCCGGCCAGGTTGCCGCATTCAACGACATCCACCACCTCGACGGGTTCGTGGATTGACACCGGTCCCACGGGGACGATGATTAGCGGCTTGGCGCCGCTGCAGACTTTGTCCTGCGTGCTGATGCGAAATCCGCTGCGGGTTTTCACTTCCCAACGCAGCAGCGCTGCCGCCGACTGCTCCGAGAACGCGTTGCCCGAGCCGAGGTAGACTTGGCGCCTCCACACACGCCAGCCTCCGGGCTCCGGGCTCCAGCGCTCCTCGCGGATCTGCGTCCGGGACATCAAGGCTAGTCTTCGAAGCCGTAGAACAGCTGCTCGAACAACGCCCGGGAGTGCCGGGTGGCGCGCAGGTAGTCTTCTTCCAGTTCCATGCCGGTGTTCGCCTCGTAGCCGCACCAGCGGGCCACGGCTTCCATGTCCCTCGCGGAACCGGGCAGCACGTCGCTGGAACGACCCGAGGTGATGATCTCGGCGGAACGGATGCGGGTGGCCAGGCGCCAGGCGATGTCCAGCACCTCGGCCTGCTCTTCCGTGATGATTTCCAAGGCCGCCAGCTGGTCCAGCGCGACGAGCGTGGACGGCGTGCGCAGCTCATGGTGTTTCCAGGCGTAGCGCAGCTGGTAGAACTGCACCAGCCATTCGACGTCGGACAGCGATCCCCGGCCGAGTTTCAGATGCCGGTTCGGATCCGCTCCGCGCGGCAGCCGTTCTGCCTCTACGCGCGCCTTGATCTTGCGGATCTCCTTGATCTCCGCCTCGTCCAGGCCGCGGCCGTAGCGGATCGGCTCGATCAGCTCCATGAAGTCCTGGCCCAGCTGCTCGTCGCCGGCGAACGGCCGGGCGCGCTGCAGCGCCTGCCGTTCCCAGACTTCCACCCAGCGCTCATAATAGGCGGCATAGGAATCGAAGGAGCGCACCAGAGCGCCCTGGCGCCCCTCGGGGCGCAGGTCCGAGTCGATCTTCAACTTCACCTCGGCCGGGATGGCCGGCTTCAACGGCTTGGAGCTCCACGACATCAGCTCGGTGACCACACGCGAGGCCTGCTCCTGGGCCTGCTGGTCGGTCGCGCCTGCAACCGGGCGCTGGACATAGAGCACGTCCGCGTCGGAGCCGTAGCCGATCTCCTGCCCGCCTTGGCGGCCCATGGCGATCACCGCGATGCGCGCCTGCTCCCCGTGAACCGCCTGGTCGGCGGCCAGCAGCACGGTGAGGATCCCGTCGATCATGACCCCGTCGATGTCCGACAGGGCCCGGCCCACCTGGTCCACCCGCAGCAGGCCCGCGCCGTCGGCGAGCGCGACGCGCAGGATCTCGCGGCGGCGCACGAGCCTGATCTGCCGGATGGCGGCTTCGGGTGCCTTGGTGCGCTGGATGATGGAGGTGTTCTGCTGCGCCAGGCTTTCTCGGCTCAGCGGCATCAACGAGCTGTCGGTGCCCAGCCAGGCGGCGGCGGCCGGCTCATTGGCCAGCAGGTCGGTGAGGAAGCGCGTATTGGACAGCAGGTGGCTCAGGCGCTCGGCGGCGGCGTTGGTGTCGCGCAGCATGCCCAGGAACCAGTGGGTCTTGCCCAGGGACTCGCTGAGGCGGCGGAAGCCGAGCAGCCCGGCGTCCGGGTCGACGCCGCGGGCGAACCAGTCAAGCAACACCGGCAGCAGCTGGCGTTGCAGGGCCGCGCGGCGGGAGACTCCCCCGGTAAGCGCCTCGATGTGGCGCATCGCGGCCTTGGGGTCCAGATAGCCCAGGGCGCGCAGCCGGGCCTGCGCGGATTCCGCGGTGAGCCGGACGTCGTCCGCCGAGAGATTGGAGCTGCTGACGAGCAGCGGGCGGTAGAAGATGCGTTCGTGCAGCGAGCGGACCAGGCGCTTGGTTTCGTTCCAGCGGCGCAGCAGCTTTTCCGGGCTGGTGGCTTGCAGGTCCCCGGCGCCGCGGATGGCGCGGGCCAGCACGCGCTGGGCGTTTTCGTTGCGCGGCATCAGGTGCGTGCGGCGCAGCTGGCTGAGCTGGATGCGGTGCTCCAGCAGGCGCAGGAAACGGTAGGAGCCATCGAAGTTGGTTGCGTCCTCGCGGCCGATGTAGCCGGTCTCGCTCATCGCGTGGATGGCCTGGGTGGTGGTGGGCACCTGGATGGAAGGCTCCACCCGTCCGTGGACCAGCTGCAGCAGCTGCACGGTGAACTCCACGTCGCGCAGCCCGCCCGGGCCCAGCTTGATCTGCCAGGGCACGTCGTCCTTGGAGATGTTGTCGCTCACCCGCCGGCGCATGGCCTGCACGGATTCCACGAATCCGTCGCGTTCGGAGCTGGACCAGACCATGGGCGAGACCATGCGCTCGTAGGCTGCGCCCAGGTCCTTGTCGCCGGCGATGGCGCGGGCCTTGAGCAGCGCCTGGAACTCCCATGAGTGCGCCCAGCGCCGGTAATAGGCCTCATGCGAGGACAGGGTGCGGGTCAGCGCGCCGTCCTTGCCTTCGGGGCGAAGGTTGGCGTCCACTTCCCAGAGCATCGGCTCGGGGCCGGGAACCATCAGCGCGCGGGCGGCGTTGCCGCACAGCACCGTGGCGACGGCGCCGGCCAGATCTTCCTCGATGCCCGGCAGCGAACCATGCACGTAGATCACGTCCACGTCGGAGATGTAGTTCAGCTCGCGGGCGCCGCACTTGCCCATACCGATCACGGCCAGCTTCACCTGGTCGACCTGTTCGGGGGTGTACTGTTCGCCGGCTTCGGCGCGGGCCACGGCCAGGGCGCCTTCCAGGGCTGCCGCGGCCATGTCAGCCAGTTCGGCGGCGACCTGCGGCATGACCCATTGCGGCTGGGCCGATCCCAGATCGCGGTAGGCCAGCGAGAGCAACGCCAGCCGGTAGCTGACGCGCAGCTTCTGACGCGCCTCGGCCCCCGTGCACGAGGCGACCCAGTGGCCGTTCGGAGTCTGCACCGCGCCGACCGCTGCAAGCATGTCGTTGCGCAGCTGGTCTGCGGGCACATTGGTGAAGCTGGTGGACGGTGCCTGCGCAACGACCTGCAGCGCCTCCTCGCATCGGATCAGGAATTCGCCCAGTGCCGCGGAACTGCCCAGCAGCCGGATCAGCGCCTGGCAGCTCTCGGCCTGCAGGAAGATCTCCGCCGCCTGCGGGTGGCGGTCCACCAAGCGCAGGGCAAGCAGCAGGGCTTGGTCGGGGTCCGGCGCGTGCGCCATCATCTTCACGATCAGTTCCGGGTCCAAGGTGGACAGTTCCGTGGAATCGAGGAACTTCTTGGCCCGTTCAACGTCGGAGAACCCGGCGTTGATCAGGGATCGCGAGGAAATTTCTGTCATGGCGTGAACGTCGGCTCCTGACTGTGTGACGCGCGTCGGCGCGCCGGGGTCCTCCTAGAGGATCCCCAGGTATTTATCCAGCTCGTACGGGGTGATGATCTGTCGGTACTCTTCCCATTCGGCGCGCTTGTTGGCCAAGAACGAGTTGAACACCTGCTCGCCGAGGATCTCGGCCATGAGCTCGGACTCCTCCATGGCGCGCAGGGCGTCATGCAGGCTGCCCGGCAACGGCACGTGGCCCGAAGCCCGGCGCTCGGCGGTGGACAGGCTCCAGACGTCGTCCTCGGTCGGGTCTTCCAGCTCGTAGCCTTCGCGAATGCCCTTCAGGCCGGCGCCCAGCAGGCAGGCGTAGGCGAGGTACGGGTTGGCGGCTGAATCGATGCCGCGGTACTCCACACGCGCGCTTTGGCCCTTGCCCGGCTTGTACAGCGGCACGCGCACCAGGGCGGAGCGGTTGTTGTGCCCCCATGACCGGTGGCTCGGGGCTTCTCCCCCGCCCCACAGGCGCTTGTAGGAGTTCACGAACTGGTTGGTGATCGCGGTCATTTCCTGCGCATGGTGCAGGATGCCGGCAATGAACGACCTGGCGACGTCGGAGAGCTGGTACTCGCGGCCGGCCTCGAAGAATGCGTTGACATCGCCTTCGAACAAGGAGAAGTGGGTGTGCATGCCGCTGCCCGGATGCTCGGCGAAGGGCTTGGGCATGAAGGTGGCGTGGATGCCCTTCTGCATGGCCATTTCCTTGATGACGGTGCGGAAGGTCATGATGTTGTCCGCAGTCTGCAGGGCATCGGCGTAGCGCAGGTCGATTTCGTTCTGGCCCGGTCCGGTCTCGTGGTGGGAGAACTCCACCGAGATGCCCAGGGCTTCGAGCGTGGTGACCGAGGCGCGGCGGAAGTCCTGGCCGACGCCGTCCGGCACATGGTCGAAGTACCCGCCGTTGTCAATCGGCTGCGGACGCCCTTCGGCATCCAGCTCGGAGTTCTTCAACAGGTAGAACTCGATCTCCGGGTGGGTGTAGCAGGTGAAGCCCATATTGGCCGCTTCGGTGAGCTGGCGCTTGAGCACCTGGCGCGGGTCGGCGTTCGAGGGCTGGCCTTCGGGGGTGAGGATGTCGCAGAACATGCGGGAGGTCGGCTCGACCTCACCGCGCCACGGAAGCAGCTGGAAGGTGGCCGGATCGGGTTGCAGGAGCATGTCTGATTCGGAGATCCGGGACAGGCCGTCGATCGAGGAACCGTCGAAGCCAAGACCTTCTTCAAAGGCGTCCTCGACTTCTGCGGGTGCCAGCGCCACAGATTTCAGTGAACCAACCACATCGGTAAACCACATGCGCACAAATCGAACGTCACGTTCTTCAATGGTGCGCAGCACGAATTCCTGCTGACGATCCATATTCCACCGCCTTATAAATGCTAGAGTCCGGCGCCCATCAGGCCCGTAGTTATGTTGACCTGTTGCAAGACTATAACGTTTCGACCTCTTTAGCCGTGCAAGCACCGCCTGCGCCAAGTGCGATAAAGTCGTTTCATGCCTCAACCATACGTAGCGAACCCTGAAAAAGGCCCGTCCCGCATCCGGGTTCACCATCTACAGCAAGCCAAAGAACAAGGCGAAAAATTCGCCATGTTAACCGCATATGACGTCATGATGGCCGAAATTTTCGATGAAGCGGGAATCGAGATCCTGCTCGTGGGCGATTCAGCCGCCAACACCGTCATCGGTTACGAATCCACGCTTCCCATCAGCATCGATGAAATGATCATCTTCACCAAGGCCGTTGCCAACGGAAGCAAGCGCGCCATGGTTGTCGCCGACCTCCCGTTCGGCAGCTACGAGCAGTCCCCTGCCCAGGCCGTGGACACCGCTGTCCGTCTGATGAAGGAGGGACATGCGCACGCCGTGAAGATGGAAGGCACCGCCGCCTACGCCGACCACGTGCGCGCCATGGTCCTGGCCGGGGTTCCGGTCATCGGGCACATCGGCTTCACCCCGCAGTCCGAGCACGCCCTGGGCGGCTACCGCATCCAGGGCCGCGGCGACGCCGTGGAGGGCATGAAAGCCGATGCGCTGGCCCTGCAGGACGCCGGCGCGTTCTGCATCCTGATGGAAATGGTTCCGAGCCCTGCCGCCAAGCTGATCGACGAGGCACTGGTGGTGCCGACCATCGGCATCGGCGCCGGGGCCTCGACCACCGGCCAGGTGCTGGTCTGGCAGGATATGCTGGGACTGGGGGGACGCCGCACCCCGAAGTTCGTCAAGAAGTACGCCGATTTGCGCACGACGGTCTCCGAGGCGGTCAGCGCCTACCACCAGGACGTCTTGGCCGGCACCTTCCCGTCGGCCGAGTACGAGTTCGACAAGTAGCGTTTCGTCGGCCCACGCCGCGGCAAAGAGGAAACCGGTGCCAGCGGCCCCGTGCAGGGGCTGCTCGCACCGGTTTTCTTGTGCGCGGACGCAGGAGAACTAGTCGTCTTCTTCGTCTTCCGCATCCCAGGCGTCGTTGCGCGCCTGCACTTTTTCCAGCGCGGTGCGGGCTTCAGCCTCGGTGTCGTACGGGCCCAGCAGCTGGGACCAGTCCGACTGCGCGCCCTTCTCGATGCTCTTCGTGTTCACGTTGTACCAGTACTTCCCCTCACCGGGGGTTCCTTCTGAGCTCATCGCCTGCTCCTTCAGATGGTTCTATGGCTGCCTAGCTCAACGCTAGCGCACCGGGATAGTTTTCGGTGTGAAATGCGTTCGGCTCTCAGCTCATCCACAAATCCGGGGGCCAGCCGGGCGATAGAATATCTTCATGGCTACTGTTGCAACTGCACCAATCGGAAATCTCACCGCGGGCGTGGTCTCCCCCCAGCTCCCGGTGCCCAAGAACATTGAACGTCCGGAGTACGTGGGCAAGCGCGAACCGGCCAAGAACACCGCATCCGAGGTCAAGAGCCCCGAGGTCATCGAACGCATCCGCATTGCCTCACGCATCGCGGCGCAGGCGCTGGCCGAAGTCGGCAAGGCCTGCCAGCCAGGGATCACCACCGACGAGCTGGACCGCATCGGCCACGAGTTCCTCCTGGACCACAACGCCTACCCGTCCACCCTGGGCTACCGCGGCTTCCCGAAGTCGTTGTGCACCTCGCTGAACGAAGTGATCTGCCACGGCATCCCCGACTCCACGGTCCTGCAGGACGGGGACATCATCAACATCGACATCACCGCCTTCATCGGAGGGGTGCACGGCGACAACAACGCCACCTTCCTGGTGGGCGACGTGGACGAGGAATCCCGCCTGCTGGTCGAGCGCACCGAGAACTCGCTCAAGCGCGCTATCAAGGCGGTCATGCCGGGCCGCGAGATAAACGTCATCGGCCGCACCATCGAAAGCTACGCCAAGCGCTTCGGCTACGGCGTGGTCCGCGACTTCACCGGCCACGGCGTGGGCGAGGCCTTCCACTCGGGCTTGATCATCCCCCACTACGATGCGGCGCCGGGCTACAACACGCTGATCGAGACGGGCATGGTCTTCACCATCGAGCCGATGCTCACCCTGGGCACCGTTGAATGGGACATGTGGGCCGACGACTGGACTGTCACCACGCGGGACAAGAAGCGCACCGCGCAGTTCGAGCACACTTTGCTGGTCACCGACTCGGGCGCCGAGATCCTCACCCTGCCATAGGGCGCGGCGCCGACGCGGCGCGCAAAAACCAGAGGCGTTGGCCTGGTCCCTGAAAAGAGCCGGGCCAACGCCTCTGGTGTATCCCGAAGGGTCAGTCTGCGGTCAGTGGTCGTTGGGTCCCCTGCGGAGCCTTGCCGCGCTGTTCGCGCAGCTTCTCCATCGCCGCCTCGAAATCCTGCAGCGACT
Source organism: Arthrobacter sp. 'calajunan' (assembly GCF_046940185.1). Classification (NCBI taxonomy): domain Bacteria; kingdom Bacillati; phylum Actinomycetota; class Actinomycetes; order Micrococcales; family Micrococcaceae; genus Arthrobacter; species Arthrobacter sp. 'calajunan'. The sequence goes on from NZ_JBKZDY010000011.1 coordinate 36,812, forward strand.
GGAAATTGTGGTAGACACTGGCAAAACGCAAGTATGCCACCTCGTCCAGGCGCGAGAGCGGGTCGAGGATTGCCAGTCCCACCTGGTGCGCCGGGATCTCCGCGGCGCCCGAGGTACGCACGGCTTCCTCGACTTCCTGCGCCAGAATAGCCAGGTCGTGGTCTGTGACCGGCCGTCCCTGGCAGGCCTTGCGCACGCCGTTGATCACCTTGTTGCGGGAGAACGGTTCAACCGCACCGGACTGCTTCAAGACGCTCAGGCTTGCGGTTTCGATCGTCGTGAAACGACGGGAGCACGCGGTGCACTGCCGGCGCCGGCGGATGGAGACGCCATCATCAGCAACTCGGCTATCGACCACACGCGAATCGGGGTTGCGGCAATAAGGGCAGTTCATGACACCTCCAACTCAGTGCTAAAACTGGATTCCACAAAGCGTACCTTCCGAAATCCACACATGTCATGTATTAGTTTAGCGCTTTGTGCGCCTTTCGCACGGCGACCGCGTCGCCGTGGGCCGGAAGGTCCTCGGCAGTCGCCAGATTAATCACGTGCGCCGCGACATCGCCCAACGCCGACTTGTCGTAGCTGATGACCTGCACGGCCTTCAGGAACGTGTTCACGTTCAGCCCCGAGGCGTGCAACGCGGTGCCGCTGGTCGGCAGCACGTGGTTGGACCCGGCGCAGTAGTCGCCAAGCGACACCGGGGCATAGTCGCCCACGAAAATCGCGCCGGCGGCGGTGATGCGGGCGGCGTCCTGCGCGGCGTTGCCGGTCATGATTTCCAGGTGCTCCGCCGCATAGGCGTTGCAGACATCCACGCCCTGGTCCAGGTCCTTGACCAGGATGATCGCGGACTGGCTGCCGCTCAGCGCCTCGCGGACGCGTTCGCTGTGCTTGGTGGCCGCGACCTGGACGTCCAGCTGCTCGCGCACGGCCTGAGCCAGTGCCGGCGAGTCGGTGACCAGCACCGCGGCGGCATTGGCATCATGCTCGGCCTGCGAGATCATGTCGGCGGCCACGAAGTCCGCCTTTGCCGTGCTGTCGGCCAGGATCGCGATCTCGGTGGGCCCTGCCTCGGCGTCGATGCCCACGACGCCCTTGACCAGCCGCTTGGCGGTAGCGACGAAGACGTTGCCCGGACCGGAGATCACGTCCACCGGCTCGATGCCGCCGCGCGAGTCCCCCGGCACGTCCACGCCATAGGCGAAGGCCGCCACGGCCTGGGCGCCGCCCATGGCGTGCACCTCCTCGATGCCCAGCAGCTTCGCGGCAGCCAGGATGGTGGGGTGCGGCAGTCCGCCGAACTCCTTCTGCGGCGGGCTGGCCAAGGCCAGGGACTTCACGCCCGCGGCCTGGGCCGGGACGGTGTTCATGATGACCGAGGACGGGTAGACGGCCAGTCCACCAGGCACGTAGAGGCCCACGCGGCGCACCGGCACCCAGCGCTGGGTGACGGATCCGCCGTTGCTGTAGTCGACCACGGCGTCGGCCGGCACCTGGGCGGCGGCGAAGAGCCGAGCGCGGGAGATCGATTCCTCCAGCGCCAAGCGGACCGCGGGATCAAGTTCGGCCAGCGCCTTGTCCAGTTCCGCCTGCGCAACCCTTGTATGATCCAGCTCCACCTGGTCGAATCGCCGGGCCAGGTCCTTGAGCGTGCCCATGCCGTGGGCACGCACATCATCGATAATCTGCTGCACGGTTTCAGCGGCGGTCTGCGAGTTCATGGCAGGGCGCGGCAGGTTGGCCTTGAGCTGGGCGTAGCTGAAGTCCTCGGCGCGCCAGTCGAGGGTTGCGAGTTCGGAAAAGACGGTTACTGGATTGGAAGTCACGTACCCATTTTAACGCCGAAGACCGGGTGCGGCACCCATTGGTTACCTCACCCGGTCATCTGCGGCTGCGCCGCAATGCTCCGGAGCGCTACACGTCCAGGCAATTGGGGCCGAGCAGGACCTTCAGGTCGCCGAACAAGGCGGGGTTAGGGTTCACCCGGAAGTTCATGCCCAGGCGTAGCAGCGAGGTGCCGCGGCTGCCGGTGAGCTTCACCCGGACCTCGGTGTTGCCGCTGTGGGTGCGCAGCACGTCGCCGAGTTTCTGCACCAGGGATTCGGTGGCCTTGTGAGTCGGGATGCCGATGACCACCGGGCCGCCGTTGGCGTCCTCGGACAATTCGGGGATCATCATTTCCTGGGCGTTCAGGGTGATGGACCCGTCGTCGCGGCGCTGTACGCGCCCCTTGATGACCACGATCAGGTCGTCGGCCAGCACCTCGGCGATCGGCTGGTAGGCCTGTCCGAAGAACATGACCTCCATGGAACCGGAGAGGTCCTCCACCTCGCAGCGCGCGTACGGGTTGCCGCTCTTCTTGGCGATGCGCCGCTGCAACCCGGAGATCATGCCTGCGATGGAGATGATATGCCCGTCCTGCGGCCCGTCGTCGGACAGCACATGGGTCACGGACATGTCGGCATACTGCTCCAGCGCGGAACCCAGGCCCTGCAGCGGGTGGTCGGAAACGTACAGCCCGAGCATGTCCCGCTCGTAGGCCAGCTTTTCCTTCTTGTCCCAGTCCGGGAGGTCCGGGATGGCCACGGTCATGGCATCCGAGGCCTCGGAGGGATCCAGGGCGCTGAACAGGTCGAACTGGTTGGCCGCCTCGTTGCGCTTGAGCTGGATGACCGAGTCCACGGCTTCTTCGTGGATCGCGACCAGCGCGCGGCGGGGGTGGCCCATGGAGTCGAAGGCTCCGGCCTTGATCAGCGATTCGATGGTGCGCTTGTTGCAGACCACCGCGGGGACCTTGTTCAGGAAGTCGCTGAAGTCGGTGTAGGCGCCCTTTTCCTGGCGCGCCTGCACCATGCCGTCCACGACGTTGGAGCCGACGTTGCGGATGGCGCCCATGCCGAAGCGGATATCGTTGCCCACAGGGGTGAAGGTCAGGGCCGATTCGTTGACGTCCGGAGGCAGCACGGTGATGCCCAGGTGGCGGCACTCGTTGAGGTACAGCGCGAGCTTGTCCTTGTCGTCGCCCACCGAGGTGAGCAGCGCGGCCATGTACTCGGCCGTGTAGTGCTCCTTGAGGTAGGCGGTCCAGTAGGACACCACGCCGTAGGCCGCCGAGTGGGCCTTGTTGAACGCGTAGTCGGAGAAGGGCAGCAGGATGTCCCAGAGGGCCTGCACGGCTTCCATCGTGAAGCCGTTGTCCATCATGCCCTTGGAGAAGCCGGCGAACTGCTTGTCCAGCTCGGACTTCTTCTTCTTGCCCATGGCGCGGCGCAGGATGTCCGCCTGGCCCAGCGAGAAGCCTGCAAGCTTCTGCGCGATGGACATGACCTGTTCCTGGTACACGATCAGGCCGAAGGTCCCCCCGAGGATCTCCCGCAGCGGCTCTTCCAGTGTCGGGTGGATCGGGGTTTCTTCCTGCAGCTTATTCTTGCGCAACGCGTAGTTGGTGTGCGAGTTCGCGCCCATGGGGCCCGGGCGGTAGAGCGCGAGCACCGCGGAAATGTCTTCGAAGTTATCCGGGCGCATCATCTTCAGCAGCGAGCGCATCGGACCGCCATCGAGCTGGAATACGCCCAGCGTGTCGCCGCGGGCCAGCAGCTGGTAGGTTGCCGCGTCGTCCAGCGGCAGGGTCTCCAGGTCCAGCTCCACGCCCTTGTTGGCCTTCACATTGGCCAGGGCGTCGGAGATGATGGTGAGGTTTCGCAGACCGAGGAAGTCCATCTTGATCAGCCCCAGGCCTTCACAGGTCGGGTAGTCGAACTGGGTGATGACCTGCCCGTCCTGGATGCGCCGCATGATCGGCACGACATCGATGATCGGGTCCGAGCTCATGATCACGCCGGCGGCGTGCACGCCCCACTGGCGCTTCAAGCCTTCGAGCCCCTTGGCGGTTTCGAAGACACGCTTGGCCTCGGGGTCGTTAGCCACGAGGTTGCGGAAGTCCCCGGCCTCCGAGTAGCGCTTGGACTCCGGGTTCTCGATGTCGTTGAGCGGGATGTCCTTGGCCATGACTGCCGGCGGCAGCGCCTTGGTGAGGGACTCGCCCATGGAGAAGGGGTAGCCCAGCACGCGTGAGGAGTCCTTCAGCGCCTGCTTCGTCTTGATCGATCCATAGGTCACGATCATTGCCACACGCTCATCGCCGTACTTCTCGGTGACGTAGTGGATCACTTCGGAGCGGCGGCGATCATCGAAGTCGACGTCGAAGTCGGGCATGGAAACACGTTCCGGGTTCAGGAAGCGCTCGAAGATCAGGCCATGAACCAGCGGGTCCAGGTCGGTAATGCGCATGGCGTAGGCAACCATGGAGCCTGCGCCGGAACCGCGGCCCGGGCCGACGCGGATGCCGTGGTCCTTGGACCAGTTGATGAAGTCCGCCACGACTAGGAAGTAGCCGGGGAAACCCATCTTGATGATGACGTCCAGCTCGAAGTCCGCCTGCTTGCGCGAAGCCTCCGGGATGCCGTTCGGGTAGCGGTAGTGCAGACCCTTGTCGACTTCCTTGATCAGCCAGCTCGTCTCGTCCTCGCCGGGAGGGCAGGGGAACTTCGGCATGTAGTTGGCGCTGGTGTCGAAGGTGAGGTCCACGCGGTCCGCAATATGCAGCGTGTTGTCGCAGGCCTCGGGGAGTTCCTTGAACAACTCGCGCATTTCGCGCGAGCTCTTCAGGTAGTAGCCGGTGCCGCTGAAGGCGAAGCGGCTGCCGCCCTGGTCGTAGGTCGGCTCATCCAGCGTGGAGCCCGAGTTGATGGCCAGCAGCGCTTCGTGGGCCTTGGCATCGGCCTCGTGGGTGTAGTGCAGGTCATTGGTGGCGACCAGCGGAATGGCAAGTTCCTTGGCCAGCCGCAGCAGGTCCTTGGTGATTCGGCGTTCGATTTCCAGGCCGTGGTCCATGATTTCGCAGAAGTAGTTCTCCTTGCCGAACAGGTCCTGGAATTCGGCGGCTGCGGCCTTCGCGGCATCGTACTGCCCCAAGCGCAGCTTGGTCTGCACCTCGCCCGAGGGGCAGCCGGTGGTGGCGATCAGGCCCTCGTGGTGGTCGTTGAGCAGCTCGCGGTCCCAGCGCGGGTACTTGCCGAACACGGAGTCCAGCGAGGCGCGCGAGGAGCCCTTGAAGAGGTTGTCCATGCCCTTGTTGTTGTAGGACAACAGGGTCATGTGGTTGTACAGGCCGCCGCCCGAGACGTCGTCGCCCTTCTGGCGTTCCTCGGTGCGCCACTTGACGCGGGTCTTGTCGGTGCGGTGGGTACCCGGGGTGACATAGGCTTCCACGCCGATGATCGGCTTGATGCCGGCACCGGTGGCTTGGCGCCAGAAGTCGAAGGCTCCGAAGAGGTAGCCATGGTCGGTGATCGCCATGGCTTCCATGCCCTGCCGGTTGGCCTCGGCGAACAGTTCGCCTAGCCGGGCCGCCCCGTCCAGCATGGAGTATTCGGTGTGTGTATGAAGATGGACAAATCCGTCACGTGTCGCGCTCACCAAACCAGTCTAGCGACAGCCGGCACGGAAGTCCTCGAGCCTGAACCAGGTGTGGGAAGAGATACAGCCGCCCGGAAAATTTCCGGGCCGCGCCGGCGCTTACAGGTGCACCCCGTTCCATGGTGTTCCTAGAAGGTTCCCTCGCGCAGCAGCTCCAGCGCGCCGGACAGGTCCGAGGGGTATTCGCTCTCGTATTCCATCCACTGCCCGGTGACCGGGTGTTCGAAGCCCAGGCGCTTGGCGTGCAGCCACTGCCTGGTCAGCCCAAGCGCGGCCCCCAGCTTCGGGTCGGCGCCGTAGGTCTGGTCGCCGGCACAGGGATGGCCGAATGCGGAGAAGTGCACGCGGATCTGGTGGGTGCGCCCGGTTTCCAGGTGCACCTCCACCAAGCTGGCGCGGCCGAAGGCCTCGATGACCTTGTAGTGGGTGACCGAGTTTCGTCCGCCGTCCAGCACGGCGAATTTCCAGTCGTGCCCTGGATGCCTGCCGATGGGTGCGTCGATGGTGCCTTCCAGCGGATCGGGCAGGCCTTGGACGACTGCGTGGTAGATCTTCTTCGGAGTGCGTTCCTTGAAGGCGCGCTTCAGGGCGGTGTAGGCGCGTTCGGACTTCGCCACCACCATCAGTCCGCTGGTGCCCACGTCGAGCCGGTGCACGATGCCCTGACGCTCGGAAGCTCCGGAGGTGGAGATCGTGTAGCCTTCGGCCATCAGCGCCCCGACCACGGTCGGACCGACCCAGCCCGGCGACGGGTGGGCGGCGACGCCCACGGGCTTGTCGATGACAACGTAGTCGTCATCGTCGGCGATGATCTTCAGGTCTTTCACGGCTTCCACCCTGATTTCCAGCGGGTCGGCTTGGGCCGGTATGGTCACCGACAGCCTGTCCCCCGCTTTGAGCTTTAGTGACTTGGCAATAGTTTTCCCGTTGACCTGCACCTGTGAGTCCTTGCACAGGCTGGAGGCCAGGGTGCGGGGAATCTGCAGTACGCGCGCCAGGTAAGCATCCAGCCGGGATCCGGCGTCGGCCTCGTCGACCGAGAGGGCATGGTGCGATGCGTCCATCAGGGGGCTCATGAAGCAGGCTTCTGCGGGTCGTCGCCCTGGGCTGCGGAGCCGCTGTCCTTCGGCTTGTCCCCGATGGTGCCGTCCAGATTGATGCCGCGGATGAGCATGTAGGCGACCACGATCATGGAGCACACGATGAACGAATCGGCGACGTTGAAGATCGCGAAGTTCGTCACCGAGAACATGTCGACCACGTGGCCGAAACCGAAGGCAGGTTCGCGGAACAATCGGTCGCCCAGGTTGCCGAGCACGCCGCCCAGCAGGCAGCCGAGGACAATGGACCAACTGCGGATCTTGACCCGGCGGAACAACAGGTAGGTGACGACCACGGCCACCGTGGCCTGCAGGATGGTGAACACAACGGTGAAGTTCTCGCCCATGGAGAACGCGGCGCCCGGGTTCAGGATGTAGTGGATGTCGAAGAACCCCGGGATCACCTCGAAGGACTCTCCCAGCTCCATGCTGTTTTCGACCCAGAGCTTCACGCCCTGGTCAAGGACCAGGGCAATCAGGGCGATGATCAGGCCGAGTCCGGTGTAGCGTTTGGCCTTCGCGGCGGCGCTGCCCGCTTGTGGTTCACTCACGGTGTTACCCATTAATTCCTTTTAAACGTCATCGGTGGTGCCGGAAAGAATCCGTGCACCACCGATGATCTTACTTTATGACCAGTTCAAGCGTTGAACCGCAGGCAGCTAGTTGGCCTTGCCTGCTGCGCCATCGATCGAACCCTGCGACTCGAGGTCGCGCAGCTGTCCTTCGATGTAGGTCTTCAGGCGAGCACGGTAGTCGCGCTCGAAGCCGCGCAGCTGCTCGAGCTTGCGTTCGAGGACGGACTTCTGCTGCTCCAGGGCAGACAGGGTCTTGCGGCTCTTCTCTTCTGCCGAGGTGACCAAGGAGTTTGCCTCGGTCTTGGCATCGGAGATGATCTTGTCGCGCTGCTCAACACCGGATGCGACGTATTCGTCGTGCAGGCGCTGGGCCATGGCAAGAACGTTGGCAGCCGATTCGGCGGAAGGAGCGACGGCCGGTGCTGCTGCAGGAGCTGCTTCGACCTTCTTCTCGGCAGGCTTGGCAGCCGGAGCTGGCTCGGCCTTCTTCTCTTCTGCCGGCTTGGCAGCTGGAGCCGGAGCAGCCTTGGCTTCTTCGGCAGGCTTGGTTTCAGCCTTCTTATCCTCGGCTGGCTTGGCAGCCGGAGCAGCGGATACTGGAGCCGGAACAGCCTGTTCCTTGGCTACAACGTTTGCGTCTTCGCCAAGTTCGCTCAGACGGCGGCGGAGAGTCTCGTTTTCACCGGTTAGGCGACGCAGCTCCACCACGATCTCGTCGAGGAAGTCATCTACCTCGTCCTGGTCGTAGCCTTCACGGAACTTGGTCGGCTGAAAGCGCTTATTGACTACGTCTTCTGGCGTCAAAGCCATTGGGTCACCTCAATGCTGGGATCATTTCCGCAAGGCCTTTGGTTGCCCTGCGAAACACTTACCGTTCTTCAGTGTCGCGACCGGTGAAGTCGGAGCACTATTTCCTAAAGGATATAACGATTTGGACACTAAATACGAAATCGGGTCTTCACCCGAGTCTCTTTTTCTTTGAATCTACCTTGTAGGCGCTATGCCTACAATCCCCTAGCTGGAGGAGAAACTCCTACTCAGATACCTGTGCTCGCCCCCAGATTGCCGACGATGACCTTCGCGATCATGACGACGATGAAGAAAATCAAAAAGGACAGGTCAAGGCGGATTCCGCCGAGATCCAGGGGTTTGATTTTCCCGCGGAGCCACCGCAGCGGCGGATCGGTGATCGACACGACAAACGACGCGACGACCAGCGCGATGCCCTTGGGACGCCAGTGGCGGGCAAAGTTTTCAGTTATATCCAGCACAATTCGCATCAGAAGCAGAATTTGCAGGATCGCTAAGGCGAGATAAATAATCCCGAACACCATTTTTGTGCGCTCGCTCCTGGCGTCTTAGCTCTGGTTGAAGAAGGTTGCCTGGGCTTCGGACTGCTTGCGGTCCTCGCCCAGCACCTCGACGGTGGACGGCGAGAGCAGGAACACCTTGTTGGTGACTCGCTCAATCGATCCGTGCAGCGCGAAGACGAGGCCAGCGGAGAAGTCCACCAAACGCTTGGCGTCGGTTTCACCCATGTCGGTGACGTTCATAATCACCGGAATGCCGTCACGGAAGTTCTCACCGATGATTTTGGCATCGTTGTAAGAACGAGGGTGCACGGTTGTAATCTGACGCAATTCGGAATCCTCATCCCTCACTGAAGGGGCACGCTTGATGGGGGTTACCGGTGCACGGTATTCGGCATCCGGTTCTGTGGCTGTTGGTTGCGGAGCGGCCGCGCGAACGACTGGCTGCGGGCGCGGGGATTCGGCGGGACGCTTCGGAGCAGGGTCTTCGACGACGCGAACCGGAGGTTTCGGTTCTGCCTTATCTACCACAGCCTCTTCGTGCTCGACGGCGTCCGCCAAGCCGAGATAGACCATTGCTTTGCGCAGTCCGTCAGCCACGATAATTCTCCTAATTTGTCCCGTTCATGCACCCCATGCATGATTCCGCTACTTCGACGCTACCGCACAGAATTCAGGTAGCAATGTTCATTCGAGATTTTCTCACCGGTGTGTCGCACACGGGTGTTACTCGCGCCAAATAAGTCCTGCAAGTCGGCCCGAGTCAGTAGATCTGCGGTATGAAAAAAATCGTTCATCTTCCAAGGTGCAGAGATCGCTGGGCTGGACTTGGACGTCCAGTTCCGCCAGCTCCCGGGCCGCGGAGGCCGGAAGATCCAGCGCCTCGGTTCCCCAGGAAGTCCGGGTGCGGATTCCCGGACGAAGCTGCTCGGATTCCTCGGCCATCTGCTGCGGCACTTCGTAGCAGTTGCCGCAGATCGAAGGGCCGATGACGGCCTCGATCTGCACCGCGCCGTGGGAACGCAGCTGGTGTACGGTCTTGGACAGTATTCCGTCCAGCAGTCCGCGGCGTCCGGCGTGGGCAGCGGCCGTGAGGCTGCCGCCGGATTCCGGATTGCGCCCCACGAAAAGCACCGGCAGGCAGTCCGCGACCATGACCGCCAGCGGTTCAAGCCCTGAGGGGTCGACCAGCGCATCGCAGGTCGGCGCCTCCGGGTCGCTCCACGAGGTGCGTTGCGCACCGTCGACCGCATGGATCAGCGTGGAGTGGATCTGGTTCATGAAATTAAGGGAAAAACGTCGAACCCCGATCGAGTCCTCCAGCCTGGTACGATTCTCCGCCACGAGGCGGGGATCGTCATTCACATGCAGGGCGAGGTTTCCCTCGGCCTGCGTCGTGAAGGCCAGCTGGATGCTCGGATCGAGGTTCGACGCGAAATGTAGCACTGCTCAGCTTCCTGCTGTTCTTACTTCAGGAAGTCCGGGACGTCGAGGTCGTCGTTGGAGCCGTTCAGGTCCGAATCGACAACGTCTGGCAGGTCCTGGAAAGGGTTCTGCTCTGCGGCAGGCTTCTCTGCAGGTGCCGGGGCGGCCGGCGGGACAACGGCGGGAGCAGCAGGCGCGGCAGGTGCAGCTGGCTCTGCTGCACGGCTGACGGCTGGCTTGGACACGGCCGGTGCGGACATCGGCTTGCTGGTCACGTCCGGCTCGTCGAAGCCGGCGGCGATCACGGTCACGCGGGCTTCATCACCCAGTGCGTCGTCGATGACGGCGCCGAAGATGATATTTGCTTCCGGGTGGGCGACTTCCTGGACCAGGCGGGCGGCTTCGTTGATCTCGAACAGGCCGAGATCCGAACCACCCTGGATGGACAGCAGCACACCGTGCGCGCCGTCGATGGAGGCTTCCAGCAGCGGCGAGGCGATGGCCAGTTCGGCCGCCTTCACCGCGCGGTCCTCGCCGCGGGCCGAGCCGATGCCCATCAGTGCGGAGCCAGCGCCCTGCATGACGGACTTCACGTCGGCGAAGTCGAGGTTGATCAAGCCCGAGGTGGTGATCAGGTCGGTGATGCCCTGGACACCGGAGAGCAGGACCTGGTCGGCCTGGCGGAATGCGTCCAGAACGGACACGTTGCGGTCCGAAATGGACAGCAGACGATCGTTAGGGATGACGATCAGGGTGTCGACCTCGTCGCGCAGCGCCTCGATGCCGGACTCTGCCGAGTTGGCACGGCGGCGGCCTTCGAAGGTGAACGGGCGGGTGACCACACCAATGGTCAGCGCGCCCAGGGAGCGTGCGATGCGGGCAACGACAGGGGCGCCACCGGTACCGGTGCCGCCGCCTTCGCCTGCGGTGACGAAGACCATGTCGGCGCCGCGCAGGACGTCCTCGATCTCCTCGACGTGGTCCTCGGCTGCCTGGCGTCCAACTTCAGGGTTGGCGCCTGCACCCAGACCGCGAGTCAGCTCACGTCCAACATCCAACTTGACGTCGGCGTCGCTCATGAGCAGTGCCTGAGCGTCGGTGTTGATGGCGATAAATTCAACGCCCTTCAAACCGACTTCGATCATACGATTGACTGCGTTTACACCGCCACCGCCGATACCGACGACTTTAATGACCGCGAGGTAGTTCTGTGGAGCTGCCACGTCCCGCTTCCCTTGTTAGATGTGCTACATGAATCCGACCCATGCCGAAACCTTCACCCTTAGCCTGAAGGTCAGGTTTCTGTCAAGCGATCGTTATTAAGAACGCTATGAGTCGTATGGTCTTTGTGCAACGACCGCCTAGGCGTGTCGCTACTTCAAACCTATCTTTCCAGAATTTTGGCTCAGAATGTTCATCCCGCGCCCAAGTCTGACGTACTTAATAGGTCACCGGATTTTCCGGATTGGAGACGTCGATGGTCTTCTTCGCCTCCGCGCTGTCCTTTGAATTATTCAGGAAAATCTGTGTCACCTGATTTTTCAACGCCGCCTTCTCCCCGTTGCCCCAAATCAGTGTACGCTTCTGCGGCAAAGCAAGTTCCATGAATCCCGCTTCGGTCAACGAAGCGGTGGAAACCTGCTCCAGCACCTTGGCGTCGACCCCGCTGAGAATCGAGGTCAGCAACTTGAACTGCTCTGGATCCTTGGTGGCATCCGAGGCCTTGATCTTCGGCAACTTGGTTTTGTCCTTGGCGCCGAGCTTCTTCAGCTTGGCGCCGGTGTCGGACACCAGGAAGTTGGATTTGCCGTCCACCAGGATCGCCACCGGAACCTCCTCATGGATCTCCACCACCAGGGTGTTGGGCATTTGGGCCCGAACCACGACGCTGTCGATCGCCGGCTGCTCACCGAGCAGCTCTTCGACCTTGGCTTCGGAAATCCGCGGAAGCGGCGTGCCTTCCAAGGGCGCCAGCGACTCGAGCAGCTGCTTTTCGCTCAGCAGCTTGGTCCCGGTCACCTCGATCTTCTTGGCTGCCAGCACCGGGGAAAAACTCAGCACCAAGACCACGACCAGGCTGAGCACCACGATGGCGGCTGCGCCGATGAGCATGATCTTGCGCCGCCTCTTCTCCGGGCTGGGCGGAAGTTCAACGACCTTGGCTTTTTCGTCCATTGGTTCCTAGGGTTGCGTTCGTCGAGCGGGTCTCAGGACAAAGCGTCGAGCAGCCGGCCGCCGAGGTAGGTGACGTCTCCTGCTCCCACGGTCATGATCACGTCGCCGGGCTCGGCGTTTTCCACCACATGGGCCACCGCGGCCTCCGGCGCGAACACATGGGCCGGCACTTCGACGCGTTCGGCGATCAGCTCGCTGGCGACACCCTCGATGGGCTCCTCGCGGGCGGGATAGATCTCCAGCAGGGTCACCGTGTCCGCGAGCGAGAGCGCGCTGGCGAACTGGCGGTAGAACTCCTTGGTGCGGGAGAACAGGTGCGGCTGGAAGAGCACGTGCAGCTTGCCCTCCCCCGCCATCACGCGGCCGGCCTTCAGCGCGGCGGTGACTTCGGTGGGATGGTGGGCGTAGTCGTCGTACACCCGCACACCGTCGGCTTCGCCCTTGAACTCGAAGCGGCGGGCCGCGCCGGTGAAGCCGGCCAGGGCTTCGAGCGCGTCGTCCACGTCCACGCCGGCGTCGATGCCCACCGAGAGCGCCGCGGCGGCGTTAAGCAGGTTGTGCTGGCCGGGCACCGCGAGGTTCAGGATGTGCTCCTGTCCGCTGCCCCATTCGATGGTGGCGGCAAAGCGGCCGTTGTCCAGGGCGCGGGCATCGCTCAGCCGGCGGTCTGCATGATCGGAGAAACCGTAGGTCTGCACCCGCAGGTCGCTGCGGCTCTGGCGCATCTTGTGCGCGAGCTCGTTGGCGCCGGGATCGTCGGCGCAGCAGATCAGCAGCCCGTCCTCGGGCAGCAGCTGGGCGAAGTCGACGAAGGCCTGGTGCACTGCTTCGGCGGTGCCGTAGTGATCAAGGTGGTCCGCCTCGACGTTGGTCACGATGATGACGTCCGGGCGGTAGTTCAGGAACGATGCGTCGGATTCGTCGGCCTCGGCCACGAAGTAGCCTCCGTTGCCCAGTTCCGCGTTGGTGCCCAGGCTCGGGATGTTGGCGCCCACCGCGAAGCTCGGCACGGCCCCGACGGACTTGAGCATGTGGGCGGTCAGCGAGGTGGTGGTGGTCTTGCCGTGGGTTCCGGCGATCGCCACGACGCGGTCATGGCCGCGCATGGTCGCTTCAAGCCCCTGGGAGCGGTGCAGGATGCGCAGTCCGCGGCGCACTGCCTCGTCGTATTCGGGATTGCCCGGCTTGATGATCGAGGAGATCACCACGGTGTCCGCGTCGCCCAGGTTCTCCGGCGCATAGCCGACATGAATGCGGGCCCCGCGTTCGCGCAACCCGTCCATCACCGGCAGGTCCTTGGCGTCGGATCCCGAAACGCTCAGCCCGTAGTCCAGCATGAGCCGGGCCACGGCCGAGACTCCGACACCGCCAACACCCATGAGGTGTACCTTGCCCAATTCGGCATTGAGCTCGTCGGCTCGCTTCGACATGTTCTAGCCTTCCTGTCCCGGCAGTGCCCGGGATGAAACTTCGGTGATGATCTTCCGTGCCATGATCTGCGCGGCGTCGCGCCGTCCCAGTGAGGAGGCGGCCTGCGACATCCCTTCCAGTTTATGCCGATCGCCCAGCAATGGGATGACATGCTCGACGATGTAGCCGGCGGAGAAGTCCTTGTCCTCGACCAGCAGCGCGCCGCCGGCCTGGACCAGTTCGCGGGCGTTGAGCTTCTGCTCGCCGTTGCCGATCGGCAGCGGGACCAGCACCGAGGGGGTGCCTGCCACTTCGAGTTCGCAGACGGTTCCGGCGCCCGAGCGGCAGACCATCAGGTCCGCCGCGGCGTAGGCGTAGTCCATGCGGTCAACGTATTCGACCTGGGTATAGCCCTCGTGGGCCAGCAGCGCGCCGGAGTCGTCGGTGAGCTGCTTGCCGCGGCCGGTGATATGCACGGTGCGGATGCCGGCGGCGTTCAGCTGCTGGAGGGACTGGGCGACGGCGTTGTTCAGGCTCAGCGCGCCCGAGGAGCCGCCGGTGACCAGCAGCACCGGGCGGTCGTCGGTCAGCCCGAAGTGGGCCCGGGCCTCGTCGCGCAGCGCGGCGCGGTCCATGGTGGCCACGTTGGAGCGCATGGGCATGCCGACCTGTTCCTCGCCGGGCAGCCCGGTGCCGGCGAAGGTGGTACCCACGGCGGCAGCGTGCTTGGCGCCGAGCTTGTTGGCCATGCCGGCCTTCGAGTTCGCTTCGTGCACGAAGATCGGGACACCGAGCTTCCTGGCGGCCAGGTAGGCCGGGGTGCAGACGTAGCCGCCAACTCCCAGCAGCGCCTGCGCGTTGCTCCGGCGCAGCACCGCCTTGGCCTGGTTCACTGCCTTGGCGAAGCGGAAGGGGAACTTCAGCAGGTCGAGATTGATGCTGCGCGGCATCGGGGCCTTGGGAATCAGTTCCAGCGGGTAGCCAGCTTCCGGCACCAGCCGGGTTTCCAGTCCCCCGGGCGAGCCCAGCGCGGTGATCTGCGCGGCCGGGTTTTCGTCCTTCACCGCGTCGGCGATCGCCAGCATGGGCGAGATGTGCCCGGCCGTGCCGCCGCCGGCGACTACCAGTCGAATCGGTTCGCTCATGGTGCTGGTGTACTCCTTGGGTTGGTCGGCAGCGGGTGCCGTTGGTAATTCTGTGGTGCGCTCGGTGAGAACCGTCCGCGGGGGTGCCGGGCCCGGTCCGTGGGCTCAGCGCTTGGGCTTGGGTTTGGCCGCCGGCTTGGTGGAAGGAACGACGGAGACCACTTGGTCTTGCTTCTGCTGGCGGGCCGAGGAGAGCACGAAGCCCATGGCAAGCATGACCGCGAGCATCGCGGAACCGCCGGAGGAAATGAAAGGCAGCGGCACGCCGATGACCGGCAGCACGCCGGAAACGGTGCCCAGGTTCACGAAGGTCTGGCCGATGATCCAGGACATCAGGCAGCCCATGAGGACGCGGGTGTACAGGTCGGTGGCGCGCATGGCGATGCGGTACATGGCCAGGGCGAGGATGGCGAACAAGGCGAGCACGAAGATCACGCCGATGAAGCCGAACTCTTCACCGAGGATGGAGAAGATGAAGTCGTTCTGCGCTTCGGGTACGTAGGACCATTTCATGCGGGACTGGCCTGGGCCGACGCCGAACCAGCCGCCGGAGGCGAAGGCGTGCATACCCATGTTCGACTGGTAGCACTGGTCTCCGCTGCCGCAGTCGATGCCCAGCCATGCCTTGATGCGTCCGCGGCGGTTGGCCGAGGCCATGACCAGGACGGTCAGCAGCGCGAACCCTGCGGCGCCCAAGCCCAGCAGCCATTTCATGCGCAGGCCGCCCAGGAACATCGCGGTGGCCAGGATCATGATGAGCACCAGGGCGGTGCCCACGTCCTTGCCGAGCACCACAAGCAAAAGAATGATGGCGCCGACCGGTGCCAGGATCGGAATCATCAGGTGCTTCATGTCGCCCAGCAGGTGCTGCTTCTTCTCGAGCATGAAGGCGGAGAACACCGCCAAGGCGAGCTTGGCGAATTCGCTGGGCTGCAGGCCGAATCCACCGATCTTGATCCAGTTGCGGTTGCCGAGGACTTCATGTCCCAGCGGCGTGAACGCCACCAGGAACAGCAGCGCCATCGCGGCACCCACGGCGATCCACGCGAGGCGTTTGAGCTTGGAGGGGTGGATGAACTGCATGATCAGCATGCAGACGATGCCGACCCCTGCGAACATCGCCTGGGACAGGGCCACGGTGAAACCGTTGCGTCCGGCCGCGATTGCTTCGACGGAGGCGGAGGACTGCACCATGATGACGCCGAACACCGACAGGAAGATCGAGGTCACCAGCACCAGCCAGTAGTCGGTCGAGGCCAGGCGTGCGCTGGCCTTCTCGACTCCGCTGAAGATCCCGCCCTGCGGGCGCAGGCCGGGCTTCTTGCCGGAGGCGGCGGTCTTCCCGGTTTCGGCCTTGGCGCCCTGCGGCTGCTTGCGCTCCTTGGTCACCACCAATGCCCCCGTCTGTTGTTGCTTTCCGGCACTGGCCGGGTTCTCTTGCGTGCTGCTAGTCGTCGGAATTCTGTTCCGTGGAACCACTATCCATCAGATCACTGACCGCGCTGATAAAGGCGTTGCCACGCTGGGCGTAGGAACTGAACTGGTCCATGGACGCGGCGGCCGGTGCCATCAGCACCGTGTCCCCCGCCTGGGCAAGTTTCCCTGCGGTGTGCACGGCGCGGGCCATGACCTGGGCGCCGCTGGGCAGGGTGCCGGTTTCATCGTGCACCGCGGCGGTGATGTCGATGACCTCGACCTTCGGCGCGTGCTCGGCCAGCGCTTCGCGCAGCCCCTGGATGTCGGTGCCGATCAGCAGCACGGTGCGCAGCCGGGCCGCGTGCTTGGCCACCAGCTCGTGGTAGTCCACGCCCTTGGACAGGCCGCCGGCAATCCAGACGACCTTGGTGAAGGCCGCCAGGGAGGCGTCGGCCGCGTGCGGGTTGGTGGCCTTGGAGTCGTTGATCCACAGGATGTCGTCGCGGCGGGCGACAGCCTGGATTCGGTGGGCGCCGGCGTCGAAGCCGCTCAGGCCGCGGTGCACGGCTTCCGGCTGAACGCCGAAGGCGCGGGTCAGCGCGGCGGCGGCCGCTGCGTTCGCAGCGGTGTGGCGCGGGACGATCTCGCCGATGTCCTTCAACGCGATCAGTTCCACCGCATTGGTGCGGCGGTCCTCGATGAATGCGCGGTCCACCAGCAGGTCCTCGACCACTCCGACCATGGACACCGACGGGGTGTTGGTGGTGAAGCCGATGGCGCGGCAGCCCTCGATGACCTCTGCGTTCTCCACCATGTCGAGGGTGACCTCGTCGGCGACGTTGAAGATCGCGGCAATCTGCGTGCGCTCGTAGATCTTGGCCTTGTCGGCCTTGTAGTTCTCGAACCCATCATGCCAGTCCACGTGGTCCTCGGCGATGTTCAGCACCACGGAAGCGACCGGGGAAATGCTGTGGGTGTAGTGCAGCTGGAAGCTGGACAGCTCCACGGCGAACACGTCGTAGTCCACCGGCTCGCGCACGGCGTCCAGGATCGGGGTGCCGACGTTGCCCACGGCGATGGCCTTCAGGCCAGCGGCCTGCAGGATCGCTTCGGTCATGCCCACGGTGGTGGTCTTGCCGTTGGTGCCGGTGATGGCCAGCCACTTCGGCGCCGTGCGCCCCGCGCGGTTCTGCACGCGCCAAGCCAGCTCGATGTCGCTCCAGACCGGGATGCCTGCCTCGGTGGCTTCGGCGATGACCGGGTGGCGCGGGTTCCAGCCTGGCGAGGCGAGCACCAGCTGCGGCTGCTGGTCCTGCACCTGCGGCAGGTGCGTGACGTGCTCGGCGCCCAGCAGCACCTGGTGCGCGCCGACGATCATCAGGGTTTCCCCGCGCTGCTGGTTCAGCTCGTCGTCGCGGCCGTCCAGGACGGTGACGACGGCTCCGAGCTCGATTAGCGTGTCGGCGGCGGAGAAGCCAGACAGGCCCAGGCCCGCCACGAGAACGCGCAGGCCTTTCCAGTTCGAATCCCAGCTTGTCAGTTCGGCCAGTGCGGCATTGGCGTTTGCGCTCACAGTGCGACAACCCATTCAGAGTAGAAGATGCCCAGACCTGCGGCCACGAACAGGCCTGCCAGGATCCAGAAGCGGATGACGACGTTTTCCTCGGACCAACCCGACAGCTCGAAGTGGTGCTGCAGCGGGGCCATCTTGAACACGCGCTTGCCGCCGGAGATCTTGAAGTAGCCCACCTGGATGATCACGGACAGCGAGATGATGACGAACAGGCCGGCGATGATGACCAGCAGCAACTGGGTGCGGGAGAGGATCGCGAAGGCCGCGACGGCGCCGCCGATGGCCAGCGAGCCGGTGTCGCCCATGAAGATCTTGGCCGGCTTGGCGTTGAACCACAGGAAGCCGATCAGCGCGCCGGAGAGGATGGCGCCGAGCATGGCCAGGTCCTGCGGGTCGCGCACCGAATAGCACACGTCCAGCGCGTTCGCGTTGCTGCAGGCCTGGTTCTGCTGCCAGATGCCCATCAGCGTGTAGGCGCCGAAGACCATGATGGAGGCGCCGGTGGCCAGGCCGTCCAGGCCGTCGGTGAGGTTCACGCCGTTGGTGGTGCCGGTGACGATGAAGTTGGCCCAGAGGACGAACAGGATCAGGCCGACCATCGGTCCGGCGAAGGCCAAGTCGATGTTGGTGTCGCGCAGGAAGGAGATCGCGGTGGAGCCAGGGGTCAGCCCCTGGTCATTGGGGAACTGCAGCGCCAGCACGGCGAAGCTGATGCCCACCACTGCCTGCAGCACGATCTTCTGCCAGGCGCGCAGGCCCAGCGAACGCTTCTTGAAGATCTTGATGAAGTCGTCCAGGAAGCCGACCAGGCCCATGCCGCCGAAGAGCAGCAGCACCAGCAGGCCGCTGGCCGTGATGCCCGCGCTGGCCCGGCCCATCATGCCCAGGATGGCGTGGGTCAGGAAGTAGGCGATGAAGACCGCCAGCACGAAGACCACGCCGCCCATGGTGGGCGTTCCGGACTTCACCGCGTGGGACATCGGCCCGTCGTCGCGGACCACCTGTCCGTACTGCTTCTTCGTGAGCAGCTTGATGTACAGCGGCATGAACACCACGGTCAGCAGCAGGGCGATGCCCGCTCCTACGATTAATGCGATCATGCGTTCTCGCCTTCCTTCACGAATGCTGCGATGTCATCACCCAGATGGCGCAGGCCGGCGCCGTTGGAGGACTTGAACAGGACGATGTCCCCCGGCTCCAGCTGCTCCTGCAGCAGGGTGCGGGCTTCGTCCACGTTCTCCACGAAAAACGCCTCGTCGCCCCAGCTGCCTTCCAGCACCGCGGAGTTGTAGGCCGCCTTCGCGCCGCGGCCGACGACCACGAGCTTCTTGATGTTCATCCGCACCGCCAGGCGGCCCAGCAGGTCGTGCTGGTGGATTGACTCGTCGCCCAGCTCCAGCATTTCACCGAGCACCGCCCAGGTGCGCCGCCCCGGAGTCTCGCCGCTGGGCAGGCCCAGCTCGGCCAGGGTCACCAGTGCGGCGCGCATGGATTCGGGATTCGCGTTGTAGGCGTCGTTGATGATGCTCACGCCGTCGGCGCGCTCGACGCGCTCCATGCGCCAGCGGCTTCCTGCCTTCCGACCGTTGAGCACGCGGGCAATCAGCGCGGGATCGATGTCCAGGGCGTAGGCGGCGTTGGCAGCTGCCAGGATGTTCGCCACGTGGTGGCGGCCGAGCAGGCCGGAGGTGATGCGCTGGGAGTAGCCGTCGGGGAACTGCAGGGTCATTTCGGGCTGGCCCTGGGAGTTGACCTCCACGTCGGCGGCCCAGACCCCGGCGCCCTCCACCGGCTTGCTCCCGGTGCCGAAGAAGCGGACCGCTCCCCCGGAGCGCGAGGCCATGCGCGCCACGCGCGGGTCCTCGGCGTTCAGGATGGCGATGCCGTCGGCGTCCAGCGCCTCGACCAGCTCGCCCTTGGCCTTCTCGATGTTCTCCACGCCGCCGAATTCGCCGGCGTGCGCGGTGCCCACGCAGAGCACCACGCCGATCTTCGGGTGGACCATGTCGGTCAGGTAGGTCAGGTGACCGATGCCGGTGGCGCCCATCTCGATCACGAAGTACTTGGTGTCCTCGGTGGCATTGAAGACGGTCAGCGGCACGCCGACCTCGCCGTTGTAGGAGCCGATCGGCGAGACGGTCGGCGCGACCTCGGAGAGGATGGCCGCCAGCAGGTCCTTGGTGGTGGTCTTACCGGCCGAGCCGGTGATGCCCACAACCACCGCATCGTTCTTCTGCTTCAGGTAGGCGACGATGTGGGCCGCGATCTTGCCCATGGCTTCCACGGCATCCGGGACGATGACCGCCGGGTGCTCGCGGCGCTGCTCGTCGAGCGTGACACGCTCGGCCAGCGCCAGTACGGCCCCGGAGGACAGCGCGGCGTCGATGAAGGCATGGCCGTCGGAGAACTCTCCGGGCTTGGCGACAAAAAGCGAGCCTGGTACGACGTCGCGGGAATCGGTGGTCGCCGAGGTCACCACGGTGCCGGGGGCGACGGTATTCGTCGCTTTCCCTCCGGTGATGCTCAGCAGGTCGGTCAAAGACAGTTCAATCATGGCAATAAGGACTTTACACTCGGGCGATGACGTTGGTGGACTTGGGCGTGCTAGGGAATGGTCACAAAACCATGAAGTTTCAGGGCATTGGCCAGTTCCACTCGATCGTCAAGCTCGACGTCCATTCCCGCGACGTCTTGGCTGACTTCGTGCCCGCGGCCTGCCACGAGGATCGCGTCGTTGGCTCCCGCCAAACTCACAGCAAACTCCACGGCTTTGGCGCGTGGCGCGATGTTGTGCAGCTGCACCTCGGGGCGTTCGGCCTCGATGGCGCGGGCGGCGCCGGCGGCCACCTGCTCGCGGATCGGGGCCGGGTCTTCCCCGTGCGGGTCGTCGTCGGTGACGATCACGATATCCGCGTGGCGTACCGCCACCGCGCCCATGTCCGGGCGCTTGGTGGTGTCGCGGTCGCCGGTAGCACCGAAGACGATGATGCGCCGTCCCCCGGGGCCCGGGCGCACCGAGTCCAGGGCCTTGGCCAGCGCGTCCGAATTGTGCGCGAAGTCAACCACTGCCACCGGCGACTCGCCGACCACCTGCATGCGTCCGGGCACCGCGACCGACAGCGGGTCGCTGGCGTCCAGCGCTTGCTGCAGCGCGTGAAGCGGCACCCCGCTGGCCAGCACCATCAGCGCCGCCAGCGCCGCGTTGGCCACGTTGAACATGCCAGGCAGCCCGGTGCGGGTGCTCAGGGTGCGTCCGTCGCGGTGGGTGATGTTGAAGCTGTGGCCCAGGCCCGAGTGCTGCAGGTTCTCCACACGCCAGTCGGCGCCCGGGTGACCGGCATCCAGGCTCAGCGCTTCCGTGGGGACCAGCGCGCGGTCGGCCAGCTGCTGGCCGTACGCGTCGTCGACCATCACCACGGCGCGTTGGCTTCGCTCGGGGGTGAACAGCTGGGCCTTGGTCTCGAAGTACTCCTGCATGGTCCCGTGCAGGTCCAGGTGGTCCTGGGTGAGGTTGGTGTAGCCGGCGACCGCGAAGGACAGGGCATCCACCCGACCGTAGCTCAGCGAGTGGCTGGAGACCTCCATGGCCACCGCGTCGACCTGCTGCTCGGCCATGCTGGCCAGCACCCCGTGCAGCTGGGTGGATTCCGGGGTGGTGAGCACGCTGGGAATGATCTGCCCGCGCGCGGACATCTCGATGGTGCCGACCAGACCGGTCTCCGTGCCCAGGGCCTCCAGGATGGAGCGGATCATGAAGGTGGTGGTGGTCTTGCCGTTGGTGCCGGTTACGCCGAACAGCTGCGGGCAGCGGGTGGCGGTGCCGTAGATGCACTGGGCCGCGGCGGCGGCGACGGCCCGCACGTTCTCCACGGTCGCCACCGGCAGCTGGAAGTCCGCCGGCAGATGGGCCAGGCCCTGGGCGTCGGTGATCAGTGCAAGTGCCCCGTTGGCCACCGCGGTGGCGGCGAACTCCGCCCCATGGCGGCGCGCTCCGGAGATCGCCAGGAAGACATCCCCGGGCTGCACCACCTGCGGGTTCAGGCTGACCCCGCGAACCAAGGGGTTCGCCGCCGGGTTCAGCGAACCGCGCACGGCGCCGAGCGCCGCGCACAGTCCCTCGAAGCTGGTTTCCGCAACTGACTGCGGACGCAAATGACGTTCCAGCGCGCGCGGCGTGCCGGGTTCCTGGACTACCAAGGTTTCTTTTGTTCCTCACCTACAAAGACGTCGTACGCCTCTGAATCGCTTGTGCTCGGTGGCACGTTGTACGTATTCAACGTATGGCTCATCACTTCGGTGAACGTGTCCGCCACCGTGAAGTTGCGCCAATTGCCCTGCGGCCGGTACATCGTGGCTACGACCACGTACTGCGGGTCGTCCAGCGGGGCGACGCCGGCGAAGGAGTACGTGTAACCGTCATAGCCCTTCGCGCTGGCGGCCTGGCCGGTTCCGGACTTACCGCCAACGCGGTAGCCCGGTATCTTCATTTTAGTACCGGTTCCCGACTCAACGACCGATTCCATGAGTTTGAGCATCTCGGATGATGTTGATTCCTTCACAACCCGGGTTTCCTTGCGCTCGGCCGGTTCGGAGATCGAGCCGTCCTCGTTGCGGTAGCCGTCGATCAGGCTGGGCTGGATGCGCACGCCGCCGTTGGCCAACGTCTGGAAGATGGATGCGGTGTGCAGAGCGGTCTGCGAGTAGCCCTGCCCGAACATCGTGGTGTACTGCTGGCGGCGGTCCCAGGTTTCCGGGGCGGCCAGCTGTCCGGCGCTAGCGCCGTTCAGTCCGACGTCGATCGGGGTTCCCAGGCCGAAGGCACGCATGTAGTCGTAGCGGGTCTGCTTGCTGACCTGATTGCCCACCATCACCGTGCCGGTGTTGTAGGAGCGGGCGAAGATGCCAGCCGCCGTCATGTCGTAGGTGGCGTGCGGCAGCGAGTCGTTGATGGTCTCCTTGGTGAACGTCTTCTTGTTCGGGACCTTGAACTCGTCCAGGGGCTTGACCTTGCCCTGGTCGATGGCCGCGGCGAAGATCGCCGCCTTGCCCGTGGAGCCCGGCTCGAAGGCGCGGGTGATGGAGACCGAGCGGCGGAATTCAGGTTCGGTGGCGCCCGGGTTGTTGGGGTCCAGCTCTGCCGAGTCGCCGATGGCCAGCAGCTTGCCGGTCTTGACCTCCTGCACGATGACGGTGGCCCACTCGGCGTTGAACTGCTTCTGCTTGGCTTCCGCCGCGCGCTGGGCCACGTACTGGATGTCGTTGTCGATGCTCAGCAGCACGTCCTGGCCGTTCACTGCGGGGGTCTCTTCCAGTTCGGTGGTCGGGATGCGCACGCCGTCGGCGCTGACCTCGAACTTGCGTTTGCCGGCGGTGCCGGCGAGATGGTCTTCCTGGCTCAGTTCAAGGCCTTCGGCGCCGACGACGCCCTTCTGGTCCTCGGAGTTCCGTACGAAGCCCAGCAGCGGGCCGGCGATGACGCCCTGCGGGTACTGGCGTTCGCTGCGCAGCACCGAGTTCAGTCGCGGAATGCCGATTTCCATGACCTCGTTGCGAACCTCGGGGGTGACGCTCTTGGCGATCATGACGTAGCCCTTGGGCTTTGCGCCGTCCTGCGGGCGGATGGCCTTGGTCAGCTCGTCGACATCCTGGTCGAGCACCTCGGCCAGTTCCTTGATTGCTTGTTCCCAGGAAATCCGCTCGCGGGAGTTGGAGCCGTCGCGCGCCTTGCGCCGGATGGTGTCCTTCTGGTCCCGCTGGTCGACAACCAGGTCGTAGCGGTCCACCGACACGGCGAGGACGTTGCCGTTCTTGTCCAGGATGGATCCGCGGGTGGGGGCGATGGTCTCCACGCGGTTGCGCGTATCGGCCGCTTCCTTGGCCGCCGCCGCGGGGTTGATGCCCTGCACCCAGAAGAGTCGACCGGCGATGATGACCAGCAGCAGGATGGACAGCAGCAAGACGAAGCGCATGCGTTTCTTCGCGGTATCAGCGACAGTCGAACTCACGGTGAACCCAACTTTCCTTCATCGTGGATTGGTGACAGCCAAGTTGCCGCCCTGTGTTCAAGCTTAGGAAGCGAACCTTAGTCCGTCGGGGATTTCATGGTCGGCGCCGGAATCGTGCCGCCGTTGAGCTCGCCTTCGGTGAATACGGGGCGTCCGTCGTCCCCGACCTTGCGTTCGACCGTCTCCGGCTTGGTCTCTGCTGCCGCGGCCTTCTCAGGCTTTTCGGAAGTCTGCTTGCCAACCGTGGTTTCGGGCGTCGTGGACTTCGCTTTCTCTTCAGCGGCCTTGGCCTTCTTGCTGCCGTTGATGATTTCGCCCGGTAGCGGCAGAGTGTCGTAATTCGTCGCGTTCTTGTCGCCCTTGACCGCTTCTTCAGCTGGCTGGGTGATCTTTCCCTCAGAGAGGTCAATCAGTCCGGGCGCACCCGGGGCGACGAGTCCGAGGTCGGAAGCCTTGCGAGCCAGTGCCTGCGGTGCCGAGAGCGACTGGGCATCCTTGAGCAACGCCTGGTTCTCCTGGGAGAGGGCGCGTTCCTGATTGCGCAGGGAAACGATGTCGTACTGGCGCTGGGCCACCGAGGTGTTCATCAGGACCAGGGCCACGATGACCGCGACGAATAACATGACCATGACCACCGAGGTGACGACCATGGATCGCTTGTTCGTCTCGTTGATCCGTGGGACCAACGAAAGAGTCACGCGCTGAGGCGTGTCAGCAAACTTGAGATCGCTAGCGGAAACGGGCTCGGGGCGCACGGCGCGGGCAGCACTGCCGTCAACAACTGGTTGGGCAGTCATGGCTGCGTTCTTTTGCACTCGGCGCTGGGCTCGTTGGCTCATACTAGCTCCTCTTCAGAACTCGTTCCACGGCCCGCAGGCGGGCTGAGGCGGCACGTGAATTTTCTGCAATTTCAGCTTCGCTGGGCTTTTCGGTTCCCTTGGTGAGAACCTTGAACTCAGCTTTGTGTTCCTCCAGCTCAACCGGGAATCCCGGAGGGGCCGAGGAGGTCGATCCCTGGACGAAGTGTCGTTTGGTGATCTTGTCTTCCAGCGAGTGGTAGCTCATGACCACCACTCGGCCTCCGATGTTCAGTGCGCCCATGGCGGCCGGGATGGCTCGCTCCAGGACGTCCAGTTCTTCGTTCACGGCGATGCGCAGTGCCTGGAAGGTTCGCTTGGCCGGATGCCCGTGGTTGCGGGCCGCCGCGGCGGGAACAACGGATCGAATGACGTCCACCAGCTGGGCGGTGGTGGTGATCCGTGCCTTGGCCCGGGCTTCGACAATCGCAGTGGAGATCCTGCCGGCGAATTTCTCTTCGCCCCATTGGCGGATGATCCGCAGCAGTTCCTCGCGTTCAAGTTCGTTGACCAGATCTTCAGCGGTAGGTCCGGCCGAGGTATCCATACGCATGTCCAGCGGAGCATCATAGGAGTAGGCGAACCCCCGTTCACGCTCATCTAGCTGGAGGGAGGAGACGCCGAGGTCGAACAGCACGCCGTCGACGCCGGGGAAACCGAGATCGGCTACAACGTCGGCGATCTCGTCGTAGACCGCGTGGACGAGGTCGATGCGGTCCTCGAAGGGACGCAGACGGGCCCCGGCAAGCTCGTGGGCTTGCTCGTCGCGGTCCAGGCCGATCAGGTGGAGATTCTCGAACCGCTGGAGGATGGCCTCCGAATGGCCGCCCATGCCCAGGGTGCAGTCGACGACGATTGCCCGACGTTCCTCTGCGTTGGCTCGTTCAATACCCGGAGCCAGCAGATTGACGCAACGATCCAGAAGTACCGGAACATGTCGTTCTGATGCTGGTCGCTGGGAATCCTGATTCGTCACTGCGCCCCCTTTCGCGTTCAAATCGGTGCTGAGATCAGATCCCCCTCCAACCGTTGACGGCGAGACATTCTGGCTCCGGGGAAGTGAAGCCAGAAGATTTCGCCTTCAAGGTGGCTGGAGATCTCATCCCAGCTGCTTGGTTGACCTGAGTGGCCGCCCCTGATCGGACGACTAATCCTCGTCGGTCTCGGAAAACACTTCTTCCTGTTCCTGCAGGTACTGCTGCCACGCTGCGGAATCCCAGATCTCGATGCGGTTACCCGCACCAATCACCGTTACCTCGCGGTCGAGACCGCCATAGGTGCGAAGCACCTGCGGGATTGTGACTCGCCCCTGCTTGTCGGGAACTTCATCAGACGCACCGGAAAGGAACACGCGGGCATAGTCCCTGGCCTTGCGGGACGTCAGCGAAGCCTGAGCAAGTTGCTCATGTTGCTTCTCGAACTCTCGTTGGCTGAAGACGTAGATGCAGCGTTCCTGTCCCCGGGTCAAGACCAGCCCATAAGCTAACTCGTCACGGTATTTGGCAGGCAGAATCAGGCGCCCCTTTTCGTCGAGTCGCGGCGTGTAAGTTCCAAGGAACATGCACACCGCCTTTCTCCGCGAAGTGGTCAGAATCCCCGATTCCCTCTACTGCACTCCACTTTACTCCACAACCCTCCACTGTCAACGCACCTACCTGGGTTTGCCGAAGGTTTAGACATAAAAAATAGCGTATTTCCGCGTGTTTAAAGGAGAAAATGCAGTGGAGGCTCCAGGGGCAGCTGTGGACCGAAAAGTGCGGAAGAATCCCTATAAGGCGCGAAAATGCACGTGTTTTCGGGATTTGGGCCCTCAGTGGTGGAAGGTGGAGGGGCTTGGGGAGGGAAGTGGAGTCGGTGGTTCGACAACCAGAAATGGTTCCCTAGGAAATTGCCGAGAATCGCAATCCCGGCCATGTCGGCGGCGAGGCACCGCGCAGGACCTTCCGGCCGCCCAAAGCGCCATCATGCCGCACGGCCTGTGGAATGGCCCAAAAGACAATTTAAAAAACAAAGAGGTGCAACCCTCGGGTTACACCTCTAAATGCGATCAGCTCTAGCCGTCAGACTGGTCCCGCTTGCGCTGGTTCCACTTTTCTTCGAGTCCACTCATGAACTGAGAATTGTTCTTGGCATTGGATCCTGCGCGGGGCTTGGCGCCCTGGCCGATTTTTCCTGCTGCCGACTTCTTCAACGCCAACATGACTCCACCGAACATCACCGCGAATCCGATGACACCAACAACGATGATCTGCTGGGAGATACCGAAAATCAAACCGGCCAGCCCGAGAATGACCAAGAGGATACCCAGCGCGATGTTGCGGGTTGAAAGCCGCCCCGTGCTTGATGGGGCTTTCATGTTGGAGGCAAAGCGACGGTCTTCGTGCAGCTGCTTTTCCAACTGCTCCAACAGACGCTGCTCGTGTTCCGATAGCGGCATCGCCTTCTCCTTCCAATGACTTTCAGACGATCATGCACCGTCTACAGGTTCAACGCCTCATGCTCGGGAAAAGTTCCCAGTCATAATTCGAACCCACTTCTAGGATAGTCTCTTTTGACGTCGCCCTGCTAGTTGATCTTAACCACTGTTAACTTAGGCATTGGTAGGCAAAACATGCTCTTTACTCCTTGGGTCGCAGAAAACGCGCCGGACCGGTGGAGGACGTCGGGAATTTCTGGCTGATCAGGTCGGCGATCCGCTCGGCCTCCCGTGTTTTTTCGTCTCTGGGATCCAGGCTCAGCTGAATCCCCTGTGCCGAGTCTTCAAGCCGTTCGGCTCTGACCCCAAGCAGCCTGATGGGCTGGGCCAGCGGCCACAGGTTGCGGAACAGGCTAATCGCTTCGGAACTGATCATCGAAGATGAATCTGTTGCGGCGGCGAGGGTCTTGGACCTGTTGATCCCACTGAAATCCTGGTACTTCAACTTGATTCCCACGCCGCGAGCCACTTTGTCTTGGGCGCGCAACCGCTGGCCGACCCGGTGCCCGAGCCTCAGCAGTTCGCGCTCCAGTACGTCCTTGTCCCGGATATCCGTGGAAAATGTATGTTCGGCGGAAAGGCTCTTCTCCTCCCGCACGGGTTGCACCGGGCGGTTATCTATGCCCTGGGACAGCAAATACAGAGCCCGGCCATGCTCCCCGAATTTCTGTACGAGCCGAGATTCAGGTTCGGCCGCGAGCTGGGCCACGGTGTCGATGCCCAGCGAGTGGAGCTGGTCTGCCGTTCGTTTGCCCACTCCCCACATCTTGGTGACCGGAAGCTGATGCAGGAATTCCAGGGTGCGTTCCGGCGCGACGACCGTCATCCCGTTCGGCTTGGCATACGTCGAAGCCAACTTGGCCACGAACTTGTTGCGGGCGATGCCAACGCTGGAAGGCAGGCCGAATTCGCTCTGGATGTGCTCTCGAATCCGCCGGCCGATGGCAACCGGCCCTCCGAGCATCCTCATGCTCCCGGTAACGTCGAGGAATGCCTCATCGACGCTGACCTGTTCCACCACCGGGGTCACGGTGTGCAGGTAAGCCATGATCCGTTCGGAAATGGCGTTGTACTTGCCGTGGACCGGCTCGACAATGTTTGCTTCGGGCATCAGCGCAATCGCCTGGCTCATCGGCATGGCCGAATGAACTCCCCTGGCCCGGCAGTCGTAGGAGGCCGACAGGACCACACTGCGCCCACCCGGGAATCCGACGATCACTGGCTCGCCGAGAAGTTCGGGATGGTCGATAAGTTCCACCGAGACGAAAAAGGCATCCATGTCCACGTGCAGGATCGCGCGATGCTCTTTGTCATTCATGACAGCTATATTAGTGCGCGCTTCCGACAGTGCGCTGGCGGCCGAACACCCCGGAACTGCATTTGCACTTGCCCATGGCATCCGGGAAATATCCTCCCGGATTCCCGGTAGAGTTGATCCTAGCCATCTGCCCCTTCACGCGGAGAATTGATTTTGCATGTCGTTGCCTGAAACCGTCTCGGCCTTTGAGCCTGAAGTCCAGGAGCTGAGCCGGAGCTATACGGACGCCGTTGCCGCAAAGCTTGAGGACTTCCTTTCCGACAAGAATGATGAAGTCTCGTCAATTACCACCAGCGCAACTGAAATCGTCAACGCGATTCGGGATCTGACACGGGGCGGCAAGCGGCTCCGTCCGCTATTCGCCTACTGGGGATTCCTGGGCGCAGGCGGCGCCAGGGATTCTGCAGAGGTCATCCAGCTGGGCGCCGCGCTGGAGCTTTTCCAAGCCGCGGCGTTGATCCACGACGACATCATCGACAATTCGGATACCCGCCGCGGGCGTCCGAGTGTGCACAAGCACTTTGAAGCGCAGCACAAGTCGCTGGGCTTGTCCGGCAGCGCCGCGAACTACGGCATGGCCAGCGCCATCCTGACCGGCGATTTGTGCCTTTCGTTGAGTGAAGAGCTTTTCGCGGCGATTCCAAGCGTTGACGCCGCTACGCGCACCATCTTCAATCGCATGCGGACCCAGGTCATGGCCGGGCAGTATCTCGACGTACTCGAAGAGTCGGCCGGCCCCGCCTACGATCCGGCCGAAGCCGTGAAGCGCGCCCGGACCATCGTCCGCTACAAGTCGGCCAAGTACTCCACCGAGAATCCGATTCTGCTCGGCGGTGCGCTCGCCCGCGCGAACGTTGAGCTGCTCGATAGCTACAGCGCGTTCGCACTGCCCTTGGGCGAGGCGTTCCAGCTTCGAGACGACGTGCTGGGAGTCTTCGGCGATCCCGAGATCACCGGCAAGCCGGCCGGGGACGACCTGCGTGAAGGCAAGCGGACCGAACTCATCGCCCACGCACTGCTGCTGACGTCCCCTGAGGAACAGGACTTCATCCAGAACAGACTCGGCGCCCTGGACTTGTCCGACGCTGAAGTGCAGAAGCTCAGCACTATCCTGCAGGGCAGCGGTGCGTTGCAGGAGACCGAACGCAGCATCAGCGAACTAACTGTCCAGTCCTTGCAGGCTCTGGGAGAAATCCAGACCCACGACCTCGCGCTGGCCGGCATGAAGTTCCTCAGCGATGCAGTCACCAAACGCAGTAGCTAGCCCTGCGGAACATCACCGATAGATAACAATAGGTCTCGACTTTCCTTCCAAATAAAGGAATGTCGAGACCTATTCTTTATACAAAGCTTCGTGTATCTACCAAGCCAATGCTTGCGCGCGACGGCGAATCTCGGTCTTGCGGCCCGAGCGCAGCGCGTTCATCGGGGTGCCCGGAAGCGACTCGTCCTCGGTGAAGAGCCACTTGACGCTCTCTTCATCGGAGTAGCCCGAGTCCTTCAACACCGACAAGGTACCCTTGAGGCTCTCGACAACCGCGCCATCCTGAACGAATTCCGCAGGAACCGAACGAACCTTGCGCTCGCCGATGCGTAGAGCCACGATCGTACGCTCATCAAGCATGCGATGCACGCGGCGAATATCAATGTCTAGTTCTTCGGCCAGATCGGGCAGGGTCAGCCACTGGCCAACAAGTTCTTGAATGTCATTCACCCCTTAAGGTTCCCATAAATTGCGATTCACCGCAGAAACTTTGTTCAAACCAGTCACAGCTGTTTCCATGCGTCACATAAGTAGTGTAAATTTTCATGTATCACTTTGATAACAATTGCAACACAAACAACTCCTGAAGCAGCCGGTTCAGGTGCACTTGTGACTGTTCGCGATTATCGCAACCGTACAAATGAGGAATGACTCTATGCCCCACAAAGCGACCCATGTCTCCACGCATGCGCTAGGTGTTGTCGCAGGTGCAGCGATCCCCGCTGCTGTCATCGGCAGCCTCGCCTTGGCCCCGGCTGCGTACGCAGCGCCAGCAGTATCGGTAAACACCCCAGGCTCGGCCGCGAAGTCGGTAACACCCGAAAACATCAAGATCGCTGAAGATCAGATCAAGGCACACCTGATTGCTTCCCGCGTGCCTTCCCTGGGCCTGCCTGCCAAGGCCAGCACCAAGGAAATCAAGATCCCGGCAGGCGCCAGCTTGTCCAGCTTGGCGGTGGAGTACAAGACCACCGTTTCCAAGCTGAAAGACCTGAACGACCTCAAGAGCGACTTCATCGTCGCTGGCAAGACCTTGAAGGTGCCAGGCCACGGTTCCTCGTCGTCGAAGTCCTCGAAGTCTTCGAACACATCCGCAACCAGCAGCTACACCGTAAAGTCCGGCGACACGCTCAGCGCGATCGCGGCCAAGCACAAGATGAGCCTGTCCGACCTGCTGAAGAAAAACGACATCTCCTCCAGCACGAGGATCTTCCCGGGCGACAAGGTCAAGGTCGATGGCGGATCAGCCGAAAGCTCCAGCAAGCGGTCATCGTCGAGCAAGTCCTCGTCGACCAGTTCCGGCTCGGCCAGCTACACTGTGAAGGCCGGAGACACCCTCGGCGGCATTGCCATCAAGCACAACATGAGCCTCTCGGCTCTGCTGAGCAAGAACGGCATCTCGGCCAGCAAGCCGATCTTCCCGGGCGACAAGCTCACCATCAACGGCTCGGCCAACTCCTCCAGCTCCTCGGGCAAGTCCTCGTCTTCCTCGAAGCCTTCCGGCGAAGCGAGCTACACCGTGAAGTCGGGCGACACCCTCAGCGGCATCGCGTCCAAGAACGGCATGAAGCTGGGCACCCTGTTGAGCCTGAACGGCATTTCGGCTTCCAAGCCGATCTTCCCGGGCGACAAGATCAAGGTCTCGGGCAGCGCTTCGTCGTCCTCTTCGTCCTCCTCGTCGTCCAAGCCTTCGGGCGGATCGTCCAAGGCTTCGAGCTACGCGGTGAAGTCCGGCGACACCCTCGGCGGCATTGCGGCCAAGCACGGAATGAAGCTGTCAGACCTGCTGGACAAGAACCCGCAGCTGAGCACCTCGACCCCGCTGCAGATCGGGACCAAGGTCAAGGTCAGCGGCTCCTCGGTGTCCTCGACCTCCACCGGTGGATCCAAGAAGAAGATTGGCAACACCTTCCTCGGCCGCACCTATGCCGACCACGTGGTCAGCAGCGCGAACGAGAACAAGGACTACCTGGACTCGATCTCGGTGCCGAGCCGCAGCGAGATGCAACGCATTATCGTGTCCACCGCCAACCGCATGGGCGTTGACCCGGCGCTGGCGCTGGCGCACTCCATGCAGGAGTCGGGATTCAACATGCGTGCGGTCTCCCCCGCCAACGCCCTGGGCGCCATGCAGGTGATCCCGAGCACCGGCGAGTGGATGTCCTCCCGCCTGGGCAAGAAGCTGAACCTGCTCAACCCGCAGGACAACGTGACCGCAGGTGTTGCAGTCATCCGCTACAACCTCGACAACACCGACAACCTGGACGATGCCATCGCCGCGTACTACCAGGGCCTTGGCGGCGTGAAGAAGTACGGCATGTACGACGACACCAAGCGCTACGTGGCCAGCGTAAAGTCGTTGATGAAGCAGTACCGCTAAATACTGCGCAAGGGGCGGCCCGGAGAAGTTTCCACTTCTCCGGGCCGCCCCTTGCATTGCGCCCGGCGTGCGCGCACCAGCTGGCCGTTTCGCGGTCTTGCGACGCTAGGCCCGCCGATCCAGGGTCAGCGGCATTTCGATGACTACCCGCGTTCCCCCCTCGTCACCGGGCAGCCAGCGGATTTCCCCAGACAGCTCGCTGGTCACCAGGGTGCGCACGATCTGCAGGCCGAGACCTTCACGGCGCTCCCCTTCCGGCAGCCCGTGGCCGTCGTCCTCGATGGTCACCCTGAGCCAGTCCTTGGAGTCGGTGCCGAGATAGCGTTCGGCGATCAGTGCCACCTGTCCGTCGCGGTTGGCCAAGCCGTGCTCCACGGCATTGGTCACCAGTTCATTAATCACCAACGACAGCGGGGTGGCCAAGTCGGCGTCGAGCATGCCGAACTCCCCTTCGCGGCACGTGGAGATCTTCTGCCCCGGCGAAGCGATTTCAACGATCAGGCGGAACTGGCGGTCCATCAGGTCGTCAAACTTCACGGTTTCGTTCAGTCCCTTGGACAGGAAGTCGTGGACCGAAGCAATCGTGGATACCCGGCGCATGGCCTGTTCCAGACCCTGCTTGCCTTCGTCCGAGCTCATGCGCCGCGACTGCATGCGCAACAGCGCCGCCACGGTCTGCAGGTTGTTCTTCACCCGGTGGTGGATCTCGCGAATGGTCGCGTCCTTGGTCACCAGCTCCTTTTCACGCCGGCGCAGTTCCGAGACGTCCCGGCACAGGACCAGTGCGCCCCAGCGCTTGGATTCATCGCGCAGCGGGATAGCGCGCAGGGAGAGGGTGACGCCGCGGTACTCGACTTCAGTGCGCCACGGCATCTTGCCCTGGAGGACCAATGGGAGGGTTTCATCGACCACACGGCGGTCGCGAACCAGCGCCATGGTCAGGTCGGCCAGCGGCTGGCCCTGCAGCACGTCGGCGGCGCCGAGGCGGCGGAAAGCCGAGACCGCGTTGGGGCTGGCGAATTCCACCGTCCCTTCCACACTCAAGCGGATGAAGCCGTCGCCCACGCGGGGCGCACCGCGGCGCGAGCCGGTGGGGCTGGCGAAGTCGGGCCACAGCCCCTTGGTGCCCATGGCCAGCAAGTCGTCTGCGCTTTGCCGGTAGACGAGCTCCAAGTTCGAGGGGGTGCGCGACTGGTTGCGGTCGAAGTGCGAGGTGATCACCGCGACGGTCCGGTTCTGGCGAACCAGCGGGACAGCCTGAACGGTGGTCAGTCCAGGAATCAAATCGGCGCCGGGATGCTCGGCCGAACGCTGGATGGTTCGGCTGTCCCAGGCGCGGTCCACCATGATGCGCAGATCCTTGCGGATGCGCTCACCGACGAAGTCGGTGTGGAAGGTCGTGTGCGAGGTGGACGGGCGCACATGCGCCAAGGCGACATAGGATCCATCGCCGGTGGGGAACCAGAGCACCAGGTCTGCGAACGCGAGGTCCGCGACCAGCTGCCAATCCCCCACCAGCAGGTGGAGCCAGTCCTCATCACCGGGGCCGAGGTCGGCTTTTCGACGTAGATCTTCGGTGATGAGGGCCATTAGGGGTGATTACCTCCGGACGATGGAACGCAGCAGGCGAAGGGCCACGGACAGCGATGCCATGTCATCGCGTTCCAGGCTGTTCACTTCAGCGAACATTGCCTTCGCACGATCCAGATTAGCCGCGTTTGCCTCTTCCCACGCCGCAACACGCTCTGCCACGTCGGTGATCTGGCCCGAGGATTCCAGAACGTCGTTGGTCAGGTCGATGATCGTGCTGTACAGGTCGTCTCGCATGGCCGCGCGGGCCAGCGCCTGCCAGCGGTCGGATCGCGGCAGGTTGGTGATGCGGTTCAGCAGCGTGTCGACATTGAACAGGTTGTAGAGCATGAAGTAGGTCTGCGAGACCTTCTCCACGTCCTCCTGGGTGCGGTGCACCAGATCCGCCACGTCCAGCAGCGCGAAGGATTCGAACTGCGAGGCCCACATGCTGGCGCGGCGTTCGCCGATGCCGTTGGCCAACGCATCCGCATGCCACTGCTGGAAACGTTCCTGGTCGTCGCCGCGCAGCAGCTGCGGCAGCTCTTCGCGCAGCTGGGTCACGATCGACTCGTAGCGCTCCACCGCCTGGCCGACCAGCAGTTCCTGGTCGACGCGGTTGATGAACCAGCGGGTGGCCCGGTCCAGCAGGCGGCGCATGTCGTGGTGCTGGCGTCCCCAGTAGTCCACGTCGGTGCCGGCAGGCTGGGAGTTGATCGCGTCGAATTGAGCGTCGAAGCGGTAGACCTCGCGCAGGGCGCAGAAGACCTTGGCGATGTGCACTTCGCTGGCGCTGGTTTCCTCCATCGCGCGGAACACATAGGTGATGCCGCCGATGTTCACCATGTCGTTGGCGATCACCGTGGCGATGATCTCCTTGCGCAGCGGATGGGACTGCAGCTGGTCTCCGAATCGCTCCACCAGGTGCTCCGGGAAGTACCGGCGCATGGTCTGCGCGAAGTATGGGTCATCGGCCAGGTCGGATTCGGACAAGGCGTGGGCCAGCTGGATCTTCGCGTAGGCGGCCAGCACCGACAGCTCCGGTGCGGTCATGACGCCGCCGGCGGCACGGCGCGCTTCCAGCTCCTCGGAGCTGGGCAGGAACTCCAGTTCCCGGTTCAGGTCCGCGTGCACCTCGAGCCACTGCATCAGACGCTCGTAGGCCGGAGCCCAGGTCTGCGCGGCATGCTTTTCGTTCAGCAGCAGCACGTTCTGGTTGAAGTTGGTCTGCAACACCAGGTCGCCCACGTTGTCGGTCATCGACAGCAGGAATTCCTTGCGCTCGGCTGGATCGATGTTGCCGGCCTTGATCTGGCGGTCAACGAAGATCTTGATGTTCACCTCGCGGTCGGAGGTGTCCACGCCGGCCGAGTTGTCAATGGCGTCGGTGTTCAGGATGACCCCGTTCAGCGCCGCCTCGATGCGACCCAGCTGGGTCATGCCCAAGTTGCCGCCTTCGCCGACGACCTTCACCCGCAGATCCGCACCGTCCACGCGGATCGAGTCGTTGGCCCGGTCGCCGACCTGGCCGTGGCTCTCCGCGGAGGACTTCACGTAGGTGCCGATGCCGCCGTTGTACAGCAGGTCGACCGGGGCCGAAAGGATGGCCTTAAGCAGCTCGTTCGGCGACATGGCCGTGACCGAGGCGTCCAGACCCAGGACCTCGCGGACCTCCGGGCTGACCGGCACCGACTTCAAGCTGCGCGAGTAGACGCCGCCGCCGGCGGAGATCAGCTCGCGGTTGTAGTCCGCCCAGCTGGAACGCGGCAGGTGGTAGAGGCGCTCGCGCTCCTCGAAGGCTGCTTCCGGGTTCGGGGTCGGGTCCAGAAAGATGTCTCGGTGGTCGAATGCGGCGACCAGCTTGATCGTCTTGGTGCGTCGCAGGCCGTTGCCGAACACGTCACCGGACATGTCGCCCACGCCCACCGCGGTGAACTCCTGGGTCTGGGTGTCGATGCCCAGCTCGAAGAAGTGGCGCTTGACCGATTCCCAGGCGCCGCGGGCGGTGATGCCCATGCCCTTGTGGTCGTAGCCTACCGAGCCGCCGGACGCGAAGGCGTCGCCCAGCCAGTGGCCCTTTTCCTCGGAGATCTCGTTCGCGGTGTCGGAGAAGCTCGCGGTTCCCTTGTCGGCGGCGACCACCAGGTAGGTATCGTCCCCGTCTCGGCGCACCACGTTCGGCGGGGCCACGACGTGCTCGCCGTTCTCGTCGGACACCAGGTTGTCGGTCAGCTCCAGCAGGGTGCGGATGAAAACGCGGTACGCGCCCTTGCCTTCCTCCATCCAGGCGCCGCGGTCAACGGCCGGGTTGGGCAGCTGCTTGGCGTAGAAGCCGCCCTTCGCGCCGGTCGGCACGATCACGGAGTTCTTCACCATCTGCGCCTTGACCAGCCCCAGCACCTCGGTGCGGAAATCCTCTCGGCGATCCGACCAGCGCAGGCCGCCGCGGGCGACGGCGCCGAAGCGGAAGTGGGTTCCTTCAACACGCGGCGAGTAGACCCACAGCTCGTGCTTCGGACGCGGGAACGGAGCGAAGTCGATTTCCTCCGGAGCCAGCTTGAAGGCCAGCGCCTGCTGGTTCTCGGCGTAGTAATTGGTGCGCTTGGTGGCCTCGATGACCTTGACGAAACGGCGCAGCAGGGTGTCGGCGTCCAGCGTCGGCACGGCCTCTAGGGCTTCGGTGATCTTCTCATGGGCGGAGGCGCGCAGCGCCTGCGACTGCTCGGCGCTCAGCTTCGGGTCGAAGGTGGCGTGGAACAGTTCCACGATGCCGTGGGTGACTGCGGCGTTGCTGACCAAGGCGTTGGCGATGAAGCCGGTCGAGTTCGGCACACCCAGCTGCAGCAGGTAGTGGGCGTAGCCGCGCAGCATCGCGACTTCCTGCCAGTCCAGGCCTTCGCGCAGCACCAGGGCGTTGAGGCTGTCGGATTCGGCGTCGTTGCGGACCACCGCGGCGTAGGCGGCGGCCAGCTTGTCCTGGATGGCGGAGAAGTCGACGGACTCGTCGACCTTCAGGCCCATGTCGTAGATGAAGCGCTGGCCGATGCCCTCCGGGTTCAGCTCGTACGGGCGCTCGTCAACGACGTCCAGGCCGAGGTCCTGCAGCACCGGCAGGATGCGCGAAAGCAGCAGCGGGCGGTCGACGTAGATCTTCATGCGCTTGGTGACCAGCGCGTCTTCGTCGTCGGTCTTCGGGTCGTAGAAGGAGACGACCGGGCCGGCGGCGGCCGCAGGCTCCTGCAGCTCGGCGAGCAGCTCGATGTCGTTCAGCGCGTCGTCGATTTCGAACTGGACCTTGTAGGAGGCGGGGAAGGCCTCGGCCCAGGTGTTGGACAGCTGGTTGGCCACGCCGGCTTCCAGGCTGTCGCGGGCGGCGTCGACGATGGCGTCGGACCAGGAGCGCACTGCCATGGCGATGCGGTTCTCCAGGGCCTTGCGGTCGACGACCGGGGCCAGGCCGTGGCGCTGCAGGCGCAGGCGGTAGAACAGGCGCACCAGCGCGCCGGAACCCAGCTGGGCCTCGTATTCCACGGAGTCGGCGTTGAAGGAGGTCTGCAGTTCATGCTCCACGCGGTGGCGGACCATGGTGGAGAAGCGGTCGCGCGGAATGTAGACCATGGCGGTGACGAAGCGGCCGTAGTCGTCGGTGCGGATGAATACCGAGGTGCGGCGGCGCTCCTGCAGGCGCAGGATGCCCAGGGCGGTGGAGGTCAGGTCTTCCACGGAGATTTGGAACATCTCATCGCGCGGGTAGGTCTCCAGGATGGTGGTGATGTCCTTGCCCGAATGCGAGTTGCGGGCGAATCCGGTATTCTTCAGCACGGCCTTGACCTTTTCGCGCACGACCGGGACGGACTTCACGCTGGAGGTGTACATGCTGGAGGAGAACAGGCCGATAAAGCGGCGTTCGCCGTTGACCTCGCCGTTGGCGTCGAAGCTCTTGACGCCCACGTAGTCCAGGTAGACGCCGCGGTGCACGGTCGAGCGGGCATTGGCCTTGGTGACGATCAGCGCGCGCTTGTCGCGGGCGGTGATGCGGCCTCGCTTGGTCAGGTGCTGCGGGCCCTGGTTTTCCAGTTCGCGCATCAGGCCCAGACCGGTGCCGGGGCGGGCCACCAGGACGTCTTCGCCGTTCACGGTGTCCAGGTCGTATTCGCGGTAGCCCAGGAAGGTGAACTTGTCGTCAGCCATCCAGTTCAGCAGCTCCACGGCTTGCTCCAGCTCGGCGATCTGGCCGGCGTTGGTGGTCTGCGGCAGGCTCTCGGCGATGGCCTTGGCCTGGTCCAGCATGGCCGGCCAGTCCTTCACGGCGACGCGCACGTCACCCAGGACGTGGTAGAGGTCGGTGATGATGGCTTCGGCCTGCTCGTCGCTCAGCTCGCGGGCAAGCTCCACCGAGATCCACGATTCGATCTTGGTCAGCGAGTCGGAGGAGACCAATGTGCTCAAATCCGACAGCGCAGCGGTGTCGCCGCTGGCCATGTGCTGGGTGCCGGTGTGGCGTAGGTTCTGGATCTGGCCGTTGGCGCGGTCGCGGGAAACCACGAAGGTCGGGTGGACCACAAGCTGGATGGGTGCTTCTCGTTTGACGAGCGCCGCGGTGACCGAGTCCACCAGGAACGGCATGTCGTCGGTGACAATGTTGACCACCGAGATGCCCGCATTGCGGGTGATGGCGACGTTGGCGTGATCAGCTTCGCGCTGATAGCCGATTTCCAGATGGGCGGCAACACGCGATTCGAGTTCGTTGGGCCTGTAGGCCGCAACATCCTCTTTCGCGATCTGGCCGTAGTACTCGCTCACCAGGGTTGGGGTGAGAGTCTCCTCCATGAATGATTCAGTCATGCTGGAATCCGACGAGTTCAAGTGAACGCCTCCAAGAACGGTTCGATTGGTCCGCGCCTTTGCGGACCCGTAGTTTTACCCACATTACATGTTTCCAGCGCTTCGGGCTCACAGGTTCTTTGCCAATCGACGAGTCTTCCCCTTAGCCGGGGAATCCGAAGATTTAATGCCAGCCAACGACCGGATTTCTGAACGTAATGAACTTTTGGGAGCTATTTCCACTAATGGGCTTCCAGCCAAGATTGCAGCATGGCAAATTGGGTTGTCATTGGGCAGAAATCCAACGACGGGGTGCGTTGGTCCAAAACGCTCCCAGGCCTCCAGAATACGGCGCTTGGGTCCGTGTCCGGAATTACCCGAGGATACTTTGTTGAAGATGATTTTCACCTCGATTCCCGGGACTTTTTCCTCGAGTTCGTCAATGGCCCGCAATGCCCGGGGAATGCCCAGGCTGTCGGCGGCGACCACCATAAAAACTTCATCGGCGCACTGCAGCATTTCCACGGTGACCGCGTTGCGCTGGGGCGCCTGGGTGTCGAAGCTGAGTTGCTCGTCCAGCTCGATGTAGGGCGCCACGTCGAGCACCACCAGATCATGGTGGGCGCGAAGGGTCAGCGCGGCCCTGCGCAGGGCCGCGGCACGGACCTCGGGCCAGCGGCTGGCCCGAGGGATGCCGGTGGCGACCATCAGCGTGGATTCTGCGACCTCGACGGCCAGGCAGGCGGAGCGGAGGCGGGCCGGGTCGCGGGAGCCTGAGTCGACCACACGGCACATCTGGGCGATCGAGGCCGATTCGTCCATCAGGCCGAGCTGGATTGCCAGGGAGGCGGCATAGGTGTCGGCGTCCAGGAGCACCACAGAGAGCCCGGCCACCGCGGCTTCGACCGCGTAGTTCAGCGCGACGGTGCTGCGCCCCGGGGAGCCCGGGGAGCCCCAGAAGCAGACGATGCTGCCCTCGCGTCCCGCTCCGCTGCCCTGAGCTGTCGTGGATCCGGGTTCCCGCTCCGTTGCCTCCTGGCCAAGGCCGACCAGTGCCTGGGTGATGAGCGCTTCAAGCTCGACCATGCCGACGGTGTCCTGGATTTCCACAAGTCCCGGGACGGCGGCGGTGCGCTCGGGTTTCGGATCCAGCAGCGCAACCATGGTGCGCTGTACGGTCAGCTGGTCGACTTGCTCCATCGGCGGCATGAGAGCCCGCTCGGAAACCAGCAAGACATCGACCGCACCGGCGGTGCAGGCAGCGATGGCCTCCGCCGCGTCGTCGCAGACCCTGACCACGATCAGCTCTCCGCGATACCCCTCGATCTGGCGCACCAGATGCTCGTCGCGCCCGAGCACCACTACCGAAATGCTCATTGCTGCCCGCCTGCAGGGTTGTAGATCACGGTGATCCGCGCATCGTTGGCCAGAGCCTGCAGGAAAGCCTCCAGCTTGTCGGATTCAACCAGCAGCTCCAGGTTCGTTCCGTTGTTACCGACCAGCCCGCCGGCGTGGGCGACGCGGGCCGAGACCTCGACCATTACCGCCAGCTGTTCGGGCACGCCGTAGCTGGTGCCGCCTGCTTCGCGCCGGGCGACCCAGACATCCACGAAGCTTCCAGGCGTAATCGCATCGCTCAGCTCTGCCGGCAGCTCCAGGTTCACTGGGCGGCGCGAACCGAGCTCGCTGCTGGTGATCGATGACAGCGGGATGAGCTCGCCGGCGCCGATGAAGGTGTTGGCCCGCGCATTGCCCAGATCCAGGGTGTCTTCTTCCAGGTACTTGGCCAGCGAATCGCCGAGCTGGACTTCCTGCGGCTTGAGGTTGCGGCTGGTGAGCTGCTCGCCCAGGGTGATATTCGCACCGGCCACGTACACGGTGGTCGTTTCGTTCATGCCGCGCACCAGGTAGACCGTGCCGATGACCGATGCGGTCACCAGCACCGCGCCGAGAGCCAACCGGGGATCCTTCCAGCTGGGCCGCTTGATCCTCGCCGCGGCGGCAGGATGGGACTCGTTCGCACGTCGTTCTGCTGGCACGGCACGCACCTCCAACACATGGATATATGTGAGCCGAGCCTACGACAAGTTGGTGGAGCGCGAAAGGCCGAAGTTGAAAACTGTGGATTAGTAACCCCGGGGAATCGAGATCCACCCGATGGCGGCAAGAGGCACGATCGAATGTTCAGTAATGCTGGATTCCCGGGGGAACTCGTCTCGCGGATGGGCGGCGATCACCAAGAAGTCCTGGCCGATTTGGGTGGGTGTGCCTTCGGCCAGCAGCTCGCCATGCCCGTCGTGGATCCGCATCCGACTCCGGTCTCGCAGCAGCCCGCGCAATAGAGCCGGCAGCTTGACGGGCGAGGGCTCGGGTCTTGGCAGGGCTGTGGGCCTTGACGAGCGGGGCACGGTGATCCGCCGGATGGCTCGCAGGGTGACGAGCAGGTTGGAGGCCTCGGCGTCCACGCAGAGGTAGTCCTCCCCCATCGGCCCTACCGTACCCACTGCTTCGACAGAGCCTGGCAGCTGCAGCTGCACGGTGCGACCGGTCAACGCCCTGAGTTTTCCCGCCAGGTTTTCGGTAGCGCGTTCAATGCGGATGTTTTCGGCGACCTCGTCGCGGAATTGCGCCTCAAGCTGCGCTTGAAGCTGTGATTCGAGGTCCTCGAAAAGTGAATCCCAACGCATGTGCCCACTGTACGAGCGAAAACTTGTTGGCGAAACCCTCTTCACAAAATAGATCCAAGCTGTCATCATGTGAGTCAAACTTCATCAAATCGCGTCAAATGAGATGAAAAGAGTTCTAACTATGGATGGCTTGCGACGAATGATTCTCCTGACGCTGCTGGCGTTGGGGAGCGGCATCATCCTGGCAGGACTTGCGTTCTGGATCTGGCAAGAACGCCCGGTCTTCGATTCCGCGAACCCGGGTCCAGGCACCGTCGCCCTCCCCGCGCTCTACGCCGCGGCGCTTTTCCTAGGGCTCTACACCCTGCGCACCGTCACGGCCCGCGCCATCACCTGGGCCGCGGCCCGGCAGCATCAACGCACCCTGCGGCTGTTGCAACGGGTGGCCCCTCGGCTGGCGCGCAGCGTGCTGGGCACGGCCTTGGGCGCGTCGCTGACGTTGTCCTCCACGGCTGTTGCCGCCGCTTGGGCAGCTCCGGATCCCGCCCAACACGCCCTCGCGGCCTCGCAGTCCGCGGCGTCGTCAGGCGCGCGCACCAGCATGACCTCCGAGCCAGGCACCCCCGTTGACCGACTGCCCTCGCCGCGCTGGTCCGCCGAACCCGTCAATGTGCCCATGGCCCGGATCGTCGGCGGGCAGAAGCAATCCTCTGAGCCGCCCCGGGACGCGCGGCAGGAGGTGGTGGTCGCCGAGGGGCAGACGCTGTGGAGCATCGCCGCGCACATGCTCGGTCGGCAGGCGACCATC
This sequence comes from Arthrobacter sp. 'calajunan', assembly GCF_046940185.1. Lineage (NCBI taxonomy): Bacteria > Bacillati > Actinomycetota > Actinomycetes > Micrococcales > Micrococcaceae > Arthrobacter > Arthrobacter sp. 'calajunan'. Next base: position 78,550 of record NZ_JBKZDY010000011.1, read on the forward strand.
GCGGAAATCTCCGCCTTGTGGCCCCGCATCTACGAGCTGAACCGCACGGTCATCGGCGCGGACCCGGACCTGCTCCAGGTCGGAGCGGTTCTCGTGCTTCCACCCCTGCAGTGAACCGGGCGGCGCATCCTGCCGCCGCACGTCATCCAGCACACAACGAGGAGTCCCCCATGAGCATCGATACTGGCTTCCAGGACCTGGCGTACACGGTCAGGGAAAGCGAAGCACGCAGAGAAGTCCTGAACCAGCACAAGAGTTCCCGCGGCCGCTGCCAGCTGCCGTTGGCGTCAGCCGAAGGCAGAACCCCTTCAGCCATCGCGGTGCCGATGGACCACATTTTCCACCGCGGTCCCGGCTTTCCTCGCGAACGAATCGACGTGGTCAGGCTCTCGCATGCGGTGTCCCGAGCGGTCTTCGAGATCATTGCCGGCTATCGCACGGTCTCTCAACTGAACTTCGTGATGAACCCGGACTGCATCCGCAAGCTCCGGGACCAGGCGCTCATCGAGACCGACGGCTACAAGACCGCCCCTGAACCGGGCACCAGCCATGGGCAGGTGCAGTCCATGCGGCTGCGCAGCACCCTGGGCGGCGGATGGGAATGTACGGTGATCCTGGGCTTTAAATACCGCGTCCGCGCCGTGGCTCTTCGTGTAGAGCCATGGCACGGACGGTGGCAGGTCACAAGCGTGGAAATGCTTTAGCGCCTGTTCTTGGTCTTCTTCTTGTTGGCCTTCTTCTCCGACTTGCCTTCGGCTTTGGCGGCCTGGGCACGGGTCGTGCTCGCATGGCCTTCCTCATCCGGGCCGGTGAACTGCAGGTTCGTCGGCTGGTTCGCCGGCTCCCCCTGCGCTTGGCTGGATTCCTCGGAACCGCTCGGGATCTCCAGGTTGAACAGGGTGCCGATGCTTTCCTCGCGGATGGATTCCATCATGGTCAGGAACATGGTGTAGCCCTCGCGCTGGTATTCAACCAGCGGATCGCGCTGAGCCATCGCCCGCAGGCCGATGCCTTCCTTGAGGTAGTCCATCTCGTACAGGTGTTCCTGCCACTTGCGGCCGATGGTCGACAGCACCACGCGGCGCTCCAGATCGCGCATGACCCCGGAGCCCACGCGATTCTCGCGCAGCTCGTACTGGTACTGCGCGTCGGAGAGGATCTCGCGTTCAAGGAACTGGGCGGAGAGGCGGCCCAGGCCGCCGGCTTCTTCGATGACCTCGGTCATGGTGATGCCGATCGGGTACAGCTGCTTCAGGTTGGTCCACAGCTGCTTCAGATCCCAGTCGTCCGCGTCGCCGACCTGGGTGGCCTCGGTGACCATGGCCTTCACGACGTCTTCCAGGAAGTGGCCGACCTTCTCTTGGAGGTCGTCTCCTTCCAGGATGGCGCGGCGGTCGGTGTAGATGGCCTCGCGCTGGCGGTTCATGACGTCGTCGTACTTCAGCACGTTCTTGCGCTGCTCGGCGTTGACGCCTTCCACCTGGGCCTGCGCGGATTCGATGGCGCGGGATACGATCTTGGATTCCAGGGCCACATCATCGGGCATCGACGGGTTGTTCATGATGCGCACGGCCATGCCGGAGTTGAAGCGGCGCATCAGGTCGTCGGTCATCGACAGGTAGAAACGGGATTCGCCCGGGTCGCCCTGGCGACCGGCACGGCCGCGCAGCTGGTTGTCGATGCGGCGCGATTCGTGGCGTTCGGTGCCCAGCACGTACAGGCCGCCGAGCTTGGTGACTTCCTCGGCTTCCGCGGCAACGGTCTTCTTGGCCGCTTCGAAGACGTCGTCCCACTGCTTGTTGTATTCGTCGGCGTGGTTTTCCGGATCCAGGCCGCGGCGTTCCATTTCCGCCACCGCGAGGAATTCGGCGTTGCCGCCGAGCATGATGTCGGTACCGCGGCCGGCCATGTTGGTCGAGACGGTCACGGCGTTCTTGCGGCCGGCCATGGCGACCACGGCGGCTTCACGAGCGTGCTGCTTGGCGTTGAGCACTTCGTGGCGGATGCCCTTCTTGGCCAGCAGCCGGGAGAGGTATTCGCTCTTCTCCACGCTGGTGGTGCCCACGAGGATCGGCTGGCCGGTCTTGTGGCGCTCTTCGATGTCTTCGACAACCGCGTTGAACTTGGAAATCTCGTTCTTGTAGATCAGATCCGGCTGGTCCTGGCGGATCGCCGGCTTGTTGGTCGGGATCTCCACGACGCCAAGCTTGTAGGTTCCGTAGAACTCCGCGGCTTCGGTCTGGGCGGTACCGGTCATGCCCGAGATCTTCTCGTACATGCGGAAGTAGTTCTGCAAGGTGACGGTGGCGAGGGTCTGGTTCTCGGCCTTGATTTCCACGCTTTCCTTGGCCTCGATGGCCTGGTGCATGCCTTCGGAGTAGCGGCGACCCTGCAGCGCACGGCCGGTGTGCTCGTCGACGATCATGACTTCGCCGTTGACCACAACGTAGTCCTTGTCCTTCTTGAACAGCTCCTTGGCCTTGATGGCGTTGTTCAGGAAGCCGATCAGCGGGGTGTTGTTGGACTCGTAGAGGTTGTCGATGCCCAGGTAGTCTTCGACCTTCTCGATGCCGCTCTCAAGCACGCCGATGGTGCGCTTCTTTTCGTCGACCTCGTAGTCGTCCTCGCGGGTCAGTCGGGCCACGATCTTGGAGAACTCGACATACCAGCGGTTCACGTCGCCCGAGGCCTGCCCGGAGATGATCAGCGGGGTACGGGCTTCGTCGATGAGAATCGAGTCGACCTCATCGACGATAACGAAGTGGTGGCCGCGCTGGACGAGCTCGTCCTTGCTCCAGGCCATGTTGTCGCGCAGGTAGTCGAAACCGAATTCGTTGTTGGTTCCGTACGTGATGTCGGCGGCGTACTGCTTGCGGCGGGTGGCCGGATCCATGTTCGCCAGGATGCAGCCGCAACTCAGACCAAGGAAGCGGAATACGCGGCCCATCAGGTCGGACTGGTACTGCGCGAGGAAGTCGTTGGTGGTCACCACGTGCACACCCTTGCCGGTCAGGGCATTGAGGTAGGCCGGTGCGGTCGCGACCAAGGTCTTGCCTTCACCGGTGCGCATTTCGGCGATATTGCCCATATGCAGCGCAGCGCCGCCCATGAGCTGGACGTCGAAGTGGCGCATGCCCAGCACGCGGTCCGCGGCTTCGCGCACGACGGCGAATGCTTCGGGAAGCAGGGCGTCCAGCGATTCACCATCTGCCAGTCGGGCCCGGAACTTTTCGGTCTCCCGCTGGAGTTCTTCATCCGAAAGTTCGCGAATCTCGTCTTCCAACGTATTGATCGTGTCGGCGTACTTACGAAGGACCTTGAGGGTCTTCTTGTCGCCGGTACGCAAAATACGTTCTAGCAATGATGCCACGTGGTAGCTCCCAATATCTCAAGCACAGTAAATCTGGCGTAATTAGTCTACGTGAGGAAAACGTCGTCAAACGCTATTTCGATAGTCTCTGCGGTGTTCTTATGGTGAACGGCAACGCACCAAACAGGCAGTTCACAGTCAACGTTCAACCGCGGCCAACCCGAGCCACCGCGCCATTCGCCCCAGTTCGCGATCCAGCTCGCCCGAAACTTCCGGGCAAACTCCGGGTTCGTAATGCACCGACTTGGCTTGCAGCACCCCGTTTTTCCGGTCGGCTTTCAGATCCACCCTGCCAACGAAGTCCTCGCCGTAGAGCATCGGAAAAACGTAGTACCCGTAGCGCCGCTTGGCCTGCGGAACATAGATTTCCACCCGGTATTCGAAGCCGAAGAAGCGCTCCAGCCTGCGCCTGTTGAAGACCATCGAATCGAAGGGCGAGAGCAGGCGCAGATCGGGTTGGACGCTGCGCGGAATGACGGTTCCGGGCAGCTGGTAACAGTTTTCGGCGAGGCCGGCGACCTCAACTTGCTCAATCAGCCGCTCTGCGGCCAGTTCGCGCAGCAGTCCGGCGACCTGGGTGGCGGGCAGCCGGAAGTATTCGGCGATGCAGTGGGCGGTGCCCACGCCCAGTGCGCGCATCGCCCGCAGCACCAGCCGGCGAAGGGCGGACCGCTTGTCGCCCGGGACAGCAGCCCGTTGCAGGTCGATCACGTCCTCGGCCAGCGCGAAGCGGCGTTCGAACTGGCTGCTGCGGCCCAGCGCAAGGATCCGGCCCTGGGCAAACAGCGCTTCGGTGACGAACTTCGTATCGTTCCAGTTCCAGCCCCAGTGCTGCTTCTCCCCGACCGGCTGGATGTCCAGCGCGGCGCTGAGCTCGCGGGCGGTGGTGCCCGGATGCGTGGCGAGATAGGACAGCACGTTGTCGGTCAGTTCGCGGTGCTCACTGGTGAACAGGTCCGAACGGTCGATCCAGCCGCGCCGCTGCCAGGCGATCAGGTCCGCGACGAGCTCGCTGCGCACATAGCTGGCTTCGTGCGCCCAGTATTCGGTCATCGGGCCGCGTTTGCGCGCCACCAGCCTGTCCAGCGCACCGATGTCGTAGGCACCAAGCCGCGCGAAAAGCGGCATGTAGTGGGCTCGTTGGACAACGTTGATCGAATCGATCTGCAGCTGGGCGATGGACTCCAGCGTCGAGTTCATCCGCCGGAGAGTCACGGGCTTGTCCGGGCGGGCCCGGGACAAGCCTTGGGCGGCCAGCGCAACCCGTCGAGCCTGTGACAGGCTCAGGGTGCGCCGACCGCCCTTGTTTGCTGGATCGCTAATGGCTAACCCTCGGTCGCCATTGCCTTGTCGCGGTAGCCGCGAGTCTCGGTGGTCGACTCGGTTTCGTCACTGAGCGAAGCATCCAGGGTGATGACACCGTACTGGTATTGGGTGCGGCCGTAGACCACGGAGTGCTCGCCGGTGGCTTCATCGACGAAGAGGTAGAACGGGTGCCCCACCAGCTCCATGCGGTCCACTGCGTCGTCAACGCTCATGACTTCGGCAGGGAAGGACTTCCGGCGGATCACGACCGGCGAGTACTCGGCGTTCGCTTCAGCTTCTTCCGCTTCGGCGGCGGCCTGGGCTGCGAGAGTTTCCTCAACGAGGGACTTGTCCGTCGGAACAACCGGCAGCGCGCTGGTGGCCTGATGGACTGCCACCGGGGCATGGTTTCCGCGATGCACCTTGCGCTTGTCGCGGGCCTTGCGCAGACGCTCAAGCAGCTTGGCGAATGCGACATCGAAGGCTGCAAACTTGTCAGCCCCACGGGCTTCTGCACGGATTGCCGGTCCTCGACCGACAACCGTCAGTTCCACGGACAGTGCGGTGCTCTGGTCACGGGCGTGAGTTTCCTTGACGACCTTGACGTCAATGCGCTGGATCTTGGTGGCCAGCTGGTCGACCTTGGTGATTTTCTCATCAACATACTCCCGGAAACGGTCCGAGATGGTGATGTTGCGTCCGCTGTAGTTCAGCTCCATGGTGTCCTCCAAAATTGAGTCGGGTGACACAACAGTTCGGAAGTTTGATCTCTTCGAACTGAAGATGGGCTTCGCTGCATCTGTGTGATGCAACCCATACTTCACCTTAGGCCACGGCGGCCCAGATTCAAGTACCGAACGCGGACATTTCCTATCGCGGTCAGCGTAATTGTCCACCCCGGTCATCGCCCGGCGGTCGAGTGAGTGCGAGCACTACCCCTCCGAGCACGTCGTATCCCGCGTTATTACAGGTAATTGCGGCATTTTGCAGGGTGGAACCGGTGGTCATCACGTCATCGACAAGCAGGATCGGCTGTTGGCGAACACGCGGGATCTCGGCAATCAGCTGCGCGTGCTGCCCGCGCCGGTCCGAGCCGGATTTGCTCTTCTGGGCCCCGCTGAACACCTGGCCCATCCGGTAGTGCAGCACCGGTGACAGTTCCAGCCCTGCGTCGAGCAGTCCGAGGCGCTCGGCCGACTGGAGCATGGCTTCCACCGGCCGGTATCCCCTGCGCGCAATCGCCTTCAGCGAGGTGGGCATGGGAACGACCAGTGTGCGCCGGGCGCGGGACTGCGGAACAAGCGAGGCATTCAGGGCGGCGGCGAGGTAGGGCGAAAACAGCTCTTTCAGGAAATACCGCTGGTGGTCCTTGTAGGACAGGATGGCTCGGGCCAGCTCGTTGCCGTAGACGCCGCAAGCCGCCACGGGGATCTGTCCGGCCAGCGCCGGCAGTTCAAGGTAGCGGCTCTGGCTGTCGGGAAGCGGCGGGAGGCAGAGCTGGCGGCGCACCGCGCCGCGGCAGGTGGGGCACAGCCGGTCATCGGCCCTGCCGCAGACCGCACAGCTGGCAGGCAGCAGGAAGTTGGCAGTTTCGCGCAGCGCGAAGCGCACCCATTGCGGAACCCGCTGGCCATACAGCTGGTCCAGGTCCCGCAGGATTTCCCGGTCGTTGGAGCCCATGCTCCAGGATGGGCGCGGACGCGGCATGGCCGCCGGCGCTGGACGCCGATTGTGGATGCCGCGGTGCGCTCCGGTCAGCCCGGGTAGGAGATGTCCTTGGCGTAGTCGTCCAGCACATGCCAGGAGTTGCCCACCAGGCTGAACAGCTGGTCCTGGGATTCGGCGTAGACTTCCCGCTGCTTTCCGGTGCCGGCGGCGATGCCCACCATGCCCAGCAGCACCTGCAGGTGCTTGCTGCCACCTTGGAAAGTGATCTGCTCGGCCAGCACCGGCTCGGTAAGGCTCAGCTCGGCGACGATGATCGAACGATCGGATTCCCAGACCGCGGTGTTCACCGGGACGTCGGGGTAGATCTTCATCGGCGTCTTGCTCAGGCCTCGCGGCACCCCGTCGGAATCGCGGATCACTCCGGAGACGTACACGGTGGTTGCCGAGTCCTTGGTGGCGACGATCAGCGCCCGGGCCCCGTCGCGGGAAATGCGCAGCGAGCTGACGCTGGAGCCTTCCAGCCACGGCACGCTGATCGTGCGGGCTTCGCCCTTGCCCGCGATGCTGTCGGGCACCGCGCGCAGCGGGTTCTTGTCGTGGTTGTCCGCCGTCCAGGTCCAGCCGGCCAAGTCCATGGACGGCTGGATCAGTGATTCGCCTTCAAGGCCCAGGTCCAGCGAGCCGTCCTCGCCGATGGTCCACAGCTGCTTGCGCGATCCGTTCAGGAAGGCGTAGCGGTTGCCGATGGGCGACATGGCGGGTTCGCGCGGATTGTAGCGCGAGATATCCGGCAGCCCGCCGACGGGGATGACCGAGAGCCCCTTGACGTAGACCAGCGACTTGTCCGCGATGCCGATCAGCGTATCCGGGGTGCTGGGGTCCACCTGCGCCGGCTCGATGGTGATGCTCTGGTCGGCCAGCGTGATCTCGGTTTCCTCCTGCAGCATCTGCACTTTCGTCACGCTGCTCAAGGGGATCAAGGTGGCTTCCAGCTGCTGGTCCATGAGCAGCAGCATCTGGTCGGTGGCGTCTTGGAAGGTCGCCTTGCTCAGGTCGACGGTCGCGGTGCCGTCGCGCACCGGGACCGCGGAGCGCACCAGGGATCCGGCGGAGCTGAAAGCGGAGACCACGGCATTTTCCAGGTACGGCGCTGGGCCCTCCAGCAGCGCTTCGACCATCGAGGTTGCGGTGCCGCTGCCGGTGGCGAACCAGCGGATGTCAGGCACCAGATAGCGGTAGGTGGCGTTGTAGAAGTACAGGGTCTGGGCGGAGAAGATCTTGTTGAAGGTGGAGGCTTCCAGCATCACGCCGTTGGGCGCGTCGGAGATGCGCCACTGGTCGTCGACCTTGGACACGGCGACGTCCACCGCGCGGGTTGAATGGTCGGGGTACATGGTGCGCACGCCCTGGGCATCCACCGCCCCGATGATCTCCAGCTGGATCGTGTACTGGTTGGTCTCGGCGCCGTTGACCACGTTGACAGCCTCGTAGATCAGCGTGCTGGTGTCCCCGCGCCACTGCCGGCTCAGCTCCGGGGTGAGGAACTCGCGGGCGACTGCGTAGTCCTCCGCCACCGAACGGCCGGCGGCCACGAAACCGTCGACGATCGCCCTGGCATCCGCGCCGTCGGCGGGCCCGTCCGCGGCGTAGCTGTAGGACTCCGACTCGGAGTCCTCCGAATGCGCCTCGATCTGCTTGACCGGGGAGGAGCGCGGGATGGAGGCGCAGCCGGTGGCGGTGAGCGCCACTCCCAGCAGCATGGCCAGCAGCGAAATCAGCGTGCGTCGCATTATTTCTCCTCCGACGAGGCGGGCGGAATCGGCGCGCCCGGATCGGCGATGTCGTCGTCCAGATCGTCGTCCTCGGGCAGCACCAGCGGGGTGTAGCCGATCTTGGGGACTTCGCCGGTCAGCGGGAAGCTGTCACCCTGCGGCTCGTCCAGGGTCTGCACGGCGGCCGGTTCCAGCGGCAGCGGCGAGGAGTCGATGGTGTCCGCGGCGGTGCGCGGCAGGGTGACACGGAAGACCGAGCCGATGCCCAGTTCGCCCCAGGCCTCCAGCCGGCCCTCGTGCAGCCTGATGTCCTCCATCGCGATGGACAGGCCCAGGCCCGAGCCTCCGGTGGTGCGGGCGCGAGCCGGGTCGGCGCGCCAGAAGCGGTCGAAGACGTGCTTGCAGGATTCCTCGGACATGCCGATGCCGTAGTCGCGCACGGTGACCGCCACGGCTGATTCGTTGGCGCCGATGGTCACGTCGATCGGCTGCGCCTCGCCGTGCTCCACGGCGTTGAGCACCAGGTTGCGGATGACGCGTTCCAGGCGGCGCGGGTCGACTTCCGCCACGCATCCCTCGGGCGGGGAGTTCAGCCGGATGACGGTGCCGTATTCGTCGGCCACCGGGGTGGCGGTGACGATGACCTTCCCGACAATCACGTTCAGGTCGGTGGATTCGCGGTCCAGCACTGCCACGCCGGCGTCGAAGCGCGAGACCTCCAGCAGGTCGTTGAGCAGGTTCTGGAAGCGCTCGATCTGGTTGTACATCAGCTCGGCGGAGCGCGCGGTCAGCGGGTCGAAGTTCTCGCGGGCGTCGTGGATCAGCTCGGCGGCCATGCGCACGGTGGTCAGCGGGGTGCGCAGCTCGTGGGAGACGTCGGAGACGAAACGCTGCTGCATGGCCGAGAGGTTGTTCAGGGCGGTGATCTGCTCCTGCAGGGAGGCGGCCATGTGGTTGAAGGCGGTGCCCAGGCGCGCCACCTCGTCGCGGCCGGAGACCTTCATGCGGCGGTCCAGATCGCCGGCGGCGATGCGCTCGGACACGTAGGCGGCGTCGGCCACCGGGCGCACCACGGTGCGGGCCACAGACCAGGCGACGAAGCCGACCACTGCCAGCAGCACCAGCCCGGTGAAGGTCATGGCGCGGTTGATGAAGGCCAGGGTGTCCTGCACGCTGGACAGGTCGTAGACCAGGTAGAGGCCGTATTCTCGGCCCGGCGGGATCAGCACCTTGGTTCCGATGATCAGCCCGGGATACTGGTCGCCCTCGACGCCCAGCTCGATGGAACGCCAGTAGATGCCCTGTTCCCCCGCCACGGATTCGGCGAGGTCCTCGGGCACCACGCGGGTAGTCAGCGAACCGGAGGCCATGGGGCCGACGTAGAGGTTCTCGTCCCCGGCGATGGGCATCAGCACGAAGTCTCGGATGACGGTGGCGCCGTCGCCCTCCAGGGTGGCCAAGGTGGAGTTCACCAGGGCCTGGGTGGAGGCGCGGTCGGTGGTGGCGGCGGATTCGAGGATGGAGCGCGCCTGCGTCAGGCCGCGCTCGAATTCCTTCTCGATCTGGTTGAAGCGTTCCTGGAACAGCGTGGAGGCGATCTGGTTGGAGAGGAACGCGCCGGCGGCCAGCAGCGCCAGCGAGGTGAACAGCAGCGTGGAGATCACTGTGCGGAACAGCAGATGGCGCTGCCAGCGGTTGCGCACCGCTTCCACGGGACGGCGGATCCAGTGCTTCAGCCGGTAGAACCGCGGGGCCTGGGGAATGCCATGGACACGCACATCGACCGGGACAAGTTCTTTTCCGGTCGGCGCGTGCGTGTTCAACTTGCCGATCCAGCCTTGTATCCGACACCGCGCACGGTCTGGATGATCTGCGGCTTCTCGGGGTCGACCTCGATCTTGGAGCGCAGGCGCTGCACGTGCACGTTCACCAGCCGGGTATCGGCCGCGTGTCGGTAGCCCCAGACCGCTTCGAGCAGCTGCTCGCGGCTGAAGACCTGCCACGGCTTGCGCGCCATGGTCACCAGCAGGTCGAATTCCAGCGGGGTCAGCGACACCACGGTGCCGCCGCGGGTCACCCGGTGGCCGGCCACGTCGATGGCGACCTCGCCGACCTGCAGGGTCTCGGCCGCATGGGTTTCGTTCGGGCGCAGGCGGGCGCGCACGCGGGCCACCAGCTCGGCTGGCTTGAAGGGCTTGGGGACGTAGTCGTCCGCGCCGGACTCCAGGCCGCGGACCACGTCGGCGGTGTCCGACTTGGCGGTGAGCATGACCACCGGGACGTCGGATTCGGCGCGGATCTGCTTGCAGACCTCGATTCCGTCGATGCCCGGAAGCATCAGGTCCAGCAGCACCAGGTCGGGGTTTGACTCGCGGAAGGCTTCCAGCGCCCCGGAACCGTCATAGCAGAAGGAGGCCTCGAAGCCGTCGTTCTGCAGGACGATGCCGATCATTTCCGACAACGCCTCGTCATCGTCGACAACAAGAATTCGTGCCTTCATCCAATTTCCCCCTGAAATGCTAGGACAGCCGCGGGCGGCCTGCCGGCAGGGGCAGGACTGCACGGCCCCGCCCAACCGGCTGGTCACCAGTGCGCAGCTAAGCTACCGCCATTGTTTCTAAGATACATGACCAGCCCCCGATTCAGCCGGTTGACTGGCGCAAAGCCCCGCCATTGGAGGCAGATCCCCCAGCTAGGCGTCGACCCGGGTCTGTTCCAGGGCTTGGGCGTAGCCGGTCAGTTGCCCCAGGCAGTCCACGACCTCGGCCGCGCTGCTGGAGGCGAAGGAACCGGCGGGCATCAGCGTCAGGGCCGAAAGGCTGGACAGCGGCAGGCCCAACTGCCGCCAGGGGCGCAGGATGGTTTTCACGCCCTGCACCACACCCGGGGCGCGGCCGCCGGGCTGCAGCAGCTGCAAGAACAGCTGGGCGCCGGTTTCGACCAGGCCCGCAGCGCGTTCCCAATGCCGGTGGCCCATCGCGGCCGGGTCCAGCAGCCATCCGTCGATGCCCGCCTGGTGCAGCAGGTCGACCCGCTCGATCCACGAGACGTCGGCCGCGGGAAGGTTCACCGCCACGCGCAGCGGCGAGGGGTCCTGCCCGCCGGACAGCACGGCCAGGAAGCCGGAATAGCTGGTGCGCACCTCGCTGCGCGGGATGGAGCGCAAGGTGCGGTAGCCGCTGGCGGTGGGCACGGTGCCGTCCAGTGCGGCGGGAAGCTGCGGCTCGTCGAGCTGCAGGGTGAACCCGGTAATGCCGGTGGCGCGGGTGATCCGATCCAGGTGCTCGCGCACCCCGTGGGCGTAGGCCTCGATGACGTCGCGCCGCGCCCCGTGGTCGGACAGCACCTTTTCGCCGCTGGCCAGGTGCAGGCCGGCGGCAAGGCTCCAGGGCCCGAGCACATCGACCAGCAGCCGGGTCGGGCGCTTCTTCTCGGCACCTGCCACGTCGGCCAGCAGGTTCTCATCGCTGCGCAGCAGGCTGCGGGCGCGCCGGGCATCCATGCCATCGGGCACCCCGATGCGCCAGCCGTGCGGCTGCAGATCGAAACCCAGCTCGGCGGCCATGGTGGCGCTGCGGCCCAGGGCGTCGGCTCCGACGCCGCGGTCAGGCAGCTGCGGCAGCACGGCGAGGTTCGGTTCGCCCAGCTCCCCGCGGATGACCCGGTGGATCTCCAGCGGATCGGTGCCCGGGAACTGGCAGAAGGAGGTGACGTGCACATCCTGGCGGCGTGCCGGAACGGCCGAGAGGTCCTGCGTTTCAGGCATCGGCGGCGGGGCCCCGGTGGTTGTCGGAGATGTGCTGGTGGTGGCGGATGACCTCGGAAATGATGAAATTCATGAATTTCTCGGCGAATTCCGGATCCAGGTGCGCCTCGTGGGCCAGCCGGCGCAAGCGCTCGATCTGGGCCTTTTCCCGGTTGGGGTCGCTGGCGGGCAGCTGATGCGTGGCCTTCAGGTGGCCCACGCGCTGGGTCGCCTTGAAGCGTTCGGCCAGCAGGTAAACCAGCTGGGCGTCGAAGTTGTCGATGCTCCCGCGGATCGCATACAGCTCGTCCAGCACCTCCTGCTGGACTTCGCCCTGCAGGGAACTCGCGTGCGGGTCGAAGGCGTTCTTCTCTTCGGTCAGGTTCGGCTCGCTCATGATTTTCAGTTTACGTGGTCACCGAGCGCTTCACCCAGAAGGTGACGCCGGACACCGGCGAACGCCGAACGCCCGCGCAGCGCACGCTCCCGGGACGGGGAGGCGCGCTGCGCGGGCGTTCAGGCGGGGCCGGAAGCCGGCTCAGCCCTTGGCGTTCAGCTCCTCGATGCGGGCGCGGCGCTGGGCCTGCTCGCGCGGGTCGGGAACCGGCAGCGAGGCGATCAGTCGCTGGGTGTAGTCGTTGCGCGGGTTGGCCAGCACCTGCGAGCCCAGACCTTCCTCCAGCAGCGTGCCGCGGAACAGCACGCCCACCCAGGTCGCCAACTGGTCCACCACCGCGAGGTCGTGGGAGACGAACAGGGCGGCGAAGCCCAGCTCGGCCTGCAGCTCGCGGAACAGCTGAAGCACCTTGGCCTGCACCGAGACGTCCAGCGCGCTGGTCGGTTCGTCGGCGATCAGCAGCTTGGGCTCCAGCGCCAGGGCGCGGGCCAGCGAGGCGCGCTGGCGCTGGCCGCCGGAGAGCTCATGCGGGTAGCGGTTGGCGAAGCCTGAGGGCAGCTGCACCGCTTCAAGCAGCTGGGCCACCTTGGCGCGGGTGGCCGAGGCGCCGAGTTCGCGGTGCACCATCAGCGGTTCGGCGACGCATTCGCCGATGGTCAGGTGCGGGTTGAAGCTGGCGGCCGGGTCCTGGAACACGAAGCCGATCTGCTCGCGCAGCGGCTTGAAGCTGCATTCCTTGAACTGCGCCATTTCATAGCCCAGCACCTTCAGCGAGCCGGAGGTCATCCGGTTCAGGCCGGCGATGGTTCGCCCGATGGTGGTCTTGCCGGAGCCGGACTCGCCGACCAGGCCGTAGACTTCCCCGGCGTGGATCTTCAAATCGACCTTGTCCACGGCGGTGAAGCCGGGGGTGCCGAGGCGTCCCGGGAAGTGGACGACCAGGTCCTTGGCCTCGACCAGTACCTCGGCGCCGACGACCGGGCGTTCGGCCATGCCTTCGGAGGCGCTTTCGCGGCCCAGGTGCGGCACGGCGGCAAGCAGCGAGCGGGTGTACTCCTCCTGCGGGGCCTCGAAGAGGGTCAGCGCTTCGGCTTCCTCCACGATCTTGCCCTGGTTCATCACGATGACCCGATCCGCAATGTCGGCGACCACCCCCATGTTGTGGGTGATGATCACGATGGCGGTGCCCAGCTCGCTGCGCAGCTCGCGCAGCAGCGACAGGATTTCCGCCTGCACGGTGACGTCCAGTGCCGTGGTCGGCTCGTCGGCCACGATCAGCCCGGGCTTCAGCGCCAGCGCGGCGGCGATCACCACACGCTGCTTCTGGCCTCCGGAGAACTGGTGCGGGTAGTAGTCCACCCGCTGTTCGGGGTCCGGGATGCCGACCTGGCGCATGGCCTCGATGGCGCGCGACTTCGCTTCCTTCTTGGAGATTTTGTTGTGGGCGCGAATGCCCTCCATGATCTGCCAGCCCACGGTGTAGACCGGATTCAACGCGGTCGAGGGCTCTTGGAAGACCATGGCCACGTCCCGGCCGCGGGCGGCGCGCAGGTCCGCCCCGTGCAGGGTCAGCATGTCCTTGCCGTTGAGGTATACAGCTCCGCTGGCGGCTCCGTTCTCCGCCATGATGCCCAGCGCGGTGCGCGCGGTCACTGACTTGCCGGACCCGGATTCGCCCACGATGGCCAGGATCTCCCCGGCTTTGACCGTGAAGTCCACGCCGCGCACGGCGGGAACCGCACCTGCGTCGGTGACGAAGTCGATGTTCAAGCCCTCGACGCGCAGCACGGCGCCGCGGTCCTCGGTGATGGTTGGCGCTGCGTGGCTCATGCTCCGGCTCCTGCTTGGGTGATGCGCTTGGCCTTCTTGCGGCTGAAGCGGCGCAGGCGCGGGTCATTCAAATCGTTCATGGACTCGCCGACCAGGGTCATGCCCAGCACGGTGATCACGATGGCCAGGCCCGGGAACAGGCCGGTCCACCAGATGCCGCTGGTGGCGTCCGACATCGCGCGGTTCAGGTCGTAGCCCCATTCCGATGCGCTGGTCGGCTCGATGCCGAAGCCCAGGAAGCCCAGGCCCGCCAGGGTCAGCAGCGCCTCGGTGGCGTTCAGCGTGAAGATCAGCGGCAGGGTGCGGGTGGCGTTGCGCAGCAGGTGGGTGAACATGACCCGCCACGGGCTGGCGCCGATGACCTGTGCGGATTCCACGAACGGTTCGGCCTTCAGGCGCATCACCTCGGCGCGCACCACGCGGAAGTACTGCGGGATGAACACCACGGTGATGGAAATGGCCGCGGCCATGACGCCGCCGAACACTGTTGACTGGCCTTGGGAGATCACGATGGACATCACGATGGCCAGCAGCAGCGACGGGAAGGCGTAGATGGCGTCGGCGAGGACCACCATGATGCGGTCGAACCAGCCGCCCAGGTAGCCGGAGACCAGGCCCAGCAGCACGCCGAGGAACAGCGACATCACCACGGCGGCGATGATCACGAAGATCGCGGTCTGCGCGCCGAAGACGGTGCGGGAGAACACGTCGTAGCCGCCGGAGGTGGTGCCCCAGATGAATTCCCCGCCCGGCGCGGCCTGGCGCGGGAAGTCGCCGTTGGCGTCGCCCGACTGGGCGAAGCCAAACGGTGCGATCAGCGGCGCGAAGATCGCGGTGATCAGGAACAGGCTCGTGAGAATCAGGCCGCTGACCAGCATGCCGCGCTGGAGCCCGGAGGACATCTTCAGGTGGGAGATGATCGGGAGCTTCTGGACCCACGACTTGTTCGAGGCGGGAAGAGTAGCGGTGCTCATGATTAGTACCTGACTCTCGGGTCGATCAGTGCGGCCAGGACGTCGACGATGAAGTTGGTGAAGGCGACGATGATCGCCAGCAGCACCACGATGCCCTGCACTGCCACGAAGTCGCGCGCGGTGAGGTATTCGGCGAGCTTGAAGCCCAGGCCCTTCCATTCGAAGGTCGTTTCGGTTAGCACCGCGCCGCCGAGCAGCAGCGCAATCTGCATGCCCATTACGGTGATGATCGGGATCAGCGCCGGACGGTAGGCGTGCTTGGTGGTGAGGCGGAATTCGCTGACGCCGCGCGAGCGCCCGGCCTCCACGTATTCACGGCCCAGGGTGCCGATGGCATTGGTGCGCACCAGGCGCAGGAACACCCCGCCGGTGAGCAGGCCCAGCGCGATGGCAGGCAGGATGGCATGCTGGGTGACGTTCACGAACGCCTCCATGTTGCCGCTGCGCAGCGCGTCGAGCCAGTAGATGCCGGTGGGCGCCTGCAGCGTGGTCAGCTGCAGTTCGGTTTGCCAGTCGGCGCGGCCGGCGATCGGCAGCCAGTGCAGCCAGACGCCGAAGATCAGCTTGAGCAGCAGGCCGGCGAAGAAGACCGGGGTGGCGTAGGCCAGGATGGCCAGCACACGCAGGATGGCGTCCGGGTAGCGGTCGCGGAACTTCGCGGCGACCAGACCCAGCGGGATGCCCACGATCAGCGCCACGAGCACGGCATTGATGGCCAGTTCCAGGGTGGCGGCGCCGTAGGTGGTGAGGATGTCGGTAACCGCGGTGTTGTCGGTCAGGGTGCGGCCCAGGTTGCCGGTGAAGATCTGCCCCAGGTACTCGAAGTACTGGATGAACAGCGGCCGGTCGTACCCGGCCTCGTGGATACGGGCGGCGAGCTGGTCCGGGGTCAGTCGCCCGCCCAGCGCGGCGGTGATCGGGTCGCCGGTCACGCGCATCAGGAAGAAGACCACCGTGATGAGGATGAAGACGGTGGGGATGATCAGCAGGAAGCGCGTGATCACGTAACGGAGGAATCCCCCGCCCTTCTGCTTGGCTGGCTTGGGTGCCGCCAGCGGGCTGGGAACTTGTCCCGGTGGAGACGTGATGGTCATCGTCAATCCTTTGGAAATCGCAAAATACGTGCGTTGCGCCGGGAGATCCCCGGGCGCAGATTTAGGGGATCCGCCGCGCGGGATCCCATGGATTCCGCGCGGCGAACCCCCTGGGGTTCAAATCAAGCCGGTGCGCTGATGATTACTTGCTCAGAACGCCCATGCGGAACTTGAACGATGGGTCCAGGGTCTTCTCGACGCCCTGCACGTCCTTGCCCGCCACGGCGACCTGCGCGCCCTGCAGCAGCGGCAGGGTGGAGAGGTCCTCGGCGACCATGGTCTGCAGGTCCTCGATGGCCTTCGTGCGTGCGGCTGCGTCGGCCATGCCGCGCTGCTCGGAGATCAGCTTGTCGACCTCAGGGTTGTCGTAGTTGTTCGACAGGAAGTTGTCTTTGGCGAAGAACGGCGACAGGAAGTTGTCGGCATCCGAGTAATCGGGGAACCAGCCCAGCTGGTAGGCCGGGTAGTCGGTGACGCGCTGTTTCTGGTAGGTGACCCACTCTGTGGACTTCAGGTCCACCTTGAACAGGCCGTCGGCTTCCAGCTGCTTCTTCACCAGGGCGTACTCGTCGCCCGAGCTCGGGCCGTAGTGATCCGGGTTGTACTGCAGCGGCAGGCTGACCGGGATGTCCACTCCGGCGTCCTCCAGCACCTTCTTGGCCTTGGCCGCATCCGGCTTGCCGTCGGTGCCGTACAGGTCCTTCAGCGGCTCGATGGCGCCGGTGAAGCCCTGCGGAACGTAGGAGTAGGCAGGGGTGTAGGTGTCCTTGTAGACCTCGGTGGCGATGGCCTGGCGATCGATCAGGTTCGCGGCGGCCTGGCGCACGGCCAGCGACTTGGCGGCATCGGCGTTCGCGGTCTTGGCGCCGTACGGCATGGTGTCGAAGTTGAACACGATGTAGCGCAGCTCGCCGCCCGGTCCCTTGTGGACGGTCAGGCTTTCTTCCTTGCCCAGGTCCTCGACGTCGGTCGGGGTCAGCGAGCGCCAGGCGACATCGATGTTGCCCTGCTGGATATCCAGCTTCAGGTTGTTCGAGTCGGCGTAGTACTTGATGGCCGCCGACTTGTTGGCCGGTGCGCCGAGCACGCCGGCGTAGGCGTCGTTGGCGGACATCGAGATCAGGGAGTTCTTGTTGTACGAGTCGATCACGTACTGGCCGCCGAAGGCCTTGCCTGCGATGATCTCCTCGTCGGCGAGGACCTTGTCGGCTGGGAAGACTTCGTCATCCACGATCGGGCCGACCGGCGAGGTGAGCACCTGCGGGAATGTCTGGTCGTTGGCGACCTTCAGCTTGAAGACCACGGTGGTGGCATCCGGTGCGGTGATGGACTCGACGTTGCCCAGCAGCGAAGACGGGCCGTTCGGATCGGCGATCTTCAGCTGGCGGTCGAAGGTGAACTTCACGTCCTTGGAGTCCAGATCGTTGCCGTTGGCCCACTTCAGGCCCGGCTTCAGCTTGACGGTGAACTCGTTGTCCGAGGTGAACTCGGCGGACTCGGCCAGATCGTTGGACGGCTCTGGGCTGCCGGGCTCGGAGTTGAGCAGGAAGGGGAAGATCTGGTTCATGACCATGAATGAACCGTTGTCGTAGGAACCGGCCGGGTCGAGCGAGGTGACCTTGTCCGTGGTTCCCAGGGTGATCGGCGCGCCTGATGCGTCGCCGCCTGGCGCACCCGATACGTCGCCTTCGTTGGTGGCGGAAGAGGTGCAGCCGGTCAGGGCGAGGGCGGAGAGTCCCAAAGCAGCTGCGGCAAGTCGCAGCCCGTTCTTCTTGCGAGTCATGAAGAGATCCTTAATCTGTGCGCATGCTTGCGGTGATTGAAAACACATGCTTCACATAGACTAAGTGATACAGCCCACCTATGACCAATAGCACACTGGGTCAAGTCGCAAAAATTTCACTTCCGGGCCTGATTTCGATGCTTTGGCTCACAGCTTCCGTGCCTGACCTCCAGTTTCCCACCCGGCTTGAATGCGCGGCGCGCCGGTAGATTAGGCTGGTAGGCGATGATGACACGTAGAGACGCCGCCATTGCGTTGGATATCCCCCTAGAAATGGCCAAGAAGCACGGCATCCCCTCGAAGATGAGCGAAGCCGAGTTCCGCGAGCTGAATTCAAATCCGCCGGCATGGCTGGCCCAGTCCCGCGCCAACCGGACCGGCAAGCGCCCGGTCTGGGTGCATCTGGTCTGCGAAGTATGCGGCACCGAGGACTACGAACGACCAAAGAAATGGTGGCCGACCTTTGACTTCGTGCACTGCTCTCATCACTCCCCCGCCCAGCTGCCGAAACTGGAAGCCGGCCGGACACGGGTCGAGTACCCGGATATCTCCGCGCGCATGTACGGCATCGTCGACGAGGACTAGCAACCGCTTGCAGGGCCCGTGACCCTTGGCGGTTAATCCAACGTCGAGAAAACCCTGCGGCGCCTGACGTCCCGAGGGACGGCAGCCACCGCAGGGTTTTTTCGCTTCGCTCCTGGCTCCATCCGGTCAGCGCGTGCGATCAGGCCTGACGGCTTTCCATGTACTTGAGGATTTCCACCTGGACGTCCAACATGTCCTGGTTCGTGAAGTCCAGGACCACGGCGTCTCCGGCCATGGCCCCAATACCGGTTGCTCCGATGCTCAGGTTCCCCTTGACCAACTGCGGGCCGCTCAGGCTTGGCGGACCGTCAAGGTCCAGGGATTCCTTCTTGTTGAGCAGGAAAGCTCCGACCTCCTCGGTCTGAGGCGTGCTGAACGCCATTCCCATTGACTCGAGGGACTCATATTCGAACGCGTCATCTTCCCATTGGAAGGTAAACCCCACCGTCGCATGCTTCGCCAGGTCTGTCGACTGCTTCGCGGCAGCCTCCGTAATCCAGATGCAGCTCACGTCCGTTTCCCCAGGGTTATCCGAATAGGTGGTCACGGTTTCGTCGGCAAACACCAAACCGTCAAACAGGCCGCCGCTGAGCTCTGCAACTTCTGCACAACTGGGAAAGGGTAACTTGCCGCCGGAGGTGGCGATGGGCGGATCGGCCGGCGGGGCCGCTTCGGCGCCAGCCGCCGCTTCGCCCGACGACGGCGTAGGGTCGGCGCTCTTGCACGCGCTCAGGGATACTCCCAGCAACAGGGCGGCGGAGACGGACAGCAATTTTCGTGCTCGCATAAAACCTTCCAATACATAGTCGGTACATCATGTGGCATCTGCCTGCATCGCCCTGGAAAAATAGATCCCCACCTGAGGCGACATGGGCAACAAGCTATCATCAAGCGCTTGACGCTGCGAGCATATGCGGCAGATTTCCTCGCCAAGGCATTGGATTTCCATTTCGGCGCCGCCGATGCTATATGCGGCGGAGAAGCAACGCCCGAATCACACAAGCGCCCCTCGACCTTCCTGCAGTCCATGCGCCGTACGTCAAGGGGCCGGGTCGCTTCAAACCCCAGCGCGGCGGCTACTTCCAGCCGATGTCCTTGACGACCTTCGTAATGTTGGTCATCACATGCTCGGTGGAGCAGCGGACCGACTCCCAGGTGAACACGGGTCGGGCTGATGCGGAGGCTGTGCGGCAGAGTCACGGCGGCGCGAAGCGTCGTCGTGGGGGCCGCGCGAAGCTCGATACCGACTTCGGAGAGGCCACGCTCGCGGCGCTTCGCACTCGTGCGAAGCGGCTCGGGCTGGCTCCGAGCACGTGGGTGCGGGCCGTCGTCCGAGATGCCCTCCACGCCTCTCGGAGCGAGGAGCTGGGCGCCGCCGTGGCCGCGCACCTGCTCGGCGTCGAGGCGCGCGCGCAGGTGTCGGCGGACGCGCGCGAGCTGGCCGCGCAGATCCGCCCGCTGGCGATCAACGTCAACGACCTGGACCACCGAGCACGTGCCGGTGAGGCGGTGGCGCTGTCGTCGGAGGTGCCCGAGCTGATCGAGCTGCTGCGCGAGGTCCGCGCCCTGCTCGGTGATCGGACGGCCTCGTGAGCACGACGCACTACAGCCCGAGCGCCAGCGCCGCCGACACGGAGCGCTATATCCGGGGCAAGGAGGACGAGCGGGGCGTCGCGATCACGTGCGATGTGCCGGGAGGCCCCGGCGCGTTCTCGGCGCGCGCTCGGGCGCTCACGCAGAACACGACGCGCGAGGTCGAGGCGCTGCACTACCGCCAGTCGTTCAGCGACGAGGAGTTCGACCCGAAGAACCCCGAACACGTGCAGCGGGTGAACGACCTGGGCTACCAGCTCGCCAAGAAGATGCACCCGGATTCCGACTGCCTCGTCGTCAGTCATGTGGATGGGCGGGGAAAGAAGCCGCACAACCATATTTTGGTTCTCAATCACAACAACCGCACGGGAAAGGCGCTCTCGGACTATCGCACGTTCCACGACCGCAAGGCCGGGAATCAGAAGGGCGTGCAGTCGGCGAACGACGAGCTGATGCGCGAGCACGGGCTCTCGGTCGTGAAGCGGCTGGAGCACGCGCCGAAGGACTGGGAGCTGCGCCGCGAAGACTTCGCCGAGGGGTCGCGCGACCGCGAGATGGGCGACCGGATGAGTGCGGCGCTGGCCGATCCCCGCGCGGTGGACAAGGCCGGTCTGGTCTCGGTGATCGAGGAGCAGAACCAGCAGCTCGGTGATGACGGGGATCGGGTGCCACGGATTCGGCTGCACAGCCCCGTCAGCAAGAAGGGCAAACGCGCCGGGCAGGAGACCTGGACGCTCTACATCGAGGACCGCCGCGGCGAGTCCGGGCGTGCCGAGCGCCGCAAGCGCACGAGCGCACTCTCGGCGGACTTCACCCCGGAGGGCGCGCAGGCGTTCTTCGACTACCACCAGCAGCAGAAGGAGCAGGAACATGAGCGCAGCACTCGACAGGCTGAAGCAGCAGAACGGGCCCGTGCAGTCGCCGCAACCGCTCGGCAGTCCGGAGACGATGGAGCTGTTGACCTCGATCCTCGCCGCCGTCGAGGCGCAGAATACGAGGATCGCCACGCTGACCGAGCAGCAGAAGAAGCTCGCGGGGTTCGTGAAGGTGGACAGCGAGGAGCAGGAGAAGCAGCTCTCCGCGATCTCGCATCAGCTGACCTCAACGTCGCCGCCGCCGGAGTCGAACGAGAACAGCGAACTGCTCGCCGGAATCGCGTCCACTCTCGCGGGTATGAGCGTGAACCTCGACGGGGAGAGTCTGAAGGGCTCAGCCTCTAAGTCCGAGGCTGCCGCCAAGCATCTCGATGAGAGCCGGGCTAAGTTCGAGCGGGCCGCGAACGGTGCGCAGAAGGCCTGGCGGGAGTCGATCACCCAAGCCAGCACCGAGGCGACGAGCGCGATCAGCACGGCCCGGGATCAGGCTGTGCAGTCGATCGAGAGGGCCGCTGCCGACGCCGGGGCCGTGGCAACAGCCAAGATTGACGCCGCGAACGAGCGGGCCGAAAAGATCATCGTCACAACGGCGAAGCTGGAGGCCCGTCAGCTTTGGTTGGTCGCCGCGTCGATGTGCCTCGCGCTGCTGCCGGTCGCAGTGATCGTCGCGGGTGTTTGGATGGCCGTCGCCGGGCTTATCACGGGCGCTCAGTGGGCCCTCGATGTGGACGGGAGCGTGTGGCTCGGGATCGGTCGCTGGCTCGTGGTCTCCATGGGCCTCGCCGGGGCCGGCTACGGACTCTTCGCGTCCGTCCGCTGGGTCGCCGGTCTCGTGGAGACCAGGAAGGGCCGCGGGATGCCGAGGTGGCCCCGTTGGCGGTGATGGCTGGATCCGATCGAGCTACCGGTTCCGATCAGCAGTCGAAGGATTTTCGCAGCAGCCAGTCCTGCGGCCTCGGTGCCGCCGCCGTAGCCTGACGAGCATCCCGGCCGTGACGGCCATCGCGACGGCGATCCCGGCACCGATGATCCAGGGATTGCCGAGGAGCCCTCCGACGCCTGCGAGTGCTCCGCCCGCCGCGATGAGCGGCAGGCCGTAGCAGAGCAGCAACGGAAGCGCGCAGCATGCCAGTAGGAGCAGCCCGGTCCCTGCGGCGACGATGGGACCGGCGCGCCGTTCGTCGCGGTCGTGATCGGCGCTCATCGTCTGCACCTCTTCCGGATGAGATCTCCCCGATTGCATGCGTTGCCGTTCATGCGCAGCACGAGAGCAGTGACGGGTCGGTGGTGAAGGACTTCGCGGCGATCCGGATGCCTTCGGTCATGGTCAGGTAGGGGGCCCAGGCGTCGGCGACTTCGGCGCTGGTCTTGCCGAGCACGTGGACGCCTGCGGCGGCGAGTTCCCCGGCGTCCTTGGCGACGGCGGTGAGGCCGAGGATCTCGCTCGTATCGGCGTTCACGACGATCTTGATGAACCCGCGGGTGTCGCGGTTGATCACCGCCCGGGGCACATACTCCAGGGGCAGCACGCGGCAGTCGCAGCGGATCCCCGCGGCGACGACCTCCTTCTCGGTCATCCCGACCGCGCCGATCGCCGGTCCGGTGAACGTCACCCGCGGCAGATGGGAGTAGTCGACGGACCGGTCGGCGTCGGCGAACGCGTTCTCGGCGACGAGGGTGCCGTGGTGGGCCGCGACGTAGACGAACTCCGGGTGCCCGGTCACGTCGCCCGCGGCCCAGATCCGCGGGTTCGACGACTGCAGATGGTCGGAGACGACCACCTCGCCGGAGTCCCCGGTCTTCACCCCGACCGCATCGAGGTTCAAGCCGTCGGTGACGGGACGGCGTCCGAGGGCGACGAGCACCTGGTCGGCGCGGAACTCCTGCGAGCCGCCGGACACGTCCGCGGTAACCACGACCTGCCCGGTCGCCGCGTCCCGGGACACCCGGGTCGGCACCGCGCGGCGGACCACCCGGATGCCCTCGTCGGCGAACACCTCCTGCAGTGTCCGGGACACCTCCGGCTCCTCCTTCGACGCGAGCCGGGACCGCACCAGCACGGTGACCTGGGAGCCGAGGCGGGCGAACAGCTGCGCCTGCTCCAGGGCGACGTAGCCGCCGCCGAGCACCAGCATCGACTCGGGGACCTCGGTCAGGTCCATCGCCGTGGTCGAGGTCAGGTACCCGGCCTCGTCCAGGCCGTCGATCGGCGGAGCCCACGGCCGCGCACCGGTGGCGACCAGGTAGTGCTCGGCCTCGATCGTCTCGACCGCTCCGTCTGCGGCGGTGACCTCCAACACCGGCGCGTCCGGGGTGCCCGCGAACCCGGCGTCTCCCCGCCGGACGTGCCACCCGTATGAATCGGCGACGTCGGCGTACTTCTCGCCCCGCATCGTCTCGACCAACGCCTGCTTCCCGGCGATCAGCGCGGGCATGTCCACTGGGCCTGCCGTCGTCGCGATCCCCGGGAACCGGTCGGCGGCGTCGGCGGCGACGTGCCGTGCATCGGCGGCGGAGATGAGGGCCTTCGACGGCACGCAGCCCGTGTTCACGCAGGTGCCGCCGAGCGTGCCACGCTCGATCATCACCACCGACTTCCCGAGCATGGTCGCGCGAATCGCGGCGGCGAACGCTCCGCCGCCCGATCCGATGATGGCGAGATCGTACTTCGTAGGCATCGCTGCTCCCGTCAAGGCTTGGACTTCTGTTCCGTTTCAGCCATACTGGACCTTCCAGTGCAGGGGAAGGTCAAGCGTGGCCCCTGCCGAATGATCGGAGGCCGCAATGCGCATCGGAGAACTCGCCGAACGCGCGGGCACCACCTCGAAGACGCTCCGGTTCTACGAAGAGCAGGGACTGCTGCCCCCGGCCGACCGGACGCCATCCGGGTACCGCGACTACGCGCCCGACGCCGTAGCCCGGATCGACTTCGTTCACCGTGGCCAGGCCGCAGGCCTCACCCTCGCCCAGATCCGCCAAATCCTCGACATCCGCGACAGCGGCCACGCGCCCTGCGAGCACGTGCGAGACCTCCTCGACGCGCGCCTGGCCGAGATCGAGCAGCAGATCGCCCAGCTCACCGCCCTGCACGGCACCATCGCCGACCTCCGGCACGACGCCGCGCACCCGGACCCCGACACATGCAGCCCAGACCAGGTCTGCCGGTACCTGTAGAGGGACGCGGACCGAGAAAACGAGAGCCATAACACGAACATGCGCTAGCGCATGTCGATCACACCGGTGCCGACTTCAAGTGTGGTTGTCGAGGCGGCCATGGCCGCCAGCAGAGGGAACGGTGCGGACAGCGAACGGTCGAAGTGGTGCACCCGCAGCCAGGCTCCGTCGAAGCCGCTGCGTTCGGCGGCCTGCGCTAGATCCACCATCTGCCTCACCGCGGCGGCGCCCGTGGGAACCGCGGAGTTTGCAGTGCCCGACCAGTGGCCGAAGGTCAGGAAACCAATTTTCGTTGGCATGTCATCTCCGTTTGAACAAAGTCGGTGGTCTTTTCACCTACCAGACACAATAGTAATTGACGCGTCAATATTCCTGTTATGAGTACGCTCACAACATGCCCCTGTCCGCAGGCCGATCCCCCTAGGAGGCCCTTGCATTCGCCCGTTGCAGTGCCAATAATTGCGAGCAACTAGCCGAACCGAGGAAAAGCGGCGCAATGAATGCACTTGTCCATGAGACCATCACGCTGAGCAGGCGCATCCCCTTTCCCTGCGCCGAGGTCTGGGATGCCTATGCCGACCCCGCGCGCCGCTGCGTGTGGGGCGTACCGGCAGGGGAAGGCATCGAGTACGCCGCCGAGCACTTCCGCGAAGGCGGACGTGAGAGCTACCGCGGCGGCCCGCTGGGTTCCCTAGATTTCCTCATCGAGGCGCAGTCCTCCGCGTGGTCGAGCAGCAGCTGATCGTCTATGCGGAAACCGTATGGACCAACGAGACACCGCTGTCCTCCGCACTGGTCTCCTGGACCTTGGAGCCGTTGGGCGGCGCGACGCAGGTGGCTGTCACCAGCCAGGTGACCTCTTTCGTCAGAGCGGGCATGATCGAGGGCAGCCGTTCCGGTCACCGCATCGTGCTGGCGCAGCTCGGCAGGTTCCTTGCCGACGCTGCCGCTGACGCTCCGGACCCGGGCGGCATGGAAGGACCCGGGGGCTACGGCGAGCGCTAGTTAGGATCAGAAACCCTGATCATGCCGTGCGCGCCCTTCTCGCCGTCCGACATGTAGTGCGTGACGAACGGGTAGTTCCCGGCCTCGGGCAGCGCCAGCTCCACGAATCCTCCCTGCGCGGGGGCCAAGGCCAGGGATTGGGAACCCCCGCCGGTTCGATCGCGGGCGTCCAGCTGGTAGGCACCTTCGAAGTACACGGTGTCGAACTGGCCGCCGATCACGTGGAAGCTGCTGGGCCTGTTGGGGCCCGCGACGAGTACCCAGATGCGGATGCGTTCACCGGTGGCAACCTGCAGCGGGTCGAAGGAGTATTGATTTGCATAGCCGTTGAACACCACCAGGTCGGGGTTCCCTCCTGCAGTCTTGTCCACGTCCACCGGTTGCCCTTCCGCGCCGAGGTAGTACTCGGACTGCACCATCACATACGACTTGTCCACCGCGGGCAGGTCCTCGGGTTCGATGATGACCGCTCCGTACATGCCGTTGGCGATGTGTGAGCTCATGGGTGCGGTGGCGCAGTGGTACATCCAGATCCCCGACTTGGTGGCGGTGAACGTGTAGGTCAGTTCCTCGCCAGGGGCGATGGTTCGCATCGGTTTGTCCGGGGCCAGGGACCCAGCGTGGAAGTCGATGGAGTGGCCCATGGTGCCGTCGTTGTAGAGCGTGATTTCGAATTTGTCGCCGATCCGTCCGTGCAGGACCGGACCCGGGGCGGTGCCGTTGAAGGTCCACAGGTTCTGTGTGAACCCCGGCGACACTTCGGCCTGCAGCTCGCTGACCGTGAAGCGTTGCTTGTGCAGCGCCGGCTTGCCGGTGTCCGCAGGCAGTGGATCCAGTACCGGGTTGCGTGCGGTGAATCCGTCCGCGGGCTGGGCCTGCAGGTCGGGTCCCGCGGCCGCGGGCGGCTGGCCAGCATCCTGCAGGTGTCCGTGGGACGTCTCTGGTGCCGTGTCGCCGGGTGCGGCGGCGGCGCCGGTCACCACGATCCGCATCACCATGCCCATCTGCTTGTGCCCGACGATGGAGCACCAGCCCTCCATGTCTGCGGTGATGACCCCGGCGTCCACGGTGGCGCTCTGGCCCGGTGCCAGGCGCCCGGAGTCGCTCCCGTTGGCCAGCACCAGGTCGTGGACCTGCGTGGCATCGGTGTTGGCCAATTCGATGACCAGCCGTGTTCCTGCTTCCACCTCGATGGTGGAGGGTGTGAACCGCATGTCCTTGGCGGTCATCTGCACGGTCTTGACCGGTGCGTTGGCAGGGTCGACCGGCTGCTGCGCGGTGGAAGCGGCCGGCGGGCGGATCCCGGCGGCCGCGGGATCCAGTGCTACGCCGACGGCGATCACCAGCACAACCGACATAAGACCTGCGGCCGCCTGGCCCAGGCGTTGGCCGGGCGGGCGGGCGCCTTCGGGTTCCACCGGGCCGCGCTCGCGGGCCCTCGGCTGGCCTGCGGATTCCGCGGCTTCTTTCTTGGCCAAGCGATGGGCCTTCAAGGCGGTGAAGAGCAAGGGGATGAAGCTGCCCATGGCGCCGAGGTAAAGCACCGAGCACAGCACACGCACCAGCGAGGAGATCGGCAGGGCGCAGGCCAGCAACGCTGCGTTGGCCATGCTCACCCGCCAGGCGGCTCCACGGTCGAAGGCCGTGGCCGCCGCGCGGACCGGGCGCGGCCCGCCGCCCAGCGCCACGGGCACCAGATAGGACAGCGCGCCCAGCAGGATCTGCGCGGCGAAGCCTGCGGCCAGGTACGGCACGATGGTGTCGAAGTGCCGGCCCATCTGCGTCCAGTCGCCGCTGGCAGCCAGGGCGTAGAGCGTCCACACCAGGGTGCCCGTCCACCAGCAGACCGCGGACAGGACCGACAAGGTGGCGAAGCTGCGCGGCGGCTTGGCCCTGGCGGCATGGATGAAAGGCGAGGCCGTCATTCCCAGCCCTGCCAGATAGCCGAGCACACCCAGGGCTGCCACCAGCAGCAGCCCCGCGGCCGCCCCGCCCGCGGCCACCAGCACCGAGGCTGCGAGTACCGGCAGCGCCCGGCGCAGGCGCACCGCGGCATGGGGGGCGATGCGGGTGCGCAGCATCGTGGGCCACAGCGTGATCAGGGTTCCGGCGACGGTCAGCCCGACCCAGCCCAGCAGGTTCACCAGTGCATGGGCCAAGGTCAGCCGCTCATGCAGCGGAGAAGCGAGCCCGGCGGAAATCCAGGTTCCCAGCCCGGCGCCGATCGGTAGGAAGCAGGCGGCGGCGATGTAGTAGCGCACGCTCGCGGCATAGGGCGAGGGCAGCGCGCCGCGCAGGCTGCGGTACAGCCAGGCTCCGTGCCATGCCGCGGCCACGGCGACCAGCAGCGCACCGGCCAGCGTCAACGGCCACAGTTCGGCAAGCACCCCGGCAACCACCACGGCGGCGCCGCCGTTCATCAGCCCCAGGCGCAGCGACTGCCGGCGGCGTTCCTGGACGGTCACCACGCGTTTGAGCAGCGCGGTGGCGAAGTACTGCGACCAGACCAGAATGGCGTGGGACAGCGCGCCGAGCAGCAGCAGGTGGATCAGCAGCCAGCGGGGCGCCGGCAGCTGGCGGTGGACCAGCGCGACGACAACCACCAGAATCAGCCACAGCGCCGTGGGCAGGTCGCGCAGAGGCCAGAAACCCCGGCCGGGGACCTTCGCTGCGGCGGGCCCGGTGCTCAACGGCAGGTTCATTTAACGGATTCCTTCCCGGAGGCAGGTGCGGACGTGAGCGCCAGCAACGCGCTGGCGAGGGCCACGAACACGAAAAGCAGCAGCGCGACGACGTTGAGAACACCACCGACCTGCCATGCCAGCTGCCCACCCAACCCGTTGCCGAGCCACAGGCGGATCACCAAGCCGGCATGCATGAGGATCACCGGCAGCCACATGGCCTGGCGGTAGGGAAGGTCGATGGCCAGTACGGCCGGCAGGATCGTGGGCGCATGGGCCATGATCATGGACATCACGAAGCCCAGGAAAACCGCGTGCACCGCAGTATCGTAGGCGCCGGAGCCGGCCGAGTACCCCAGCATCCAGACGACGCCGGCAACCAGCAGCCAGAAGTAGCCGGCCAGCAGGCAGGCCGCCATGTAGCGCGGCGCGCCCTTCAACTTGACGGTGCGCCGCGCGACGTCGTTGACCGCCAGCCAGAGCACCAGTGCGCACAGCACCAGGCCGAAGAGCACGGTCCCGGCTTGGACGAACAGCGTGGACGCCGCGGCGGACATGAGCAGCGCAACGTTGAGGACCACCGCCAGGGCTTGCGAGCGCGAGGTCAACTGGATGCGGGCCAGCTCAACCCGTTCCCCGGCGATGGTCATCACCAGGAACGCGGCCAGCCACGGCAGCAGCAAGGAGATCTCCACTCCGCCGGCGTACAGCACGGTGGCGCCCAGCCCGGCGCAGGCGCCGAGCATCTGGATCAGCACCGCGTCGGCACGCTGCCTGCGCCACAACGGGTAGTAGGTGGCCAGCAGGGCGGCCATGCCCAGGATCAGCAGCGTTCCGGTCAGCGCCCGGGGCGCGGCGAACAGCTGGCTGCCACCGCCTAGCGCCAGCAGGACGGGCGCCGCGTAGCCCGCGGCCCGCCCCCAGGCCACCGCTCGCTCCAAGGCAATCAGCGCTCCGACAAACCCGAAGACCATGGCCAGCGAATGCGCCGGCCCCCACGCGGCAATTTGCACCGGGGCGGGTACATCCAGCAGGATCAGCGCCGCATCCAGCCCGGCCAGCAGGCACAGGCCGGCCGGGAACATCAGGGCCAGGCGCCACCGTCCCCGGCGTTTGGGCCTGGACGGCGCAGCATAGGAGGCCGGGCTCATCGTTGCCCCTCGCGCTGTGGCGATAGTTCAAGGCGGCAGCCGTGCTCCAGCGCGAACGGCAGGATCCGGCTTCCTGCAGGATCCCGTCCGTGGGACTGCAAGATCCCCCGCACGATCCCCAGATGCACGTTGCAGATGACCTGCGGGTTCTCCCGGGCCGCGCTGAGCAGCGGGCAGGAGAGCAGCGACACGCTGTGGTCGGCTTCGAGGCGGGGCGCAAAACCGAGCGCAGCCAGCGAGTCGATAACGGCGCCACGGGCATCGCCTTCCAGGGCGGCTTCTGGCAGCGTTGCGCCCCAGCGCTGGCCAGCCTCGATGCCGGCCCGGGCCGGGTTGTCGCTGAGCAGCGCCACCTGGTCGGCCAGTACGTTGGCCAGCGCGGCGAACGGCGAGGGGGTTGGCGCCGCGGCCCGCCAGATCCAAGCTGGCCGCCCGCGGCCGGTGGCGGGCGCGGACTCCCGCTGCACGTACCCGTCGGCGAGCAGCGCGTCCAGATGGCTCCGGACAGTGTTCTCATGCAGGCCCATGAACTCGGCCACCTGAGGCAGGCTCAGGCCCTCGCTCCGCATTTCGACCAGCGACAGTATCCGCTCGCGGGTCGACGAGTGAACGCGCCCGCCTCCGCTGCGCCGGGGCGCTCCGCCATCCGGTCCTTTGCCCATGATTCCGCGCCTCCTTGGAGCCAGCTCTTTCCCGCCCCGCTATTTTCCACTAAGTTAAGTGTAATAAAATAAATCGAACCGCACCACGCGGACCGGCATACGCCCCACGCGACGACGCCGGACCAGGGCAAGGGAGCAGATCATGACAGAACGCATCGAGATTTCCGGCAACAGGGAAGAAGCCCTGAAGCAGCAGGCACCGGGCGGCTGCGCCTGCGGCGGGCATGACGAGGACCTCCCCCAGCTCGATGTCCAGGCGATCCCCCATGCGGTCCGCCACGCGGCCATCTTCGGCGCGCTGGATTCATTGCGGCCCGGCGCAGGCCTGGTGCTGTCGGCCACGCATAATCCGCTGCCGCTGCTGGCTCAGCTGCGGCAGCGCGATGCGACGGCCTTCGAGGTCAGCTACCTCGAAGAAGGCCCGCAGCGGTGGAAGCTCAAGTTCGTGCGCAGCTAGCCGGTCGAAACAGCGATGGCCCCGGCCTGCGCGAAACCCGTTGAGGTTTCGCGGCGCGCGCTGTTTTCAAAAATATACCTTACCCCCCTCTGATACTTGAGTAATTCATTGGCGGCGAGTTAATTATAAAACAGGTT
>NZ_JBKZDY010000012.1:0-64584 GCF_046940185.1 Arthrobacter sp. 'calajunan'
GTTACGGCGGTCATAGCGTGGGGGAAACGCCCGGTCCCATACCGAACCCGGAAGCTAAGGCCCATTGCGCCGATGGTACTGCACTCGTGAGGGTGTGGGAGAGTAGGTCACCGCCGGACTTAACTTGGTGCGTGTGGTCCTGGACTTGTCAGTCCGGGGCCGCACGTGGTTAACGGGAGGCCCTGACACGTCATGTGTCGGGGCCTCCCGCTATTTAAAACCCCGATTCCGGGCCGATAATTGACTTAGACAATGGAGTTCCGGACCAAGATTGATTTCCTGCTAAACGCCTTTTTGTCGCTAACCTGTTCTTAAGCGCTCACCGCGAACTCATTTCCGCGGTTCAGCGACAGACATCGAGATGAATCGAGGACTCAGGTTTTGAGAACTTACATCGTAACTGGAGCAGGATCCGGAATCGGCATGGCAACCGCAGAACTTCTGCGCGAACGCGGCCAGAAGGTGATCGGCGTGGACCTTCGCGGTGCTGAAATCACCGCAGATCTCTCTACCCCCGAGGGACGCAAGGCTGCCATTGAAGAGACGCTGCGCTTGAGCGAGGGCAAGATCGACGCAGTGATCGCAGCTGCTGGCATTTCCGCTCCCAAGGCGCTGACCGTTGCCGTCAACTTCTTCGGCGTCACCCAGTACCTCGAGGGACTGCTGCCGGCACTGTCTCAGTCCGAGGCCCCACGCGTTGCCGTGGTGTCCTCGATGGCGTCGCTGCAGCCGAACTCGGTCGAGCTTGTCGACGCCCTGCTGTCGGGCGACGAAGACGCTGCACTGGCCATCGGCAAGTCCCTGGAAGAGCAGGGCCCGAGGACTGGCTACCTGAACTACCCGTCGTCCAAGCGTGCCCTCAGCCGCTGGGTCCGCCGCGAATGCATCACCCCCGCCTGGGCCGGCGCCGGCATCCCACTGAACGCCGTGGCGCCAGGCACCGTGATCACCAACATGACGCGCGAGATGCTTTCGACCGAAGAGGGCCGTGCCGGCGTTGACGCCCACGTGCCAATGCCGCTGAACTACCACTCGGAAGCGGTTGTCATCGCCAAGCTGCTGCTCTGGCTGACCAGCGAGGAAAACACCCACGTCACCGGCCAGACCATCTACATCGACGGCGGCGCGGATGCCTCGCTGCGCGGCGATGATATCTGGAGCTGATTCTAGGCACGCGAAGCCTGCTGACCGCAGCGAACTGTTGCGGATTTCAGGCTTTCCCATGTATCTGCTGCCCCGAACACCATGGTGTTCGGGGCAGCAGCTGTTTAAGCCGTGGGTGGAGGACTCCCGGAGCCGAACCCTATTTCAGAAGAACTGGTTACAGTGTGTAATAGGTTTAGCCCGATCTTCTACGAAGGAGCAGCTCCTTGACTACCGAATTGCCTGATGTCCTGAAGTACCGCGACGACGCCATTCGCCCGCAGGACGACCTGTACCGCCATAGCAACGGCAAATGGTTCGAGACGGCGACCATCCCCAGCGACCAGGGCATTTACGGCTCCTTCATGGAACTGCGCGACGAGGCCGAGGCCGCTGTGCACGCCATCATCGAAGACGCGGTCGCCGCGCACCAGTCCGGTGCCGAGATCGACGGCGCAACCCGGCGCATCGCCCACCTCTACGGGTCCTTCATGAACGAGCAGATCATCGAGGAGCGCGGCGCGGCCCCGGTGGCCAGCTACCTGGAAGCCATCACCCAGGTCCAGGACGTCCAGGGACTGCTCGAGCTCTCCGGCTCGTTCTACCGCAAGGGCATCAGCGGCTTCGTCGACATCGGCGCGATGAGCGACGCCGGAGACCCGGACCGCAACCTGCTGACCTTCCTGCAGGCGGGGCTTGGCCTGCCGGACGAGTCCTACTACCGCGAGGAGCAGTTCGCGCAGACCGTCGCGGACTACCGCGAGCACCTTGCGCGCCTGTTGGGCCTGGGAGGCATCGAGAACGCCGAATCCGCCGCGGAATCCGTGGTGCAGCTGGAAACCGCCATCGCCTCCCACCACTGGGACCGGGTCAAGGTGCGCGACGCGCAGGCCCGCTACAACCTGCTGACCGGCGAAGACCTGTTCGGCCTCATGCCGGGCCTGCGCGCCTGGCTGGATGGCGCCGGCATCGATCAGAAGTACTTCGGCGAAGTGGTGGTCTGGCAGCCGAGCTACATCGAGGCGCTCTCGGGGCTGCTGGCGGAGCAGCCGCTTCAGGCCTGGAAGAACTGGCTGACCGTGCAGGTGCTGCGCTCGTTCGCGCCGTACCTGTCCAGCGCATTCGTGAATGAGAACTTCGCCTTCTACTCGGCCAAGCTGGGCGGCGTGGAGAAGCTCAAGGACCGCTGGAAGCGCGGGGTTGCCTTCACCGAGGGCGCCGTCGGCGAGGACCTTGGCCAGCTCTACGTGGCCCGGAACTTCCCGCCGGAGGCCAAGACCGCCATGGACGCGCTGGTACAGCGCCTGATCGAGGCCTACCGGATCTCCATCAGCAACCTGCCGTGGATGGGCGCGGACACCGTGCAGAAGGCTTTGGACAAGCTCTCCAAGTTCCGCCCGAAGATCGGCTACCCGGACCAGTGGATCGACTACTCGTCGATTCAGACCGACGAGCTGGACGTGATCGCCAACCGTGCAGCCGCCAACGAATTCGAGTTCAAGCGCGAGCTGAAGAAGATCGACGACGGGGTGGACCGTGAGCTGTGGTTCATGTACCCGCAGACCGTCAACGCCTACTACCACCCGCTGCTGAACGAGATCGCCTTCCCGGCCGCGATCCTGCGCCTGCCGTTCTTCGACGTCGACCGCGACATCGCCTCCAACTTCGGCGCCATCGGCGCGGTGATCGGCCACGAGATCGGGCACGGCTTCGACGACCAGGGCTCGCAGTACGACGGCAGCGGCCAGCTGACCAACTGGTGGACCGACGAGGACCGTGCAGCCTTCGAGAAGCTCACCGGCAAGCTGGTTGACCAGTACAACGCGCTGAGCCCGACCGAGGCCCCGGACCACCAGGTCAACGGCGCGCTGACGCTGGGCGAGAACATCGGCGACCTGGGCGGGCTGGGCATCGCCTACAAGGCCTACAAGCTCGAGCTCGCCGCCAACGGCATCGTCGAGGACGAGGTCATCGACGGCGTCACCGGCGACCAGCGCTTCTTCTATTCGTGGGCCGAGTGCTGGCGCACGCTGATCCGCCCGGAGACCGCGGTCATCCGGGTGACCACCGATCCGCATGCGCCCGGGGAGTTCCGCTGCAACCAGGTGCCGAAGAACCTGGACGCATTCCACAAGGCCTTCGAGACCAAGCCGGGGGACGGCATGTGGCTTGATCCGGAGGATCGTGTAGTGATCTGGTAGACCGATTGCCGGGCGCGGAAGGCACAGGCCTTCCGCGCCCGGCGCGTTAACCGCGCTGTGAGGTGTAAGTCTGGTCATGATCAGGCCAACACCCCCGGAATCACACGTAGAATGGGATACTGTGACTTCCGAAATTAATTCCGCACAGGCCCCTGATCCGAACGACCAGCGTCAGGTCCGCACCGATAAGCGCAACCAGCTGCAGGCACTTGGTGAGGAAGCCTACCCAGTTGGCGTTGCCCGCACCCATTCCCTGCAGGAGGTCCGCGAAAAGTACGCGCACCTGGAAGCGGGCCAAGAGACCGAGGACGTCGTCGGCATTGCCGGCCGCATCGTCTTCATGCGCAACACCGGCAAGCTGTGCTTCGCCACCCTTCAGGAGGGCGGCCCGCAGGGCGTCGGAGTCCGCCTGCAGGTCATGCTCTCGATGGCGAACGTCGGCGAAGAGCGCCTGGCCCAGTGGAAGTCGCTCGTCGACCTGGGCGACCATGTTTTCGTTTCCGGCAAGGTCATCTCATCGCGCCGCGGCGAGTTGTCCATCATGGCCGACTCCTTCCAGATGGCGTCCAAGGCGCTGCGCCCGCTGCCGGTGCTGCACGCCGACCTGAATGAGGAAACCCGCGTCCGCCAGCGCTACGCCGACCTGATCGTTCGCAACGAAGCCCGCGAGATGGTCTACAAGCGCGCCGCCATTGTCCGCGCCGTGCGCAACACCCTGGAGAACCACGAATACGTCGAGGTCGAAACCCCGATGCTGCAGCTGGTGCACGGCGGCGCCTCGGCCCGCCCGTTCAAGACCCACCTGAACGCGTTCGACCAGGAAATGACCCTGCGCATCGCGACCGAGCTGTACCTCAAGCGCTGCGTCGTGGGCGGCGTGGACCGCGTCTTCGAAGTGGGACGCATCTTCCGCAACGAAGGCGTCGACTCGACCCACTCGCCGGAGTTCACCACCCTGGAGTGCTACGAGGCCTACGCCGACCAGTACGTCATGGCCGACCGCATCAAGGAGATCATCCTCAACGCGGCGGACGCCATCGGTGCCGGCCGCACCATCGAGACCTCCAAGGGCACCGTCAACCTCGACGGCGAATGGCGCTGGCTGAGTGTCTACCCGGGCCTGTCGGAAGCTGTTGGCGTTCAGATTACCCCGGAGACCGAGGCCTCGGTGCTGCGCGAGATCGCCGAAAAGCACGAAGTGAAGTTCGACCCGGCCTGGGGCGCCCAGAAGCTGGTCATCGAGCTGTTCGGCGAGATCGTCGAGCCGACCCTGATCGACCCGACCTTCGTCTGCGACTACCCGCCGCTGGCCCAGCCGCTGGCACGCCCGCACCGTTCCAAGCCGGGTGTCATCGAAGCCTGGGACCTGATCATCGGCGGCATGGAGCGCGGCACCGCCTTCTCCGAGCTGATCGACCCGGTCATCCAGCGCGAGCGCCTGACCGAGCAGTCGCTGATGGCCGCCGGCGGGGATCCGGAAGCCATGCAGCTGGATGAGGACTTCCTGCGCGCACTTGAATACGGCGCCCCTCCAATGGGCGGCATCGGCCTGGGCATCGACCGTCTGGTCATGCTGTTTACCGATGTAGGTATTCGCGAGACAATCTTGTTCCCACTTCTCAAGCCGGAGGCGTAATTACCATGCCATTTGTAGAGGCGTTCGTTCCCAGCATCGCGCTTGGATTGCTTTTTTGGTACGTAATGAAAGCACTTACCAATGCAGACCGTAAAGAGCGGCAGGCGGAATCAGAAGCGGATGCGCTAATTGAGAACCGAACTGAATCGGATACTCGTTCAACGCGCGAATAAGCTATTCCTGATAATTCCTTGTGAATTGATCTTCTAATTCGAAATGTTTCGTATTAATGTCTATACTTGAGCTACGAAATTGGAGTAACGCTTGCAAGCACTACTCAACGACATTAGAGCCGGAGGGAATTCTCAAATGGCACGTCAGGTTCAAATTGCGCTGATTGATGATATTGATGGCAGTGAAGCAACCGAATCCATTGCCTTCAGCATCGCTGGTCAGCATTTTGAGATCGATTTGAACGATGAGCACGCTGCGCAATTCCATGCGGCCTTGGAGCCTTATATTGAGGCAGCGCGCTCCTCGAAGCAGACCGCAGCGAGTGAAGCCCCGGCAATTCGTGCCTGGGCCAAGGAAAACAACATCAAGGTAAACGCCCGTGGGCGCCTGAATGCCGATGTTGTCGACGCCTACAATGCAGCAATGCGCAAGGGTGGCCGCAACCGCGCCAAGTAATGCGAGCGCTAGGAATAAGCCTCTATTTTAGGAAGCCCGTACTTTTTAAGTGCGGGCTTCCTGCTTTAATCACTTGCTGAAGAAAATTTCTCTCGCTATTTACTTGGTGTACTAATAAATGAATTTCTATCTACTTGCGGTTATCTTCTCGAACCGAAGCGAACGCGAAGCGGCCGCATCGGTTATCCCCGTGGCGAACAAGGGAGAATTGCTGGCCCCGGGTGCGTAGCATCGAACTATTGGTAAGCAAGGAGTGTGCCGAAGATGTTTGAGAGATTTACCGACCGTGCCCGTCGAGTTGTCGTGCTCGCCCAGGAAGAGGCGCGCATGCTCAACCACAACTACATCGGCACCGAGCACCTGCTGCTCGGTCTAATCCACGAAGGCGACGGGGTGGCCGCGAAGGCCCTCGAGTCGCTGAATATTTCGCTGGGTGCCGTCCGTGAGCAGGTTCAGGAGATTATCGGCAAGGGCCAGCAGGCTCCTTCCGGTCACATCCCGTTCACTCCTCGCGCCAAGAAGGTTTTGGAGCTCTCGCTGCGCGAAGCGCTGCAGCTGGGCCACAACTACATCGGTACCGAGCACATCCTGCTCGGGCTGATCCGCGAAGGCGAGGGCGTCGCAGCCCAGGTGCTGGTCAAGCTCGGTGCCGACCTCGGTCGTGTGCGCCAGCAGGTCATCCAGCTGCTCTCCGGATACCAGGGCGGCAAGGAAACTGCCTCGGCCGGCGTCAGCTCGGGCGGCCAGCAGGAAGGCGTGCCGGCAGGCTCGGCAGTGCTGGACCAGTTCGGCCGCAACCTGACCGCGGCAGCCCGCGAGGGCAAGCTCGACCCGGTTATCGGCCGCGAGCACGAGATGGAACGCGTCATGCAGGTTCTCTCCCGCCGCACCAAGAACAACCCGGTCCTGATCGGTGAGCCGGGCGTCGGCAAGACCGCAGTCGTCGAGGGCCTCGCCCAGTCGATCGTGCGCGGCGACGTGCCCGAGACCATCAAGGACAAGCAGCTGTACACCCTGGACCTCGGTTCGCTGGTGGCAGGCTCCCGCTACCGCGGCGACTTCGAGGAACGCCTGAAGAAGGTCTTGAAGGAGATCCGCACCCGCGGCGACATCATCCTGTTCATCGACGAGATCCACACCCTGGTCGGTGCCGGTGCCGCAGAAGGTGCCATCGACGCGGCGTCGATCCTCAAGCCGATGCTGGCCCGTGGCGAGCTGCAGACCATCGGTGCCACCACCTTGGACGAGTACCGCAAGAACATCGAGAAGGATGCGGCCCTCGAGCGCCGCTTCCAGCCGATCCAGGTCAAGGAACCGTCCGTCGAGCTGACCACGCAGATCCTGCGCGGCCTGCGCGACCGCTACGAGGCGCACCACCGCGTGACCATCACCGACGGCGCGCTGCAGGCAGCGGCCCAGCTGGCGCACCGCTACATCTCGGATCGCTTCCTGCCGGACAAGGCGGTGGACCTGATCGACGAGGCCGGCGCGCGGCTGCGCATCCAGCGTATGACCGCTCCTCCAGCCCTGAAGGAGATGGACGAGGAGATCGCCACCGTCCGCCTCGAGAAGGAAGCTGCCATCGACGCGCAGGACTTCGAGGGCGCTGCATCGCTGCGCGACAAGGAGTCCAAGCTCATCGAGGCCCGCAACGAGAAGGAAAAGGCCTGGCGCAACGGCGACCTTGACGAAATTTCCGAGGTCACCGAGGATCTGATCGCCGAGGTTCTGGCGAACTCGACCGGCATCCCTGTCGTGAAGCTGACCGAGGAAGAGTCCACACGCCTGCTGAACATGGAAGACGAGCTGCACAAGCGCGTCATCGGCCAGGATTCGGCCATCAAGGCCATCTCCCAGGCAATCCGCCGCACCCGTGCAGGCCTGAAGGACCCGAACCGCCCGGGCGGCTCGTTCATCTTCGCCGGCCCGACCGGCGTGGGCAAGACCGAGCTGGCCAAGGCGCTGGCGGAGTTCCTCTTCGGTGAAGAAGACGCGCTGATCACCCTGGACATGTCCGAGTACTCGGAGAAGCACACCGTTTCCCGTCTGTTCGGTGCCCCTCCGGGCTACGTCGGCTACGAAGAAGGCGGTCAGCTGACCGAGAAGGTCCGCCGTCGTCCGTTCTCCGTGGTGCTGTTCGACGAGGTGGAAAAGGCCCACGCGGACCTGTTCAACTCGCTGCTGCAGATCCTGGAAGACGGCCGCTTGACCGACTCGCAGGGCCGGGTGGTGGACTTCAAGAACACCATCATCATCATGACCACGAACCTGGGTACCCGAGACATCTCCAAGGGTGTCATGACCGGTTTCCAGGCTTCGGGCGATACCCGCACCGGCTACGAGCGCATGCAGGCCAAGGTCCAGGAGGAGCTGCGCCAGCACTTCCGCCCTGAGTTCCTGAACCGCGTTGACGACATCGTGGTCTTCCCGCAGCTGAGCCAGGAAGAGATCGAGGAGATCGTCGACCTGTTCATCGGACGACTGCGCAAGCGTCTGGACGAGCGCGGCATCACCATTGAGCTGACCGCCGCCGCCCGCACCCTGCTGGCACAGCGAGGCTACGACCCGGCCATGGGCGCCCGCCCGCTGCGCCGCACGATCCAGCGCGACATCGAGGACCAGCTCTCCGAGAAGATCTTGTTCGGCCAGATCGTCACCGGCCAGAAGGTCACCGTGGACGTCGAAGGCGAGGACGAGCAGCGGAAGTTCGTCTTCCACGCCGAAGGCGGCCCCGGTGAACTTGAAGGCGAACCGGCACCGGCAGCGCTGGAAAGTTAGGGCAAGCACTAAACAACCCGCGGGGCGCGGACCTGGAGCAATCCAAGTCCGCGCCCTGCGGGCTTTAACATTCCTTGGGCAACCGGCCTGCTGGCCGGTAGGCTCGGAATATGTCTGCAGCTCGCAAATATTCCATATTGCTGATCGGGCCCGGCGCAGCGCTGCTGCTCTACGCAGGGTCCTATCTGCTACTGCGTGCGGGTCTTCCCGCCCAGCTGGTCCGCCACCTCGGGCCGGAGGGGGCAGGCTACGGTTCGACGCCCCTGGTGCTGGGGGTGGTTGCCGCGATCGCTGCGGCTGCGTTCGGCATCGGGGTTTGGACCTGCAACGACCTCACATCGCTGGGGCACTGGTATGCCGGACCCAAAGCGATCGTCGTGTGTTTCCTGGCTGCCGGCTACGCGGTCCTGGCCTTGGGCCTGGGAATGATGCTGGCTGCCAGCATCCCCGGAGCCGAAGACCAGGGCGCGAACGTGATCGGATTCAGCTTGCTCGCGCTGCTAGCGGGTTTTAGCGCCGCGGCCGCGGTGCTGAGCGGAATCCTGCCCGCGGCGCGGCCGGAGGCCCTGGGCTAGTTTCCGACGGCCTTGCCGACCAGCGCGGCGACCTGCGCCTCGAGCCGTTCGTCCAGCGAGGTGATGGCGTAGGCGGTCGGCCACATGCTTCCCTCATCAAGCTGGGCCGCGTCGTTGAACCCGAGGGTCAGGTAGCGGGCCCCGAACTTCTCCGCGTCCTGGATGAAGCACAGGATCTGTCCGTCCAACGCGTAAGCGGGCATCCCGTACCAGGTCCTGGGCTCGAGCTGTGGCGCGGTTGTGGTGATGATGTGGTGCAGCCGTTGGGCGATTTCCTTGTCGCTTCCGCTGTAGGAGGCGATCTTGACTTCAACGTCCTGGCGGGCTTGGGCCGCTTTTTCGGCTTTGGTCATGCGCTTCTTCGGGGCGCGGACCTCCGCCGCGCGTTCTTTCATGGCCGCTTTCTCCGCGGCGCTGAAGCCTTCCTGATCGGTGGTGGTCATGATGTTTGCTCCTAAGCTGCCTGATTGATGCGGATCATGTTGCCCGACGGATCCCGGAATGCGCAGTCGCGTGGTCCCCAAGGCTGCTGCATGGGTTCCTGCAGCACTTCGGCCCCGCCTGACGACAAGGAGTCGAACAGCGAATCGAGATCCGGCACGGTGAGCACCAGCCCTCCCATGGCGCCCTTGGCGACCAGCTCACCGAGCGCTTGCGCGTCCTCGTCGGAGCGGCCCGCGCCAGGCGTCGAGAGCACCAGATTCAGGCCGCCTTGGGCAGGGACGGACAGCGAGACCCAGCGGAACCCTGCGTTGGATACGTCGGAGACCATGTCCAGCCCCAAACCGTCACGGTAGAAGCCGAGGGCTTCGTCCACGTCCAGCACGGTGACCGGGATGTATTGCACTGAAATGTTTGTCATGGTTTCAGGCTAGGGGAGCCTGCTGCCGCGACGCTTCTCCAAAACTGCTCAGAATCTTTCGGGCCGCAGAAGGACCTTGGCAATGCATGACGGGATCTGTTCGGTCTGCGAATGCTCGCGTTCCCGGTAGGCCGAGGGGGACTCCCCGACGACTTCGGTGAAGCGGGTGCTGAAGGAGCCCAACGACGTCCATCCCACCTGCATGCAGGCATCCGTGACTCCCACCCCGGCACGCAGCAGGTGCATGGCCCGTTCGATGCGCCGGGTCAGCAGGTAGGAGTGCGGAGTTTCGCCGTAGGCCCGTTTGAACTCGCGCGAGAAGTGCGCCGGGGACATGAGCGCGCGCTGAGCCATGGCGGGCACGTCCAGCGGCTCTGCATAGTGCCGGTCCATCAAATCCCGTGCCCGGCGCAGGTGGGCCAGCGTTTTCAGCATCTTGGCATCCATGGGCTAGGAGCTCCTGCGGCGCCGGAACACCAGGAACAGGCCGAGCAGGGTGCAGCTGAGGTAGATGCAGACCACGGCGATCCAGCCAGCGGTGAAGCCGCCCGGGGAGCTGATCAGCAGGCCCATGGCCAGCGGGCCAATGGTGAATCCGCCGAACTGCCCTGCCGAGACGATGCCGCTGGCGCTGCCCATCCGGCTGATTGGAATGGCGCGCAGCAGGGCGGCCATCAACACCACCGAGACGCCCAGCGCCGACGCGCCGTGAAGCACCACGGCAAGCCACAGAAGCACGGCCGAATGAGCCTGCTGGGCCATCAGGAAGCCGAGGCCTCCGGCGGTGGCGAGCACTGCGAGCAGGAGCAGCAGCTTCGGCGCGGGAACGCCGCGGGACATCATCCTGCCCCAGCCCACGCGGGCGCTGACGCCCACCACTCCGGCCACTGCGGCGGTGAGGCCGCCTGCAACCAGCGAGAAATCCAGTTCGCGCACCGCAAAAAGCGGGATGTAGACGTTCGTCGCTTGGACGCCGATGCCGTTGATGAAGCCGAAGAGGGCCAGCGCGAAAACGATGAAGCGGGTAGAGGCGGTATCCGGGCTGGCCGCCTGTCCGGACACCGAGCGGGGCGCCGCGGGCGCCGGAGCCTGCAGCAGCGGGACCGCCGAGACCACCTTGATGGCAAGAACGCCCAGCAACGCGGCGACCACGGCGCCAATCAGCGACGCGCCGTGCCAGCCGATGACCGCAGCGAGCATAGGGAAACCCACGCTGCCGATCAGCTGGGACACCTGGACGCCGGACTGCTTGATGCCAGTCCAGGCGATGCGTTGGTCCTTCGGCACCCGCTGGGCGAGAATGCGGTTGGTGACCCCGTTGGGAAATGACTGGGCGAAGCCCGAGATGCCGGAAGCAACCAGCAGGAAGGCGTACCCCGCCGGCAGCGCGGCAAAGCCCATGGCCAGCGCGGCCATGCCGAAGACCAGCAGGAGCAGCCGGATATCGGGTTGCCGATCGGCGAACTGGCCGAACGCCACGTTGCCGATGGCTGCGCAGCCGAAGCACACGGTGGCGAGCAACCCGAACTGGGTCTCGCTGATGCCCAGATCCCTGATGACCAGGTCGCTGGTGGCACTGAGTCCGTAGTTCAGCAGCGGGGCGATGCCAACCGCTGCAAGAAGGATGGATAGCAGCCCCATTCCCGGGCGAGCTGTGCTCTGCGACATTCTCATCCTTCACTTCAGCCGGTAGTCATCACCGACACCAAGTTTGGCACAGGTCACGTGGCACGGTGCGCTCCGTGACATATCGGCCGCGAAGCTCGAATCCATGATCCTGCGGGCATAGGATTTGAAAGGTGAATACTTTTACCGTCCGTTCAGCGAAGACCACCGATGTCCCTGCAATCCGGAACCTCGTGCGACCACTGGCCGAGGAGCGCATTCTGCTGGACAAGGAAGCGGTGACCTACTACGAGTCCATCCAGGAATTCGTGGTCGCTGAAGACGCAGACGGGAACGTAGTCGGTTGCGGCGGTCTTCACGTGATCTGGGAAGACATTGCAGAGATCAGGACCTTGGCCACCTCCGCAGATCTGCGTGGCAAGGGCGTGGGGCACGTACTGCTTAAGGAGCTGCTCCAGAGGGCACGCCAGGTAGGGGTGCACCGTGTCTTCTGCCTGACCTTCGAGGTGAAGTTCTTCGAGCGCCAGGGCTTCAGCGTCATGGCCGACCAGAGCGCCGTGGACCCGTCGGTGTACCAGGAAATTCTGTTGTCCCGCGACGAGGGTGTGGCCGAATTTCTGGACTTGGCTAGGGTCAAGCCGAATACGCTGGGCAACACCCGGATGATTATTTCCCTCTAGCTCAATCCTCCATGGTGTCGAACCGGGAACGGAAGACCAGAAACAGCGCATAGGACAGCAGGCCCGCGCCGACGAGTACCAGCGCAAAGGGGCCGAACTGCTGCTCGCCCAGAGCCTTCAACGCCCCGTCGATACCCGTCGATTCCTCGGGATCGCCCTGCACTGTGGAAACGATGAACAGCAGACCCGCCGCTGCCAGCACCAGGCCCTTGGCCGGATAGCCAACGACGCCCGAGACCGTAATCGCCTTGCGCAAGGCGCGATGGCCGGTGGTCTGCAGGTCCTTCAGGAATCCGCGGGTTATTCCGCGGTATACGAAATAGCCGCCGACCCCGATCAGCACCACTCCCAAGGCGATCAAGGCTCCGCGGCCTGCGGTGGAGCGCATCAGCATGGCGCTGAAGGAGCTGGTGGTCTGCCCCGAATCGCTCTGGTTGCCGAGAGCGAATTGCAAAAATGCCCCGCTGAGCCCGAGGAAAACTATTCCGGTGCCCGCGGATTTAAGCCTTCTGAACGCTTTGGATTGGGGCAGCGCTGCCTGTGCGAGGGACCAGAGGCCCAGCAGGGCAGCTCCGATCGCGCAGACCCACAGGAGCACGATCCCCCAGGGTTGCCCGGCCAGCGTCTGCAGCGCCCCGCTCTGGTCGGCTTCGGCGCTGCCACCCCTGGCCAGCACCAAGGCAAGAAAACCGAGCGTCGCGTGCAGCACCGCATTGGCCACGTAGCCGAGCCGCGCCGCGCGTTGGAACCATGGGTTCCGGGCCGTCTGGCGTGCCTTGCCGGCAGCAGAAGAAATGTCCATGACCCTAGCTTAGGGGCGCATCCGTATTCTGGCACAGGCTTTCGGCCATCGCTCAGGAGGGGAGCCTGACGCCTTCCGGGTCGGCAACCGCCAAGCCGTCCTTGAGCAATCCCGCCAGCGCCCGCTCGCGCTGCTCCAGCGGGGATTCGAGCTTGCCCAAAGCGACATACATCGCGTGGGTTTGCGCAGAAAGATCCGCCAGGAACGTCGTCTCCGGCACCGGATCTTCGTGCTCGCGCAGGATTGCCATGATGGCCCCGCGCACCTGGCGGTCCGTGCCGTGCCAGGCCTGCCCCTTGGGGGTGTAGTGCGGTTCCGGCCTTCCTGCAGT
Organism: Arthrobacter sp. 'calajunan'; assembly: GCF_046940185.1. Taxonomy (NCBI): domain Bacteria; kingdom Bacillati; phylum Actinomycetota; class Actinomycetes; order Micrococcales; family Micrococcaceae; genus Arthrobacter; species Arthrobacter sp. 'calajunan'. Next base: position 13,265 of record NZ_JBKZDY010000012.1, read on the forward strand.
GATCCAGGCGCAGTCATCGAAGACCGGGCACAGCTCGCACTTGGGGCTGCGTGCGGTACAGACCAGCGCGCCGAGCTCCATGACGGAGATGTTCCAGAGGTTCGCCTCCCGGCGGTCGTCCGGCTGCACCTCGCGGGCCCGGGCGAACTCGCTGGCGCGGGGGTTGGGTTCGGGCAATGCCATGCCGCCGAACACCCTGGCCTGGACGCGGCGGATGTTCGTATCAACCACCACGGTAGGCTCGCCGAAGGCGAAGCAGGCGATGGCAGCTGCGGTGTAGTCTCCCACTCCGGGCAGCGCCCGCAGTTCGGCTTCGGTCTGCGGCACCTGGCCGTTGTATTCGGTGGTGATCTCAACCGCCGCGGCATGCAGCCGCTGGGCGCGGCGCGGATACCCGAGCCTGCCCCAGGCTTTCAATGCCTCGGACAGCGGTTCGGCCGCCAGATCTTCAGGAGTTGGCCAGCGTTCCATCCACTCTTCCCAGACCGGAAGCACCCGCACCACCGGAGTCTGCTGCAGCATGAATTCACTGACCATGACTTCCCACCCGGTGACCCCGGGGCGGCGCCATGGCAGGTCGCGTTGGTTGTTCAGGTACCAGTGATTGATCTTCTCGTGAATTTGCTGCACCCATCCACTCTAAGTCAGCTGATTCACGGTGCAGAACCTCTGGATATCACACGGTGCGGGCGTGCAATGAACTAGCCTTAAGCCATGAGCAACACATCCGGGGGCAAGCCATCGGCCCGCGTCTATCGGCGCCGGCGCATCACCGTGGCTGTTTTGGCTCTCGTGCTTGTCGGACTCATCGTCTGGGGCGTCACCGCTGTCGTCGGAATGTTCGGCGCAGACGACGAACCGAAGGGGGCGAACCCGACCCCTGTCGAAGCTTCGCCTAATGCCTCCGAGCCCTCCGGGGAAACGGAACCCAACGCCTGCAAGGCCGGGGAAATCACCATTACCGCATCCACCGACAAGCAGTCCTACGCCTCGGAAGAGGACCCGGTGCTCACCTTGGGAATCGAAAACACGTCCAAGCGCGACTGCGAGCTGAATGTTGGCACCAGCCAGCAGGAATTCCTGATTTCCAGCGGCTCGGACAGGATCTTTTCCACGGTCGACTGCCTGAGCAACGGCGAAGACGTCGTGCTGGCTTTTGCCGCCGGGCAGAAGGAAAGCGCGAAGTTCACCTGGAACCGCAACCGCTCCGCCCCGGGCTGCAAGGCGGTCAACGCCAAACCGCTGCCGGGAACCTACAAGTTCACCGCTGCGATCGGCGAGATGACCAGCGACCCGACGACATTCGTGCTCAAGTAGCCGACCGCCCGGCGCGCGCCTAGATGTAGCGGTCAAGCAGCGAGGACTCGGCCATGCGCGCAAGTCCCTCGCGGATCGAGCGGGCACGCTGCTCGCCCACGCCCTCGATCTCCATCAGCTGGCTGGTCGACGCGGCCATGAGCAGCTGCAGGTTGTCGAAGGACGCAACCAGGCGCTCGCCGATGGCCTTGGGCACCGTGCGGATCTGCGACAGCAGGCGGTACCCCTTGGGGGTGAGCGTATCTTCCTGGTCTGCTGTCGAATTCGGGAACAGGATCTTGGTCAGCGCCTCGGGCTCGATCAGCTGGGCATCGGAAATCTCGTGCAGCTTCTCCAGCGCCGCCTCGATGTCCAGTTCCTGCCCCTCGGCGTGGGAGTAGTCGCGCAGCAGCAGCTGGTTGTCCACCTGGATGCCGGCCAGCAGCTCGGTGTGCTGGGAGGCCAGCAGGCGGCCATCCGCGCCGAGCTCGAGCACTGAACGGGAAATTTCTTCGCTGGTGCGGCGCAGCATCTCGGTGCGCTGCAGCACCGCCAGCACCTCGCGCACCGTGGCGGTGTCCTCGATCTCCGCGGCGGACAACGCGCTGGTCACCTGGTCGAGCCGGTGGCGGTAGCGTTCGAGGGTGGCAATCGCCTGGTTGCCGCGCGCCAGCAGGCGTTCGGCCGGCTCGAGCACATGGCGCTCGCCGGCGGCGTAGAGGGTAATGGTCTGCATCGACTGCGACACCGAAATCACCGGGAAACCGGTCTGCACCGCGACGCGTTCAGCGGTGCGGTGGCGGGTGCCCGATTCCTGGGTCCCGATGGCCGCATCCGGCATCAGCTGCACCCCGGCCTGCAGGATCTGGCGGGCCGAGGCGTCGAGGATGATCGCGCCGTCCATCTTGGCCAGCTCGCGCAGGCGGGTGGGGGTGTAGTCCGTGTTGATCCGGAAACCGCCCGAGCAGATGGATTCGACCTCCTTGTCGTGCCCCAGCACGATCAGTGCGCCGGTGCGCCCGCGCTGGATGCGTTCCAGTCCTTGGGCCAGCTCGGTGCCCGGGGCGATCCGGGCCAGGGTGGAGAGTAGTTCGGGGGCGGGATGCGATTTCAACGTGCGTCCTTTCAACGGGCAGCAGCTCCCATTTTATCGTGTGGGCTTCTGCCTCTGGTTGAACGCGATATCCAGGGCCTGGGCAATGTTCTCCACCTGGAAAACGCGGATGCCGTCCGGGATGTTCTTCAGCGGCTCGGGTGTCGCCGGGGCCATGGCGAAGGAGAAGCCCAGACGCTGGGCCTCGGTGATGCGCCGCGCGATTTCCGGAACCTGGCGGACCTCGCCGGCCAGCCCCACCTCGCCGAAGGCGACGAAGTCCTGCGGCAGCGGGAACTCATTCAGCGAGGAGGCCAGTGCCAGCGCGCAGGACAGATCCGCGGCCGGCTCGCTGATCTTCACCCCGCCGACCGTGGCGATGTATGAATCCATGGAGGACAGGTCCATGTGGGCGCGGGCCTGCAGCACCGCGACCACCATCTGGGCGCGCGCCGCATCCAGCCCGCTGGTGGCACGCCGCGGGGCTGGCCCGCTGCCGCGCGAGAGCAGGGTCTGCACCTCGGCGACCAGCGGCCGCCGGCCTTCCAGCGTGACCGTGATGCAGGTCCCCGGAACCGGGTTCCGGGTGCGGGTGACGAAGAGCTTGGAGGGGTCGGTCAGCGATTCGATGCCGTCCTCGTTCAGGTCGAAGCAGCCGACCTCGTCCGTTGCCCCGTAGCGGTTCTTCAATGCGCGAAGTATGCGCAGGCGGGAATGCTTCTCTCCGTCGAACTGGCACACCACGTCAACCAGGTGTTCCAGCAGGCGTGGACCCGCCACCGAGCCTTCCTTGGTCACGTGCCCGACCATGATGGTGGTCATGCCGCGGGTCTTGGCCGAGTTGATGATGGAGGCCGCCACCTCGCGCACCTGGGAGACGCCGCCGGCTGCGCCGTCTACCTCCGCGGAGGAGAAGGTCTGCACCGAGTCGAGGATGAGCAGCTGCGGGTTGATCTCCTGGATCTGGCCCAGCGCCAGCGAGAGGTCGGTTTCGGCCGCCAGATAGAGGTTGTCCGCGACGGCATTGATGCGCTCGGCGCGGGACTTCACCTGCGCTGCGGATTCCTCGCCGGTCAGGTAGAGCACCTTCAGCCCGGTGTGGGCCGCCTTGGCCGCGACGTCCAACAGCAGCGTGGACTTCCCGACCCCGGGCTCCCCGGCCAGCAGGATGGCCGCGGCCGGCACCAGGCCGCCGCCCAGCACGCGGTCAAGTTCCGAGACCCCGCTGGGGCGGAAGGCGGCTTCGGAGCCGTCGATCTGGGCAATGGGCTTGGCCGGATGCGCGACCTTTGCCGCGGGGGCGGTGCGCGCGGAGACCACACCGACCTCTTCCACGGTGCCCCAGGCCTGGCATTCGCCGCAGCGTCCCACCCATTTAACCGTGGTCCAGCCGCATTCGGAGCACTTGTAGCTTGCGGTGGATTTGCTGCGCGTGGAAGTTTTGGCCATGGGTTAATGCTAGCGACCGGCTAGGACAACTTGGGAAGCACCCCGATGGCGGCCTCGTGGTCGCGTCCGGCGGCTTCCAGCAGATCCACCAGCATCGGGCGCAGCAGCAGCACCAGTCCTTCGCCCTGCAGGCCCTCGACACCCAGCGCCCGCGGGTCGAGCTGCGCGGCGGCGGCCTCCAGCTGGCTGCGGGCGCCCTTCTCGAACTTGCGCTGACCGGCCAGATTCGGCTCGCGCACCGAGTGGGCCAGCGCATTGATACCTTCGGAGATCTCGCGCAGCAGCGGCGCCAGGCTGGCGGATCCTTCCGGGGTCAGCGCGCTGTTGCTCAGTACCGAGGAAAGCCTGCGGGCGAAAACGCGGGCGTTGCGGGCGGCCCAGTCGTAGTGGTTGAAGCGTTCGGAGAGCCGGGTGAGCTCCTCGCGGTGCCGCCGCCCGGCCGGGGAGAGCATCGCGATTTCCTGGGCCGCCCTGAACGCTCCGGGCAGCTGGTCCAGGTGCTTTTGGGTGGCGCGGGCCTTGATCAGCGCGTGGAACGCCGCCCGGCGGTCGTCATCCCGGATCGCCCAGGAGCATTCGAGCATCGCCTCGGAGAGCTCCTTGAACAGTTCCGAGAGCGCTGCCACCGGGATGCGGCGCGGGTCCGAGGGCCACAGGATGATGATCAGCAACGCCAGCACCGAACCGGTCAACGCGTCCAGGGACCTGGAGAACGGCCCGTCCACGCTGATCGGCAGCAGCACCACCAGCGCCGACTGCATACCCAGCTGGGTGGAGAAGATCGGGCCCGAGTCCAGATAGCGGGCCACCACCAGGCTCAGCGACATCACCACCGCCGCCTGCCAGATGCCCTGCCCGAGCAGGTGCATCAGCGTATCGCCCAGGGCCACGCCCAGGGTGCACCCGAGCGCCACCTCGGCGGTGCGGCGGATGGTGGTCGCCCCGCCGAAGCCCAGCGAGATCAGTGCGCTGGTCGCCGCGAAGATCGGCTGGGTATGCCCCAGCATCGTGTCGGCCACCCAATAGGCGCCGACCGCGCCGAGGGTCATGCGGATGATCCGCGGCAGGGAGTTCCCGGCGCGGGCCAGCCCGGCGGCGTTGCGCCGGGCCAGGAAGTTCACGAGGTCTCGGCGATTGCTGCCGGAGGTGCGAGCGGTGGCCATGAGCCTAGTCTTTCATGAGCCGCGCGGGCTCCTGGGGCAGAGACACAGCAGATGCGGTGATCAGGATCACTGCAAGTTAAAGGCGTTGTTAACCTTTCGTTCACCTTCGCTGGGGAATCTGGTTACTTTGGCTCCTTAGCCTCGTAAGTGAAGCGGGACAAATGACCGCTGAAGGTTCAGATTCTTATCTACCGACTCTTATGGGGAGTAACTCTCGTGAAGCTCAATCGTCTTGGCAGTGCAGCTGCTGTTCTTTCCGTCGCAGCTCTCGCACTGACCGCTTGCGGTTCGGACAACCCGACCGGCGCCGGCGCGTCGGCATCGGGCGAAGCCCCGGCCGCCAACGCCGAAGTCACCGGCACCCTGACCGGCATCGGCGCGTCGAGCCAGAAGTCGGCCATGGAAGCCTGGATCACCGGCTTCAAGGCCGAAAACCCGCAGGCCAACGTCCAGTACTCGCCGGACGGCTCGGGCGCCGGCCGCAAGGCCTTCCTGGCCGGCGGCGCGCAGTTCGCCGGTTCGGATGCCTACCTGAAGCCTGAAGAGGCAGAAGAGGCCAAGCAGGTCTGCGGCCCGGACGGCGCATTCAACGTCCCGGCCTACGTTTCCCCGATCGCCGTGGCCTTCAACCTGGATGGCGTGAAGGAGCTGAACCTCGACGCGGCCACCATCGCCAAGATCTTCAAGAAGGAGATCACCACCTGGAACGATGAGGCCATCGCCAAGCAGAACCCGAACGCCACCCTGCCGGACACCGCGATCACCGTGGTGCACCGCAATGACGAGTCCGGCACCACCGAGAACTTCGTGGAGTACCTGAAGGCCGCCGCAGGCGACGTGTGGACCTACGACGTCTCCGGCGACTGGCCATCGGACATCCAGTCGGAGAACGCCAAGGGCACTTCCGGCGTGGTCTCCACGGCCGGCTCGACCGACGGCGCCATCACCTACGCCGACTTCTCCGCGGTGGGCGACCTGTCCACCGTGAACGTCAAGGTCGGCGACGAGTACACCAAGATTTCCTCCGAGGCCGCAGCCAAGGCCCTGGAGACCGCAACCCCGGTCGAGGGAGCCGCCAAGAACGACCTGGCCCTGGACCTGGAGCGCGACACCACCGAGGCCGGCACCTACCCGATCGTGCTGCTCTCGTACCACATCTTCTGCACCACCTACAAGGACCAGGCGACCGTTGACCTGGTGAAGGCCTTCGGCAACTACGTCGTCTCGGCCGACGGCCAGAAGACCGCTTCGGAATCGGCCGGCAACGCCCCGCTGTCGGCCAGCATGGAAGAGAAGGCAGCGGCTGCCATCGATTCCATCACCGTCGCCAAGTAGCACCCCGCCGGGAAACCGGCATCCGGTGTGGGCGGGCAACCGCCCACACCAAACCCCCTCCACCCCCGCAGCGCAAGCTGCAACACCCCTCCAATATCCGTAAAGGCTTAAGCCAATGACTACCAATGCTTTGACGAGCAAGTCATCGACTTCCGGCCGCGCCGGGGACAAGATCTTCTCAGGCGCCGCGCTCGGCGCCGGTGTACTGATCCTGATCACCCTGTTCGCGGTGGCGGTCTTCCTGCTCATCCAGGCCCTGCCGACGTTCTTGGCCGATCCGGCCGATATTTCCGGCGGCGCCGGCTTCTTCTCCTACATCGCTCCGATCATCGTCGGAACCGTCGTCGCAGCGGCCATCGCCCTGCTGATCGCCACCCCGGTCGGACTGGGCGTGGCGCTGTTCATCTCGCACCTGGCCCCGCGCCGCATCGCCGGCCCGCTGGGCTACGTGATCGATTTGCTGGCCGCCATCCCGTCGGTCATCTACGGCGCCTGGGGCTACATGGTGCTGGCCCCGGCGCTGGTTCCCGGCTACGACTGGCTGGCCACCAACCTGGGCTTCATCCCGATCTTCGAAGGCCCCGCCAGCCAGACCGGCAAGACCATGCTCACCGCCGGCATCGTGCTGGCAGTGATGGTGCTGCCGATCATCACCTCGCTGTCGCGCGAAATCTTCCTGCAGACCCCGAAGCTGCATGAGGAGGCCGCCCTGGCCCTGGGCGCCACCCGCTGGGAAATGATCACCACCGCAGTGCTGCCCTTCGCCCGCCCAGGCATCATCTCAGCCACCATGCTCGGCCTGGGCCGCGCACTGGGCGAGACCATGGCAGTGGCCCTGGTGCTCTCCACCGGCAACCTCATCCCGTCGCTGATCAAGTCCGGCAACCAGACCATTGCCGCCGAGATCGCGCTGAACTTCCCCGAGGCCTTCGGGCTGCGTCTGGCCGAGCTCATCGCCGCCGGCCTGGTCCTGTTCCTGATCACCCTGGTCGTGAACATGATCGCCCGGGCAATCATCGCCCGCCACAAGGAATTCTCCGGAGCCAACTGATGAGTGCCATGACTACTTCCGAACGCAGCAACACCACGACACAGCCGACGCCTCCGAGCCGCAAGCGCAATTCGCTGGCCAAGGGCAAGCTGCCCAAGTGGGCCATCCCGGCCATCGCCGGCGGCTCGATCATCCTCGGCGCGGCGGGCTCCACGCTGACCGGCTTCAACGTGGCGAGTTTCGCCATCTACTCCGCAGTCATCTTCCTGATCGCCGCCTCGGTGGCCACCACGGTGGTGGAGGGCAAGCGCCGCGGCAAGAACGCGACCTGGACCTACCTGATCTACGCTTCCTTCATCCTGGCGCTGATCCCGCTGGCCTCGGTGCTCTACACCGTGCTGGAAAAGGGCCTGCCGGGCATGAACATGCACTTCCTGTTCAACTCCATGAACGGCGTGACCGGCGCGGTCGACAACCAGACGGTCGAAAACGGCACCCCGGTGCTCGGCGGCGCCTACCACGCGCTGATGGGCACCTTGCTAATCACCCTGTGGGCCACCGTGATCTCGGTGCCGGTGGGCATGCTCACCGCCATCTACCTGGTCGAGTACGGCAAGAACGGCCCGCTGGCCCGCGCCATCACCTTCTTCGTCGACGTGATGACCGGCATCCCGTCCATCGTCGCAGGCCTGTTCGCCGCCGCCTTCTTCGGCCTGATCCTGGGCCCGAACTCGCGCATGGGCATCGTCGCGGCCGTCGCCTTGAGCGTGCTGATGATCCCGACGGTGGTCCGCTCCACCGAGGAAATGCTCAAAATCGTCCCGAACGAGCTGCGCGAGGCTTCCTACGCGCTGGGCGTGCGCCGCTGGCGCACCATCCTGAAGGTGGTCATCCCGACCGCGATCTCCGGCATCGCCTCCGGCGTGACCCTGGCCATCGCCCGCGTCATCGGCGAAACCGCCCCGATCCTGGTCACCGCCGGCATCGCCAGCAACATCAACCTGAACGTGTTCGCCAACTGGATGTCCACGCTGCCCACGTTCATCTACTACCAGATCATGACGCCGACCAGCCCGACCAACGTCGACCCGTCGATCCAGCGCGCCTGGGCAGCTGCCCTGCTGCTGATCCTCATGGTCATGGCGCTGAACCTGGCCGCCCGGCTGATCGCCAAGCTCTTCGCTCCAAAGAAGGGCCGTTGAGCCAGCGCTCCGGCCCTCGACACCCCAAGAATTTTCAAGGATAAACACCATGGCAAAACGCATCGACGTCAACGACCTGAACGTCTACTACTCCAAGTTCCGCGCAGTTGAGGGCGTGTCCATCAACATCGAGCCGAAGTCGGTCACCGCCTTCATCGGCCCGTCGGGCTGCGGCAAGTCCACCTTCCTGCGCACCCTGAACCGCATGCACGAGGTCATCCCCGGCGGCCGCGTCGAGGGCGAGGTCCTGCTGGACGGCGACGACCTGTACGGCCCGGGCGTCGACCCGGTGACCGTGCGCAGCCAGATCGGCATGGTCTTCCAGCGCCCGAACCCGTTCCCGACCATGTCCATCAAGGACAACGTGCTGGCCGGCGTGAAGCTGAACGGCAAGAAGATCTCCAAGTCCGACGCCGACGCGCTGGTGGAGAAGTCGCTGCGCGGCGCGAACCTGTGGAACGAGGTCAAGGACCGCCTGGACAAGCCGGGCTCGGGCCTCTCCGGCGGCCAGCAGCAGCGCCTGTGCATCGCCCGCACCATCGCGGTGAAGCCCGACGTGATCCTGATGGACGAGCCGTGCTCCGCCCTGGACCCGATCTCCACCCTGGCCATCGAGGACCTGATCAATGAGCTGAAGAACGACTACACCGTGGTGATCGTGACCCACAACATGCAGCAGGCCGCACGCGTCAGCGACAAGACCGCCTTCTTCAACATCGCGGGCACCGGCAAGCCGGGCAGGCTCATCGAGTACAACGACACCGCCGCCATCTTCTCCAACCCGGAGCAGAAGGCCACCGAAGACTACGTCTCAGGACGCTTCGGATAAAGATTTCGTCTACCGCCTGCCGTCAGCAGGCCGGTAGGTGAACCGGAAGGGGGGTCTTCCGGGGATCCTGGAGGGGATCACCGCCAGCGGCGCACCGAGAGGTGCGCCGCTGGTTTTTAAACCTTGATGTAAAGCAACCTTGACTGTAAAGGAAGCTTAACTGTAGATTGATGCCACGAGGAAGAACCGACAGGAGGAAGAGCGATGACCGAGATCAAGAAGTCGGCCTGGGGCCGCATGCGTTCGGGCGGGAACACCCGCACACTGCTTTTGCTGAGCTTCGGAGGAGGCCTGGCCGCCGCGCTGGGTGTTGCCGCGCTCGTTGCCGCCGCGGGGCCCGAGGAGCGGTTCCTTGCCACGTTGCTGGCCTTCGGGTTCAGCTTCTGGCTCCCGTTCTCCGCGCTGCTCTGGGTGCTGCTGGTTGACCGCGGGACCATGCGCGACGCGCCGCGCAACGTCGAGGACTCGGTGGAATACCGCTGGAGCGAACGCGCTTCGGCAGGGGTGTTCCGCGACATGCTGGTGCTGCTGGGTGCGGGCGCGGCTGTGCTCAGCGTCTTGGAGGTCGCCATCGACCTGACGCTGCGCTGGCCGCTGCACCTGGTGCTCGCGGGCCTGGTGGTCCTGGCAATGGTGGATTTCGGCATCCGGATGCAGCTGAGCAAGCGGGCTGAGGGCTAGTGCGCAATTCACTGGCCGAACGGCGCAAGGACAGGGGATTGTCGCAGCAGGCGCTCGCCGACGAGCTGGGGATCTCGCGCCAAAGCATCATCTCCTTGGAGAAGGGCCGCTACGACCCCTCGTTGCCGCTGGCGTTCAAGCTGGCCGCGCTGTTCGGGTGCCCCATCGAGGACCTGTTCACGCCGGATCCGGACTAGCCTGGCCAGTCGCCGGGAAAACCGCTAGAACAGCGGGCTGATGGCCAGCGTGAGCACCGCGCCGCCGAAGACGCACACCACGGGCGTCAGTACCCAGTGCCAGGCCACCCTGGCGACATTGCGCCAGAAGACCGACTCGAAGGCCTGGTTCTTGCCGGCGCCGACGATGCCGCTGGTGACGGTCTGGGTGGTGGACAGCGGCAGATGGAAGACCAGCGAGCCGACGAACAGCATGATGGCGGAGACGCCCTGGGCGATCATTCCGCGCATCGGGTCGAAGTTCACCAGGCGGCGTCCCAGCGTGTGGGTGATGCGCCAGCCGCCCAGCAGCACGCCGAAGGACAACGCGGCGCCGGCGGACAGCTGGATGGCCCAGGTGACCGGCCCTGGGTCCATGGCGTCCCCGGTGATCAGCACCAGCGCGATCAGCGCGCCGGTGCGCTGGCCGTCCTGCAGGCCCAGCCCCAGGGCCGAGGCGCAGGCGGTGACCGCCTGGCCGGCGCGCGAGACCTCGTTCACGGTGCGCGAGGTGTCGTGCCGAACCAGCCACATCGCCGGGATCACCACCAGGTACGACAGGGTGTAGGCGATGATCGGGGAGATCAGCAGCGGCAGCAGGACCGAGCCAACCAGCAGCGCCCAGGCCCCGGACATCGACGCATCCCCCATGAAGGCCGCGGCGCCGCTGGCGCCCACCAGGGCGGAGAGCAGCGAATGGGTCGAGCTCATGGGCAGGCCGCGCCACCAGCAGTAGAGCCCCCAGGCGCCGGCCATCAGCAGGCCGCAGATCACCAGCTTCAGCCCGTCGATGCCGTCCGGGACGTTGAAGTTCAGCGCGTCGACCAGCGCGGTGCTCAATCCCGAGGTGGCGATGGTGCCGAGGAAGGCGAAGAACGATGCCACCACGACGGCCACCACCGGGGTCAGCGCCCTGGTGCGCACCGCGGCGGCCACCGCTGTGGAGGCGTCCCTGAAACCATTGAGCACGGCGTAGCCCAGGGTCAGGACCACCGCAACGGCGGTAAGGGACGAAATAACGGTCATGGGTCTTAGGACTCCTTGACCAGCACGCGGCCCAGGTGATCGGCGAACTGGCGCAGGGTGTTGGCGGTGAGCATCAGGTGGTCGGCCACGCGCTGGTGGCGGTGGATGGTGCTGGCCTTGGAGAAGCCCGCGATTTCATCCACCCACACCAGGTGGGTCCTCGCCGCGCGTTTGGAGGACTGCACCATCTGCAGCCAGTTGTCTTCCAGGTCGTCCAGGTTGCCAAGGTGCTGGACGGAGTCGGAGGCCAGGTCGGCCAGCTGCGAGATGAGCTCAAGCTGCTCCGAGGAGCGCTCAGAAAGCGGGGTGGTGCCGATGTTCATGATCAGCTCTCCGGTGCCGCGCAGCTGTTCCATGGTTTCGTGCAGCAGCCTCGAGAGCGTGTACATGTCCTCGCGGGGCAAGGGGCTGATGTAGCTGGTTCGCAGGTGGGTCAGCACCGCGTGGACCAGGTCGGAGGCCTCGGCCTCCGCCGCGGCCAGGTCGCGCAGCTGCTGGGGGCGCCCCTCGGGGTTGCCGATCATCTCGGAAACGCTGGCGACCGAGCGTCGAATCGTTGCGGCGAGGTCGCGCAGCAGCTCAATGCCGCGCGAGGCTGAGGGAAAAATCTGGAACTTCACTTTGTACGGCGCACCATTCGACTAGGGCATGCGGGCAGGTACCAACGCAGAACAGTTTACGTCGTTGAAGTGAACACAAGAATTGTGGTGGTGCCGGACCGGGAACGCCTCTCGGCGGAAGGCCGCTCTAGGCGGCAGAGTTTTGGAGCCCGGGGTTACCAGCAGCCCGGCACCGACTCCTAGTTTTCTCGCTTGAAGCGCTTGCTGTCAACCGCCTGCCCGACGGCGTGCCGTTTCTCACGTTATCGCCGCAGCGACTTCTCGATTCCGCTGATCCCCAGCAGCGCGCAGCAGAACCAGATCGCCCCGGCAGGGCCCATGCCAGCCGCCACGGTACTTGCGATAATCGGCAAACCTACTTGTCCGAGTCGGTTTCCCATGAGCCGGAGGGCCAGCGCGGCACCCCGGTCGGCCGGTTCCACCGAGGTGGAGATCATGGTCATGGTCAGCGGCTGGCCAAGTCCCAGGAAGAAACCGCCGACCAGCATCGCGGCGCCCGAGATCCACAGCGAGTCGATGAAGAACGGCGCGATGGCGATGGTGGCGGCCGCCAGGTACAAGCTGGTGGTGAGCAGGGCCGGGCGGCTGAAGTGCGCGGATAGCTGCGGGATCACCAGGCGCGAGACCACCGACGCGCAGCCGCGGATGGCCAAGAGCACACCAACTGCCACAGGTGTGACGTTATGTTGCTCGGCGACCAGCGGCAGGAAGGCGGTGAGGATGTCCAGCATGGACAGCAGTGTCAGCGCCGCGAGCATGTGGGAGGTCATGCCGCGAACCCGCAGGATGGCCCAGGCGGAGGTCTTGGGGCGGGCCGATGCCGCGGAAGCGGTGTTCTTGGTGGTCGACGGCTGGAAATTGGCCAGCAGCAGCGGGGCCGCCAGCAGCGAGCAGCCGGCACCGATCCACAGTGACAGGCTGATGCTGGCGATGCGCTCTGGGGAGTCGGCCGCGGTGCCGGTGCCCAGGATCAGGCCTGCGGCCAGCGGACCGAGGAATTGGCCGGCGGAATACGCGGCGGTGAACCAGCCGAATCCCTTATCCAGTTCGCTGTCGGGCAAAAAGCGTGCGATGGAGGACTGGCCGCCGATGGTGAACATCAGGTGCCCCATGCCCAGCACCGCGCTGGCGGCCGCGACCAGCAGCGCGTTGGGGGACAGGGCGATGCCAGCGCCGCCGAGCGCCAGCAGGACGACGCCGCCCAGCATCAGGTAGCGGATCTGGCGCATGCGGGAGCTGAGCCGGCCCATGGAAATCGCTGTCACCAAGGGCAGCAGCGCGAAGGCGGCCGTGGCCGCGCCAACCGTCACCGGACCGGAACCCAGCGCAATGAGCTTGTAGGTCGTGACCGGGCGGATTACGTTCAAGGCCGTCTGGGACAGCAGCGCGGTGGCAATCAGCACCAGGAGCCAGCGCATGGCGCCCGAGGATGCCGCCTTGTTGTTTGCGCCCACGCACCGGCCCTTCGCTTGAGGAATTCTGCCGTCCCAATCCTAAGGCCACAGGGAGGCGGAGCCGATTTTTGTTGCTAGTCCAGCGTGCCCTGGCGCCACATTCGGGCGCAGATCTCCAGATCCTTGGCGGTGTTGTCCAGCGAGCGCGCCCGCAAGGTCAGGTTGGTGCCGCGCTCGCTGCTGGCCATGTCCGCGGCGTCGGCGTGCTCGGTCATGCCCAGGGCCAGCACTCTGCAGTAGGCGGCGGTGCGCTCAAGGGCGTGGGCGAAGTCCCCGTTGAAGGCCCCTGAGAGAATCGAGCTGGTCATCTTCTTCAGCTCCTCGGCGCTGGGCGGCTCGGCGGCGCCGGCGACGATGCGTTCGACCTCTGCGCGGTGGGCTCCGGCGGAGAACCGTGCGGCCATGACGTCGGGCATGTTCAAGGTGGCGGTGCGGACCGCGTACAGGCGCCAAAGCGCGCCGGGCAGCGAATGCGCCGGGGCCTCGCTCCAGAGTTCGGCGAGCACCTCGATGCCCTCGTCCTCGGCGACGGCAATCAGCCTCCGGGTGACCTCCGGGTCGTCGTTGGCCAGCCCTTGCTGGACGAAGGCGCGCGCGGACAGGTGCGCGGCCTCCGATACCCGCGCGGGATCGGCCCCGCCTTCATAGGGCTCGAAGTCGATCGGGGCGAAGGGGCGGGGTTTGTGATGCCGGTACCCCGACTCGTGGGCGGTTTGCGATCCGGAACGTGCACCTCTCATGGCGACTAGGTTACTCCCTTATCCTTGGCGTTTTCCGCTGCTTGCGACGTGGATCGGCCTCGATTAAGGATGGACGGGCACTTCAGGTAATATGGTTTCTGGCCGTAGGCCGTGCGCCTTTAGCTCAGCTGGTAGAGCACTGGACTTTTAATCCATTGGTCGCGGGTTCGATCCCCGCAGGGCGCACCAGACAAAACCCCGCCACCCCGGTTTCACCGGAGGAGGCGGGGTTTTCCGTGTTCCGGCAGGAGGCTAGCTATCGAGGCAGGCGGCCAGGGCGCGGCGGATAACCGGCGCGAAATCCAGCGAGTCGTCGACCGTGATCCGGTGCAGCAGTGCGCCGTCGAGCGTGGCCATGATGAATCTCGTGCAGCCCAGGGGGTCTTTGGCGCCCAGGGCGGCCAGCGTCGCGGTTGTCCAGTGTTCGAAGACCCTCCGGTTGTCCTTCAGCGGCGCAACAAGTTCCGGAGAATGGGCCAAGTCGATGAACAGCGCGTAGCGGGCCAGGGTCCTGCTGCGGAAAATCCCGCTTTGGGTTTCCAGCATTCTGGTGAATGCCTCCTCTGCCTCCGCGCGCTCGAGGATTGGCGCAGCTTGGCCGAAATCCTCGCGTTCGCGCTGGGCAAGGTGCGATGCGACGCCCTCGAGCAATGCCTGCTTGGTACGAAAATAGTTGGATGTCGATCCTGCCGGCAGCCCGGCTGTCTGGTCGACGCGGGCATGGCTTAGTGCCCGCACTCCTTGCTCGCCGAGGAGCGCAAGTGCTGCGTTCAAGGCCCGCTCTGCCCGGGAACTTGGGTTGGAAGTGGAAGTCTCCATAATTTCATTCTCCATCACTATAATCATAGTGACAATTCATTGTGGACGTAGTATTGTGTGAGAGTGGGCAAAGCTCTCAAAGTTGAATACGCCATGTTGTTGGCGCGAGCCGGTCTGGGCGTTAGGCGACAGGAAACCCTCGGGTGCTCCTGCGGGTCCTTCCAAATGACCCGAGCGCGAGCATGCGCCCTGGCTTTTGGCCAAGGTTAGTCGATAAGCCTGGGTCCCTTCCCGCGGTCCCCGATGCGTGATTGCTTGGCGCGCGGCAACACGGCGGTGAGAAGGATCCCAAGAATTTCACTGTGGTGGGATACAAAATGACTACGGAAAGCCAAGCATGGCCGGCCATGCCGGTGGTGGCTGGGGTCGACCACGAATTCCTGGAAGTCGCCGGTGGGCAGATGCACGTGGCGGCTATGGGGTCCGGCGACCCGGTGCTCCTGTTGCACGGATTCGGTCAGACGTGGTGGCAATGGCGAGAAATCATGCCGGCACTTGCGGCTCAGGGGTATCGGGCCATCGCGCCCGACCTTCGCGGTGAGGGATGGACTCGCCTGCCGTACCGGGACATCGATAGGACCCGCCGAACTCGAGACATCCTGGAATTGCTCGACGTTTTGGAGCTGGGCGAGGTTCGCATGGTGAGCCAGGACATGGGAGCCGTTTCTGCATTCCAGCTGGCGATGCACTACCCGGAACGAATAACCAGTCACGTGATGATTGCCGTGCCGCCTCCGCAAATGCGATTTGATCTGGGCATGATGCCAGGCATGAGGCACTTGTGGCACCAGGAAGCGCTGTCCATGCCGAAGCTCGGTCCCTGGCTCATGCGCTCGGGACGAATGACCCGCCATTTCTTCTCGCCGATTTTCATGGTCCAGCCCCTGGACCAGGCAGTGGTCGACCAGTATCAGGCAATGATGAGCCATGAAAACTCCGCACGGGCCGCCGTGCCCCTTTGCCGCCGTATGGTCCTCCCGGAGCTGATGCGGATAATACGAGGCAGCTACAGGGCTGAACGCTTTGCCATGCCATCATTGTTCATTTTCGGAACCAAGGATGCTGGGTTCCCACCGGCAGTCGTGCGCAGGGCTTTCGCTGATACTTCCATTTATGGGACTGATGTGCGCTTGGAAATTATCGAGGACGCCGGGCATTTCATAGTCGACGAACAACCAGCGGCGATCATGAAGGCGATTTCCGAATTCTTCGACTCGCTCAGGCCGGACCCCAGAGAGTAGCTCCGCATGCCTAGAGCTGCAGTTCCAGGTCCTCGGCGGGAGCCGCCATGCAGGCCAGAATCTGGTTCTCCGCCACCCGGGCGCTGGGATCCAGCGGGTAGCCGACGCTGCCGCGGCGCAGCGTCAGTGCGCATTCGCCGCAGGACCCTGCCCGGCAGGAGCTGTTCGGGGTGAGCCCTCGGGCCTCCAGCGATTCAAGCAGCGTGCCGTCCTGCGGGCGCCAGGTGAATCCCGCCGCGCCGGAGGAGAAGGAAATCCGTGCCGGGGCGTACTGCTGCAGCAGCTCGCCCAGGTCGGCGGCGGGGGAGGCAAAGGTTTCCCGGTGGACGTGCTGCGGCGCGATGCCGGCCAGCTCGCAGGTCTCCAGTGCCAGCTGGGTGAATCCGGCCGGGCCGCAGATCACCACGCTGTCGCAAGACTCGATGGCCTGGGCCAGCAGCGCCGCGGTTGGCCGGCCTGCCCGGGAATCGACGTGGCTGATCCGGGCGGGCAGCCCCAGGCCGCGGGCCAAGGCGCCAGCGCGCGTGAACAGCTCGCCACCGGGCCCGCGCTCCACATGGAACAATCGCAGTTCATTCAATTCAGGTGCCTGGCCGGCTCCGCGAAGCAGCCCCAGGGCGGGGGTGATGCCGATGCCGGCGGTGAGCAGCGCGGTGCGGCCGTGCAGCACGCGGCGTGCGGTCATGGTGCCGTGGGGTCCCGAAGCCAGCAGCTTGTCCCCGGCCCGCAGGCCGGCCATCTTCTGCGAGACGGTTCCGGCGGTGCGCACGGCGATGCTGATGACGTCCCGGTGCACCGCGGTGATGGTGTAGTTGCGCCACAGCGGGTCGGGCAGGTGCACCCGCAGATGGGTGCCCGCCTCGTCGTGGGCCGCGATCCAGCCGTGCGGGTCGCGCAGCGAAATTTCCACCGCATCGCCGTCCAGCTGCCGGCGCTCGATGACCTCGAGGTAGCGCGGGGTGCGCTTGGCAGGCGCCAATGCCAGCGCGCGCCGGTCTTCGGAATCAATGCGGATCTCGTCCCCTGCCTGCAGCGTCCCGCCGGCCAGGACCGTGCCGTAGACGCCGCAGTGCAGGTGCCCGAAATGGCTTGCCAGCAGCCGCGGCCCGTTGACGTCCACTTGCGTGGTGGCGGGATTGACCGACGTGGCAGGGCAGCGCTCGATGGACTTGGTGATCGCGATCCGGGTCTCGCCGATACGCAGGACCTTGCCGATCAGCTCGAACTCGCCGAAGGCCGGCACCCCGTCCAGCAGGATGTTGCCGCGGTAGCGCAGTGGATCCAGCGTGACGCCCGCGGCCTTCGAGAGCGCCTCCACCGTGCGGGGGTTGATCAGCGAGATGCCAGAGAGGCGGGAATCGAACATCCCGTGGGAGGCGGCGACCAGGGTGCGGGCATGGCCTCCCTGCGCCGGGATGTGCGCTGCCATGTAGTCAGCGGCCGCCGAGCGCTCGCCGGCATCGGAGGAGTCGAAGGTGAAGGGAGCGGCCCCCGTGGCCGCCGGGGCTGTCACCGTGATGAATGGGGGAGCGGAGACGACCTGCCACTGTTGCAGGGACGTGTCGTTTTTCAGCGCGGTGAAGGAGCCGCAGGACTGCCACTGCCCGTCCGCGACCGGGGTGCTGCCGTTGCCCAGTGCGACGGCGCGGTCCCCGGCCACCCCGCCCTCGGCGCTCACCGCGGCGCGGGTGAGCTCCTCGGCGGGCAGGCCCTTGACGGGGAAACGGAACAAACGCTCGATTCGCATGTCAAGAGTCTAGTGGGCGGGGGATTTGCCGGGCAGGTTGATGGCCTTAGATGTCGGCCAGGAACTTCTTGATGCGCTCCATGACCAGCGCGCGAGCCTGCGGGTCGTGGGACGGCAGCGAGCTGTCGGTGAACAGGTGCTTGTCGCCGGGGTAGGTGAACAGCTGCGCGAGCCCCTCGCCCTGGTCGTTGACGAAGCGTTCGGCCGCCTCCAGGTCGCCTTCGCGGGCGAAGAACGGGTCGTTGTCCATGCCGTGGATCTGTACCGGCACGGCGGTCGGCCAGGGGCCGAAGCTCCAATCGGCATCCAGGTCCACGAATGACTCGAGCAGGACGGCGCCCAGCGCGCCCGGACGCTGCTGCGCGCACTGCTGGGCCAGGGCCGCGCCCCAGGAAGTGCCGATGTAGACCAGTTCGTCGGGCAGGTTCTTGAACAGCTTGTCCACGCGCTGCTGGATCTTGTCCTCGCCGACCTTGTTGGCCAGCAGGATGCCAGCCTCCAGGTCCTTGGGAAGCTTGCCGGCGAACAGGTCCACCGGGTGCACGGTGTGC
This sequence comes from Arthrobacter sp. 'calajunan', assembly GCF_046940185.1. Classification (NCBI taxonomy): domain Bacteria; kingdom Bacillati; phylum Actinomycetota; class Actinomycetes; order Micrococcales; family Micrococcaceae; genus Arthrobacter; species Arthrobacter sp. 'calajunan'. The sequence continues at coordinate 31,717 of NZ_JBKZDY010000012.1, forward strand.
CCTTCGGCCCGCAGTTCCGCGGCCATTGCCTGGACTCCCGGGGTCAGGCCCTGGACGTGGTGGAATAAAACAATGGTTGCCATGGGAAAACTCCTAGGATCGGCTCGATGCGAGCCGGAATTCGGGGGTGCCGCGGTCCAGCGGGGCCGCGGCGGTGCTCAGCGTTCGTCGACCAGGTTGTCGATGCGTGCCGGCAGGTGCTCGATGGCGTGGGCCCAGCCGGGCATCTGGCTGTTGATTTCCACGCTGTAGCCCTCGGCCAGGTGGAACTCGGCGCAGGTCAGATCCTCGGCTTCCGTCCCCGCGTCGTAGATGAAAGCTCGTCGGATATCCTCCCAGAGCAAGGTGGCGGACTGGTCGATGACCAAGCCGGCGTCGACGACTTCTACGGTGCGCTGCGGGTAGGACATGGTTGAACTGCTTTCGGTCCTGGGCGTTGTGCTTTATTCAAGTCTACGCGGGCTTCCTGCATGAATCACGCCCCTGGGACCTCGACCTTGGCCAGATTCCGCGCGGAATCAAGGCTGAGCGCGTAGTCCAGTCCCAGCTGCGCGAGGAAGTCCTGGTCGTGGCTGACTACCAGCAAGGCGCCGCGGTAGGCATTCAGGGCTTCGGCCAGCTGGCGCACGCTGTCGATGTCCAGATTGTTCGTGGGCTCGTCCAGAATCAGCAGTTGATTCACAGGAACCGCTACCAGCAGGCAGGCCAGGTAGACGCGCAGCCGTTCGCCTCCGGAGAGGGTTCCCAACGGGCGGTCGACGCTGGCGCCGCGCAGCAGCAGCCGGGCCAGCGTATTGCGGATGGTCCCGGAGGGGACGTCCGAAGCCGCGCGCTGGACGTTGTCCAGGGCGCTGAGCGTATCGTCCAGTCCAGCCAGCTGCTGGGGCAGGTAGCCCACCCGGTCCACATGCAGGGTTCCGCTGATCCCGTCGGAGGGCTCGGCTCCGGAGAGCAGCTGCCGCAGCAGCGTGCTCTTGCCCGCGCCGTTGGGGCCGGTCAGCGCCACGCGCTCGGGGCCCTGCAGCAGATGCCAGCTGGTGCCGTCGTCCAGCTCAAGCACCCGCCGCCCGGCCGGCAGCCCGGGATCGGGAAGTTCGAGGTTGATGTGCTCGATCTCCCTGATCCTTGACTGCGCCTGGTCGACGTGCTGCTGCGCGGCGTCGATTTTCGCCTCGTGCTGGGCGCGGGTCTTGCCGGCGTTCGCCTCGGACTTCTGCTTCAGGGAGTTGGCCAGGATGCGCGGCATGTTGCCGCCGAGCTGTTCGGCGCGGCCCTTGCGTTTGGTGCGCGCCAGCTTGGTCTCCGCTTCGGCGCGCTGCCGCTTTTCCACCTTCAGCGCGGAGCTGGCGGTTTTGGCCGCCTGCAGCGCCGCCTGCTGCTCGGTCGCCAGCTGCTCCTGGTACAGGCTGTACGGGCCGCCGAAGAAGCGTAGCTGTCCGTGATGCAGTTCGATGGTGTGCTGCATCTGCTCCAGCAGCTGCAGGTCGTGGCTCACCACGACGAGTGTTCCGGGCCAGGTGCGCAGCAGCCCGTACAGCAGCTGCCGGGTCTGGCCATCGAGGTTGTTCGTCGGCTCGTCGAGCAGCGTGACGGGCTTGCGCGCCAGGCGCAGCCCGAGGACCGCCAGCAGCATGGTTTCGCCGCCGGACAGCTCGTCGACCCGGCGCGACAGGTCCAGGCCGCCGAAGCCCAGCGGGGTCAGTTCGGCCTGGATCCTGGCTTCAAGGTCCCAGTCGGAGCCGACGGCGTCGAAATCCTCCGGGGCGACGCTGCCCGCCTCGATGGCCTGCAGCGCGCGGTAGGCAGGGGCGATGCCCAGCAGGTCCGCAAGCGTTGCGTCCGATTGCAGAGTGATGTTCTGCGCCAGGTAGGCGACGTCGCCAGTCGCCGAAACCTGTCCGGAGCTGGGGGCCAGGCGCCCGGCGATCAGCTTGAGCAGGGTGGATTTTCCGCTGCCGTTGGCACCGATCAAGCCGCTGGCGCCGGCGGGGAAGGTGCCGTCAAGCTGGGAGAGCACCTGCTCGCCGTCTGGCCAACAGAAGCTGAGGGAGGTCAGGGTGATGGGTGGGGTCAAGGCCATGGTGGCTCCTGTGAAGGCTGAGGAGGCAACCGGGAAAAGACGTCGTTGGAGGGTTCGTGGCAACAGCTGGGGAACCGGGGAAACGGAAATCTGCACCGGAAGCCGTGAATGAACGTGCGCCGCTGAATGGGGCGCGAGACTGTTCGAGGCTATGCGCAGATGAGATCCATGGTTTCGAGTGTAACAGGCGCACCCGGCCGTGGGGCTGGGCAGAAAAAATCGGGGCGTGCCGCCAGGCATGCCCCGATTCACAACTTGCTGTTCAGCTTACTTCCACGCGCGGTGCACCGCGACGATGCCGCCGGTCAGGTTGCGGTACTCGACGTTCTTCCAACCCACGTTGACGAACTTGCGGCCCAGCTCTTCCTGGCCCGGCCAGGCGGCGATGGACTCGGCCAGGTAGGCGTACGCCGAAGGATTCGGCGAGACCATGTAGCCCAGGGCTGGAATCACGCGCGGCAGGAACTGCTGGTAGGCGACCTTGAGCGGGGTTACGGTCGGGGTGGAGAACTCGGCAACCACAATGCGTCCGCCGGGCTTGGTGACGCGGTGCAGCTCGGACAGCGCCTTCTCGGTGTCGTCAATGTTGCGCAGGCCGTAGGAGATGGTCACCGCATCGAAGGTGTTGTCCTCGAATGGCAGATCGTGGCCGTCGCCGTAGACGAATTCCAGCTCGGGGTAGCGCTTGCGGCCCTCGGCGAGCATGCCGTGGGACATGTCGCACGCGGTCACGCGCGCGCCGGCCTTGGCCAACGGCACGGACGAGGTGCCGGTGCCGGCTGCCAGATCCAGGATGCGCTCTCCGGGCTTCGGGGCGATCGCCTCGGTGGTGATCTTGCGCCAGTAGTTCACAATGCCGCCGGTCATCAGGGTATTGAGCAGATCGTACTTTGGAGCAAGATTGTCGAACATTTCCTGAACCTGATTCGCCTGCTTGTCCAGGCCTGCGCGCACATTGTGGGTACTCATGACACTAAGTGTTTCACATTTGCCCCGGCCCTTATCGCGATTGTGGGGCGTATCGCTCAGAGCAGTGATTCAAGGCGTGCGTAGCTGGCCTCCATTCCCTCGGTCATTCCGGTGGCCAGCACCATGTCGCGGGTTTGGGCGTCGGGGTAGGTGATGACCAGGCTGAGCAGGGTGCCTGACTGCACCGGGGTGAACGTCGTTTCATTGACTGTTGCCGGGTAGTCGGTGTCGATCATCTGCTCGGTGAAGGATTCGAAGCTGCGCGGGGTGCTGGACAGGCAAACGCCGGCGAATCCGAACCCCTGGCCTTCGACGCCGGAATTCGGCTCCCACCAGTAGCGGTAGCTGTCTCCCACCTCCTTGGGCAGGATGCATTCGGTCATCTGCCAGCCGTCGGGGCCCAGCAGCCAGCGCTTCATGAGCTCCGGATCGTGGTGTGCGCGCCAGACCTGCTCCTGGGTGCCGCGGATGAGGCGGCTGACGCGCACCTGGGTGTCGGAAAGCAGCTGGGCTTCGGTGGCGAAGGTCTGCGCGTAGTTGCGCAGGTCGATCAGCACCTGCTCGATCTGGCTCATGGCCGAACGCGTGCCATCGATCATGCCCATGGCGACCACCTGCTCGAGCTCCTCGGCCGAGTCGAAGTTGGCGGTGATGGTCAGCGTGGACCCCTCCTCGTGGGGGTCGAAGCTGAAGACGGTGCGGGTGGCGGGAAGGTCTTCGTTCACTGATCCGTCGGAATGGGCGAAACCGTCGGTGACCTCGAAGAACTTGTGCTCGACGACCTCGTTCCAGATCCAGTATCCGTGGAACTGCTCGCCTTCAGGCGAGGTCATGTAGTAGTTGCTCCGGCCTCCGACCGCGCCGTCGTGGCGCGTGAAGGTGGCAGGGTATTCAACCGGGCCCCAGAACTTTTCGATCTGGCGGGGGTCGAGATAGGCATCCCAGAGCCGGGAAACGGGAACCGGGAAATTGGCGTGAACGGTCAGTGTCAGCGTTTCCGGGTCCTTGAGTACGGAGGTGACAGGCATGGCGAAATCCTTAGTCGGTTTCATCTGCGAGGAAGTCATCGAGCCTGCTGATGCGCTGACGCCAGATGTCCTCGTAGGCGGTTAGCAGTTCCTGGACGTGTCGGATGGTGTCCGGCTGGCCGCGGACGATGCGTTCGCGGCCACGTGCGATCTTGGTAACCAGGCCCGCCGCTTCAAGGGCGGCCACGTGCTTCTGCACCGCGGCAAACGACATGTCGTAGGCCGTGGCCAGGTCGCTCACGCGCACCTCGGCGCTTAACGTCCGCCGCACGATGTCTCGTCGTGTGGCGTCTGCCAAGGCGCGGAAGACCTTGTTTACCTGTTCATCGCTCAACTCATATACAACCATTTGGTTGTATATTACTCCCGCTGCGCGCCAGAGGGAAGGGGGCGGATCAAGTTAGTTCTCCGGAGCCCGCATTGTGTCTAAAGAGGAGATAAATCACCTATTATTCAAGGTGTTAAGTCTCCTGTGGATCGCGTCCGACCAGCGGCGACGCCGCCGTTTCGTGCGGGGAGTCCAGGAGTTGTGGAGCGGATCAACAGGATGATCACTACACATCCCCACCCGCATGCCCTAGTGTGTAAGGTACGCATGGGAAAGTGACCTGCGTTACGCTGAATTTTTACAGGTATCTGGAGTCACGGTGGGCGAAACTGGCATGGACTGGTCGGCTGCGGCGAGCCAAGCGCGCAAAGCGCACGAACTCTTGGGGTCGCATCTGGCTGACCTTGACGCGCTTCCATTGAGGAGCGTCGTTCGCGAGTCGTGGCGGCGATCCCTCTCGAACCCTTTTCAATTCAGCTATCCCTCGATGCTCAGCGACGACAGCCTTCGTCTGGCGCGGGAGCGCAGCGAACTGCAGCGCATTTGGCCTGTTTTCGAAAAGCTGCTGGTTCCCGCCGCCAGCGACGCTAATCTTCTGGTGGCCCTCGCCGACGCGCAGGGGACGCTGCTGTGGGTTGCCGGCAACCACGGAGCCATGGACGGCGCTGAAAATGTCGGGTTCAGCGCGGGCGCGAACTGGGGCGAATCTTCGGTGGGCACGTCGGCTCCAGGGCTGGCGCTTGCGACGGGAAGCGGCGTCCAGGTTTCCGGCGCTGAGCACCTCTATGAGCACGTGCACCACTTGAACTGTTCCGCGGTGCCGATCCGCAACCCGCGGACCGGCCGCACCATCGGCGCGGTTGATCTGACCGGCGGTGCTGATGCGATTGCCGTGCATTCGCTGCCGCTGCTTCAGGCGGCGGTGGCTGCGGCTGAGGGGCAGCTGCTTCTTCCGTCACTGGCTGAGGAGCGGGCGGATGAGGATTTCCTCGATTTGTGCGCCAGTGACGGCCCGCGGCTTTCCGGCAAGCCGTTGTCCCTACGCCATGCGGAGATCCTGACCATACTTGCGGCGCATCCGCGCGGGCTGAACAGCGCCCAGTTGGTCGAAGAGCTTTTCGAGCAGCCCGATAATGCTTCCGAGGGGACCCTGCGCTCCGAGCTGGTGCGACTGCGCAAGGCGCTCGCTGATTCGCCTGACCGCCGCATCGCCGCACGCCCCTACCGCCTGGAATGGGAACTGCAAACCACGCTGACCATGCTCTGGCAGGCCATGGAGGAAGGCGATCTGGAACGGGCGCTGCAGCTGTATCCCGCCGAGATCCTCGTGCGCTCGCAGGCCCCTGGCATCGTTGCGCTTCGCTACCGCGCGCAGATTGCCCTGCGGGAAATGGTGCTGGATCGCGGCACCGCACAGCAGTTGCTGCGGCTTGGAAGGCAGAGCGCGGATTCTCAACTGCTGCTGGCCGCCCTGCGTGAATTGCCGCTGGATTCGCCGGCGCGTTCACTGGTTGTCGCCGAGATTGAAGCGCTGGACGGGTAGTCGATCCCGGAGTTCGTTCGCGTATTTTTCGCAACACGGCCCGATGCCACGGCGCTTGCCGCGGGGAGTGCGGGTCGGGCCATGTCGTGGATCCGGTGCACTCCCTGACACCGCTGTGCAGCGTTGCAACGTTGTGCAACCTTCTTGCAACGTTTATGTGACTAGAGTCACATGCCAAGACGGCGAGGCATCCAGCCACCGGCACGAAGCGAAGAGACGAAGGAGTCACGCAGCCATGAGCATCTACGCAAACCCGAACACCGATGGAGCATTGGTCAACTTCAAGTCGCGGTATGAGAACTACATCGGCGGCCAGTGGGTTGCTCCGGCCAAGGGGATGTACTTCGAAAACATCACCCCGGTTACCGGCAAGTCGTTCTGCGAGGTCGCACGATCCACCGCCGAAGACGTTGAAACCGCACTGGATGCGGCGCACGCGGCGGCACCGGCCTGGGGCAAGACCAGCCCGGCGGACCGTGCCCTGGTCCTGAACCGCATCGCAGACCGCATCGAGGAAAACCTTGAAATGCTGTCCGTCGCGGAAACCTGGGACAACGGCAAGGCCATCCGCGAATGCCTCAACGCCGACCTGCCGCTGGCAGTGGACCACTTCCGCTACTTCGCAGGCGCTATCCGCGCCCAGGAAGGCAGCCTCTCGCAGCTCGATGACAACACCACCGCCTACCACTTCCACGAGCCGCTGGGTGTTGTCGGACAGATCATCCCGTGGAACTTCCCGCTGCTGATGGCCGTCTGGAAGCTCGCCCCGGCGCTGGCCGCCGGCAACGCGATCGTCCTGAAGCCTGCCGAGCAGACCCCGGTATCGATCCTGGTGCTGATGGAACTGATCGGCGACCTGCTTCCGGCCGGCGTGCTGAACGTCATCAACGGCTTCGGCGTCGAGTGCGGCAAGCCGCTCGCCTCGAACAAGCGCATCCGCAAGATCGCATTCACCGGCGAGACCACCACCGGCCGCCTGATCATGCAGTACGCTTCGGAAAACCTCATCCCGGTCACCCTGGAGCTCGGCGGCAAGTCGCCGAACGTGTTCTTCGAGGACGTGGCGGCCAAGGACGACGCCTTCTACGACAAGGCCCAGGAAGGCTTCACGATGTTCGCGCTGAATCAGGGCGAGGTCTGCACCTGCCCGTCGCGCGCGCTGGTCCAGGAAAGCATCTACGGCGAATTCATGGAAAAGGTCGTGGTCCGCACCAAGGCCATCAAGCAGGGCAACCCGCTGGACACCGACACCATGATGGGTGCCCAGGCCTCCAACGACCAGCTGGAAAAGATCCTGTCCTACATGGACATCGGCAAGGCCGAGGGAGCCAAGCTGCTCACCGGTGGCGGGCGCGCGGACCTGGGCGGCGACCTGTCCGGCGGCTACTACGTGCAGCCGACCATCTTCGAAGGCACCAACAACATGCGCATCTTCCAAGAGGAGATCTTCGGCCCGGTGGTCTCGGTGGCGAAGTTCAAGGACTACGACGATGCGATGGCCATTGCCAACGACACCCTCTACGGGCTGGGCTCGGGCGTGTGGAGCCGCAACGGCAACACCGCCTACCGCGCAGGCCGCGACATCCAGGCCGGACGTGTCTGGGTCAACCAATACCACGCCTACCCGGCGCACTCGGCTTTCGGCGGCTACAAGTCCTCGGGCATCGGCCGCGAAAACCACCTGATGATGCTGGATCACTACCAGCAGACCAAGAACCTGCTCGTCTCCTACTCGGAAGACAAGCTCGGCTTCTTCTAAACTGCGATACCCCAACGCAGCCCATCCCCCATCCCCTGTCACCATCCCCACGCACGACCGACAGTTTCACAGACCCCGAAGGCTCGGGACGGTTCCGGAGCACCAGCTCCGGGACCGGCCCCGGTCTTCGAAAAACACTGCAAAGGACTTTTCCCATGAGCACCATGAAAGCTGCCATCGTTGAAGGCTTCGGCGAAGAACTCAAAGTAGCCGACACCTCGATCCCCGAGCCCGGCCCGGGCCAGGCCCTGGTCAAGCTCATCGCCTCGGGCGTGTGCCACACCGACCTGCACGCCGCCGAAGGCGACTGGCCGGTCAAGCCCAAGCTTCCGCTGATCCCGGGCCATGAGGGTGTCGGCACCGTCGTCAAGGTCGGCGAAGGAGTCACCGAGGTCAAGGAAGGCGACCTCGTCGGCAACGCCTGGCTGGCCAGCGCGTGCGGCAGCTGCGAATTCTGCCGCACGGGCTGGGAGACCTTGTGCGAATCCCAGTCCAACGGCGGCTATTCGATGGATGGCTCCTTCGGGCAGTACATGCTGGTGGACGCGAAGTTCGCCGCGCACATCCCCGAAGGCTCGGACCCGCATGAGATCGCCCCGGTGCTCTGCGCCGGCGTGACTGTCTACAAGGGCCTGAAGATGACCGGCGTGCGCCCCGGCCAATGGGTTGCGATCTCCGGCATCGGCGGCCTGGGCCACATCGCAGTTCAATACGCGGTAGCCATGGGCATGCGAGTTGTCGCCATCGACGTCGCCGATGACAAGCTGGCCTTGGCGACCAAGCACGGAGCTGAACTCACGGTGAACGCCTTTGCGCAGGATCCCGCCACCGTGATCCAGGAAAAGATCGGCGGAACCCACGGCGTGCTCGTGACCGCGGTCCACCCGGCGGCTTTCGGCCAGGCCATTGGCATGACCCGTCGCGGCGGAACCATCGTCTTCAACGGCCTGCCGGCCGGCGACTTCCCGGCCCCGATTTTCGACATCGTCCTCAAGGGCCTGACGATCCGCGGTTCGATCGTCGGCACCCGACAGGACATGATCGAAGCGCTGGACTTCTATGCGGCAGGAAAGATCAAGCCGACTTTCCACACCCGCCCGCTGGAAGACATCAACGCGGTCTTTGACGAAATGCGCCATGCGAAGATCGATGGCCGTGTCGTGATCGACTACACCAAGTAACCATCCAACCCCCAACCCCAACCGATTAACCAACCCAACCCAACCGAATAACCCAACCTCCCCCCAAATCCCTGTGGCCCGGCATGACATCGTCTGCCGGGCCACAGGGGCATGGACTCCCGGAGACGTTTGGAGGACACTGAGCTTAAAGCCAAGGCCAGTGATCCCGAAGACCAGAGGAGCGAGTCATGAGCACGATTACCGAAACCCGTGCGGCGATTGCCGGTGAGGAATTTTCCCGCGTCGCCTTCACCGATGAGTCCCTTCAACTGCTGCGCAAGCTGTGGGGCATCCACGGCCCGCTGATGTTCCACCAGTCCGGCGGTTGCTGCGACGGCTCCTCGCCGATGTGCTATCCGGCCGGCGAATTCCGCACCGGAGGATCCGACGTCCTGCTCGGAGTGCTCTGTCTTGACGACGGTTCCGGCGGCACCCTGGGCGACATCGATTTCTGGATGTCCAAGGAGCAATTCGAATACTGGAAGCACACCAAGCTCACCGTAGACGTGGTGGCCGGCCGCGGCTCGGGCTTCTCCGTCGAGGCTCCCGAAGGCAAACGATTCCTGATCCGCAGCGAGATCATCGAATTCCCCCAAAGCTGATCGGCTGACGTAAAGCCCTGGCCGGATTCTCTCTTTTTGCGGAGCCAGCGAGGGCAATGCGCGGCGGGTCTGCGCCCGCAGTGCGCCGGACATCAACTGCATCGCCAAGTTGCGCCGGTTCCTTCGCCAGGTATCGGGATGCCCTGCTTCCGCCCGAGCGCCTGCGTCAAGCCGGCGCCTGCTTGAACCGTGATAGCCGGTATTCCAGCTCTCCACAACGGCGGCAGCCGCTAGGCTGGCACGACGCAGCCCCAAGGGCTGCGCCCCTGACCGTCCACGAGAGGTGCACCGAATGCCGAGCATTCCCTATCAATTCCGCTTCGAGGCAAACGCGGTGGACGAACTGCGAACCCGCATCACACAGACTCGCTGGCCGCGGCGCTTCACCGCGCAGAACTGGGACTTCGGAGTCGACCAGGACTATCTGCGCGACGTGGTGGACTACTGGCGCGACGGCTTCGACTTCGAGGACGCCGAACGCAGGATCAATGCGGTTTCCAACTACCTGACGTCCATCGACGGGCTGCCAATCCACCACCTGCACTCCCGCTCGGCGCAGGAGGACGCCGTCCCGGTGCTGCTGCTCCACGGCTGGCCTGGCTCAATCGTCGAGTTCCTCGAGGTCATTCCGAAGCTGTCCGCCCCGGAATCGGCGGAACTGGAATCATTCCACGTGGTGGCACCGTCGTTGCAGGGCTTCGGGGCTTCTCCCGGGATCGGAGAACCGGGGATGACCCCGGTCCGTATCGCGCATCGGATGGCTGCGCTGATGCGGGAGCTGGGCTACGAGCAGTTCGTCGTGCACGGGGGCGACTGGGGCACGCTGCTGGCCACGCACATCACATCGCTCTATCCCCAGCGGGTGCTGGGACTGCATGTGACATTGACGCACCCAATCCCGCCGGGCGATGTGCCGGATGCCATGGCCCTGGTGCAGGACCACGAACGGGAGTGGCTCAAGGGCAACGAATTCAACGCGCTGGATGGCCGCGGCTACTTCGAGATCCAGAAAACCCGCCCGGAAACGCTGGGTTTCGCGTTGAACGATTCACCGGCGGGATGGTGCGCCTGGGTCCTGGACAAGTTCTACCAGTGGACCGACTGCGAACGCGACGGCATCAGGGACGTGCGCCATGCGGTGAGCTGGGAGAAGTTCCTGGCGAACCTGTCCGTGTACTGGTTCACTGACACGATTTCCTCGGCCATGCATTTCTACCGGGAGCAGTACCTGGCGCTGCGAAACGGGACCGGGGCGGCCGGCGAGGTCGTGGTCCCCACCGGGGCTGGCATTTTCCCCCAAGAAATCCTCAAGTCACCCCGGGCGTGGTACCAGCGGCGGTTCCCGCTGGTGCACTGGACCGAACATGAAGCCGGCGGACACTTCGGCGCGATGGAACAGCCCGAAGCCTTCGCCAGCGACCTGAGGGCCTTCGCCCAGACGGTTGCCGACCTGGGCCCGGTGGCCCTCGAGCAATCGAAGAGTGGTTGAACGGCGAAAATGCGGGTGGATCGGCCAGGTGGTGGCGCGGGGTGCCGACACTACACTTGAAGCATGCGCCTGTGGTCACTTCACCCGTCCCTATTGGATTCCAAGGGCTTGGTAGCCTGCTGGCGCGAAAGCCTGTTGGCCCAGAAGGTGCTCGCCGGCCAGACCCAGGGCTATGCAAATCATCCGCAGCTGATCCGGCTGCGCGGGCAATCCGACCCGCTGGAGACCGTCGGCGGCTACCTGCAGGGGTTGCTGGAAGAAGCGAAGCTGCGTGGCTACAAATTCGAAGCGGCCAAAATCCTGCACCCCGCACTGCCGGAGCATGCGGGCTTGGTGCCAGTGAGCACCGGACAGATCGGATTCGAGGCGGAGCATCTGCTGCGCAAACTGCAGCAGCGCGACCCGCCGCGCGCGACTTACTTGGACTCGTTGGGTGCCGGGCAGATTCCCCTGCATCCCTTATTCACCGCGGTCCCGGGGCCCATTGAAGCCTGGGAGAAGGACGCGGCAGTACGTCATTGAAGATGCATAGAAAGTGAATGTTTGTTGCAATGAGCCACATGAGTCGAAGTGAAAATCTCCCCGAGGGCGGGGAAGAAGTGGAAATCCAGCTGCGGTGGAGCGACCAGGACAGCCTTGGACATGTGAACAACGCCCGCGTGGTGACACTCGTGGAAGAAGCGCGGATCCGCTGGTCGGGCCGCCATGGCGAGTCGGACCTCTTTCCCCACGGGCTGGTGGTTGCCTCGATGAACCTGGACTACCTGCGACCGGTCTACTACACCTCCAGCGTCATGGTGCGGGTCGGTGTCCAGCGTATCGGCACCAAGTCCTTCGTGGTGCGGCATATCGGGTTCCAGGACGGAGCCCCCGTGTTCGACGGCAGCAACGTCATGGTGGCGCTCGCCGAGGACAAGCTCACCCCGCGGCCGCTGAACGAAAACGAGCGCGGCTGGCTCAGCGAGCGGCTTTTCCGAACGAAGGAGGCCGTGTGATGAACGGCCCAGCAGAACGGCACGTGCTTCTGCACGCCACCCAGGGACCGGAGGACATCGCGCGGGCCGTGGCGGCGCTCGCGACGCTGGGCGAATCCCTGCCCGATGCCCGGATCAGCGTCATCGTGAACGGCAAGGCGCTGGCCGGGGTGCGCAAGGATGCCGAGCCCATTGACCCGGCCAGCCGTACACAGGTTTTCGCCTGCGAACTGGGCAGGAGCCGCAACGGCATCACAGCTGACGACCTGCAGGAAGGCTTGGGCACGGTGCCCTCGGCGGTGGTCGCCTTGGCCGCCGGGCAGCTGGACGGCGCTGCCTACATCCGGATCTGAGCGGACGGTCCGCAGCTTAAGCAGACCACGCCATGCCGGTTGCCGGCATGGCGTGATCCTATGGTGCGAGTTTAGAGCATTTCGGCACGCAGCTGCGCGGCCGACTTGGGCGAGAGCAGACCCGGGGCGACGTCGAAGACGGTCTGCGCACCGGTGAGACCGGCTTGGTTCATGCGGTGCACGGCCCGGGCGTAGGCCACCAGCACGCTGGAAGTGAACTCGGGATTCGAGCCCAGCGCCAGCGAGTACTCGATGACCTGCTTCTGCTCATCGCTGGTGTTGCCGGAGCGGATGACGAATCCGCCATGCGGCATGTCCGCATGCTCGCGGGCCAGGGTCTCGGCGTCGATGAATTCAACCGTGGTGTCGTACTGGTCGAAGTAGTGCTCCATGGTGACGATCGCCTCGCGCACCGCTTCGGCGTCGGCGCCGTCCTCGAGCACCACGAAGCATTCGCGCTGGTGCTTTTCGCGGGTGCTCAGCGTTGGGCGCAGGCCGGCGCGGACCTTGTCGATGGCTTCCTGGCTGGGGATCGTGTACTGCACGGCGCCGGCGACACCCGGGACGCGGCGCACCGCGTCGGAGTGCCCCTGGCTCAGGCCGCGGCCCCAGAAGGTGTAGGTCTCGCCGTCGGGCAGCAGCGCCTCGCCGTAGACGCGGTTGATCGAGAACATTCCCGGATCCCAGCCGGCGGAGATCAGCGCGGTCTTGCCGGCGGCCTTGGCCGGGGCGTCCACGGTTTCGTAGTATTCCGGGATGCGTGCGTGGGTGTCGAAGCTGTCCACGGTGTTGTACAGTGCGGCGTACTTCGGGCCCTGCTCCGGCAGGTCCGACTTCGAGCCGCCGCACAGGATCAGCACGTCGATCTGATCGGTGTGCCGCTCCAGCTCGGTGATGGCAAAACGCGGCGCCGGGCTGGCCAGCTGCAGTTTCTGCGGGTCGCGGCGGGTGTAGACGCCGACCAGCTCCATGTCGGGGTTCTTCGCGATGGCGGCCTGTACGCCGCGGCCGAGGTTGCCGTAGCCGGCAATGCCAATACGGATTTTTGCAGTCATCGAGCTTGTTTTCCTTTGGGGTTTCATCCGGGGACCTGCGGTGAATGCCGCCTTCGCTTGCGGGCATCCGGCATGCTGCACGCCCATGGCCAGTGCTTCGGATTATTCCAAAGAACGCGGGCGCAGGGTAACTGCGAGCTGACTATGTCGTCGGGCCGCGCCCCTGCTCCTTGCAAATCCGCTTAAATGAAGCGGCCCCCGTGCGGACCTCGGGGTGGAGGTCCGTACAGGGGCATAGGCCGGGTTTAGCGGCCGAACAGGCGACCGAAGAAGCCCTTGCTCGGCTCATTCTCGTGGCCTTGGCAGCGGTCGCGGGCTGGAACGCCGCGCATGACCGAGTCAACGTGCTGGCCGCACCCGGCCCAGGTGGTCTTGCCGCACTTCTTGCATGAAACCTGTCGGCACATGAGATGCCTCCTTCTCTGGCTTTTAAGCCGTAAATACTAGGAAAGTGAAAGGAAGAGCTTTTCCAGCTCTTCGACGGTCAAGCCGTCTTCTGCTTCGGCGGTCTTCTCCGGATCAACCAGGCAATGCTGCATGGCCGAGGAGACGATGGCGAATCCTGCGCGGTCCAGCGCGGTGGACACGGCAGACAGCTGGGTAACCACATCGCGGCATTTGCCGTCGTTCTCAACCGAGTTGATGACGGCGTCAAGCTGGCCACGGGCCCGCTTCAAGCGGTTCAGGATTCGCTTGCGTGTGGCGTCGTCTGCGTTGCGCATGATGTGCTCCATTTCGAAAAAGACCGTGGGGCGGACCCCGGGATTAAGACTGGGACTTCTGTGCGTCGGCCATTTCGGCGTGCACGGCTTCCATGTCCAGGTTCTTCAGCGAGGTGATCAGTTCCTCCAGGCCGCGGGAGTCCAGTGCGCCGGGCTGGGAGTAAACCAGCACGCCGTCCTTGAACGCCATCAGCGTCGGGATGGAGGTGATCTGGGCGGCGGCCGCCAGGTTCTGCTGCGTCTCGGTGTTGACCTTGCCGAAGGTCACGTCCTCGTGCAGGCCGGCAGCGGTGTCGAAGACGGGCGCGAAGTTGCGGCACGGGCCGCACCAGGCTGCCCAGAAGTCGACCAGCAGCATGGGGGAGGACTTGACGGTTTCAGCGAAGTTCGTCTCGGTCAATTCTAGCGGTTTCATGGGTACTCCTTGGGTAGATGTGAGCTAGTCCGCAGCCGGTGCCAGCGGAGCAGGGGCCTTGCGCCAGGGGCAGATCGTGGCCAGCGCAGGGATCTTGGTGCAGAGCACCCAGACAAGCGCGGCGACTGCGGCGGCAATGGCTAGTATGAGTCCTGCCGGATGCGGCAGCTCCTGGGACAGGACGAAGACGCCCATGACCAGGACGAAGTAGCCGAATCCTCGGCGCAGCTTCTTCTCCGGCACCATGGCGGTCAGTCGCGCTCCGATCAGCGAGCCGATGATCGCCGCTGCCGTAATGGACAGGGTCAGCGGCCAGTTGACGGAGGTGGAGTTCAGGTGCCCCAGCATGCCGGAGGCCGAGTTCAGCGAGATGACCAGCAGGGAGGTGCCTACCGCGTGCTTCATTTGCAGGCCTGCCAGCAGCACCAGGGCCGGGACGATGAGGAATCCGCCGCCGGCTCCCACCAGGCCGGTGACCAGGCCGACCACCAGGCCGACGGGAATGTACATCAGCAGCGAACGGCCCTTGGCCTCGGCACCGGAGCCCTTCTTCCGCCCGCGGATCATGTTCCCGGCGCTGGCCAGCATGATGACGGCGAAGGCCACCATCAGCACCGCGCCGGGAATGGCCGCGCTGGCCAGTCCGCCGAGGAACGCGCCGCTCGTGCTTGCCGCAGCGAAAACCAGGCCCGGGACCCAGCGGACGTTGCGGGCTCGCGCATGCGGCAGCAGGCTGGCCAGCGACGTCACACCCACTACGAACAGCGAGGTGGTGATGGCCTGTTTGGCGTCCATGCCCGCGACATAGGTGAGCAGTGGAACCATCAGGATGGAACCGCCGCCACCCAGCAGACCCAGGGTCAGTCCGACGACAACCGACAGGGCCAGGACCAGAATCATTATTGGTTCCACTGCCGCCTCCTACTTGCCGTTCGGGTTCAGCAGTTGCCCGGCATTGGGGATCTGGGCCAGGGGGTTGGCCTTGCCGGCGGTGCTGATCTGGTTCCACGGCATCTTGGACAGCAGGCTGGCCATGGCGCAGGAGTTGCTGGCAGCGGAGTAGGCAAGGCCCGCTCCGATGGCCGCCGACAGGTAGCCGAGCTTGGGGCTGATCAGCTTGGAGCCGAGGAAGCCCAGCAGCACCAGCGAACCTGCGGTCATGCGGACCTGGCGGTCCATGGCCCAGCGCTGGGTGCCGCGCACCACCTCGCCGCCTGACTTCTCGTAGGCGGCGATGCCTCCTTCCAGCACGCTGCCGGCTTCGATCTCGATGTCGATCAGCTTCTGCTGCGCCTGGGAGGCGCGGGTGCCGGACTGGCAGACCAGCACGATCTGCTTGCCCAGCTTGCGGGTCACATCATGGGCGTGTTCCGACACCAGGTCCAGCGGCAGGTTGTAGGAGCCTGGGATATGCACGGTCTCGAACTCCGCGGGGGTGCGTACGTCCAGGACTGCCACTCCGGACTCATCTGAAGCCAGCAGCTTCTTCAGGGTCGGCGCGTCCATGACATCGATGGGGGTGCTCATGCTTGGGGGTGTTTCCTTCGTGGTGGGGGTGGGTTAGGCGTTGGTCTTGTTCATGGCCGCGTCCCAGCCGGCGTAGCTGCCGGTCAGCTCGACCACGTCGTACCCGGCATCGCGCAGGGCGCTGGCGACGATCGAGTTGCGCAGGCCGCTCTGGCAGTAGGTGACGATCTTGCCGTCGGTAGGCAGCTCGTCCAGGGCCCACAGGGCGCGGCCGCCGGAGATGTGCTTGGCGTTCGGGATGGCTCCGGCATTGAATTCGCTGCGGCCGCGAACATCCAGCAGCAGGGCGTGCTCGAAGTTCTCCAGATCGGCCGGGTCCACGCTCGGCGGGGTGAAGGCCGGCAGGCCCTCGAGGGTGGTGGCGTAGCCGGAGACCGCGTCGATGCCCACGCGCATCAGGTGGTCGCGCATTTCCTCGGCTGCCTTCAGGTTCTCGGCGAAGAGGATCAGCTGGCGGTCGTCGGCTTCCGGATCGAAGGCCCAGGCGCCGAAGTTCGCCATCTTGGAAATGGCAGGGATGGCCAGTGCGCCGGCGACGGTGCCTTCAGCCACTGCCACGTGGCCGCGGGTGTCCACGAAGACCGCGTCGTTCGCTGCGGTCTGCTCGATGATCTGCTCCGCGGTGAACTCGACCAGCTCAGGCAGGGGGCCGAGCACCTTGGCACCGTCGCGGTTCTGGCGCTTCATGCGGGCGAAGTAGGCGTGGGCATCCGGCTGCCCGTCGAGCAGCTGCGCGATGAAGCCTTCCTCGTCGTTGTTGGCCAGATAGCTGCCCCACCAGGCGAAGTTGCGCTCGTAGCCCACGGTGGTGGATGGTACTGCGCCCAGTGACTTGCCGCAGGCGCTGCCCGAGCCGTGGCCCGGGTAGACCTGGATGTGGTCGGGCAGTTCCAGGAAGACATTCTTCAGCGAGGCGAAGAGGTCCTTGGCTCCGGCGAAGCGGGTGTCCACGCCGCCGGCTGCCTCGTCCAGGAGGTCGGGACGGCCTAGGTCGCCGGCGAAGATGAAGTCGCCGGAGAACATGTAGCCTGGCTGGTCGCTGAAGGCGCCGTCGGTGACGAGGAATGACAGGTGCTCCGGGGTGTGGCCCGGGGTGTGGCGTGCGGTCACGGTGATGTTGCCCAGCTTGATGGTGTCCTTGTCCATCAGGCGCTCGGCCTCGAAGCCGTACTGCCAGTCGGCTCCGCCTTCGCCCGAGACGTAGGTGGTGGCGCCGGTGGCTGCGGCCAGCTCGCGGGTGCCGGAGAGGTAGTCGGCGTGGATGTGGGTCTCGGTTGCCGCAACGATGCGCATTCCGTTCTTGGCTGCAAGCGCCAGGTACTCGGAGATGTCGCGGCGGGCATCGATGACGATTGCTTCGCCTTTGGCCTGGCAGCCGATGAAGTAGCTGGCCTGTGCCAGGTCTTCGTCGTAGAAGCGTTCCAGAAGCATGGGATGTCCTTTCGTTGGGGTGTCTGAATCCACCATAAACTATACCCCCGGGGGTATGTCAAAAATAGGGGTGGGGGTATACGTGCAGTTGCGTGAAAGGATGGCCGCCACCTGGGCCTGGCGTGCGCCAAGACTGGCAATCGCCTTGGAATCCGGAAGTTTGCGTTTCGCCTGCCCGAACGGTGGGTAGCGTGAAAAGACGTTCAGTCGGCGGGCGTCAAACCGCCGGCGCGATGATCAAGGAGAGGAAAAGATGTTCAACCGCCATCCCACCGACCCACCCATCAATCCCACTGACCCCACCGGGCCCATCGCACCCCCGAGCGACCCCACCGCTCCGGACGGTCCGGTCATCGACCCCACGGGGCCGACTGACCCGCCATTCGATCCGACCGCTCCGCCGGTCCCGCCGGAGCCGGAAACCGCCCCCGAACGCTAGCGCAACGAGAGGGAAGAATCCATGGGAGAAAAGCACATTCCTGAAAAAGGGCACCCGGTCCCGGGGGAGGGTCTGGCATCCAAGGGCCATGTCTCGGACCCGAAGCGCTCTGATGGCGCTCGGCGCGACTGGAGCGACGAAGGGGGAGCTGCCGAAGAGGGCTCGGCTGCGCCGAGCGGTGCCGGTGAGCGCGACCGGGGCTAGGGGCGCGGGAAGAGCGCGAGCCAGCTGGCGATCCGCTGCTGGTCCGCGGTGCTGAATAGTGCCAGGCGCCGCACCTCTTCGCCGGCCGGCATCAGGAGTCCCGCCTCGTCCTTCGCCGCGTGCGCCAAGGCATCGCCCGCGGGGGAGCCTGTTCCCGCGTGCGCGCCGGTGGCGATGAACAGCGTGCTCGGTGAGCCGGACAGTGTTTCGATGATGCCGAGTCGTCCGCCCAGGAAGGAGCCCAGCTCGTCGGCGCGGAAGTGCCCGGTGGCATCCCTCGTGACCACTTCGACTGCGGGGATCAGCTTCTTGCCGCGCCGGCCCACGCCCAATTCCCGGGCTCGGAAGGTCGCTTGGCCTGCCTGCAGCGGTTCCAGGCTATCCAGCGCCCGCTCCGGGGCGCGCCCGGTTCCGGAGGCGGTTGGCTGCTTGCGTGAAAATAAGCCCATGGTCGTTCGTCCTTTCGCTAGCTGAGGGTGTCCAGATGCGCGGCCAGCTTGGCGCTCGCCGTCTGCAGGTGCTCAGCCAGCACTTGGGCCGCCTCCTGCCGGGACCCTGTGGAAATCAGTTCCAGCAGGCGCGCGTGCTCGGCGGCGATGTCCTGGGTGGACAACAGGGTGGCGTCCTGCACGTGCGTCATGCACAGCCGGATTTCATCCGTGAGCTGCGCGTAGATCGCGCTGGTGCGCGGCGAGCCCAGTGCCTGGACCAGGGCCGCGTGGAAACGCACGTCCGGTTCCACGATCTCGATGGGCGAGGCGTTGGATAACGCGGTGATCTGCGCGTTGGCCGCCAGCGCTGCCTCGGGTACCTGGCCGGTGCCGGCCAGCAGGCGCACGGCCTCCGCTTCGATGATGGCTCGGGTCTGGTAGATGTCGCGGGCATCGGCCGCGGACAGCACCCGCACCTTGGCGCTCTGGTGGGCGTTGCGCGCGAGCAGCCCGCTGGACACCAGGTTCTCCAGCGCGGCCTTGGCAGTGGGGCGGGCGACCTCGTAGTAGGCTGCCACGTCGACCTCGCCCAGCGGGGTGCCGGGAGAAAGCTCGCCGCTGAAGATGCGTTCGCGCAGCGACCTGATGACGGCCTGCACCACCGAAACCACTCCTAGACGGGCAGCCACATGCGTCCTTTCGGGCAGAAGTACATTGGACCTACCAAGTATCCCATGGCGCGTACTACTATGGCATGTGTACTTGTAAGACAATTTCCCGCGACGGTAGGCCACGCCTACGATCCCACACAGGAGCGCACCATGGCATTGAGCACGCCAGCACTCGGCGAAACCACGGTTTCATCCAGCATCCTCGACCTGGTCGGCGAGCCCGACCGGGTTAAGACCCGATCCATCGACCGCGTGGCCTATGCCTCGGACGCGTCGCACTACCTGTACACCCCGCAGGCGGTGGTGCTGGCCAAGGACGCCCGCGAGGTCTCGCAGCTGCTGGCCGCCGCCAACCGGAACAACCAGCCGGTGACCCTGCGCTCAGGCGGCACTTCGCTGGCCGGCCAGGCCAGCGGCCACGGGCTGATGATCGACGTGCGCAAGAATTTCCGCGGCATCACCGTGCTGGACGGCGGGCAGCGCGTACGTGTCCAGCCCGGCGCCACCATCCGCCAAGTCAACGCCCGGCTGGGCGTCTACGGCACCAAGCTGGGACCGGATCCCGCCAGCGAGGCCGCCTGCACCGTGGGCGGCGTCATCGCCAACAACTCCTCCGGCATGGCCTGCGGCACCGAGTTCAACACCTACCGCACCCTCGAATCCATGACCTTCGTGCTGCCCAGCGGCACCATGGTCGACACCGCCGCTCCGGACGCCGACGCCCAGCTGGCCGCCGCCGAACCGCAGCTGGTGGCCACCTTGGAAAAGCTGCGCGACCGGGTGCGCTCCAACCCGGATTCCGTGGCGAAGATCGAGAAGCACTTCGCGCTGAAGAACACCATGGGCTACGGCATCAACGCATTCCTCGACTTCGACTCCCCGGCGCAGCTGATGGCCCATCTGATCATCGGCTCCGAAGGCACGCTGGCCTTCGTGGCCGAGGCGGTTTTCCGCACCGTGCCGATCCGCAAGCTGGCCGTCGCCACCCTGGCGGTCTTCGACAACCTGGATCTGGCCACCCGCGCGCTGCCCGAGCTGCTGGATTCGGGCGCCGCGACCCTTGAGCTCATGGACTCCACCTCGCTGCGCGTCGGGCAGTCGCTGCCCGGCGTGCCCGAAGCCATCATGGGCTTCGAGGTGGACCGGCAGGCCGCCCTGCTCATCGAATACCACGCAGACAACGACGAGCAGCTGCGCGGGCTGCAGGATGCCGGACAGAAGCTGCTGGACACCGCCGCGCTGCGCGCCCCGGCCGTGCTCTCCCCGGACGCGAAGAACCGCCAGGCGGCCTGGAAGTTCCGCAAGGGGCTGTACGCCTCGGTGGCCGGAGCCCGCGTCTCGGGCACCACCGCGCTGCTGGAGGACGTCGCGGTGCCGGTGCCGTCGCTGGCTGAAACCTGCGGCAGCCTGCAGGAGCTGTTCACCGAATACGGCTACGAGGACTCGGTGATCTTCGGCCACGCCAAGGACGGCAACATCCACTTCATGCTCACCGACCGCTTCGAGGGCGAGCGGGCGCTGAACCGCTACAACGGATTCAACGACAAGATGGTGGACCTGATCCTGTCCAAGGGCGGCAACCTGAAGGCCGAGCACGGCACCGGCCGCGCCATGGCCCCGTTCGTCCGCGCCCAGTACGGCGACGAGCTCTACGACGTGCACCTGGAACTCAAGGCCGCCTGCGATCCGCGCCTGATGATGAACCCCGGGGTCATCATCGACGAGGACCACTCGGCCCACATCCGCAACATCAAGCTGAACGCCACCATCGAGGTGGAGGCCGACCGCTGCGTCGAATGCGGCTACTGCGAGCCGGTCTGCCCCTCCAAGGACCTGACCCTCACCCCGCGCCAGCGCATCGTGGTGCGCCGCGCCATCGCCAAGGCGGAGGCGGAAGGCAACCGGGAGCTGGCCGCGGAGCTTGAGAAGGACTACGACTACAACGGCGTGCAGACCTGCGCCGTGGACGGCATGTGCGTCACCGCCTGCCCGGTGGGCATCAATACCGGCCTGCTGGTCAAGCGCCTGCGCCGCGAGGACGCGAACCCCGCGCTGGCCGCCGGGTTCAAGACCGCCGCCAAAGGCTGGGGCGGCGCCACGCGCGCCGGCTCGCTGGCCCTGAGCGTGGCTGACAAGTTCCCCGTGGGCCTGGTCCGCGGGGTCACCGATGCGGCACGCAAGGTCATCAGCACCGATGTCATGCCGCGCTACGACGCGGAACTGCCCGGCGGCGGCAAGGCCCGCAAGCCGCTGGCCGGAATCCTGGGCGCCGCCGGCACCGAACCGCTGGCCATCTACCTGCCGGCCTGCGTGAACTCAATGTTCGGCCCGGCCGGCGAGGGCCAGGGCGTCGCTTCGGCGTTCACGCAGCTGCTGCACGCGGCCGGCGTCTCGGTCTACGTCCCGCAGGGCATCGAGTCGATGTGCTGCGGCACCCCGTGGAGCTCCAAGGGCTACGCCGACGGCCACGACCTCATGGCCCAGCGGGTGCTCGACGAGGTGGCGGCGGCGCTGCCGGGCAGGAACCTGCCGGTCATCTCCGACGCCTCCAGCTGCACCGAGGGCTTCGCCCACACGCTGGAAGAGCACGGCTACACCGTGGTGGACCTGCTCGCCTTCACCGCCCAGCACCTGCTGGAAAAGCTGCCCGAGGGCCGGAAGGTCTCCTCGCTGACCCTGCACCCGACCTGCTCCTCCACGCAGATGGGGCTGAATCCCGATTTGGAGAAGGTGGCGCGGGCGGCCGCGGACACCGTGAACGTGCCGGTCAATTGGGGCTGCTGCGCCTATGCGGGCGACCGCGGCATGCTGCATCCGGAGCTGACCGCCTCCGCCACCGCCGCCGAGGCAGCCGAGGTGCGCGAACTCGATGCCCAGGCCCATGCTTCCTGCAACCGCACCTGCGAGCTGGGCATGACGCGCGCAACCGGCAAGGACTACCGCCATGTGATCGAATTGCTGGCGGAAGCAGTCGCGCGGTAGGCGCAAGGCCGGACGGCGGCGGGGCCGGGTGCGATATTCGCATCCGGCCCCGCCGCCGCCTTATTCTCCCGGATGGAAGCGCTTGACCCGGTGCAGGGTATTGACGTCGGTATGGCGCATTTCCGCGCCGAGGGCCACCAGGCGCAGCAGCAGGTCCGAGGTGTAGCTGAAGCTGCCGTCCTCGTGGAAGGTGAAGGAGCTGCTGAACTCCTTGATCTCCGCGCGTTCCATCAGGTACTTGTTCTGCAGCACCCCGTAGGAGGGATCTCCCGGGGTGGCGTTGAAGTGCACGGTGGTGTCGCGCGGTCCGGCGGTGCTACCGTCCAGCACCGCGATGCCGCGGCCGAAGACCACGTTGCGCATCACCTGGCTGTTCTCGCGGTCCCAGAGCAGGAAGCCGATTTCGTCGTAGAACGGGCCCATGGCCTCCTCGCCGTGGCGCCAGGCCGTCATCGAGTAGTTCAATCCCCACAGGGTCTGCTTGCCGTTTTCCTAGATCGGGATGGGCTTGAACACCGCGCGCTCGTAGTAGACGGTTTCGCTCGTTTCGTCGGTGAGGTTGTGGTAGGAAAGGTCGACCCCGGCATTCCCCTCCCATTCGCCGACGAGCGGGGTGAGTGGACCGAGCTTCTGCGGTCCCTGGATGGTCGAGGTTCTTGCCAAGACGGTCATGGCTGGGTTCTCCGATCAGTGAGTGGTAATGGTGGTGCCGTGTGGTGCAGCCGGCAGGGTCTGCCGCGTGGCATCGGGCGTGGGCGGAGCTCCTTGAAACTTGCTTGAAGTCGTATCCGCAAGTGGCGAAAACTGGTTGAATGTGGGCATGGCCGTCATTCTTGAAACAGCAATACCGTTCCCCGCCGACGAAGTGTTCGCCTGGCACGAGCGGCCCGGCGCGATGAGCCGGCTGCTTCCTCCATGGCAGCCGGTCCGCGCAGTGAGCCAAGCGGAAAACCTGCGCGACGGCAGCTCTGAGCTGGCGATGCCTGCCGGATTGCGCTGGCACGCCCGGCATCTTGCCGACGGGTATGTGCCTGGTCGCGTCTTCGTAGACGAGCTGGCGCCGCAGGGGCTCGCTCAGGCGCCGCTGCGGCCGATCCGCTGGCGCCACGAGCACCACATCCTGCCCGACGGGCCGCAGCAGTGCGTGCTGCGCGACGAAGTCAGCACCAATATGCCGCAGAACATGGTGCGGCGCATGCTCGCCTACCGGCACCGTCAGCTGTCCGAGGACCTGCGGGCCCACCAGCGCGCGGCGCAGCACGACCTGAAGCCGCTGACCGTCGCACTGACCGGTTCGCACGGCATGGTGGGAACCTCCCTGGGTGCTCTTCTCGAATCGGGTGGGCACCGGGTCATCCGGTTGGTTCGTTCGGCCCCCCAAGGTCCGAATGAACGCCTTTGGAATCCCGAGAGCCCCGACGAATCCTGCCTGGATGGGTGCGACGCGGTCGTCCATCTGGCCGGGGCGAGTATCGCCGGGCGATTCAATAGTGAGCACCGCAGGAAGATCCGCGACAGCCGCATCGAGCCCACGCGCCGGCTGGCGCAGCTGGCTGCGCAGTCCGGTGTCGCGGTCTTCATCAGCGCCTCGGCCATCGGCCTGTACGGCGCCGACGCCGGAGAAGACGAGCTGACCGAAGACGCCCCATACGGCCGGGACTTCCTTGCGGAAGTTGTCCGCGACTGGGAGCAGGCGGCCCAGACGGGGCCCGACGGCGGCATGCGCCGGGTCCAGGTCCGCACCGGTCTGGTGCAAAGCCCCACCGGCGGGCTGCTGCGCCAAATGCGTCCGCTCTATGAAGCAGGGCTGGGCGGCAGGCTCGGCGATGGCCGGCAGTGGCAGTCCTGGATTGGACTGGATGACCTGGTGGACATCTACCACCGCGCACTGTGGGACAGCGAACTTCAGGGTCCGGTCAACGCGACCGCGCCCACCCCGGTGCGCAACAGCGAGTACTCGGCCGTGCTGGCCAAGGTGCTGCACCGCCCCGAGATCTTCCCGGTGCCTGCCTTCGGGCCGCGGCTGCTGCTGGGCGACGAAGGTGCGCAGCTGCTGGCGTTGGCCAGTCAGCGGGTCGTTCCCGCGAAGCTGTTAGCCCGAGGCCACACCTTCCGCTCCGAAGAGCTTCCCGATGCGCTGGCCCACCTGCTGGGCCGAGAGCTCTAGGCGCAGGTCCTGCGTCGGCACCCTTGGCGGGCTGTCAGCAGCGGGGTCTTGCCGTATTCGCGATAAAGTGTGCCACATGACCTCCTAAACATATATGCGAGTTGTCGTATGCACCGCAGGCCTTGAACTCGATGTCCTATTGCGAGACGGTCGCCGGTCCGGAAGGCCTGCGGCGCCCCCACGTCATAAGGTATCGCGCGCGTACGGCAACCGTGCGTGGAATTCCGTCTTCCCGGATGATTCCGAACAATTCCGACCTTTCGGATACGATCTGACTAGCATCTTTATTTGGCGTCCAGAAACGCCGAAAACCGTCGGCAGTCGCCGACGGCCAGTCCGGCGATCGCTTGGAGGGCGGCCATGACGCAACACGCGGAGTTCCAAGATGTTCCGACCGACGCTTTCGATGCGATCGCCAGGGATCTCCAGACGCTGCGGATCGAAGCAGGCGACGTTCCCTACGCGGAAATCGTCCGCCGTATCGGGAAGCTGCGCGAGCTCTGCGGAGTAGATGCCGTCGCCGCGAGGCCTGCCCGAACCACTGTCTATGATGCTTTCCGCCTTGGCCGGACACGTATTAATGCCGAGCTTGTGGGGGAAATCGTGCAAGCCCTGGGCTGTTCGCCGGAGGAAGCGAAAACCTGGGAACGCAGATGCCTCCAAGCCCGTCTCGACAAAGCAGCAGCCAGGCAGCCATCGCCCGCCGCGCCGCAGCCATCGCCCGCCGCGCCGACAGTTCACATCGTTTCCACTCTCGGACAGGAAAACACAGCTCCCAGCAGGCGACGGATATATATACTCCTTTCGGCATGCTTGATGCTGAACCTGGCGGGTTTCTGGCTAGTTGATGCGGCAGGGCTTCGGCTTTATCTGGATATGATCGGCACCGCTTTAGCCGCCATCGCCTGCGGGCCGTGGGCAGGGGTGCTTGTCGGTCTGGCGACCAACATCATTGGGCTGTCGATTACCGATTCATCGGCAGCGGCCTTCGGCCTGGTGAACATGACCGGGGCACTGGTCTGGGGGTATGGGGCGAAGCTGATCAAGCGCAACTCGGCGTTGCCGAAGTACGTTCTGCTCAACGTCGTGGTGGCTGTTGCATGTTCGGTGGTATCGAGCATCATCCTGGTTCTGCTTTTCGGAGGTATGACGGGGCACGCTTCGGAAACGACGATGCAGTCCATCCTTGCCAGCACCAGCTCGCTGGGCCTAGCGGTGTTCGAAGCCAACCTGATGTATTCGTTGGTGGACAAGCTGTTGACCGGATTCATCGTGATTGCACTGCTCGGACTCGTCAAGCAGTGGATCCGCGTCCCTGTCTACGAGCATGTTTCAGAGCATGCGCTGGAGTCCCTGGACCGCGCCTACCGCTTGACGAAGACCGGATTCGGTTCCTTGCGGGCCCATCAGGGACGGGCCCTGGGATAGCCCGTTCAGCTCCGCGAGGAGCCCGGGACGCCCGCGCCTAGCGCAACACCACGATTCTGCCCTATCATCAATGAGTCAGGAAGCGCGACCAAGCGGATTCCGGCGCTCTCAAAAGGGGCGATACCCGTTGCCGAAACGCAACCGGTAGCGGCAGACATATATGGAATTTTCTTCAGCACCATACTTTTGAAAAGAGTCCATGATGTCTAGCGTTTCTGCCGCCATCGCCCATGCCCTCAAGCCATTTGCACCGCAGATCTTCGGTCTGATGGGCAACGGCAACGCACATTTCCTCGACGCGGCCGTGCGCCAAGGGTTCACCTATACCGCAGTTCGCCACGAATCGGCCGCGGTATCGGCCGCGGACACCTATTTCCGCATCTCCAACAAGCTCTCCATCGCTTCCACCACCTACGGCGCCGGCTACACGAATGCCGTGACCGCGCTGGCGGAGGCCGCCGCTGCACGCACCCCGCTGCTGTTCGTCACCGGCGACGCACCGACCTCGGGACTGCGCGGCTGGGACGTGGATCAGGCCGCCATTGATACCGCGGTACGCGCCCCGCGCTACGTGGTGGACCGGGAAACCCCGGGAGCCATCGCGTTGCAGGCCGCCGCGCATGCACTGCGCGAGCAATGCCCGGTGGTCCTGGCCATCCCCTACGACCTTGCCGCCCTCGAGACTTCCGAAACGGAACTTCCGGACTTCGCCGACCTCGGCCCCACGCCGCCCGCCCCGGAATTGAACTCCACCCAGCTTGAACAGGTCAGCTCGCTGCTGGCAGGCGCCCAGCGCCCGCACATCCTCTACGGCCGCGGCGCCATCGACGCCGCACCGCTGGTCAAGGAGCTGGCAGCCAAGATCGGCGCCACCACCTCCGGTACCCTGCTGGCCCGTGACCTGCTGGACTACCCCTACGATCTGGGAATCACTGGCGGCTTCGCCACCGAGAGGAACGCCGAGATCATCGCCCAAGCGGATGTCGTGCTGACCCTCGGTGCATCGCTGAACCAGTTCACCATGCGCTTCGGGGGCCTGGTCAACGAGTCCGCCACCCTGATCCAGATCGACCTGGCTGCCACCGCCACCAATCCACGGGTGGACTACTTCGCCACCGCCGATATCAGCGCCGCCGCCGCGCACCTGCTCCAGTCGGTGCCAGCGGCCGAAGCCTCGTGGGCCAAGGAGCTGGACCTCGCCGCGCTGCGTACCCGCCCTCTCGGCGACGCTAAGACCGCCGACGGCTTGCTGGATCCGCGCCGCGTGGCCAGCGAAATGGAGCGGATCCTGCCGGCCAACCGCGTGCTGGTGCAGGATGGCGGGCACTTCATCGGCTGGGGACCCATGTATTGGTCCACCAGCGGCGCCCGATCGCTGACCTGTGTCGGCACCGCCTACCAGTCCATTGGCCTGGGTATCGCCTCGATGGTAGGCGCCGCCGCCGCGGCCGATGGACGTACCGTGGTGCTGGCATCCGGCGACGGCGGCTTCCTCATGGGACTGGCAGACCTGGAATCCATCGTGCGCACCGTCACAAGCGGTGTCATCGTCATTTACAACGATTCGGCATACGGAGCCGAGGTGCACCAGTACGGATCGATCGGGCTGCACGAGGATCCGATGCTGATCCCGACCGTGGACTTCTCGGCACTGGCCCAAGGCATGGGCGCCACCGGCATCAAGGTTGAAACCTTGGATGACTTCGGCAAAGTCAGCGCATGGGTGGAAGCCGGGGCGCAGGGCGTTTGCCTTGT
This sequence comes from Arthrobacter sp. 'calajunan', assembly GCF_046940185.1. Lineage (NCBI taxonomy): Bacteria > Bacillati > Actinomycetota > Actinomycetes > Micrococcales > Micrococcaceae > Arthrobacter > Arthrobacter sp. 'calajunan'. Next base: position 59,250 of record NZ_JBKZDY010000012.1, read on the forward strand.
GGACGCACGCATCTCGGCGCATGTCCGAGCTCCGTACATGGAGGAAGTCCTGGAGGCGAACCGCAAGGCCGCCGGCGCTGCAGCATCACAATCGGATTAAGATGCTGGTCAGTGCGGTCCCCACCGCGTAGGGTTGCAGGGTGCACAAGTTTTTGGTTGGAACAGCGGGCCTGGGGATCGGGGCGCTGTTAATGCTCCCTGCAACCCCGTCTTTAGCCGCACCCACCGGCCCGAATGACGGGGCCGGTGTGACCGCACCCCTGCTGTCCGAAACTTCCCTGCGCGTGGCCACGATGGCAACCGACCTGAGCGGGGAGGAACCCGGAGACCTGTATCGGGATCTGCTGACCCGGACAGACACCGAAGCCCTACGCGTGGCCGATGCAATCAGCGTCGCGAATCCCGACATCGTGGTGCTGACCGGCATGGATGCCGATCCGGATGCGGTAAATACCTTCATCTCGGACTACCTGAACAGCCCGGACGACGAACATACCGATGTCGGCTACGCCTACTCCTATCTCGCAATCGGCTCCAGCGGAGTGCAGAGCGGCGCGGACCTGGACGGAGACCGCGTGGTCGGAGGCCCGGGCGATGCCTGGGGCCAGGGCGCATTCGCCGAACAGTCCTCGACTGTGGTGCTGTCCAAGTATCCGATCAACCAGCCGGACGTCGTTTCCGTGTCGGCGCTGAAGTGGGACGAGGTGGCAGGCAACAAGCTCTCAAGCTCCGAGCTGAGCGGTGCCGTGGCCGCGTCCATTCCGGTGATGCACAACGGGCTGTGGGACATCCCCATCGAGTATCGCGGTGAACGCGTCCATATCCTGGCGGCCCAAACCGAGCCAGCCCAGAGCAGCTACGGCTTCGGCGCACCACGCCAGAAGGACCAATTGAAGGTCATCTCCGACTACATCGCCGGGGAAGACTACGTTGTCGCAGACGACGGAGCCAAGGCTGGAGGCATCGACGAGAACCGCATCGTGGTGACCGGTGCATTGGCGCAGCGCACCGAGTTCACCGCAGCCGCGTTGGCTCTGGGCGATGAGCTCGGCCGAGATGACGCGTTGAACGACTCGGGGAACTTCGTCATTCCCAACCGGGGCTGGAACGTGCTGGGCCAGGGCCGCATCGGCGCCGAAGCCCCGGAAGATTTCCAGTTGCTGCCGGGCGCAACGCCCGAGAGCATCGAAACCTCCGACCTGATCTGGACCGACGTCCAGTTCTAGGCGTTCAGCAGTTCACGCAGGTAGCCGTTGACGAACCGTCCCTGGGGATCGACCTGCTGCCGCACGGCCTGGAAATCCTTGAACCTCGGATACAACTGGGTGAGCTCGGCCGCCCGCAGCGTGTGCTGCTTACCCCAGTGCGGACGTCCGCCGTGCGAACGCAGGATTGATTCCATGTCCGGGAAATACTGCGGGACCCGATCCCGGATATAGCGGTGCACCGCGATGTAAACGCTGTTTCGGCCGCTGGCAGTGCCCAGCCAGGTGTCGTCGCCGGCAGTTGTCCGGACTTCCAGCGGGAAAACGACAGGTGCGGGTCGAAGCTCGAAATAGCGGCGCAGTTCCGCAAACGCGGCAGCGAAGTTCTCCAGCGGCAGCGCGTACTCCATCTCGGTGAACTTCACCCGCCGCGGGCTGATGTAGGTCTGGTTCCACGACGCGGTGTAGCTGCGGTCTGAAAGGACCCGGCTGGCGAACCAATTGAGCCGGGGAATCATGCGCGGCATGGCGGCGCCTAGCGAACAGATGGCCTGCAGCCCGCCATTGGACAGCAGTTCATCGTTCACCCAGGTCCTGAGCCTGTCCGGCATCTTCGCCAGGGCATCGCCCGGCAGCCGCGTATTGGTTTTCACCTGGGCATTGCCGGTACCCGGGAACCAGAAGAACTCAAGATGGTCTTCCTGGGCCGCTCTTTCGACAAAACTTTCGGCCAACGGGTCGATGGCCTCGATGGTCTCGGTTGCGTGCATCATGTAGTGCGGGACGCACCGGAGCCGGACATGGGTGATGACACCCAACGCGCCCAATCCGACACGAGCCGCCTGGAACAGGTCCGGGTGCTCCGTGGCGCTGGCACGCACCTGCGTCCCGTCGGCCAGCATCAACCGCAGGCCGGTGACCGCGCCGCTGAATCCGGTGAATTTCAGGCCGGTGCCGTGGGTTCCGGTGCTGATGGCACCGGCGATGGACTGCCGGTCAATGTCGCCCATGTTCTCAAGCGCCAACCCGAAGGGCTCCAGCAGGTCAGGAACCTGCCACAACCTGGTCCCGGCCCGGAACGTCACCTCATGCGTTAGCGCATCAACTTCCTCGATTCCTTGGAGGCCGTCGAGATCCAGCAGGATGTCGTTGGTCTTCGCCAGCGGGGTGAATGAATGGCCGGCGCCCACGGTGCGTACGGTGTGCCCCTTGAGCGCCGCCGATTCGAGCAACCCGCCCAGCTGGTCCAGGGAGGTGATCGACTGGCGCATCGTCGGAGCGGCAGTCACGGTGCCGGCGAAATTCTGGAAGGTGCTCACAGGAAGGCTTTCCCTTCGCCTCGATAGGTTGGCCATTGGCCGCTGATCTTGGTCTTCGAGTAAACGGCCACCTTGTTGACCCGTTCTGCCGGCTCCCCGGATTTTGCATGGCGCAGCCATACGGTATCGCCGATGTTCAAGCGGTGCGCGGTCGGTCCGGTGAGCGGGGTCTGGACCTCGCCTGCGCCTTCCAATGGAAGGTAGCGCAGCTTGCGGGGGTGCTCGATGCTCGGCAATCGGTCCTTGCCTGCCGGACCTGATGCGGTCCAGCCGCCGCCGAGGATGGTGATCGTCTGGTGATCCGGTCTGCGGACTACTGGGAACCCCAGGAACAGGGCGGGGGAGGGGGAGAACGAGCGGAAGGAGTCGAACAACGCCGGGGCGAAGAGGCCGGAGCCCGCTGCCAGCTCCGTCACCGCTGCTTCCTGGGTGGTGGTTTCAAAGGATCCCGTGCCTCCGGCATTGACGAAACGCAGGTCCGCGATTCCTCGCACTCGGCTCACGGCCTCGGCGCGCCGCTCGGCAAGCTCGGCAGCGCTGCGCTTCCTAAGCGCCCGGGCGATCCAGGCCTTGGGGGCGAACCCTCCATCCGGGACCGAGGCGATCTGGGATTCGTAGGCCATGAGCCCGTCCAGTTCGAACCCCTTCCGGCGCTGGACCTCCTCGGCGAGTGAAGCCAGATCCTCCGGCTCGGCTAACGGAGACCGCGCTGCCCCGATACGCAGTCCCGCCGTCGGATAGTACGCGGCATCCAGTTCAAGGGCGACCTTCAGTGGGTGATGGTGCGGGACGATCCGATCGATGAGATCCAGTTGCGCAACGGAGTCGACCATCACCGTGATCTCAGCGCGGGCTTGCTCGCTGGTTGCCCAACGGCTGATAGCCTCCGTGTCGGTCTGGGGATAGGCCACCACCAGGTCCTTCAGCCCATGGCTCGCCAGCCAGAGTGCTTCGCCCAGGGTAAAACACAGCACTCCGCTGAACCCGTCGGCGGCCAGTGCCCGTTCAAGGGCCTTGCGGACGCGCAGGGATTTGGAGGCGACGCGTATCGGGATTCCTCCGGCTCGTTCGCGAAGGGCGATCACGTTGGCATCGAAGGCATCAAGATCCAGCAATGCTACTGGTCGTTCGTTGACCCCGGCTTGTTTCACAGCGTGGTTGTACCGTTTGGCCTGCGCGTTCTTCATATCCCAACTCTTCCATCGGTGTTGGGGTCTTTCAAGGACTGGGTCGAACATGATTGGCATTCCGAGGATATTCAGGTATCGGAAGCATCCGATTCACGGAAACTTACAGGTTTGGCTCGATATGCTGGCACCATCATGAGCAAAGATCCCATTTCGATGACGGTCATCGGCAACGATGGCAAACCACGTACTGTAATCCAGGACGCCATCATGAAAGGTGTCGGCGTCCAGCGACCGCTGGTTCTTGCATATTTGAAACGGCTGCGCCGCAAGCACCCCGAGGCCACGGCGGCAGAACTCGCCAAGATTGCCGAGCGCGACTACTTGAAAATCGTGACCGGTTCGGGAGCAGCCGTTGGCGGCACCGCAGCCATCCCCGCGGTGGGCACCGGTGCCGCACTGGGCCTGTCTGTGGCAGCCACCCTTGGATTCCTCGAAGCTTCTGCACTATATGCGCAGACCCTTGCTGAGCTCCACGGAATTGCCATCGAAGACCCGGAACGATCCCGAGTGCTGGTTATGGGTGTGCTGATGGGTGAGGAAGGCAGCGCCATGATCGCCGGCCTCACCCGGCAGGCGGCCGGGCGCGGCGGCGGGCCGATCAAGGGGTGGGCCAAGGCCTTCGGCGCGAACAAGTCGACGAGCTTCTATGCTTCACTGCAAAAAACGATGCAGAAGTCGTTCATGCGCAAGGTTGTAGGCACCCAAGCCGCAAGCGTTGTCGGCAGGATCGTTCCCTTCGGCGTGGGAGCTGTCATCGGTGGCGCCGGCAACCGTTTCCTGGCCAAGCGTGTTGTTGAAACTGCAGCAGTCGCCTTCGCTGGGATTCCCACCATGGCCCCAGACCAGCTGGAATTGGATGATCCGCGGATCATCGACGTCGAAGTCATCGAAGAATAGTAGAGGTCAAGCGCAACCCCGTAAATATAGAGTGGCTGCCCGGGACCGGGAGTTTTCATATGTCGGGCGGGTGTCGAGCGGGGCGCAACGGGATAAAGAATTCCGGTTAGGGCGGGCCGCAGTCGCTTAAAACCGCGCGTTCTCTGGCGTTAAGCGCATAAAAAGCCAGTAATGAACACGATTCTGTTTTTATGTGTCCACGCTCACCGCCCCGCAGCACCCCGCCGATTTGCAGACCCCCGACAACCCGTGTATAGTTTTTCCTTGTCGCCACGAGTCGGACGGAACACCAACCGAACAGGACAAGGCGGCGAAAACCCCGGAAAATCAAGGTTTTCCACACCATGTGTGGATAAGCTGGAATTGAATGGGAATCAAAGAATACTGGTTCAAATCACAAAGAATCGATTTGACTTTCAGAATTCAATGATTATAGAATATGAATATAACGCTGGACGATATCGCCTCCTGGAATAGGGGTGGCGGAGAACCGGTAAGTGTTTGTTGTTTGAGAACTCAATAGTGTGCCAAGTTTGTTGATACCAAATTATTTTTTGTTTGGTGAATACGAAACATTTTGCTTGGGATGATGCACCCCCGTGTGTTGTTCCGAGTGTTTTTATTCGCCAGGATTTCATCACCACGTGTGGCCCCGTCTTTTTCCGGTGGGGTTGTGGTGGCTTTTTGTTTTTTATGGAGAGTTTGATCCTGGCTCAGGATGAAC
>NZ_JBKZDY010000013.1:0-60895 GCF_046940185.1 Arthrobacter sp. 'calajunan'
ATAAAAACACTCGGAACAACACACGGGGGTGCATCATCCCAAGCAAAATGTTTCGTATTCACCAAACAAAAAATAATTTGGTATCAACAAACTTGGCACACTATTGAGTTCTCAAACAACAAACACTCTCGACACCGCATCCCGAACCCGAAGGGTTCGAGCTGCTTCGCTCCGGAGCAACTTTTCAAGCTTACCACCTCGTTGACCAGTGTCAACTCGGCGTTCCAAGCCTGTTCGCTTCGCGTTGACATCCCGTCCGTTTCCGTTCAGTCCGTGTCAGCGGCGCGAGATAAAACTCTACACGCCCTGCACCCCCACGCAAAATCGGCCTGTTCCCCGGATAGGAGACGGGAATTCCGCATGATTCCGGGGATTTCCCCGATCAAACAGGCTTGAATTCCCGGAATTACCCCAAAAAACATGTTTATGAAGCGGCTCACTTAACGCAATAAGGCTGTAATCTGCGCATTTCAGTGCGCGGATTACAGCCTTATCGGTCAGGGATGCAGTTACTTGGCTTCTTCTGCACGCAGTCGCGAGACCTCGTACAGCGAGATGCCCACCGCCATCGACGCGTTCAGCGATTCCATGGCGGAGTTGATCGGGATCGAGACGATCGCATCGCAGTGCTCGCGGACCAGCCGGGACAGGCCCTTGCCTTCGGAGCCCACCACGATGCACAGCGGACCGGTTGCCAGTTCGAAGTTCGGCAGCTGCATGTCGCCGCCGGCGTCCAGGCCGATCACGAAGATGCCTGCGGCCTTGATTTCCTTCAGGGCATTGGTGAGGTTGGTGCACTTGGCCACCGGGACGCGGACTGCTGCGCCGGCACTGGTCTTCCAGGCCGAAGCGGTCATGCCGACGCTGCGGCGCTCGGGGATGATCACGCCGTCAGCGCCGAAGGCGGAAGCCGAACGCACGATGGCGCCCAGGTTGCGCGGATCGGTAATGCCGTCCAGGGCCAGAAGCAGCGGCTGCGCGGTGCGGTAGCCCTTTTCGTAGTCCTTGACGACCTTGGTCGCCAGCTGGACTGCATCCTTGTACTCGTACGAAGGGATCTGCAGGGCCAGGCCCTGGTGGATCGCGCCGTCGGTCATGCGGTCGAGCTCGGTCTTGGAGGCTTCCATCAGCGGGATGCCCTGCTCTGCGGCCAGCTTCAGGGAATCGCGGACGCGGTCGTCGACGTCGATGCGGATGGCAACGTGCAACGCCTTGGCCGGAATGCCGGCGCGCAGCGCTTCGACCACGGAGTTGCGCCCGGTGACGTATTCGGCGTTGACGCGGATGCGGTCGGTGCGCTTGTTCTCGGTCCGCTTGGCAGCCGAACGCTCGGCCAGCTGCTTGTTGCGGTAGGCCTTGTGGTACGGGCGGTCTTCCGCCTTGGGGGTCGGGCCCTTGCCCTTGAGGGAACTGCGTCCCTTACCGCCACTACCCTTGGTTGGGCCCTTCTTGCTCATCTGCTTGTCCTTTGGTTTGAAGTCGTTTTAGTTCTCGAGGGTCCAGCGGGCGCCGTCCGCTGAATCAACTACGGTGATTCCGGCGGAGGCCAGCGCGTCGCGGATGGCATCCGAGCGGGCCCAGTCCTTGGCGGCGCGGGCTTCGGCTCGTTCAGCCAGCTGCGCCTGGATCAGCGTGTCAAGCACCTGCTGTTCGGCCGAGGCCGCGGCTCCGGTGTCCTGGCGGGCATCGTCCAGCCCCAGAACCCGGGTCATCGCCAGCACCTGGCCCAGCGCCTCGGCCACCGCGCCGTCCTCATGCGCGTCCAGCGAGGCGTTGCCGTGGCGGACCGTCTCATGCAGCGAGGCCAGCGCCATCGGCACATTCAGGTCGTCGTCCATCGCGGCGCCGAACGCCTGCGGCACGTGCGTGGCGGTGATGGCCTGCGCGGCCTCGCCCAGCCGGTAGCGGGCGTTGGAGATGAAGGTGTCAATGCGCTCCACCGCGGCGCCGGCCTCCGTCAAGGAGTCCGGGCGGTAGTCCAGCATGGAGCGGTACTGCGCCTGGCCCAGGAAGTAGCGCACCACGCGGGCGTCGGCCAGCTCCAGCATCTCTTGCGGGGAGATGGTGTTGCCCACCGACTTGGACATCTTTTCGCCCTCGTAGGTGACCATGCCATTGTGCATCCAGTAGTTGGCGAAGCCGTGGCCGGCGGCCGCGGACTGCGCCAGCTCGTTCTCGTGGTGCGGGAAACGCAGGTCCAGCCCGCCGCCGTGGATGTCGAAGTGGGTGCCGAGGTACTTGGTGGCCATGGCGGAGCATTCAAGATGCCAGCCCGGGCGTCCGCGTCCCCAGGGGCTCGGCCAGGACGCGGTGAGTGGATCGGTGTCCTTGTGCCCCTTCCACAGCGCGAAGTCCCGCGGGTCGCGCTTGCCGCGCGGATCCGCGTCGGTGGCCGCCTGCATGTCGTCGATGTTCTGGCGGGTCAGCGCGCCGTACTGCGGATAGGAACGCACGTCGAAGTACACGTCCCCGGAGCCGTCGGTGGCCGGGTAGGCGTGGCCGCGGTCGATCAGCAGCTGGATCAGCTCGTGCATCTCGGTGATGTGGCCGGTGGCGCGGGGCTCGTAGGTCGGGCGGCGCACGCCCAGCGTCTCGTAGGCGCGGGCGAATTCCTGCTCGAACCGGTAGCCCAGCGCGAACCATTCTTCGCGCGGCGTGTAGTACTCGTCGGCGGTGAAATCCTCGGCGAAGGAGTTCGCCGACTTTTCCAGGATCTTGTCATCAATATCCGTCACGTTGCGCACCGTGGTGACCGCGAAGCCGCGGTACTCGAGCCAGCGCACCAGCACGTCGAAGACGATGGCGCTGCGCACGTGCCCCACGTGCGGCATGCCCTGCACGGTGGCGCCGCAGTAGTACAGCTTCACTTCACCGTCGGTCAGCGGCTGGAAATCGCGTACGGAAGCGGATTTGGTGTCATAGAATCGCAGGCTCACGGTTTAAGGTTATCCGAAGAACCTGCCGCTTGCGTGCGGGGCTTGGAGCTCGCCGCGCTAAGCGCCGCCCCGCCAGCTTCCGGGATGGAGCCTAGGGGCGTTCGTAGACCAGTGCGGTCGCGTAGGCGGTGATGCCTTCCCCGGCGCCTTCATATCCCAGCCCGTCGCTGGTGGTGGCGGTAATGCTCACCGGTGCGCCGGTCGCCGCGGAGAGCACGCGGTTGGCTTCCTCGCGGCGTGCGCCGAAGCGCGGGCGCCGCCCGACGAACTGCACCGCGATGTTACCGATCTCAAATCCTGCCTCGCGGACCAGGCGCGCCGCTTCGGTGAGCAGGCTGACGCCGCTGGCCCCGGCGAACTCCGGGCGGTCGACGCCGAAGTGGGTCCCCAGGTCCCCGATGCCGCTGGCGGAGAACAGTGCATCGCAGGCGGCATGGGCCACGGCGTCGCCGTCGGAGTGCCCTGACAGCCCGATGTCTTCCGGGAAGTACAGCCCGGCCAGCCACATTTCGCGCTCCGGGTCGGTGCTTACAGCGTGGATGTCGATCCCGGTGCCGACGCGGGGCAGCAGCATGTCCTGGGGCTCATTCCTGTGGGGTGCTTCGGTGGTTGCGGCGGCCAGCTGTTCGGCGGCGGCCAGGTCATCCGGGTGGGTGACCTTCAGCGCCCGGGCGTCCCCTGCCACCACATGGACCGCGCCGCCGGCGGCGCGGACGATCGAGGCGTCGTCGGTGACCGCAGCGAGCTGCTCTTCGCTCAGCGTCCCGAGCCCGGCGTGCGCTTCGCGCAGCGTGGCGGCACTGAATCCCTGCGGGGTCTGCACCGCGCGCAGGGTCGAGCGGTCGGGGGTCTGCACCACCAGCTCGCTGCCGGCAGGGTCCGTAGCGACGACTGAAATGGTGTCGGTGACGGGCAGCGCGGGGATGGCCGCGTCGCAGCCGGGAACTTCCAGCTGCTCCAGCACCCGCTGGAACAACGCGGCGGGGGCGAAGGCGCGGGCGGCATCGTGGACGAGGATGAGCTCGGCATCCGGACAGACCTGAGCCAGCCCGTTGCGCACGGATCTGGCGCGGCTCGAGCCGCCGGGGGCGGTGCGCACCGAATCGGGGTAGCCACGCAGCGCTTCGGCCAGGCGGTCGTCGCCGGGCGGGGTCACCACGATGACCTCGCGAATCCCGGGCACTTCCAGGATGCGGTCCACCGCGTGCTCGGCCAGGGATTTGCCGGCGATTTCCACCAGGGCCTTGGGGATTCCGGCGCCCAGCCGGGTGCCCATTCCCGCGGCCACCAGGATCACCGATGCGTTGCGCTGTTTCACTTGGTTCACAGGGAAGAGCTTATCGCGCCCGGGCGACGGCCACCGGCCGTCGGGTTAAATGCAAAACCGCGGGTGCGCGTGATGCGCCCCGCGGTGTTGTCAGGTGATTCTTCCTAGGCGGAAGCCAGAACCTCGTCCAGCAACCCCTCGGCCTTGGTCTCGTCGAGATCCTTGGCCAGCGCCATTTCGCTGATCAGGACCTGGCGCGCCTTGGCCAGCATGCGCTTCTCGCCAGCGGAGAGGCCTCGGTCGTTCTCGCGGCGCCACAGGTCGCGGACAACCTCAGCCACCTTGATGACGTCACCGGAAGCAAGCTTCTCAACGTTCGCCTTGTAACGGCGCGACCAGTTGGTCGGCTCTTCGGTGAATTCAGCACGCAGGACATCGAACACATGGTTCAAGCCCTCCGGATCTACCACGTCTCGCACGCCAACCAGATCAATCTTGTCGGCGGGAACTTCGATAGTCAGGTCTCCCTGAGCTACGCGAAGCTTGAGATACATTTTCTCTTCGCCCTTGATCTTGCGCAGCTTGATCTCCTCGATCGTTGCAGCGCCGTGGTGCGGGTAGACAACAGTCTCGCCAACCTCAAAAACCATGTGGATAAACCCCTTTCCCACCTTCCAGTCTACCATGTCTGGCGCGGACGCCGGTTCCACCGTGCCCCGAATAACCGCGAAATCATGCGGAATTCCCTCTTCCAATCGCCGGAGGAACGTGGTATGAAAAGAGTGTGCACGTTGCCCACCTGCCCCTTTCCCCATCGGGCAACTTGTCTACAAGCTGTCGAAAAGTGTGTGTTGCACGTCGCTAAATCGCGTCTTTGACCAAAAAACGGCTAGGCTTAGAGGTAATCGTGGTCAATACGGCTGTCTGCACTGATCCTTAGGTGCCGACCGTTTCACGCGGCCGCGAACCGAAGCATCTCATTATTCTCACCGAGGAGTTAGTGTCGTGATCACCGCACGCATGACCGTTGGACGCCGCGTTGCCGCGTCCCTCGCTGTGGCTGCCCTGGCATTCGGTGTCACCAGCTGTGGCGCCATCAACCAGCAGGCCACCGATATCGACTACGCAGCCAGCGACGGAATCAACGTCGACGTTGCCGATGCCGAGGTCCGCAACCTGATGTTCGTGACCAACGCCGAGGCCACCAACGCTCGCCTGATCGGCACCGTCGTCAACGACGGCAAGTCCGACCTGAGCCTTCAGATCAAGGCCGGCAACGCCTCGCCTGTCACCGTCAAGGTCGCCGCCGAGGGCCAGACCAAGCTGGAAGACGAGAAGAACAAGACCGTCATCAGCGACCTGGGCATCATGGCCGGCCAGCACGCCGACACCAAGTTCACCGTGTCCGGCACGACCGTAGACTTCTCGGTTCCAGTGGTTGACGGAACCCTGGCCGAATACCGCGACTTCGTTCCGGGCGGCTACGAGGCAAGCACCAACGAGCACCTGGTTCCAAGCCCTAAGTCCGAGTCCGGACACTAGGCTTCAGAACAGACGAACCCCGGCGGCGCCCACTGCACAGTGAGGCACCGCCGGGGTTTTCTGCTTGCCGGCGGCCGCCGCCCGCAGCGGCTCCCGGCAGGGCAGTTCCCGCTAGGCCACGAACTTGTATCCCAGGCCGCGCACGGTCACCAGCAGTTCCGGCGCCGCCGGGTCGCCTTCGATCTTCGAGCGCAGGCGCTTGACGTGCACGTCCAGGGTCTTCGTGTCGCCCACGTAGTCGCTGCCCCAGACGCGGTCGATCAGCTGGCCGCGGGTCAGCACGCGTCCGGCATTGCGCAGCAGCATTTCCAGCAGTTCGAACTCCTTCAGCGGCATGGCCACCTCGGCGTTGTTGACCGACACGATGTGGCGCTCCACGTCCATGCGCACCGGGCCGGCGGTCACCACGTTGCTGACCAGCTCTTCGCTTTCGCCCTGGCGGCGCAGTACTGCCCGGATGCGGGCCAGCAGCTCGCGCGAGGAGTACGGCTTGGTGACGTAGTCGTCGGCGCCCAGCTCCAGGCCGACCACCTTGTCGATCTCCGAGTCCTTGGCGGTGAGCATGATGACCGGAACCTGGCTGTTCAGGCGGATCTGGCGGATCACCTCGGTGCCGGGCTGGCCGGGGAGCATCAAATCCAGCAGGACCAGGTCCGCGCCATGGCGTTCGAACTCGCTCACCGCGACAATCCCGTCGTCGGCGACCCTGACCTCGAATCCCTCCCGCTCCAGCAAATAGGACAGCGGGTCCGAAAGCGATTCCTCGTCCTCGACAATCAAGATGCGGGTCATCGGCGTCCTCCTTCACGGTCTTCCGCAGACGCGGCAACCGCTTGTTTCTTCTTCATATCTGCGGCCGGCTCAAGCGCTGCAGCCGGTTCTTCATCCATCATGGGAAGTCTGAGTGTGAACGTGGAGCCCTGGCCCGGCTGCGACCACAGCGACACCTCGCCGCCGTGGTTGGCCAGCACGTGCTTGACAATGCTCAGGCCCAGCCCGGTGCCGCCGGTCTGGCGCGAGCGGGCGCCGTCCACGCGGTAGAAGCGCTCGAATACGCGTTCCTGGTCCTCCGCTGAAATGCCGGGGCCCTGGTCGGTCACGGAAATCTGGGCGTAGCCGTCGCGTTGCCGCACCCCCACGCCCACGGTGGTGTTCGGCGGGGAGTAGCGGATCGCATTGTCGATCAGGTTGCGCAACGCGGTCATCAGCAGATCCGGATCCCCGTGGAGCTCTTCCTCCAGGCTGCCGCCCACCGAGACGGTGATGCCCTTTTCCTCTGCGAGCAGCTTGTTGCGGTCCACCGCTTCGGCGATGACCGGGGCGAGCTGGAACTCGCGGCCGTGGGTGATCGCGTCGCTGGACTGCAGCCGCGAAAGCTCGATGATGTCCTGCACCAAGGCTGCCAGGCGCCGTGATTCCTTGCCCATGCGCGTGGAGAAGCGCAGCACCGCCTGCGGGTCGTCGGCAGCTTCGCTGATCGCCTCGGCCAGCAGCGAGATCGCGCCGACCGGGGTCTTCAATTCATGCGACACATTCGCGACGAAGTCGTTGCGCATCGCCTCGGTGCGGGTGATCTCGGTGCGGTCGTCGGCCAGCAGCAGGATGTACTCGTCCCCCAGCGGGGCCACGCGCACATGCACGATCAGCTGCCCGGCACCCAGGGTCGCGCGCTGCAGCTCGTACTGGCTTTCGGCGATCACGCCGTCGGCGCGCACCTGGCGCACCAGCGCCAGCAGCTCGTCGTGCACCAGGGTGTGCCCGCGGACCAGGCCGTAGGCGTAGGAAGCGGGGTTGGCGCGGACCACTCCGTCGACGTCGTCGAGGATGACGAAGGCGCGCCCGATCACGGAGAGCACCGCGGCGGCGCCTTCCGGCAAGACTGGCTCGTCGACCTCGGGCAGCCGGGCGGTGCGGCTTTGCGAGAACCGGAAGGCCAAGATGCCCACGACTCCCAGCGCCAAACCGAGCACCGCGGCAATCAAGATCGAGATTACTTCGTTCACATCTTTAGACTATCTTTCATCCATGGGACTTTTGTCCGCAGATGACGCGAAAACAGCCATTTCGGCGCGCTGTTCACCAAACGTTCACCTTTCCGGGAATAATCGTTAATCACCCGCTGGCATTCTGGATTCAGACCCTCCGCCATGCCCGAAAACAGAACCATGTTCACGCGGGCGTGAGCACCTTCCGAACCTTGAAAGGGAATATTACGTGCGCAAGGTATTTCAGGCCGATCTGCAGCAGATCGGCGAAGAGCTGATCGAGATGGCGAACCAGGTTGCCGTCGCCATGGACCGGGCGTGGGAATCGCTGGCCAACGCCGATGTGGAGCTGGCCCAGGAAGTGATCGCCGCCGATGCAAAGATCGACTTCCTGCAGAACCAGCTTGATGAGCGCGCCATCGACACCCTCGCGCTGCAGGGTCCGGTGGCTTCGGACCTGCGCATGATCGTCGGCTCGCTGCGCATGAGCGCCTCGCTGGAACGCATGGGAGACCTGGCCCGCCACCTGGCCCAGTTGACCCGCCTTCGTTTCCCGAGCCGTGCGTTGCCATCGGAAATCACCGGCACCTTCTCGCAAATGGCCCAACTCGACATCCAGATCGCCCAGGCCGTCGCGAAGCTCCTGGACACCCGCGACCTGCAGATTGCCCGCGACATCATCGAACTGAACCACCGCTTGGACGCCCTCCACGCCAGCGTGTTCACCCAGGTGGCCGACGAGGCCTGGACCGCGAATGCGCCGACCACCGTCGACGTGTCGCTGACCAGCCGCTATCTGGAGCGCTTCGGCGACCACGGCGTCTCCGTCGCCCGCAAGGTCACCTACCTGGTGACCGGTGAATGGGATCCGTCAGAGGTCTAGGCGCACCAAACCAGCTTGAACGCCGCGGGCGCCGGGGAGAATTCCCCGGCGCCCGCGGCGTCCTGGCTTAATCGACGGCAAGCCCCTGACGCGGCCCGGAAATCCGGCTTAAACGACTGTAGAGGCCACCTCGGCGGTTGGCCTCTACGGTCAATGTGTTCTGCGCATTCGCAGAGCACGGCGTCTAGGGAAGGCTTAGCCTTCGCACTCGACGCAGAATCCTACATTGCCCTCTTCACGTACAAGCTGTGAACGGTGGCGGATCAGGAAGCACGAACCACAGATGAATTCGTCGTCTTTCTGCGGAATGACCGTAACGGTCAGTTCCTCGTTGGACAGGTCTGCACCTGGCAGGTCCATGCCGTCGGTGTGATCGGTTTCGTCGAGCTCGCGCACCACGGACTTGGCGTCTGGTGCGTTGGCGGACTTAACCGCGTCCAGAGAAGCCTTGCGCGCCTCGGCAACGTCCGGGCGGACTTCGTCGTAATCAGTTGCCACGAATTGCATTCCTAACGTGAGCCATTGAGCCTATTCGAAATAGGAGATTACAGCATAGTAATACCAAAAAGACAATCCTTAGTCATGGTTTCGCTCACAGCCGGAGATTTCATGGCAACCTCCCGTTAAACAGCAACGGCGGCACCGCTGGCCAAGCTTGTGGGAGCTGGCCGGGGCGGTGCCGCCGAAAAGCCGGGTTGGCTAGCGGCCCTGGTTGGCGACTGCCTTGATGGCGTCAGCCGCGGCTTCTGGATCCAGATAGGTTCCGCCGGCGGTGATCGGCTGGAAGTTGTCGTCCAGTTCATACACCAGCGGGATGCCGGTCGGGATGTTCAGTCCGGCGATGTCCTCGTCGCTGATGCCGTCCAGGTGCTTGACCAGTGCGCGCAGCGAGTTGCCGTGCGCGGTCACCATGACGGTCTTGCCTGCGGACAGGTCGGCCTTGATGTTGTTCTCCCAGTACGGCAGCAGGCGCTCGAGGACGTCCTTGAGGCATTCGGTGCGCGGTGCGTCGTCGCCCAATGCGGCGTAACGCTCGTCGCCGATCTGGCTGAACTCGGAGTCGTCGGCCAGCGCCGGCGGCGGGGTGTCGTAGCTGCGGCGCCACTGCATGAACTGGTCCTCGCCGAATTCGGCCAGGGTCTGGGCCTTGTCCTTGCCCTGCAGCGCACCATAGTGGCGCTCGTTCAGGCGCCAGTCGCGGTTGACCGGGATCCACGAACGCCCGGCGGCTTCCAGCGCCAGGTTCGCGGTGACGATGGCGCGGGTCAGCAGCGAGGTGTGCAGAACCTCAGGCTTGTAGCCTGCCTCGGCCAGCAGCTGGCCGCCACGGGCGGCCTCTGCGCGACCCTTTTCGGTCAGCGACACGTCGTACCAACCGGTGAAAAGGTTCTTTTCGTTCCATTCGCTCTGTCCGTGGCGAAGCAAAATCAAAGTGTGGCTCATGATTTCCATCTTATCCAATGGCGGGGCATCTCCGGCTGAACGTTACCGCCGAACGCAAAACCCGGGCCGCGACATGTATTACATGCTGCGACCCGGGTTGAGCCGAAAACTTCGCCGGAGGACCGGGCTAGTAGTTGTACCAGCCGCCGCCTTTGCCGCTCACTGCGGGCTTAACATCGGCCAGGTAGACGCAGGCGACGCAGGCGCCGATCAGCTGGAGGAATCCGCCGCTGCCTGCGCTGAGCACGGACAACGCCGCGACCACGGCACTGCCGACGGTCAGCGCGGTCCAGAAGCCCTTGGTGCGCTTGCCCTCTTGGGCGAAGCGGTCTGCCGGGTGGCGCAGGCAATCAACCACTGCCCAGACGGCCAGCACCAGGATGACAATCCCGAGGGCGCGCAACATGTAGGCCTCGATCAGGAACGCAAGATTCATGAATTGCATGTTTTCACCTTACCGTCGACTCGTGCTCCGCGCTTCACATGCCACGCGGCTGATATCCGCGCTGGCCTCAGATCCGTTCCAGCGCCTGGGACAGGTCGTTCCACAGGTCTTCCACGTCCTCGATGCCCACCGAAAGGCGGATCAGGTTCGCCGGGACAGTGGCCGGCTCCGAGGCGTGCCGGGCACGGCGTTCAGCCAGGGTTTCAACCCCGCCCAGCGAGGTGGCCGCGGTGATCAGGCCGAAGCCCGCGACCACCGCATCCGCCTCCTGCGCGGCGGACCCGACTTCGAAGGCGATGACCGAGCCGAAGCCGTCCATCAGCTCACTGGCTCGCGCATGGCCGGGATCCTGCGGCAGGCCCGGATAGCGCACCACATTGACCTTCGGGTGCGCGGCCAGGCGCTCGGCGAGCAGCTTGCTGTTGGCCTGCGAGCGCTCCAGCCTGACGGCCATGGTGCGAACCCCGCGCAGCGCCAGGAAGACGTCCATCGGGGAGGCGATCGCCCCGTGCAGGGTGCGGTAGCCGTGCAGCTTGGTGTGCAGCGTTTCGTCGCGGGTGGCCAGCGCGCCCATGATGACATCCGAATGCCCCGACAGATATTTGGTCACCGAATGCACCACGAGGTCCGCGCCCAGTTCCAGCGGCCGCTGCAGCAGCGGGGTGGCGAAGGTGTTGTCCACGATGCCCAGCACGCCCTGCGCCTTGGCGGCGGCCAGCAGCGCCGGAAGCTCGGCGACTTCCAGCATCGGGTTGGTGGGAGATTCCAGCCACAGCACGTCCGCGCCCTGCAGCGCGCCGAGCACCTGCTCGGTGTCGGCGACGTCCACCGGGCGCAGGGTGAAGCGCCCGGCAGTTTCCAGTTCCTTGGCCAGGCCCAGCGTGCCGTTGTAGGAGTGGGCCGGCAGCACCATGGTCCCGCCCTCGGGCACCAGGCTCAGCGCCGCGGCGATCGCCGCCATGCCGGAGGAGAACACCAGCGCCGGCAGCTCGGAGCGCTCCAGCGCGCCGAGCACCTGCTCGAAGGGATCCCAGGTGGGGTTCGAGAACCGCGCGTAGACCTTTTCGCCTGCAGCGGCGATCCCCTGCGAGTGGTAGGTGGAGGTGAAGGTCACCGGGTGGTTGACCGGAGCGTCCAGCCCATGGGCCGGACGTCCCCCGGCAACGATCAAGGTCTTGGGATCCCAAGAGGCAACAGGGGCGGCGGATTCTGCGGGGTTGGTCATATCCACCAGATTACGCCTGGCGTTTGTCTGCGTCCCGAAGCGTTTCACTTCATTTCATCGCACGGGATCCACAGGCAGGTTCGTTAGGCTAGTGGGGTGAGTATCGATTCGTCCGCCCCTGCCCGCGGCCTGTTCATTGTCTTTGAAGGCGGCGACGGCGCCGGCAAGTCCACCCAGGTCCAGCGCACCAGCCAGTGGCTGCGGGAGCGCAACGCCACCGTGCTGACCACCCGCGAACCGGGCGGCACGCAGATCAGCGAGGAGCTGCGCGCCCTGGTGCTGGAGCACGGGCACGGAGAGATCGACGCCCGAACCGAGGCCCTGATGTACGCCGCGGCCCGCGCGGCCCACGTCCAGCAGGTCATCATCCCGGCGCTGGAAGCCGGCACCCACGTGGTCTGCGACCGTTTTGTCGATTCCTCCCTGGCCTACCAGGGCGTGGGGCGCGAGCTCGGCGTGGAGGCTGTCGCCTCCATCAACAATTTCGCCACCGGCGGCCTGGCCCCGGACGCCACCATCCTGCTGGACATCTCCGCGGCCGACGGCCGTTCCCGGCGCATCGCCGGCACCGGCGGCGTCGAGGAATCGGACCGGCTGGAATCCGAGCCGGATGCCTTCCACAACCGCATCCGCACCGCCTTCGCGGACCTGGCCGCCAAGGCTCCGGAACGCTACCTGGTGCTCGACGCCAACCAGGGCATCGAGCAGCTGCAGGCGCAGATCACCGCGCATCTGGAGGACCTGCTGTGATCCGCCCGGTCTTCGCGGACCTGGCAGGCCAGCAGCGTGTCATCACCACGCTGACCGAGCAGGTCGACCAGGGCGACCCCACCCACGCATGGCTGTTCACCGGTCCCCCGGGTTCCGGGCGCACCACCGCCGCACGCGCCTTCGCCGCGGCGCTGCAGTGCACCCAATCCCCCGCCGGCTGCGGCGCCTGCCCCACCTGCGTCAGCGTCGTTGCCGGCAAGCACCCGGATGTCACCTTCATCTCGACCGAGAAGTTCGAGTACCAGGTCAGGGACGTGCGGGAGATCATCACCCAGGCCCAGGACAAGGCTTCCCAGGCCCGCTGGCGCATCATCATCATCGAAGACGCCGACCGCATGTCTGAGCGCAGCGGCAACGTGATGCTCAAGGCCATCGAGGAACCACCGGCGAACATGATCTGGATCCTGTGCGCGCCGTCCCCGGCCGACGTGCTGGTCACCATCCGCTCGCGCTGCCGCGCAGTGAACCTGTCCATCCCCTCCACCGAAGAGGTCGCCCAGCTGCTGGTCCGCCGCGACGGACTGGACCTGGAACTGGCGCGCTTCGCCGCCCGCGCCTCGCAGTCGCACATCGGCGTGGCCCGCCTGCTGGCCCGCGACGAACAGACCCGCATCCAGCGCGAGAAGGTCGTCACCCTGCCTTTGCGCGTGACCACCCTGCCGCAGGCCATGGAGGCCGCCGCGGAGATCTCGAAGCTGTCGGCCGAGCGCGCCGAGCACATCACCGGCGCCGACCTGCAGCACAAGGTCGCCGAGCTGCGCAAGGCCAACGGCCTGGGCGAGGAGGAGAACATCCCCGCCGGGCTGCGCGGGCAGTTCCGCGAGCTGGAAGAGAACGCCAAGCGCTTCGCCCGGCGCGCCAGCTTCGACGCCATCGACCGCACCCTGACGGACCTGACCACTTTCTTCCGCGACGTGCTCAGCCTGCAGCTGCACACCCAGGTCGAGCTGGTCAACGAGCACCTGCGCGAGAAGCTCAACGCCTTCGCCGCCCACCAGAGCCGCGAAAAGACCCTGTCGCAGATCGACGCGATCGATGAAACCCGCCGGCGCATCGCCGCCAACGTCAACCAGCTCATGGCGCTCGAGGCCCTCATGGCCCGGCTGCTGCAGAACCCCGGCCGCCGCTAGCTTCCCGGATTCCCCCACCCGGACTGCGCATCCACCCCCAAGGAGACCACCATCTTGTCCGCACGACGCAACCTGTACCGCCTGTCCGCCACGGCCGCCGCGCTCGCCCTGGGATTGACCGCCTGTGCGCCGACCTCCGGCGAGGACGGCGCGGGCAACGCAGCCGACGCCACGAAGACCGAGGTCCCTGCACTTCAGCAGTACTACACCCAGCAGGTTGATTGGGAAAAGTGCGGCAGCACCATCGAATGCGCTGACATCGAGGTCCCGCTGGACTACGCGGCACCGGAAAAGGACAGCATCACGCTGGCGCTGAACCGCCGCGCCGTCGACGGCGCGCAGGGCAACCTGCTGGTCAACCCCGGAGGCCCCGGCGGCTCGGGGCTGGACATGGTCGCCGAATCGGTCCAGCTGATGCTCAGCAACGACCTGCAGCGCGCCTACAACATCATCGGCTTCGATCCCCGCGGCGTAGGGCAGAGCACCCCGGTGACCTGCCAAACCGACAAGGAAATCGACGCTAGCCGCCAGGAGAACCTCAAGGCCTGGGATCCGGCGGACCGCGACGAGGTCGAGGCCGATACCGAGGACTACGCCAAGGACTGCGCGGAAAACACCGGAGACCTGCTCGGACATGTGGACACCGTCTCCGCGGCCAAGGACATGGACATCATCCGCGCCGTGCTCGGCGACACCCAGCTTGACTACCTGGGCTACTCCTATGGCACCTTCCTCGGCTCCACCTACGCCGATCTCTTCCCGCAGAAGGTCGGCCGGTTCGTGCTGGACGGCGCCATGGACCCGCTGGCCACAGCGCAGCAACTGACCCTGGCCCAGGCCCAGGGCTTCGAAGGCGAGATCGACGCGTGGCTGCAGAACTGCCTTGAAGGCGAGAACTGCCCGTTCACCGGAAATCTCGACGAGGCCAAAACCCAGCTGCAGGACTTCTTCGCGCGCATCGAACAGCAGCCGCTGGAGTCCTCGGACGGGCGCACCGTGCCGATCATCGACTTCATCAACGGCTTCATCATCCCGCTGTACGACGACATGAACTGGCCGTACCTGACCCAGGGCATGGCCGCGGCCATGCAGGGCGACGTGGACCAGATCCTGTACTTCTCCGACCTGTCCGCCGACCGCCAGGAAGACGGCAGCTACGGATCCAACTCGACCGATGCGTTCACCGCGGTCAACTGCCTGGACCGCCCGATGGACGCGAGCGAGCAGGCCATGGAGGCTGACGCCAAGGCGCTGGAAGAGGCCTCCCCGACGATCGGCAAGTACTTGGCCTACGGCGAGCTCACCTGTGACAAGTGGAGCTACAAGGCCACCGGCCAGCCCGAGTCGCTGGACGCTCCGGGGTCCAATCAGATCCTGGTGGTCGGCACCACCGGCGACCCGGCCACTCCCTACGCCTGGTCGCAGTCGCTGGCCGAACAGCTTCAGAACGCCACCTTGCTGACCTACGAGGGCCACGGCCACACCGCGTACGGACGCTCCAACCAGTGCATCACCGACGCCGTGGACGGCTACCTGATTGACGGCAAGGTCCCCGAAGCGGGCACCGTCTGCTAATTGGCAGCGCGAATTCGCCCGTCGTTTTGACGTTGCTAGTTCTACTTGGATAAAGTTACACAGTGCCTGCTTGCAGGCGCAGGCCTCCTTAGCTCAGGGGTAGAGCAGCTCCCTCGTAAAGAGCAGGTCGCCGGTTCAAATCCGGCAGGGGGCTCGATGGGAAGAAGACCTCGGGATTGTGCGAGCACAGTCCCGGGGTTTTTCGCATATCGCCTAATTGCCGATTTCGCCCTTTCGCCGCAAATCAATGAGCTGACTTCCACATCAAGTGGGACTTGAATCGCGATCTAGCATCTCTCCCCCATCAGTCTCCGGGATAGTGCACCGACATCGCCCTTGAGTAGCTGCGGCAACCGGAAGTTCGCGGAGCAAGTCCGCATAACAATCCCTACCAGCACACCCATGCTCACTCGACCAGAATCCGATTATTGTCCCCATGTCTGGCACATTAGATGCAAATACTGTTATTGGGTCAAATAAAGGGGCATTAGCATGGATTCGTGCTAACGCGGCAATACTGACCACATTACTGGAGGTTCGTAGGCGATGCCGCAAAACGACAAACTGCTGGCACAGTCCATTCGACACCGGAGAATAGAACTGGGCTATTCCCAGGAAGAGCTCTCCGAGCAGTTGGGCATTTCACGGAAGCAGATCAGCTCCATGGAAAATGGAAAGTTCGGAACGCTGGCGATCTTAGGAGAAGTACTCGACGCATTGGGCCTCGAACTACTGGCAGCGCCACGAGAACTTCGTGAAACACGCGTACTGAAAAATGAACTCCTGACTCGCACCGCGGGTCTTGCCGCATCGCGAGTGAAACGACAGCAGCCATGACGGAAATGCTGATGGTCCACCTCAACGGAGTACACGTGGCTAATCTCCTTCCGGACGAAATGTGCGGTGCGGCGCTGCAATATCTTTAGTCCGCAGTTGACCAGTACGGCCCGTTGCATCCATTGCTATCTGTCCGCCTTCCAGTGCGCCAAGAGCCATATCCGACGGTAGCCACCGACATCTTCTTGGCCGGATTGCTACCTGAAGATCCGATTAGGACCAGTCTGGCTAATAGCGCACGCGTAGCTCCCGGAGATATCTACGGAATGTTGCGGGCCTATGGCAGGGAATGCGCGGGTGCCACACAAGTACTCGATTCCAGCGATTCGCAGCTCAGCGGCCAAGACGTATTGTGGCGGACTCCTGACGAACTGCCCATCGATCTAGCCGAGCTCCCGACAGCACCGTTGGGGACTTCAATTGATCGACGAGTCCGCGTCAGTCTGGGTGGCGTGCAAGGCAAGTTGTTGGTGGTCAAGGACGGCGACAGAATCGGGGTACCGATTGACGGCCGCCCTTCAACACACATATTGAAGCCAGCCAGGCTAAAGGAAGACGGATCAGAACTCTGGCCCGGCATTGCCCAGCTGGAGACTTTCGCGCTCAAACTGCTGAACCATACGCAACTTATCGCCAACGGCGTCGAAGCGGCGGAAGCAGAAGTTCTGGACATCCAAGGCCGTAAGGCGATCTTGGTTCGAAGATACGATCGGGAAGTTGCTCCTGACACCGGGGTGGTCAGAAGAATCCACCAGGAAGACTTTTGCCAAGTGCTGGGCATTACCGCCAAATATCAGCAAGTTGCCCACGGGTCGCCAAACCTTGTTCAGGTCGCAGAAGCACTCAAAACACACGCATCGAAACCACTTCCGGAAATCATCAAACTGCTGAAAATGCTCGCATGCAACATGGCCATCGGAAATTGCGACATGCACGCACGAAATATTTCGCTACTGCTCCAAAGAAACGGCGTCAGCCTCGCACCAGCATATGATGTTGTGCCAACTGCCGTCTGGCCTGACCTTGACCGCGAGCTTTCACTGCGCATTGGCGGCGAAGCATTCTTGGACGACTTAACGGCAGACCATCTATTGGCAGAAGCAATGAGTTGGGGACTCAGATCCGCAGCCGCGTCCCGGCAAGTGCGCATAGTTCTCGATGCTCTTGCCAGCGCGATTCCATTGGTAACCCATCAGGCGCAGGACGAGGGATGGTGGCATCCACTCTTCAATGAAGCCACCAAGGGTCTACACCGAAGAATTGAAATGCTCACTCCCGCATGATCGGTAGGAGCGCAAACAGCGTTCCTTCACCTCGTCCGCGAATTCACTAATTCGTGTCACAAAGGCACCCTTCGTAGCCGCGTTTTTACGAAAGTGCCATATATCTGCCCCTGCACGACAACTAGATGGGCAAATGCAGCGAGCAGTGCAAAACACGTAGCAAGCAGGTCGCCGGTTCAAATCCGGCAGGGGGCTCCATGTGGAGAAAAGGTCCTTGGTTTCAGCTGAAACCAAGGACCTTTTCGCATCCGCAGTGGGTGCTAGGCGAAATCTGCGGTGGCCGGGTCGGCGGCGATACGGCCTTCGGCTCCCCGGTCCAGGCCGTTAATCGCGGCCAGGTCCTCGTCATCCAGGGTGAGCTGCAGCGAGGCGAAGTTCTCGATGATGCGCGCATCGGTCACGGACTTCGGGATGACGACGTTGCCCAGGGCCAGGTGCCAGGCGATGACCACCTGCGCCACGGAGGCCTTGTGCTTTTCGGCGATCTTCACCAGAACCGGGTCGGTCAGGAGGTCGCCGCCCTGGCCCAACGGGGACCAGGACTCGTGCAGGATGCCGTGCTGCGCCTCGTAGGCGCGCAGTTCGGACTGCGGGAAGTACGGGTGGGTTTCCACCTGGTTGATTACCGGGCGCACGCCGGTCTCGGCGTAGAGCTCTTCCAGCGCCTCGATGGTGAAGTTGCAGACGCCGATGGACTTGGCCTTGCCGTCCTTCTGCAGCTGGATCAAGGCCTTCCAGGTGTCCACGTAGGTGCCGCGCTTGGGCTGCAGCCAGTGGATCAGGTACAAGTCGACGTAGTCCAAGCCCAGACGCTGCAGCGACGCGTCGGCGGCGGCCAGGGTGTTCTCGTAGCCCTGGTCGGCGTTCCACACCTTGGTGGTGATGAACAGTTCTTCGCGCGGGACGCTGGATGCGGCAATGGCGCGGCCGACGCCTTCTTCGTTGCCGTAGATCTTGGCGGTGTCGATGTGGCGGTAGCCCGCATCGATGGCCTTGCCGACCACGATTTCAGCCTCGGCGTCAGGCACCTGCCATACGCCGTAGCCGAGCTGGTCGATGGTGTTTCCGTCGTGGAATTTCAGTTCTGGAACAGTTTGGGTCATGCACTTAATCTAGTGCATCCCCAGCCCTGGCCGCAGGGATTTTCAGGAACATCGTAAGGTAGCTTTACTTGAGCGTTTCCAAAAGCTGTGCGGCCCGGTTGACGTCCTCTTTCACGATCTGGGCGCGGTGCACAACAGACAGGACATTGATCGGCGAACCGGCTTCAGCCTGCATGCGCATCATGGCGATCACCTGGGCGGTGGTCGCCAGGTCGTTGGCAGACTTGGTCAGCGAGCGGTGCACGCTGGCGGTGGCCTGCGGAATCACCTCATCCTCGCTGGGAGTGATCCGCTGGGCATCGGTGCACAGCTGGCGCACCACCGGTAGCAGATCGGCCATCTCGTTAGCCGGCTTCACCAGCTGGTTGTAGACCTCGACGTCGTTGATGCCTTCGAGCACCTGGAATATGCGATCCAGGGATCGGGTGAAGCGATCGTGGGCACGGCGCCACACGCCCTCGCCCAATTCGCGGTTTGCCGCACGCTGTGCACGCAAACGTGAGAAGAATGCCATCGCTCTACTTTGCAGTTTGTCGTTTCAAGTCAGTATCAAGCCTACCGGTCGGTATCGCCTTGCTGTATATCGAAATGTCACAGTCGGCCCCCAACGGAAGGACGGGCAACCACCTTGTGGTTGCCCGTCCTTGCCGGGGGTTGCGCGACGTCAGCAGCAGCGCCCCTGCGGGTTCTTGTCCTGCCAGTCGGAGTAGTCCTTCCAGAACGCCCGCTCGGTCATCGGGGTCTGCCCCGGATGGGTCCGCGCATGGTGTTCAAGGTAGTGCTGGTACTTGTCGGCTCCCAGCACCCCGTCGACAAACCGCTTCGCCTGGCCCAGGCGTTCACGCAGGCCGGCCATCGCTAGTGCCCGCCCCGGTGGATCCGGTGCTCCGGGGGAACCTGCTTCCAGGCCGCCGCCAGCTCCTTCTCGGCAGGGCTGGAAATCAGCCCCGACGGAGCGTACATCCTGGATTCGACCACCGGATCCTCGGTGTCCTCGCCTCCGCCATTGATCTTTGCCTTCACCGTGGCGACGATGGCCGAGGTGATGACCACGGCGGTCAGGATCAGGAAGACCACGGACAGCCAGCCCTGGACACCGGTATTGCGGACCACAGCTTCCATGGCTTCGACGGTCTTGGCTGAGCCCAGCGAGGTCTCGCCGGCGGCCAACGCGTCCTTGTATGCGAAGTGGTTGGCGAAGTAGCCGACCTTCACATCCGGGGAGAAGATCTTCTGCCAGCTGGCGACGAACGTGACCACCACGGCGAAGGCCAGCGGCAGCACCACCACCCACAGGTACTTGAACTGGTTGCGCTTGGCCATGATGGCCATGACAACCGCCAGCGCAATGGCCGCAAGCAACTGGTTGGAGATGCCGAACAGCGGGAAGAACGTGTTGATGCCGCCTAAGGGGTCTGTCACGCCGAGGATCAGGATGTATCCCCAGCCAGCCACCATGATGGCGGTACACACCCAGACGCCCGGACGCCACGAGTTGTCCTTGAACTTCGGGAGGAAGTTGCCGATGGTGTCCTGCAGCATGAAGCGTGCCACGCGGGTGCCGGCGTCGACGGCGGTCAGGATGAACAGCGCCTCGAACATGATCGCGAAGTGGTACCAGAAGCCCATCATCGCGGTGCCGCCGAACCATTGGTGCATGATGTGGGCGATGCCCACGGCGAGCGTCGGTGCGCCGCCGGTGCGCGAAACCACGCTGTTCTCGCCGACGTTGTTCGCCAGCTCGTTCAGCGTGCCCGGTTCCAGGTTCACCCCGGCCAGCCCCAGCGAGTTCACGAAGGCCACCGCGGTTTCCACGGTGCCGCCGGTGGCGGCCGAGGACGCGTTCATCGCGAAGTACACGCCGCGGTCGATGGAGATCGCCGCGACCAGCGCCATGATGGCCACCATGGATTCCATCAGCATGCCGCCGTAGCCAAGGAAACGGGTCTGCTTCTCCTTCTCGACAAGCTTCGGGGTGGTGCCCGAGGAGATCAGCGCGTGGAAGCCGGACAGCGCGCCGCAGGCGATCGTCACGAACAGGAACGGGAACAGGTGCCCTGCCACCACCGGTCCGTCGTTGCGCGAGGCGAACTCGGACACGGCCGGGACGCTGATCTGCGGCTGGACCACCAGGATCGCCACGGCCAGCAGCAGGATCACGCCGATCTTCATGAACGTCGACAGGTAGTCGCGCGGAGCCAGCAGCAGCCAGACCGGCAGCACCGCGGCGATGAAGCCGTAGATGATGATGGCCCAGGCGATGGTGGTGCGGTCCAGGTGGAAGAGCTCGGCGCCCCACGGCGACTCGGCGATCCAGCGTCCGGAGATGATGGCGAACATCAGCAGCGCGAAGCCGATGATCGACACTTCCAGCACCTTGCCCGGGCGGATGAAGCGCAGGTAGATGCCCATGAACAGCGCGATCGGGATGGTCAGCCCGACCGAGTAGACGCCCCATGCGGATTCGCCCAGGGCATTGACCACCACGAGCGCCAGGATGGCGGTAATGATGATCATGATCGCCAAGGTGGCGATCAGCGCGGCGGTGCCGCCGATCAGGCCGAGCTCCTCGCGGGCCATCTGGCCCAGCGAACGGCCGCCGCGGCGCATGGAGAAGAACATGACCAGGTAGTCCTGGACTGCTCCGGCCAGCACTACGCCGACGATGATCCAGATGGTGCCCGGCAGGTAGCCCATCTGGGCTGCCAGGATCGGCCCGACCAGCGGGCCTGCGCCGGCGATGGCGGCAAAGTGGTGGCCGAAGAGCACACGCCGGTCGGTGGGCACGTAGTCACGGCCGTTGTTGATGCTTTCGGCCGGGGTCGCGCGGAAGTCGTTGGGCTTGGCGATCTTGCGCTCGATGAACTTCGAGTAGAAGCGGTAGGCGATCAGATAGGTCGCCACCGCGGCGAAGACGAACCAGATGGCGTTGATGGTCTCGCCGCGGGAGAAAGCCAGCATGGACCAGGCGATGCCGCCGACCAGCGCAATGGCGATCCACACCGCGATGCGCAGCGGGGTCCAGCGCTTCTCTTCCTGTTCGGCCACATCCGGATCCACGCCGGCTGGGGGCAGGGTGTTCTGGGTACTCACTCGGAGCAACCTCCTCGTAGGGGGACAAGTGATGCACGTGACCCGCGGCTATGCCGCAGGTCACGATGTTGGGGATATGCCTGTCACTCTACGCCCACCCGATGGGGACAAATCAAACTTCGATGACAATTTTTCCGGTATGCACGCCGGAGTCGAAATATTCATGGGCCCTGGCCAGTTCGGAAAATTCAAAGGACTTGCCGACGTTCAGCTCCAGCTTGCCCTCCGACAGCAGGGGCATCACGCGCTGCACTGTCTCCTGGATGATCTCCGACTTCTCGGACAGCGGCCTGGCCCGCAGCGTGGTGCCGATGATCCTGGCGCGCTTGGCCAGCAGCAGTCCCAGGTTCAACTCCGCCTTGGCACCCTGCTGCAGTCCGATGACTACCAGCCGGCCTCCGACGGCGAGCGCCTTGAGGTTCAACTGCAGGTACTTGGCGCCGACCACGTCCAGGATCAGATCCACCCCGCGGCCGCCGGTCAGTTCCTTGACGCGTTCCAGGATGTCCTCGTCCTTGTAGTTGATCCCCGCATCCGCGCCCAGCCGCGCGCAGTACTCCAGCTTGTCGGCCGAGGACGCGGTCACGTAGACGGTAGCCCCGGCGGCCTTGGCCAGCTGGATCGCCATGGAACCGATGCCTCCGGCGCCGCCGTGGACCAGCAGGCTCTGCCCCTGGCGCAGCCCGCCTTCCAGGAACAGGTTGGACACCACGGTGGCGGCCACCTCGGGCAGCGCGGCCGCGTCGGTGAAGGACATGCCGTCGGGGATGCGGATCAGCAGTTCCTGGGCGACGTTGACGTATTGGGCGTAGCCGCCGCCGGCCAACAGTGCGGCCACCCGGTCCCCGAGGTTCCACCCGGTGACGCCCTCACCCAGTGCCGCAACGGTTCCTGACACTTCCAGTCCGGGGATGTCGCTCGCGCCGGGCGGCGGCGGATACACGCCGCGGCGCTGTTGGACATCGGCCCGGTTGAGCCCGAAGGCCGCGGTCTTGATCAGCACCTCCCCCGGCCCCGCCACAGGCACTTCGCGCTGCTGCGCTTCGATCACTTCCGGGCCGCCGGCTTCGCGGTAAATATAGGCGTTCATAACGTCGTTCATCGTTGCCAATTCCTGTCCCTAGCTATTCATGCCGTATAATTTTTCGGGTTGGATGGTTGTCCGAGCGGCCGAAGGAGCTGGTCTTGAAAACCAGTAGGCGGCAACCCCGTCTCATGGGTTCAAATCCCATACCATCCGCGTGAGTAGAAACCTCCGGTTCTCGGTTCCCCGAGTTCCGGAGGTTTTTCATTCCACGGGAACTCCTTGGAACCTACGGCTGCATCTCATAAGCGGGTGCGCCGTGCTCCAGCTGCAGCTCGTTGTAGGGAAGCCCCACGAGCCGGGCGACCTCGTTGACCACATACTGCGCGTCCTGCAAGGTTCTGGCCGCGGGGTTCTCGATGCTCCCGGCCTGGGCTGCGATGGCAGTGCCCCACTGCACCGAGGACAGCTGCAAGCCCAGCACGAAAATCCCCCGGTGCGCCATCCCCTCGCTGTTGACCAGCCGGTAGGGCTGTCCCACCACGTCGAAGCCGCTGCCCGGCAGCACCCCGCCTTCGGCGTTGTTCCAGGTGTGCACCCGGGCCACATGCTCGGACAGCAGCTGGGTGATCAGCGGGGTGTCGTTCTGCAAGACGCGGTTGGCGGGCATCATGGCCTCGCACAGCGTCCGGGCGGTGTGCACTTCCGAATCTACCCAGGGCGACGAGGCGGTGAACTGGCCGTTGACCTCGTCGAAACCGAATTCCGGATCCGGCCCGACGAAGGTCACCAGTCCGGCGCGCGACAGCGCGAGCAGCTGCTCGATGCGCTGCAGCGGCGGTCCGGAGGACAGTCCTTCGACCAGCGGCTCGAAGTGCGCCTGCACTTCCTCGATGCGTGACTGCTCGTCCAGGATCCCATTGGCGACCAGGTCCTTGATGACCATGCGCCCCAGGTTCATGGTCATGATGGCGCGGGAGAGCGGATCTTCCAGTCCGGCGGCGCTGCGCCGCGCGTTCTCCTGCATGTAGTCGCGTACCGCCTGCTGGTACTCCTCGCTGGAGCCGAAGCCCACCTCGTCGAAGGGGCGGGCCAGGGCCGGCACGTCCAGCCATTCGAGCTCCGGGAAGCCGGCGATGAATTCGCGCAGCTTGCCCAGCCAGACCTGGCTGCCTTCGTGGTGCTCAGCGTCCAGGATCGCCTCGAGCGACCGGATGAATTCGGCGGCCGGAATCTCCCAGCGGCCGTCGCAGTTCACGGCGCACTGGCGGTAGTAGGCCAGCAGGATGTCGCGGTGCAGGCTCGGCCAGATATGCCGGGAGAAGACCAGCGCCGCCTCTGGGTTCCCGGCGCGCGCCTCGGCCAGCCTGCCGATGAGCTCTTCCGCGTCGAAATGGTGCAGGCTGATCTCGTCCGGGATGAACTGGTCCACCACAGGCTTGCCCCAGTACGGCGTTCCGCGGCGCGAGGCGACTACCAGCTGCGGTTCACGCCCGGAGGCCACGTACTCGAACCGGGAGCCGGGCTCGTCGCCGACTTCCCGGAAGATGCCTCCGCGGCCGGCGGTCAGCTCCGCCATGCCGTCGAAGAAGTTCAGCCCCAGTCCCCTGACCAGTGCGGGCTGGCCCTCGGCGAACTGCGAGTAGTCCAGGTCCGCTGGCACGTTTGGGGGCATGTAGGTGGCACCGGACTGGGCGGCCGAACGCTGCAGCTGCTTCTGCCACGGGTTCAGTTCCGCGCTCTGGTGCCCCAGGGCGAGCACCACTCCGTCGGTTTCCAGCGTTTCAGCTGTGCCTTGCCCTTCCGGGCCGCGGCGGAATTCCACGCGGTAGCCGTTCGCTTCGGGGCGCACGGCCACGACCTCGGCCTGCACATGGGAAATTTCGAAGCCGGGGTGCGCGGCCAGGATCGCGGCACTCGTGTCGTACACGTGCTCCAGGTATTCGCCGTAGAGCGCGCGGGCAGGATAGGTGCCGTCCTGGATGCCGTGCAGCTGCGCAGCGTGGGCTTCGCTCATCCGCTTGCCGTCCCCCTGCGCGGCGACGAACTGGCGGAAGCTCAGCCCGGGTTCGCTGCCCCGGCGTTCCGGGGCCACCGTGGGGAAGGAGGCCGGAGTGTTCATCAGGAAGTGGTCCGACTGCTTCGGGCTCCAGACATGGCCCGAGCCCGGACGGTACGGATCGAAAACTGTCACGCGCACACGCGCCGCCGCATCGGGAAGCTTCTGGGCCAGTGCGGCGAGGCGCTCGACAACGCTCGTGCCGCGCGGCCCGGCTCCGACGATGGCCAGGCTGAACTCGGGTCGGGGGTTCTGCGTCAAGGTGCTCACACTCCTAGGGTATTACCCTCCGGCGCACGTTCCGCACCGAGCCTTAGACTGTGAGCATGACTGACCGCGCTTCCACCGCCGCCCATCTGCCCGATACCTATACCTGGCTCGAGGGAATCCACGATGCAACCGCCTTGAACTGGGTCCGACGGCAAACCGAACGCACCGAGGCCGAGTTGTACGACACCGAGTTCGACGGCACCGTCCAGCGCATCAAGACCGTGCTTGATTCCCAGGACCGCATCCCGATGGTCACCAAGCGCGGGAACCACTACTACAACTTCTGGCGCGACGCCGAGCACCGCCTGGGCTTGTGGCGCCGCACCACCTGGGATTCCTACCTGACGGACTCGCCCCGATGGGAAACCCTGCTGGACCTCGACGCCTACGCCGAGCAGCAAGGCAGCGAGTGGCACTTCGCCGGCTCGCAGCTGCTGCGTCCCGCCGAAGGCGAACCGCACCGCCGTGCCCTGATCCGGCTCAGTCCCGACGGCGGCGACCAGGTGCGGGTGCGCGAATTCGACCTGGATGCCCTCGACTTCCCGGAGGACGGCTTCGACCTGCCCGTCGCCAAGACCAACGTCTCCTGGATCGATGCGGACACCTTGCTGGTCGGGTCCGCCACCACCGAGGCGAACACGACGCGCTCCACCTACGCCAGCACCCTGCGGCGGCTTTCCCGCGGGGCGGACCTCGAAGCCGCCGAGGTCGTCTACGAGGTGGATCTGGCGCACGTGGCAGCTTTCGGCTACTTCGACTCCACCCCGGGATTCGAGCGGATCGTCACCACGGATGCCATCGACTTCTACAACTCGCGCACCGGCGTGATGCTCGGCTCAGAGCACCGGATCATCGAGGTGCCCACCGATGTCGAGGTCAGCCTGCACCGCGAGTGGCTGCTGCTGGCCCCGCAGACCGACTGGACGCACCAAGGCCAGCTGATCCCCGCCGGCTCGCTGGCTCTGGCCAAGCTTGAGTCGTTCTTGGAGGACGGCACGCTGGAACGGCTACTGTTCACCCCGGATGCCAGCACCTCGCTGCAGTCGCTGAGCTTCACTGCGAATTATGTGCTGCTGACGGTCCTGAAGGACGTTGCCGCGGAAGTCCGCGTCATCGACTTGATCAAAAATTTTGATCAGTCCACGCTTCCGCTGGAAGACCCGATGCTCAGCGTCTCGGTGGCCGCGGTGGATGACGAGGATGGCGAACGGCCGGACGACTACTGGATGACCATCACCGGTTTCATTACGCCAACCACGCTGCTGCGCGGCACCGTGGGCGGCGGCCAGGCTGCCGTCAAGACCTCGCCCGAGCGCTTCGATGCCACCGGATTCGAAGTCACGCAGCATTTCGCGCGGTCGGCCGATGGAACCAGGATTCCGTATTTCCAGGTCTCGGCCCAGCAGATGCCGCTGGACGGGAAGAACCCGGTGCTCATGGACGGATACGGTGGGTTCCAGCACAGCATGATTCCCGGTTATGCACCGGCCATGGGCGCCGGATGGCTCAGCCGCAGCACCGCCAGCGGCCGCCGCCCGGTCTATGTCATGACCAACATCCGCGGCGGCGGGGAATACGGCCCGGCCTGGCACCGCGCGGCGCTGCGGGAGAAACGCCACCGCGCGTACGAGGACTTCGCGGCCATCGCCGAGGATCTCGTGGCCCGAGGAGTCACCCAGCGGGCGCATTTGGCGGCCACCGGCCGGTCCAACGGCGGACTGCTCATGGGCAACATGATCTCCGGATACCCGCGGCTGTTCGGCGCGATCTCCTGCGGGGTCCCGCTGCTGGACATGCAGCGCTACACCCAGCTGGCCGCCGGGCATTCCTGGATTGCCGAGTACGGCGATCCCGAGGTCGAGGAGGACTGGAAATTCCTGCGCACCTTCTCCCCCGTCCACCGGCTCTCGGACCAGCCGCACGCGCACGACGACTATCCGGCGTCGCTGATCTGGACAACGACCTCGGATGACCGGGTGGGACCGTCGCAGGCACGCGTCATGGCGGCCAAGATGATGGATCTGGGCATCGAGAACGTGCGTTATCACGAGCCGGACGGCGGTGGCCACGCAGGGTCGACAGACAATGAATCCACGGCCAAGATGCTGGCGACCAGCTACGAGTTCTTATGGCGCCAGGTCAGGTAGAACCCTCGTTTTGGAACACGCGCCCATCTTCGGGTAGGCTTAATTCTGCTGGAAACAGCGGATGGACACGTGCCAGAGCGGCCGAATGGACTTCACTGCTAATGAAGGGTCGGGGTTAAACTCGACCGGGGGTTCAAATCCCCCCGTGTCCGCCAAAAACCCCCTAGATGACTAGGGGGTTTTGCTTTTAACAAGCTTCCTCCCCGAGACTATCCGGCGCCGCGGTAGGGCGATCCGCACGTCCGGTTCCGGCATTCTCCAACTTAAATGGTCAGGCCCCGCAGAATCCTAACGAATCCTGCGGGGCCTACACGGTGAACACCCGGTCCCCCAACCAAATGTTCCAGCGACCAGAAGCATCCCCATAATGTCCAGTCAACCGCTTAACGCACTTCTGAGATTACCGCTCATTTCATCCCGAAGCAAGAAATATCGACCAGATCGCTAAAACTAGGTAGTTTGCAGAGACAAACTAGGTAGCGACGAGCACGCTCTGGGTAGGAGCGTTTAAACCTTATTTGCTTGAAGAAAACAGTGAACAAGGACACTCTCGAGGAATTTTCCGCGCGTCGGTTTCATAATTCCGGGCGCTTGTGGCGTCGCCGCTTCCGGATACGCGAAAACCCCGGGTCTAAACCCGGGGTTTTCGCAAAGCACTATCTATTTGAGGTTGCGTTCAACGTCGTGAGCCGTCTCCTTGACCTGGTCTTCAGCCTGCTTGAGGTTTTTGGCTGCTTCGGCATTGAGCAACTCGTTGCGCAGTGCGTCGTCGTCGATTGTCTCGCCCGGCTGGGACCTGTCGGCCTTCTTGTCTGACATGGTCGATCCCCTTCCACAATTCGTTGCGGCGAAATGTGGAATCCAGACTAACAAGTCATTTCCACTGGTACAACGGCGTGTCCCCAACGTTCATGGATCTCCCAGTCGCGCGACGCCGGCACCTAGTCCTGGCGCTTGACGAACGTGCGCAGCATGTTCTGCACGATGTCGTCCGGCAGCGAGGTGTGGCGGGCGATGATGTCGGTCATGCTCTGCAGGTCGTTATCGGCGATGGCGTTGAAGAGCGCCTCGCGTTCGGCTTCCGGCAGGTCCGCTGCGTCGAAGTGCACCGGACCGTCGGGTCCCTGGCCCTCGAAACGGAAGTCCGCCACATTGCCCTGGATGTTGTCTCCGGACATCGGTGAGGAGGCGATCATGCGTTCCAGGTCTTCCAGCGGCAGCCCCGTGTAGCCGTGCAGGACACTTGCGGCGCCGGCGAAGTTCGAATCGCGCAGCATGGAAAACAGCTGGTCGTATTCATTGGGCGGAAGCTGCTCGCTGGAGAATTCACGCTGCTCGCCGTCGAGTTCGAACGCCATCTTGAAGTGGGTGGCGCTTGGCTCGGATTCGGAGCCGAACTGGTCATGCCATTCCTGCGGGATGACCCAGGAATCCTCGGAAGACGCCGGGCCTGCCGCAGGGAGCTGCTCTGCCTGGGCGGGCTCGGAAGCCGGGGTTCCCTCATCGATGGCGGTCTGCGCTTCCAGCTTTTCGCGCAGCGCCTGGATGTCCTCTTCGCTGACCGGAAGCTCCTTGGCCGGTGCGGTCTGCGGGTACTTGTCGAGGCTGCGCACGGCAATAACGCAGTTCTTCACCGTATCGCCGGTCACCGCGCGGTAATTCTGCACCGCCCCCATGACATCGCCCTTGGCGAGGTTACGGTAGATGGCGTTGCGCGAGGCATCGTCCAGTTTCGCGTTAGCCGCCTGCGCGGCCTCACGCGTCACCGCTTGGGCAACTTCCGCGGAGTTCTTCTTGCGAAGCGACTGCAACCCGAGGTAGCCCAGGCCAATCACGGCAATGATGACGATGAGCCAGATGAGAAATTCCATACATCCAGCGTACTTCGTTTAACTGAACATTTACCCAGCGATTCCCAAAGTGAAAGGCAAAACACCGGGAGCCCCGGCGATGCGCAGGGCCCTTCCGGCCATGGCCAAGGACCACCGCGAATCGGTCAGGTCGTCGACCAGCATGACCGGCCCCGGGGCATTGGCCAGCAGCGCCTCGAGCGGTTCCGGGATCTCGAAGGCATCGGCCACCGCCGCAACACGGAAGGCCGAGTTGCCGCCCGGCCCGTTCTGCGGCGGTTTCCCCCGGTATTCAAGCTGTCCCAGGTACCTCAGCCGACCCACGGCGGCCAGCTGCTGCGCGAGCGAGGTGACCAGCTGCGGGCGGGTGGAGGACGGCATCGCCACCACG
Source organism: Arthrobacter sp. 'calajunan' (assembly GCF_046940185.1). NCBI lineage: Bacteria > Bacillati > Actinomycetota > Actinomycetes > Micrococcales > Micrococcaceae > Arthrobacter > Arthrobacter sp. 'calajunan'. The sequence goes on from NZ_JBKZDY010000013.1 coordinate 29,260, forward strand.
CCCACCGGGCGCTGTTCCCAGTTCCATTCCGAGAGCACCTTGATGCAGGCCTCGAACATTGCCTTGTCGATCGGGTGGTCGGCGGGATCAGCGAAGAGCTGGCGCAGCCGGTTGCCCCAGCCAAGGTCGGTCAGGCGCGCCAGCGCCCGGCCGATCGAGACCTGCTCGTCCTCGGGAATCTTGCCCTTGAGCGTGTGCCCCAGCCGATTCAGTCCAGAGGGATAGAGCTTGCGCGGTTCAATGCTCACCCCGGCGCGTCCCAGGGCATTTTGCGCGTTGTCCTTGGACTCTTCGGGAATGTGGTCGTTGTACCAGGCGCCGGCGCAGTTGTCGCAGCGTCCGCAGGCAGCGGAGCGCGGGTCGTCCAACGACGCGGTCAAAAACTCCATGCGGCAGCCGCGGGTGTTCTCGTAGTCGATCATCAGCCGCTGTTCGTGCACGCGGCTGGCGGCCACGCGCTTGTAGCGGTCAGCGTCGTAGGACCAAGGCAGGTCGGTGCGCATCCAGCCGCCGGCCACGCGTTCCACGGCGCCGTCCACGGCCAGCACCTTCAGCAGCAGTTCCAGCGGGGAACGGCGCAAGTTCACCGCGCTCTCCAGCGCCGGGACGCTCATCGCGCCGTCGGCCTGGCCCAGCGCCTCCAGCACCGCGGTGGCGCGCACCTGGTCAGGCATGGAGCTGGTGGCGAAGTACTCCCAGATCTCAGCGTCGTCGGTCCCCGGGAGCAGCAGCACGTCGGCGTTGATGCTGCCGCGGCCGGCGCGGCCGACCTGCTGGTAGTAGGCCACCGGAGAGCTGGGGGCACCGATGTGGATCACGAAACCCAGATCCGGCTTGTCGAAGCCCATGCCCAGCGCGCTGGTGGCGATCAGGGCCTTGACCTCATTGTTTTTCAATGCCGCTTCCAGGCGTTCGCGCTCTTCCAGATCGGTGCGCCCGGTGTAGGCGGCCACCTGGTGGCCGGCTTCGCGCAGCATCCGGGCGATGTCCTCCGCGGCGGAGACCGTCAGCGTGTAGATGATGCCCGAACCGGTGAAATCCTCGATATGGCTCAGCAGCCAGGCCAGCTGCATGCGCGGGGACGGCAGCCGCAGCACCCCCAGGCGCAGCGAATCGCGGGCCAGCGTGCCGCGCAGGGTGAAAACTTCCCCCGCGCCCCCGGCCAGCTGCTCGGCCACGTCCTCCACCACCCGGGAGTTGGCCGTCGCGGTGGTCGCCAGCACCGGCAGCCCGGCAGGCAGCTTGTTGATCAAATCGCGGATGCGGCGGTAGTCGGGGCGGAAGTCGTGGCCCCAGTCGGAGATGCAGTGCGCCTCGTCGATCACCAGCAGACCCAGTCGGTCCAGCAGCATCGGCAGCTGCTGTTCGCGGAAGGACGGGTTGTTCAGCCGTTCCGGGGAGACCAGCAGCACGTCGATCTCGTCGCGTTGCAGCTTCTCCAGGATCTCGCGCCATTCAAGCACGTTCGCGGAGTTGATCGCCGCGGCGCGCACCCCTGCACGTTCGGCGGCGGCCACCTGGTCGCGCATCAGCGCCAGCAGCGGGGAGACGATCAGCGTCGGCCCGAAGCCCTGCTCGCGCAGCAGCAGAGAGGCGATGAAGTACACCGCGGACTTGCCCCAGCCGGTGCGCTGCACCACCAGGGCGCGGCGGCGCTGGGCCACCAGCGCGCTGATCGCTTCGAACTGGCCGTCGTGGAACTGCGCGTCCGGGTTGCGCACCAGGGCGCGCAGCTTGGCCGTGGCGGAGGACAGCAGGTCCGAGTGCAGTGAGGCATCCATGCCCCCAGTATTTCAGTTCCCACCCACGAAATGCCCGCACCGCACGCGCGCTGGGGATCCGCTGTGCGGCACGGGCCTGAAATGTAAGGCAATTCCCATGGTCCACGGCGTGATCCACCGGCCAACGTGCCGTTCCAGCCGGTAGGCTGAAAGATGTGAGTGAAGAAATTGATCTGAGCCAGAGCTTCAAGGCTTACGACGTGCGCGGCATCGTCGGACAGTCGCTGAACGCCGAAGCAGTGGAGGCCATCGGCGCGGCCTTCGTCGACATCCTGGGCCTGACCGGGGACACCGTGCTGGTGGGCGGCGACATGCGCCCCTCCTCGGCCGAATTCTCCGCGGCCTTCGCCCGGGGCGCCACCTACCGCGGCGCCAACGTGGTGATGCTGGGGCAGATCTCCACCGACGAGCTGTACTTCGCCTCCGGCCAGCTGGACGCCGCCGGCGTCGTCTTCACCGCGAGCCACAACCCGGCCCAGTACAACGGCATCAAGATGTCCAAGGCCGGCGCGCTGCCGATCTCTTCGGACACCGGCCTGTACGACATCCGTGACCTGGCCCAGCAGTACCTCGACGAGGGCCTGCCGGTCTCCTCCGACGCCCCGCAGGGCTCGGTCAGCCGCCGCGACGTGCTGGCCGACTACTCCGGCTACCTGCGCAGCCTGGTCGACCTGTCCGCCATCCGCCCGCTGAAGATCGTGGTGGACGCCGGCAATGGCATGGGCGGGCTGACCACCCCTGCGGTGCTGGGCGACGCGGTGCTTGACGGCCTGCCGCTGGAAATCGTGCCGCTGTACTTCGAGCTGGACGGCACCTTCCCGAACCACCCGGCCAACCCGCTGGAGCCGGAGAACCTCAAGGACCTGCAGGCGGCGGTGCTCAAGCACGGCGCGGACCTGGGCCTGGCCTTCGACGGCGACGCCGACCGCTGCTTCGTCATCGACGAGCGCGGCCTGCCGCTGTCCCCGTCGGCCATCACCGCGCTGGTGGCAGTGCGCGAAATCGCCCGCGTGCAGGCTGCCGGCGAGGCACGCCCGGTGGTCATCCACAACCTGATCACCTCCAAGGCAGTGCCTGAATTCGTCACCCGCGCCGGCGGCACCCCGGTGATGACCCGTGTGGGCCACTCGTTCATCAAGGCGGAGATGGCCGAGCAGGGAGCGGTCTTCGGCGGCGAGCACTCGGCCCATTACTACTTCCGCGACTTCTACAATGCCGACACCGGCATGCTGGCCGCCATGCACGTGCTGGCGGCGCTGGGCGGGCAGGACTTGCCGCTGTCCCAGCTGGGCGCCGAATACGAGCCATACGTCGCCACCGGGGAGATCAACTCCGAGGTGGAGGACAAGGCCGGGGCCACCGCCCGGGTCGTGGCCCACTTCGAGGGCCAGCCGGTGGAGATCTCCACCATGGACGGCACCACCATCGCCGCGGCCGACGGCAGCTGGTGGATCAACCTGCGCCCGTCGAACACCGAACCGTACCTGCGGTTCAACGGCGAGGGCGCGACCGCAGAAATCATCGAACCGATCCGCGACGCCGTGCTGGCGATCGTGCGCCAAGAACAGCCAACCGACTAGGGGACAGCCATGAACTTCGAATCACTGGACGAAGGCGTCAAGGACGCGCTGAACAAGGTGCTGAGCACCGCGCTGGGCGTGGCCCGCGAGCAGCTGGAGGAGCAGGGCGTCTTCCTGCCCTTCGCCATCGGCCTGGAGCCGCAGGAAGGCTCCGACGAGGGCGAACTGCGCCTGATCGCGGTGCCGCCGACGGACGACCCGGAGGATCCGGAAGCCGACATCGACACCGAGGCCATGGCCGCGGACCTGGTGGAGGTGCTCAACCAGCAGGGCACCCATTTCGAGGCCATCGCCATCGCCTCGGACGTGCTGCTCCAGGAGAACGACCAGGACGCCATCCACGTGGTGGCCGAGCACAAGGTCGGCGCCGCGCTGGCCATCGTGCAGCCCTACGTGATGCCGGCCGAGCCGGGCGGCGAGTGGACCTTCGAGGACCCTGCCGCCGAAGCCGCAGAGGCCGTCTGGGCCAACGCCCGCTAAAACGAGCCCGTAACAACTTCACGCCCTCCGGCCGACCAGCAGTGACCTGCACCGCTGACCGGCCGGAGGGCGTCGTCGTAGACTGGAGAACATGAAACTCAGCGCCTTTGCCGATGTCTGCCTGCGGACCGTCATGGTGCTGGGCGCGCCCGGAGCCGGCCAGCTGACCAGCCGCGAGATCGCGGACCTGGTCTCGGTGCCCTACAACCACGTCACCAAGGCGGTCCTGGAGCTGCGCACGCTGGGCGTGCTGGACGTGGTGCGCGGCCGCAACGGCGGCGCCTCAATCACGCAGACCGGCCTGCAGACCTCGGTCGGCGCCCTGCTGCGCACCCTGGACAAGCGCGAGGACGTCGTTGACTGCACCGACCACGACGCGAACGGCAACTGCCCGCTGGCCGGCGGCTGCCGCCTGCGCGGCGCCCTGCGCGCGGCCCGCGAGGCCTTCTACGCGGCTCTGGATCCGCTGACGATCCAGGAGATATGCGAGACTTCCCCGGCCATCACGCTGCTGCCTTTCCCCACCGTGCGACGCAGCGCGTAATCTTTCCCACCAGAAAACCACTAGTCAAACCGGAATTTTCCGGATGTGCCGCAGCTCAACTTGCAATTCGTTTCTACGTGGCGTAGAACTTAAAGCATAAATCTTGCATTTCAAATGCAAGATAAACCAGACACTCTCCGAGGAGATACACCATGCTGTCCACCCAGTCCCGCCCGGTCATCGAAGCAACCCTGCCGATCATTGCCGAACGAATTTCGAGCATCACCCCGAAGTTCTACCAGCGCATGTTCGCCGCCCGACCGGAATTGCTGGATGGCATGTTCTCCCGCTCGAACCAGAAGAACGGCACCCAGCAGCAGGCGCTGGCCGGATCCATCGCGGTCTTCGCCACCTACCTGGTCAACAACCCGGAAACCACCCCGGAGACCATGCTGTCCCGCATCGCCCACAAGCACACCTCGCTGGGTGTCGTCGAGGAGCAGTACGGCATCGTGTACGAGCACCTGTTCGCAGCCATCGCCGAGGACCTGGGCGACGCGCTGACCCCGGAAATCGCCGAAGCCTGGACCGAGGTGTACTGGCTGATGGCCCAGGCGCTGATCAAGATCGAGAAGGGCCTCTACGCCCGGCAGGCCAACGCCACCATCTACAGCAATTGGAAGCTCGTCGAGCGCACCGCGACCGGCGCGGATTCGGTCAGCTTCAGCTTCGAACCGGCCGATGACACCGCCGCCACCATCGCCAAGCCGGGCCAGTTCGTCTCCATGCGCATGCCGATGGCCGACGGCATCCGCCAGGTCCGCCAATTCACCCTGAGCAACGACGTCGAGTCCACGACCCGCCGCACCGTCACCGTGAAGCTGGACGTGGACGGCGAATTCACCCCGGTCCTGCACAACTCGCTAAAGGTCGGGGACGTCGTGGAGCTGTCCAACCCGTACGGCGACCTGGTCATCGACACCGAGGGCGCCCCGCTGGTCATCGCCACGGCCGGCATCGGCTGCACCCCGAGCGCCGCGGCCCTGCAGACCCTGGCCGCGGCGGGCTCCACCCGCGAGATCACCGTGCTGCATGCCGACCAGGAGTTCGCTTCCTGGCCGCTGCGCGAGCAGATGCTCGAATCGCTGGGCCAGCTGCCCAACGCCAAGATCAGCACCTGGTTCGAGCGCGGCGAGCTGCCCCAGGGCCTGGACGCCAAGGCCGGCTACATGGACCTGACCGATTCGCTGACCGCCGACAGCCAGGTCTATCTCTGCGGCCCGCTGCCGTTCATGCACGCGGTGCGCTCGCAGGCGCTGGCCGCCGGCATACCGGCCGAGCACATCCACTACGAGGTCTTCGGACCGGACGTTTGGCTCGCCGCCTAAGGCGCGCAGCCCACTAGACCGGAACAGCCCGGACTGGCCATATGGGGGTCCAGTCCGGGCTGTTCTGTCTGCCGGGAAACTATTCGGCGGAGCCGTCGGATTCGGAAGGCCGCTTGGCCACCGGGGGCTTCTTGGACAGCGCGCTCTTCAGGTCGAGCTTGCGCGGGTCCAGCTTGCGCGGATCAAGCCGGTCGGCGAAGCCTCTGGCCTTGGAGTCCGGGGCGGGCTGGCCGCTATCGGCCGCGCCGGCGTCAGGGGCCTGCGCCGCGCCGGCGGCGGCTTCTGCTTCCTGCGGGTCGATTTCCTCCAGGGTGGAGGTGCGCTTGAACGATGCACCGCGCAGCTTGGGCTCCACCGGCTCACGCAGCACCTGGTGCAGCTGCTGCCCGGTGATCCAGCGGCGCAGCACCGAGTTGAACAGCAGCGGGTTCTCGATATTCCACTGGTGGTGCATGCCGGGAACCACGCGGATGGCCGCCTGCGGCAGGGCCTCGGCGATGGCCGGGAAGGAGCGCTGGACGAACTTCGGCTCGCTGGCGCCGGCCAGCACCAGGGCGGGACCGGTGTAGGCCGACAGGTCCGCCGGCAGCCCGCCGGAATCGAGGTCGCCCATGATCGCGCGCATGTTCTCCGGCTTGAGCTTGACCCCGTGCTCGGCGAACAGCTCGCGCTCGTTGTCCACCATGCCGTAGGCGCCAGCCTGGAACTTCCAATACCACTCGCTGCCGATCAGCTTCAGCTGCATACGCTGCACCGCCTTGGCCGCGGTGCCCAGCGGTGCGATCGACACCCCGGTGGCGAATACCGACTCGACCAGCTCCGGGTGGCGCGCCGCCACGTGCAGGGCGATGACGCCGCCCAGGGACATGCCGACCAGGTGGACGCCGCCCTCGGAAACCTCGTCAGCGATCAGCGCTGCGACATCGTCCGCCGCGGAGTCCAGGCCCTCCCAGTTCTCCTCGAACCGGGCGCCGAACGCCGGCAGATGCAGGGTGAGGATGTTGAAGTCCCCGAAGGCCAGCACCTGCGGATCCCAGCTCCAGTTGCCCACGTTGCCGCCGTGCAGGAAGACCAGGGTCTGCACCGGAGCGCTGTCCTCGGGCTTTCGGCGCGCCGGATGCACCTCGGGATAGTCGGTCGCGTCCCGCGCCGGATCGGCCATAGGGTTCTTTCCCTGGTCGTTGGCAGAGGTCATGGCAAATGCTCCAATACTGCGTCAAGCCACTCCAGCTCGGCGGCCTGTTGTCTGATTGCATGGTCCAAGGTGGCGGCCATGAGGAAGCTGCGGCGGTCAGCTGCCGCACGCATGTCGATCCCCTCGCGCTGGGAAAGGTAGTCGTCCAGCACGTATTGGGTGGCTTGGCGGCGTTCGAGCAGCAGCTGCTCGATGCCCTCGCGCTCCAGCTCCGCGGCGAAGAAGACCTGCCCCATGAACGGATCGCGTTCCGGGGAGCGGGCGGCCCCGCTGGAAAGCCACTGGTTCAGCACTTCCCGGCCGGCCTCGGTGATGTGGTGTTCCTGCCGGTCCGGATAGTTCGACTGGGGGACGGTGCGCACGGTGGCGTACCCCTGGTCCACCAGCTGGGCCAGGGTGCGGTAGATCTGCGCCTTGTCTGCATTCCAGAAGTGGTTAATAGAGGAGTCAAAATGCTTCTTGAGCTCGTAGCCGGTCATCGGCGACAAGCACAACAGCCCGAGGATCAATCGTGCCAAAACCATAACTTCATCTTTTCACAGTTAGTTGATTTTGCACCCACCCGCCCGGGCGTGGGAAAAGTGTTCCCCGATTGTGACCTTGGTTCATACGCCGCGCATTGCGCGGTCATCTTTCCCAGTTCACCTGCAGCGATCCATAGAATTGCCTCATGCCCAATGCCCCTGAACGTTCCCGCCTGACGCCGCCGCTGTTCGCCCTGCTGATCCTGCTGGGCACCACCGGCCCGTTGGCCACCGACATGTACCTGCCGTCTTTTCCGGCAATGACCCGCGAATTCGCCACGTCCGCTTCGGGAATCCAGCTCACGCTGACCGCGTTCCTGATGGGCATCGCCTTCGGCCAAATCTTCTGGGGGCCGCTCTCCGACCGGCTGGGCCGGGCCAAGCCGCTGCGCTGGGGCACCGCGCTGTTTGTCGTCGCATCCATCGTGGCAGCCGTGGCGCCTACGCTGACGACGCTGACGATAGCCCGCGCCCTGCAGGGCCTGGGCGGCGCGGCAGGCCTGGTGATTTCCAAGGCCATCGTCGCTGACACCACCCGGGGCGTGCAGACCGCCCGCATCTTCTCGCTGCTGATGACCTTCGGCGGCGTGGCACCGGCTGTGGCACCGTTGATCGGCTCGGTGCTCGGCGAGTTTGGCGGTTTCCGCACCGTGCTGTGGTTCATCGCTCTGATTGCGCTGCTGATGGCGGCGGGCTCCTTCGGCATCTACCGGGAAACCCACCCGCAGCACCAGCGCTCGACGGGAAGCTTCGTGGCGCCGCTGCGCATCGCGCTGTCCAAGCCCCGGTTCGTGGGCTACATGATCCAGTTCGCGTTCGCCTTCGGCGCGATGATGGCCTACATCTCCGCCTCGCCATTCTTGTACCAGAACGTGATGGGCCTGAGCCCGCAGGGCTATGCGGTCTTCTTCGGCATCAATTCGCTGGGGCTGGTGACCGCCGGTCTGGTCTCGGCCCGGCTGGCCACACGCGTACCGCTGCGCCGCACGATCAGCATCGCGTTGAGCGTCCTGCTGGCCTCCAGCATCGCCATGGCCGTCATGGCCCAGCTGGGGGTGCGCAGCCTGGCCCTGGGCGCGGTCATCTTCGTCATGGTGACCTCGGTGGGCTTCACCATGGGCAATACCACCGGGCTGGCCGTGGCCGAGGTCCGCGAGGTTTCCGGATCCGGCTCCGCGCTGCTGGGCTGCGCGCAGTTCTTCATCGGCGCGGTGGCCACCCCGCTGGTCGGCCTGAGCGGCGATAACTCTCCCATTGCCTTCTCGATCACCGCGCTCGCCTGCGCCATCGTCGCGGCCAGCGCCCTGGTCTACACCGCGGACCGCTTCCACCAGCCGAAGCTGGGTTAGGAATCCCGGCGGGCGCAAAAAATCCCCGGCACCCGTGCTCCGCCCCGAAGGGCGGATGGCGGGTGGCCGGGGATCCTCTTGTAATGCCTAGGCGCTCAGGCGGGCCTTCAGGCCGTCCAGCTCGGCGCGCAGCGAAGCCGGCAGCGCCTCGCCGAACTTGGCGTACCACTCTTCGATGCTCTCGACCTCGGTCAGCCACTCGTCGGTGTTCACCGCAACGGCGCTTTCCACGTCGGCCGGGGTGAAGCCTTCCAGACCGGTCAGGTCCAGGGCTTCGCCGGTTGGCACGTAGCCGATGGCGGTTTCCTTGGCGTCCGCGGTGCCCTCGATGCGCTCGACTGCCCACTTCAGGACACGCGAGTTGTCGCCGAAGCCAGGCCAGGCGAAGCCGCCCTCAGGGGTGCGGCGGAACCAGTTGACCAGGAAGATCTTCGGCATCTGCTCTGGGTTGAGCTTGCCCGAGATCTGGTCCCAGTGGTTCAGGTAGTCGCCGGCGTTGTAGCCGATGAATGGCAGCATGGCCATCGGGTCGCGGCGGACCTGGCCCACGGCGCCGGCAGCTGCCGCGGTGGTCTCCGAGGACAGTGTCGAGCCCATGAAAATGCCGTTGGTCCAGCTGCGGGCCTCGGTCACCAGCGGGATGGTGGTCTTGCGGCGGCCGCCGAACAGGATCGCGTCGATCTTCACGCCGTTTGGCGAGTAGTAGTCCTGCGACAGCATGTCGACCTGGTCGATCGGGGTGCAGAAGCGGGAGTTCGGGTGCGCTGCCTTGGTGCCGGACTCCGGGGTCCAGTCGTTGCCCAGCCAGTCGGTCAGGTGCGCAGGAGCCTCGTCGGTCATGCCTTCCCACCACACGCCGCCTTCGTCGGTCAGCGCGACGTTGGTGAAGATGGAGTTGCCCTTGGTGATGGCGCGCATGGCGTTCGGGTTGGTGGACCAGCCGGTGCCCGGTGCCACGCCGAACAGGCCGTATTCCGGGTTCACGCCGCGCAGCTCGCCGTCCTTGCCGATGCGCATCCAGTTGATGTCATCGCCCAGGGTCTCGGTCTTCCAGCCGTCGATGGTCGGATCCAGCAGCGCTAGGTTGGTCTTGCCGCAGGCCGACGGGAAGGCGGCCGCGATGTGGTACGACTTGTTCTGCGGGCTGGTCAGCTTCAGGATGAGCATGTGCTCGGCAAGCCAGCCCTCGTCGCGGGCCATGGCCGAGGCAATGCGCAGCGAGTAGCATTTCTTGCCCAGCAGGGCATTTCCGCCGTAGCCGGAGCCGTAGGACATGATGGCGCGCTCTTCAGGGAAGTGCACGATCCACTTGTCTTCGTTGCACGGCCAGGCGACATCTTCCTGTCCCGGCTCAAGCGGGGCACCAATCGAGTGCAGTGCAGGAACGAAGAAAGCGTTCTCCGCTTCCATCTTGCGCAGGACTTCATTGCCGATCTTGGCCATGATGCGCATGGAGGTGACAACGTAGGCGGAGTCGGTGAGCTCGACACCGTAGGCTGGCTGCTCTGCATCCAGCGGGCCCATGACGAAAGGAATCACGTACATGGTGCGGCCGCGCATGGAGCCGTCGAACAGGCCGTTCAGACGCTCCTTCATGATCTTCGGGTCTTCCCAGTTGTTGGTGAAGCCCGCATCTTCTTCCTTTTCGGAGCAGATGAAGGTGCGCTCTTCTACGCGGGCAACGTCCTTGGGATCGGAGAATGCGGCGTAGGAGTTGGGGAAGTTCGGGTCGGTCAGCTTGACCAGGGTGCCGGCTTCAACAAGCTCGGCGCACAGGCGGTCATTCTCTTCAGCTGATCCGTCAACCCAATAAACACGATCCGGCTTCGTCAGTGCGGCAACTTCCTCGACCCAGGCTGCCAGCTTCACATGCGAAGTGGGCGCTGCGTCGATTACGTTCTGATCCGAGCTCGTGCTCATTGTCGATTCCCTCCATTGGGCTGAACTAGCGATAAAACAAGGCTAGGGGGTGGCACTTCCCCAAACCCTGTGACTCAAACCTCACGATTCAAGGTGGGCTAAACTGAGTTAGTACAGATCCCCGGAATTCCGGGGGTTTGCCAATTCAACACCCCGCGTTAATGTGATGAAGGTCACGTAGACCGGTACCCTTTTCGGTTCTTCATAAAACCGGTTTTCCGCCGCTTCCCGGCGATACGCGCCCTCGATTTGTACGTACACGCAACCACCTGTATAGTTATTCGAGGTTCGCCACGGCGGAGCAAAACAAATAAATATGCGCCCATAGCTCAGCTGGATAGAGCGTCTGTCTACGGAACAGAAGGTCAGGGGTTCGAATCCCTTTGGGCGCACAAAGTGAAATTCCCACTCGAAAGAGTGGGAATTTTTTTGCTTCCCGAGGAGCGTTATGCAATTTCCAGTGAGTTCAAGCCACGGCGCGATACTGCGCCTCCTTCACCTGGGCGACGCTGAGGAATTGGCCGCCGCCTATCGTCGAAACAGGGAACACCTGGCCCCCTGGGAACCCGAGCGCACCGAGGAATTCTTCACGCCGGACTGGCAGCGGAGGAATCTCGAAATCCGGCTCGGTAGCCACGCCGCCGGGCTCGCCTATCCGGCGGCGCTCTTCGAGGAGGGCCGGATCATCGGACGCTTCACCCTCACCGGGGTTGTCCGGGGGCCCTTTCAAAGCGCCAACCTCGGATACTGGATGGATGCCAAGCTGGCCGGCCGGGGATTAGCGACCTTCGCGGTGCGCGCCACCTGCCGGATCGCCGGCTCGGCCCTTGGCCTGCACCGCATCGAAGCCAGCACGCTGCTGCACAATCACGCATCGCAAAGGGTGCTGCAAAAATGCGGCTTCGAGCAGATCGGCATGGCGCCGCGCTATTTGAAGATCGCGGGCCACTGGCAAGACCACAACCTCTACCAGCGCCTGCTGGAAACCGGGCCCGACGAGGCACTTGCCGGGCAGGACTTCCCTTCAATGTGAGACCGGGCACTTTTGGCCTTTTCGATTTTTGCCGCCGCGGAATCTCGTGTATTGTTATTCAAGTCGTCAAGGCGGCAAACAAATGAATATGCGCCCATAGCTCAGCTGGATAGAGCGTCTGTCTACGGAACAGAAGGTCAGGGGTTCGAATCCCTTTGGGCGCACAAAGTGAAATTCCCGCTCGAAAGAGTGGGAATTTCTGTTTTAACCTGCGTTCCGGCTTCCCGCCGGAACGCAGGACATCCTGGAGAGTGCTAGTGCGAAGCGCGCAGGATCAATTCGGTGTCCATGATGCTCCATTCGGGCACACTTTCGCCATTGATCCGTTTGATCAGTATCTCGGCCATGACCGCCCCTTGGCGCTCCGGATGCTGGGCAATCGTGGTCAGCGGCGGGACGGCGTTGCGTGCGAAAGCGTCGTCGTCGACCGTGGTCACGGAGACATCCTGCGGAATATTGAGCCCGGCGCCCGCCATCGCCTGCAGCGCGCCGAAAGCCATTTGGGCGCTGGCCACGAACAACCCGTCGATGTCTGCACCCGATTCGATCAGCTGGCTCATCAGGTGGTGTCCGCTATCGGGGGTGAAATCGCCTTCCAGCACCGCCGCTGGTTCGAGTCCCGACTCGGCCAGCGCTTGGGTGAACCCGGTCAGGCGGTCGAGGCTCGCTCCCATATCCTGCGGTCCGGCTATGGTGGCGATGTGCCGGCGTCCGCGATCGATGATCACGTTGGTGGCCTGCTTCGCCGCGGCGATATTGTCGATGTCGACCACGTAGATTTCGTTCTGGTCGGTGCTCATGGTTCGGCCGCCGAACACCAGCGGGAGCTGCCCGCCGAGATCCGCGTAGGAACGGTCGGCGGAGTGGTGGGACAGCACCAGGGCGCCGTCCACATTGCCGCCGCGCAGATAGCGTGTGGTTTTCCCGGGATCGGATTCGGTGGACAGCAGCAGCGAGAGCATGAACTCGGTATCAGCCAGATACTGGGCGGCGCCCTGGACCACCTTTGCGAAATACGGATCGGCGAAGAATTTTGCGGTGTTTTCCGGAACCACCAGCGCGATCGCATTGGTTCTTCCTTGGGCCAGCGAGCGGGCCGCCCGGTTGGGCACGTAGTTCAGCTCTCGGATCGCCTGTTCCACCGCGCGCATCGCTTCCGGTTTGACCTTCTCCGAACCATTGACGACGCGGGACACCGTGGCGCGGGAGACCCCGGCGCGCTCTGCAACGAGTTCCAGCGTCGGTTGCTGCTTGCGTGCTTCGGACATGCTTGTTCTCTTTACTTCAAGGGCTTTCGCCGATCCTGGACGCTGGGGATCCGGGGCGCGGTTTGATCGCCGCACCCCGGGTCCGGGCGTCATGCCATTGTACGGTTGGCGGCGATGAGCCTGGCGTAGGCCCGGCCGCTGTTCTTGATGGTGCGTTGCTGCGTCCGGTAGTCCACGTGGATGATTCCAAACCTCTTGTTGTAGCCCCAGGCCCACTCGAAGTTGTCCAGCAGCGACCAGAGAAAGTAGCCCCGCACGTCCACCCCGTCGGAGAGGGCCCCGGCCACCGCGTCCAGATGGCTGAAAATGTATTCCTCCCGCTCCGGGTCCTCCACCGTGCCCTGTGCGGTGACCGCGTCCTCATACGCCGCCCCGTTTTCGGTGATGTACAGCGGCGGCAAGTTCGGATAGTCGTCCCGCAGCCGGTTGAGCAGCACGCGCAGCCCTTGCGGGTTCACCTCCCAGCCCATGGCCGTGCGCGGAAGGTGGCGGGTGGGGAAGGTGACGTGCTCGCTGCCGACGAACGGCGAGGATTTCGGCGAATCCGTGGGTACCAGGGCCGCCGGTTCGCCAGCGGCCAGCGGATGCCCGGACACATTGTCGTCATGGTAGTGGTTGACGCCGAGGAAATCGATGGGCTGCGCGATGAGCATCGCATCCGCGTCCTTGATCACCGCATTCAGTCCGAGGTCGCCGACGTCCTCCAACAGGTCTGCCGGGTATCCGCCGCGCAAGATCGGGTCCAGGTACATGCGGTTCCACAGGGCGTCGATTCGGCGCGCGGCTTCAAGGTCCACCGGGTCGGCGGGGTCATCGGGCACCGCGTTGGTCAGGTTCAAGGTGATGCCCAGGTGTTCTGCTCCCAGCTCGCGCAGCCGGGCAGTGGCCAGCCCGTGCGCCAGATGCTGGTGGTGCACGGCGGCCAGCGCGGCGGCAGGTTCCCGCCGTCCCGGCGCGTGCTCGCCAGCGGCGTAGCCGATCAGCGATGAGCACAAGGGCTCGTTGAATGTCGTCCAGTGGGTGACCCGGTCCCCCAGCTTCGCATGGACCACCTCGGCATACTCCAGGAATCGGAACGCGGTATCCCGGTTGGCCCAGCCGCCGAGTTCCTCCAGTGCCTGCGGCAGGTCCCAGTGGTACAGCGTCAGCCAGGGCAGGATGCCGTGCTCCAGCAGCTCGTCGACCAGCCGCGAGTAGAAGTCCAGCCCCTGCTGGTTGACGGCCCGCCCTCCGGGCACGATCCGGGCCCAGCTGGTGGAGAACCGATAGGAGTCCAGATGCAGCTCGCGCATCAGGGCCACGTCTTCGCTGTAGCGATGGTAGTGGTCCACCGCGACCTGCAGGTCGTCCCCGCCAGCGATGGCCCCGGGAGTGCGGGCGAACGCGTCCCAGATGGAATCCTCTTTTCCGTGGGAATGCGCTGCGCCTTCGATCTGTGCCGCCGCCGTGGCCGAACCCCAGATGAAGTGCTCGGGCCACGCGAATGATTGGGATAGATGTCGAGTCATTAGCCTTTGACAGCTCCTGTCATGATTCCGGAAACGAGTTGCTTGCCGGCCACGACGAACAGCACCAGCAGCGGAATGGTGGCCATCAGCGCACCGGCCATCACAATGGTGTAGTCGACGTAGCGGGCGGATTGCAGCTGGCTCAATGCCACCTGCAGCGTGGGGGTCTGCGGGGCCACCAGCATGGGCCACAGGTAGTCGGTCCATGCGGTCATGAAGGTGAATAGCGACAGGATCGCCATGGCCGGGCGGGCGGCGGGAACCCCCACATGCCAGAACGTGCCGATCATGCTGGCGCCGTCCACGCGGGCGGCCTCGATCAGTTCATCGGGGATGTTGTCCACCAGATACTGGCGCATGAAGAACACCCCGAACGCTGTGACGAGGGTCGGGATCATGATGGCTCCCAGCGAACCGGTCCAGCCGAATTCCTTCATCATCATGAACAGCGGGATGATGCCCAGCTGGGTGGGCACCGCTAGGGTCGCGATCACGAAAACCAGCAGGCCCTCGCGGCCGCGGAAACGAAGCTTGGCGAAGGCGTACCCGGCCAGCGTGGAGAAGGACACGACCGACAGCGTGATCACGGAGGACACCACCAGGCTGTTGCCCAGGGCCGCCCAGAAGTCGACGGTGTTGAACACCTCGGCCACGTTGCTCCAGAAGTG
Source organism: Arthrobacter sp. 'calajunan' (assembly GCF_046940185.1). Taxonomy (NCBI): domain Bacteria; kingdom Bacillati; phylum Actinomycetota; class Actinomycetes; order Micrococcales; family Micrococcaceae; genus Arthrobacter; species Arthrobacter sp. 'calajunan'. The sequence goes on from NZ_JBKZDY010000013.1 coordinate 44,438, forward strand.
TCCGCCCGGCAGCAGCGGAGGCCTGGCCGAAGCGAAGACCCCAGAATCCGAGGATCCGATGACCATCGAATACCACAGCGGGTAGGTGCTGCCCAAGAAGAACGCGAGCAGGATGCCGTAGACCAGGAATCCCGGCCGGCTTTCGGTTGTGAAGCTATGGGACCGCTTGCGTCGCGGCAGCGGGGCTGCCCTATTAAGGGTCTGGGTAACCATGGTTTCTCCTCCTGGCCTCTGCCATGTCCTGTCCGCTGGCCGGTATGGCGGTTTTGCCGGCTCTCCGGCCGCGACGCGCTGGCCGGCGGCCGGCGCGCTTCTCGCCGGAGGAAGCGATCTTCCTGGACAACAGGAAGTTGATGACTCCGATGAGGATGATGATCAGGAACAGCATCCAGGCCACGGCCGAAGCCCGGCCGAAGTCCCCGCGATTGAACGCCAGATCCCACAGATACAGCACGGTTGTCTGGTATTGGCGGTCGGGTCCGCCGGGGACCGAGCTGCTGGCGTTGAAAAGCTTCGGCTCGGTGAAGATCTGCATTCCGCCGATGGTGGCCGTGATGATCACGAAGATCATGGTCGGCCGGATGCTAGGCAGCGTGATGGAGAAAAACCTGCGCAGCTTGCCCGCGCCGTCGAGCGCGGCCGACTCGTGCAGCTCGCGCGGAACCGCCTGCATGGCGGCCAGCAGGATCAGCGCGTTGTATCCGGTCCAGCGCCAGTTCACCATCGTGGCTATGGCCAGGTGGGATGGGAACACGGAGGTCTTCCAAGCCACTGGATCCACGTTGAAAACCTGGAGCAGGTTGTTGATCAAGCCGTATTTTTCGTCGAAGGCGTTGGAGAAGATCAGCGTGACGGCGACCGGGGTCACCACATATGGCACCAGCACGCTCATGCGCCAGAAGGTCTTGGCTCGGAGGTTCTGGTCCAGCATCGCGGCGATGAACGTCGCGATCGCCAGCTGCGGGATGGCCGAGAGCAGGAAGATGCTGAACGTATTAAACAGGGAGTTCCAGAACAGCGGCGAGGACAACTCCGCGGTATAGTTTTCCAGCCCCACCCACTCCCCCGCTCCGCCCAGCAGATCCCAGTCGTTGATGGAGACCACGAAGGTGTAGACCAGCGGGAAGAGCCCGACGAGTGCGAAGAGGATGAAGAACGGTGCAACGTAGAGGTACGGCGAGTACTTGTAGTCCAGCCGGCTGAAGAAGTGGCGGTGCCGCTGTTTCCCGGTCAGCTGGTCCTCCCGGAGCTTCTCGGGTGTGGGTGCTGACGGCCGAGCTTTGCGCCCGGCAGGCCCGGTGCTGGCTCCGGGAGGCTTGTTGGTCATGGTGCTCATGAAAATTGTTCGCTTCTTCCTCGGTACCCGGGTCGGCAGACCCGGGTACCGATTGCGTCGGCCGCTACTTGATGTCCAGGTCCTTCAAGGTTGCCAGCGCGTCGTTCCACGCTTTCTGTCCATCCGTTCCGGAATCCAGCGCGATGGTGGCCGGGCCGAAGACCTGCTCCTGGATGACCGAGTCGTTCGGCCCCTTGAACTGGGCCTTGACTCCCTCGGCGCGGTTGGCCAGGATCTTCCCGATCGGCGCGTCGTTGAAGAACTTGGTCAGGTCATTGGCTCCGGTCACCGCTTCGGACTGCTGCGCGTCGAGGCTGCTCGGGAAGGTTCCGGCCACCTCGAAGGCGGCGGCTTGGGAATCCGCGCTGGTCAGCCACTGGGCCAGCTTCGCCGCCTCGGCCGGATGCTGCGAGGTCGCAGGCACGGTCAGGAAGGTTCCGCCCCAGTTCGCAGGGCCGCCGGGGAAGACGTCGGCAAAGTCCCAACCGCCGGTCGAATCGCCGCCGGCGCCCTCGATCTGCCCCTTGACGACTCCGAGCATCCATCCCGGACACGGCATGGTGGCGAAGGAACCGTCGACGAATGCCTGTCCCTTGCCCCAGTCCCACTGGGTCTGCCCGGAAGACAGTCCGTTGGAGGCCGCATCGGCCAGCAGGTCCCAGCGCTCGCGCAGCTGCGTGTTGCCCTCGATGTTCAAGGTTCCGTCGGCCTTGTAGTAGCCCTCGTCGAGCTGGTTGACCATGGAATTCCATACGAAGCCGGATTGGTCGTAGAAGGCCTTGTCCGAGGCCTTCACGTAGTCCTTGCCAACGTCGACGAACTGCTCCCAGGTGGCGTTGTCGCCACCGAAGAGTTCGGCCACCGCATCGCGCTCGCTGGGCAGGCCCGCTTCCTTGAAGAGGTCCGCGTTGTAGCACAGCCCCATCGGCCCGATGTCGGTGCCGTAGCCGATGATTCGGCCTTCGTCGTCGGTGGCCTGCTGGACCTTCCAGTCGACCCATTGGCCGGCAATGTCACCCGCGCCGTAGTCGCGCAGGTCGGTGAACGAGTCGGAGACGGTCATGACCTGGCCAAGCCACCCCTCCTCGACGGCCTGCACGTCGGGAAGGCCCGCACCTGCCGCCTGCTTGGTTTTCCAGTCGGTCAGCGCGTTGCCGCCGGTATCAATGTTCGTCGCCTGGATCTTGACTCCCGGATTCTCTGATTCGTACTTCGTATACAGGTCATCCAGCCCCATGGTGCCGAAGGTGGTCACTGTCAGGGTGATCGGGTTGTCTGGGGATGCCGGCTGTTCACTGGTCGCGTTGTTGTTGCCGCCGCAACCTGTGGCCAGCAGGGCCAGGCTTCCGGCGACGGCGGCCGCTTTGGCGATGCGGGATGTGCGTGTGATGTCCACGGTGACTCCGTTCAGAGTGCTGAGCTTGCGAGTGAAATTTCGAGCGTCCCGAGATGTCGTGAGAGCGCTCTCAAAATTGAGGAAAAAATAAAACTCCGCAGAGTTTCCGATGCAGCATGAGTCGCAACAGCACTCGCGCATCAACCGTGTGAGCGCTCTCACAAATCATCTCCACTAAGATTGCCCGGGGATCCACGAAGTGTCAACCCCCAATTTCCCTGCCGTCGGGGCGTCGACGCAAGCGGCCCGGTCGCGTGCACGCAATCTGCGCGCAGGCGACCGGGCCCGGCAGCTATTAGCCTGGCGCCGCTATTTCTTGTCCAGCTGCAGGCCCACCAGCACCGGATCGTGGTCAGAGGAGCGGTACTGGTCTCTGGTGACCAGCTGGGTCACGTTGTAGTTGTAGCGGCTGTACTCGTAGCCGATGGATTCGGTCGCGTTGATGTTCCAGATGTCCTGTCCTGCCACCTTCCGCGCCAACGGCTTCGAGGCGAAGACGTGGTCTAGCGAACCGGTCAGCCCGGCAAACAGGTAGCTGCGCGAATCGGCCTTGGCGCCCAGGTCGACGTACCCGGCATCGGCCAGCACCTTGATCGGATCCTCGGCCGAGTAGGAGTTGAAGTCACCGGCCAGCAGGATCTGGTCGGTGTTCGAGGTCTTCTTCAGCGAATCGGCGAACTCGACCAGCGCGGTGGCCTGCTCGACGCGCGCGGCGTTCCACGCGCCCTGGCCGTCGCCCTTGTCGGCGTTGGCCGACCCGTCCTTGGGATCGGATCCCTTGGACTTGAAGTGGTTGGCAACCACCAGGAAGCGGGTCTTCTGGTTGCCGCCCACACGCTGGAAGGCCTGGGCCATCGGGTCGCGGGCGTTGTCGAAGGCGGGGTCCTGGAGGATCGTGGACTTGCCGATCAGCTTCACCGCATCGCGCTGGTAGATCATCGCCGTGCGAATCACGTCCTCGTCGGCCCGAACCGCGCCGGGGCTCGGCACGTAGCTCCAGCGGTTCTCCCCGGCCGCGGCATTCAACTCGCCAACCAGGTGCGCCAGCGCGGCGTCGCGGTCCTGGCCGAAGCGCGCCGAGTTCTCGATCTCCTCAAGCACCACGACGTCGGCGTCGAACTTGTTCAGCGCCGCCACGATCTTGGACTGCTGCCGCTCCAGACTTGCCTCCGTGGCCGCGCCGCGGGCGTCGCAGCCCCCGCGCACCGTCACCGGAACACCCTGGCGGTCGTTGTAGTAGGTGCAGCCCTCGAGGCTGTCGCCGGTAGTCGTGAAGTAGTTGAGCACGTTGAAGCTGCCGACGCTCACATTGCCCCCGACGTCCTCCGGCTCGCCGCTGTCGATCTGCTCGAAGCTGACCGGGATGTCAGCATCCTGCGCACCGGTCACCTGTCCGGTCGGCTGCAGCCTCCACAGGTCGTAGCGGTAGTCCATGATCACCGGATCGGTGAAGGTCGCAGCCGCTCCCACGGTGACCCGGCGCTGCGCATCGAGGTACGGCAGCGGCACCGAGGTGTTGGAGGCGCTTGAGAAGTTCAGCGTCGCGCCGTCGTCCAGCACGATGGCCCGCTGCTCGTTCTCGGCGGCCAGCTGCAGGGCCTGGGCGCTGCCCGGGGCGAAGACGTCGGTGGGCTGGCGCAGCGTGCGCTCTCCGGGCACGATGCTGCTGGTTCCCTGCGCGAGGGTGACCTCGCCGAACTGGTTCAGCGAGTAGTTGTCCGAGACAGTGAACCGACCCTGCGGGTCGACCACCATGGATTCGAAGCGCTCGCGGGCGGCATCCGAGGCCGGCAGCGCGATCGCCAGCGGCTTGACCGCTTCGGCCGGTTCGTCCAGCTGCTGCACGCCGGAGGCGCTGATCTGGGTCAGACCGAAGTATTCGGACACGGTGCCCGCGACTTCCACGTGGTCGCCCACGGCGAGCGAGGAAACCTGCCGCGGCGCGTAGATGAAGATGCCGGAGCTGCCCAGCGGCGAGATCTCCGCGCCGCTGCCCGCGGTCTGCAGGTAGAAGCCGCGGATGCCGCCTTCGGCATAGGCCCCGGTGACTACACCCTGGACCGTCACCTTTTGCCCCGCGAAGGGAGAAGCGTCGGTGGTTCCCTGGATTTCCTCGATCGAGGTGATTCCGGAGTCGTCGGCCGTGGCCGGCACGATTCCGCCAGCCGCGAGGCTGGCGCCCAGAACAGCGGCCGCAAGAGCCATGCTGGTGCGTTTGCGCATGTGATTCCCAACGTCGGTGTCGTGAGCGCGGACAGGTGACCGCGCCGTAAGCTCAGCACCGAATAAACCAGACGAACTTGAATTCGCCGTGAATTCCCCCGGGCGCACTCGGTGACAGCTCATGAATCATCCAAATGCATTACGCGCTTTACGTCCAGAGGTGATGCAAAAGATATTCCCACTAATTGAACTGACCGGTCAGTTCAATTAGTCTCGTTAACGTGCTTGTTGCAGACTCGATTTCATTCCAGGGGCGCCATAGCGAACTGGTTCCGCCCACTTCCCTGAGCGTCGCGCCCGGGGAAATGCTGCTTGTCGCCGGGGAACCGCAGGGCGCGCGCACCGCGTTGGCCCTGCTGCTTTCAGGCCGGATGAAGCCCGGCGGCGGCACGGTGACCTGGGGCAGCAGCTCGCGCCTGGCCCACCTGCGCAAGCACAGCGCGGTGGTCGATTCCCCGAACATCAACGATCCCGAGGCGCACCTGAAGGTCCGGGACGTGGTCAGCGAGGACCTCTCGCTGATCCCCTCGCCGCCGTGGCGCAAGCCGAATCCCAAGAAGTGGATGGCGGAGCACGGCTACGGCGACATCGCCGGCGACTGGGTCGACGCGGTCGATCCAGTGCGCATGACCGAGATGCTCACGCAGCTGGCCGCCGAGAATCCGCAGACCAGGCTGCTGGTCGTGGATTCGCCCGACCGGCACCTGGGCGAGGACGAGGCATGGCTCGAAGCCCTGGAGCGCTTTGCCCTGTCGGACCGCCAGTTCGCCGTGGTCGCCACGGTGGCCCGGATCCCCGACAGCTGGACCGGTCCGGTGGCCTACCTCGGGGTGGCCGAATGGGCCGATGGCCTCGCATCGGATGAAGCACCTGCACCGCTCCCCGACGCCGCGCCGGAAGAAACCTCCGAGGACTCCGATGACCGGATCCGGACCGGGCTGGACGAGCACGTCGAACCGTGCGAACCAGGTGAGCCTGCCGAGCCGGTTATGCCGATCGAGCCGGCCACCGCCATGGTGCCGGCCGTCGCAGAACCGCCGCACGAGCCCGCCGAATCGGAGCCCGCCGAACCCGAGCCTTCCGAACCGGTTCAAGACCCATCGGCCAGCGCGGAACCCGGAACGCCGGAAGAACAGGACACCCCCACGCCGACCCCGCGGCCGGCCAGCGACCCCAGCCAAGCAAAGGACTAACCCATGACGACACTGCGTCTGGCGCTTTCCGAACTCAAGCGCATGACCCGCGGCACGCTGCCCAAGCTCGCGCTCATCGCCATCACCTGCGTGCCGCTGCTGTACGGCGCGCTCTACCTCTACGCCAACTGGGATCCGCAGTCCAACCTGGACAATGTCACCGCCGCGGTGGTCAACCTCGATGAGGGCGCCACCGTCGACGGCAAGGAGAAGCAGGTCGGCGACACCGTGGTCGAGTCGCTGGACGAGGACGGCACCTTCAGCTGGGCCCAGCTGGACACCCGCGAAGCGGCCGAGCAGGCGGTCTCCGACGGCACCTACGCCTTCGCGATGATCCTGCCCGAGGACTTCTCCGCGGCGCTGACCTCCCCGGGGGACTTCAAGGACGCCACCCAGGCGGACATCGAGCTGCTGACCAACGACGCGAACAACTTCATGGTCAGCAACTTCGCCAAGACCCTGGCCGGCGAGGTGCGCACCTCGGTGGCCAACGAGGTCGGCACCGAAACCGCCTCCGCCATGATCGCCGGCTTCGTGGACATCCACCAGTCGATGGGCGAGGCCGCCGACGGCGCCAAGCAGGTCTACGAGGGCACCCTGTCCCTGGGCGACGGCGTGCTCACCCTGGCCGACGGCACCACCAAGCTGGTGGACGGCAGCTCCCAGCTGGCCGACGGCACGCTCGCGCTCAAGGACGGCACCAGCTCGCTGAGCACCGGGCTGGATTCGCTGGTCGCCGGGCAGGGCAAGCTGGCCGACGGGGCCGACTCGCTCGCCTCCGGCGCCGCCGAACTCTCCGCCGGCGCAGGCAAGCTCTCCGCCGGGCTGGACACCTTGGAGTCCAAGACCGCAGCGCTGCCTGACTCGGTAAAGCGGCTGGATGACGGAGCGCACAGCGCCAAGAAGGCCGCCGACCAGCTGGCCGCCGGCTCCAAGCAGGTCGCCGACGGCAATGCCAAGCTCGCCGCCACCGCGGACGGGGCCATCGAGGTGATCGACCAGCTGCAGGTCGACGCGAAGGACCGGCTGGGCCAGGTGGAAGATGCGATGTCCCAGCGCCTGGATGCACTCGTGGCCTCCGGCGCGCTGAGCGAAGAACAGGCGGAGAAGATCGCCAAGGACCTCGCCGGCGCCGTGGACGACTCGACCGCGAGCCAGGCGGTGAAGGACGAGGCGGCGAAGGTCCGCGCCGAGCTGGGCGCCGTGCAATCAAGCCTTGACGCGCTGGCCGGCGGCTCCCAGCAGGTGGCCGACGGCAATGCCGAGCTCGCCAAGGGCCTGGGCACCCTGTCCGCGGGCACCGGCAAGCTCAACGCCGCGGTCCCCTCCCTGGTGGAGGGCATCTCCACGGCCGCCGACGGCGGCTCCGACCTGGCGTCCGGCGCCAAGACCCTGGCCTCCGGGGCCTCTACCCTGGCCGGCGGCCAGCACGACGCGCTGGACGGCGCCACCCAGGCGGCCTCGGGAGCCGGCGAGCTGGATTCCGGCGCCGGGGCGCTGGTGGACGGCTCCGGGGCGCTGCACTCCGGGCTGGTGCAGCTCTCCGACGGCGTCGGCGAACTCTCGGACGGCACCACCCAGCTGGAGGACGGCTCGGGCGAGCTGTCCAGCGGCCTGGCGGACGGCGTGGGACAGGTCCCCGACCCGGATGCGAAGACCAGCGACAAGCTGGCGAACGTGATCGGCGACCCGGTCTCGGTGACCCAGCAGAAGCAGGCCGAGGCGCACGCCTACGGCGAGGGGCTGGCCCCGTTCTTCATGACCCTGGCGACGTTCATCGGCGTGCTGATCCTGACCCAGGTGGTCCGCCCGATCACCACCCGGGCGCTGGCCTCCAACGGCGTGAACTGGAAGATCGCCATCGGCGGCTGGCTGCCCTTCGCCGGGCTGGCGCTGCTGCAGACCAGCCTGCTGTTCGCGGTGGTGCACTTCGGGCTCGGCCTGAACACCGCCCACCCGTGGCTGACCTGGGGCCTGTTCCTGCTCGCGGCGCTGTGCTTCAGCGCCCTGATCCAGGGCATCTACGCCCTGCTGGGCACCGCCGGCAAGTTCGTGGTGCTGGTGCTGATGGTGCTGCAGCTGGTCACCGCCGGCGGCACCTTCCCCTGGGAGACGCTGCCCGAGCCGCTGCACGTGCTGCACCAGATCCTGCCGATGAGCTCGGTGGTGCTGGGCATGCGCCACCTGATGTACGGGGCGGATCTGGGCATGCTGTCGGCCATCGGCGGCGTGCTGGTTGGCTACACGCTGCTGGGTCTGGGCTGCAGCCTGCTGGCGGTGCGCCTGCACAAGACCTGGACGCTGAAGACCCTGCAGCCGGAGCTGGGCGAATGACAGGGCAGTTCGGCGCCCGCCCGCGGGTGCGCGCCACCGATTCGAAGGAGCGGCTGTTCGCCGCGTCGATGGCGCTGCTGGGCCGGCGCGGGGTCAACGCGGTGTCGGTCGACGAGATCGCCCGCGCCGCAGGGGTCTCCAAGGGCACCGTCTACTACAACTTCGGCTCCAAGGAGAAGATGATCGGCGCGCTGTTGGAGTTCGGCGCGCGCAAGCTGCTGGACCAGCTGGGCCGGGACGCGGCGGTGGAGGATCCGATGGCGGCGCTGGAGGCGATGGTGCGCTCCGCGTTCGGCTTCGTGCAGGAGTACCCCTCCTACGCCCAGCTGTGGGTCAGCGAGCAGCAGCGCGGCGAAAGCCCGTGGGGCGAGCAGGTGCAGGAGTTCCGCCACCGGATCACCGACCAGATCACCGAGGCGCTGCGCCGCGCGGTGCAGGTGCCCGAGCCGCTGCTGGCCGCTTCCGCCCGCGCGATGTTCGGCGCCGCATTGCTCACCGCGCGCGAACGGTCCGACGGCGAGGCGCCGCCGGATCTGGACACCAATACACTGGCGGTGATGGCCACGGTGCACGGGCTGCGCGCGATGTCCCGGGACGCTCGCTAGGTGCGCGCCTGCGGTTCCCAGCCGCGGGTGGGCTGCAGTCCGGGCAGCGTCCCGCGGTAGAGCAGCACCCCCGGGTAGTCCTGCAGCAGCCTGCCCGCCTCGCGGGCCGCGCCCGGCAACAGCGCCCCCGGCAGCCCGTCGAGCACCAGCAGCGCCGGCTTCTCCAGCAGCGCCCGGGCCAGCAGCAGCCCGGCGCGCTGCGCGTCGTCCAGCGGTTCGCCGCCGCGGCGCAGCATGGTCGCCTCCGCGTCGGGCAGCTCGTCGACATCCAGCCCGAACAGCTGCGCCAGCCGCAGCGCCTCCTCCAGGCTTCCCTGCGGGCGCCGGTAGCGCAGCGCGCGGGCGATGGACCCGCGTTCGAGCACCATCCCTGACAGCGCGGCGCCCAGCAGCCGGCGCCGGCTGCGTTCGGGGACCAGCCCGAGGTTCCGTCCGCCCACCCAGGCCCCGTGGGGCTGGGGATCCGAGGCCAGCCCGGTGGTGGCCAGCCGGTGCAGCAGCTGCTGCGCGGCCCGGCCGCCGCCCACCTCGATGCGCTCGCCCGGACCTGCCAGCAGCGTGGGCCAGGCCCGCCCGTCCGGGCCGGCGGCCGGCTGCAGGCGCACCACGTCCGGGGTGTTGCCAGGCGCGCCCACCGGCAGCCGGGTCCCGGCGCCGGTGCCGCGCGCGGCCAACTGGGCCAGCAGCGGGGCCAGGATCCGCCGGGCGGCCTTGTAGTTCTGCCGGTATTCGACCATGCGCCCGAATTCCCCGAGCACCGCGCTGCTGATGCCCAGCAGCAGCAGTCCGCTGGTGATCGCGGAGGCCGGCAGCCCGGCGCTGGAGGCAAGGCCCACCAGCAGCACGCTGCCCATCAGCGGCACGGCCAGCGCGCTGGCGCGCAGCGCCCCGGCGAATCGCGCGCGGTGCACTGCGGCGGCTGCCATGCGACCGGCGGTGTCCTGCAGCCGGCCCACCTCGCGCCCCACGCCCCCGGCGGCCCGCACGGAGGTGGCGGCGCCCAGGGTTTCGGCGATCCGCGAGGCCAGCGCCCCGCGGCGCCGGCGCAGCACCCGGGCCGCGCCGTAGGCTCCCGGGGCCAGCACCCCGAGCAGCAGCAGTTCCAGTCCCAGCGGGATGAGCAGCGCCAGCGCCAGCGGCGGCGCGCTGAGGTACAGCCCGGCCAGCGCGAAGAGCAGCAGCGGGATGCCCGCCATGAGCGGCACGATGCCCTGGATCACCCAGTTGCGCACCGAGGAGAGGTCGTTGGTGGAGCGGGCGACGGTGACGCCCAGCCCCGGGGCCCGGTCGGCAGTCAGCGACTGCTTCAGCAGCCCGCCGCGCAGCTGCGCCACGTAGTGCTGCCCCAGCTTCTCGGCCAGTACCCGCTCGGCGAACTTGCCCAGCCCGAACGCGAGCGCCAGGCCCAGCACCAGCCAGAGCCCGGAAACGGTGAAGGCGCGGGTCAGCTGCCCGGTGAGCCAGGCCAGCAGCACCGTGAGCGCGCCCATGCCAAGCCCCAGGCCCAGCAGCCACGACAACGCCGCCCGGCGCCCGGGGGCCCACAGGGCCGGCAGCTTGCCGCGCCGTGCCCGCGCGCCCATCCCGGTGTCCGTCTTCTCCTGCATGGCTTGCCTTCGCCGCCGCGGCTAGGAGCGCGGCAGCAGCGCCGTGGCGACCTGCGGGTCGCACAGCTCGAAGGTGTCGATGACCTGGGTGCGCAGGTTGGCGCGGGCCTCGTCGGCGGCCAGCGGGGAGGCGGTCAGGCGCCCGGAGACCGCGGCCAGGTCCAGTCCGGCGGAGAGCAGGATCTGCTCGCCGGCCAGCGCGCCCAGCGCGTCCTGGGCGCTGAACAGCACCCGGTCCACGTGCCGGGAGAAGACCGGGTCGTTCAGCAGGCGGGAGGTCTCGCCCTGGAACAATCCGTCGGCGATCTCGATGACGACCACGTCGGCGCCGGTGGCGGCCTGCTCGCGGATCATCGCCACCAGCAGGTCGCGGACCTGCTCGTAGCGCACCATGTAGGTGGTCGGGTAGCCGAAGTCGGTGAAGTCGGCCACTGACACCGCGCCGGCGTCCTTGAAGAGGTTCGGGTCGTTGCCGGCCCCGGTGCCGGTGGCCTTGCCGGCTGCAACATCCAGCCCGGCATTGGTCAGCCCGTTGACCAGGCAGCCCAGGGTGGTGGACTTGCCCGAGTTCATCGAGGTGCCCAGCACCGCGATGACCGGCACGCCGGTCCGGGCCGGCTGCGCGCTCGCGCCGGCCGAGGGGGTGTGCACCTGCAGCGGGGCGAAGTCGGCCAGGTTCACGACCTGCCCGTCGCGGGCCAGCAGGCCCAGCGGCTCCAGCTCGGTAGCCGCCTCGATGGAAGCATGCATGGATTCCACGCGGCTTGCCACGCCGCCGCCGGCCACCAGCTGGCACGGGCCCAGGTCCAGCGGCACGTGGGCCAGGAACTGGTCCGGTGCGTAGCGGTCGCCGTAGGCCACCAGCACCAGCTGGCCGATGAACAGCTTCTGGCGGCGGCCCTCGGCCGACTGCAGCGCGGTGTGCTGGCCGATCTCGGTCACGCGGGCCACCACCACGTCTCCGGCGGCAGGGGCCAGCGCGGCGCCGCCCAGAAGATGGAAGTCGCCCGGGTTGCGCTGCAGCTGCGCGCCGACGAAGCGGGTGGTGTAGGCGGTGCGGATGGCGGCCACGGTGCGGGCGCCCAGCTCCTGGCGGTCGCTCGACGGCGCGGCCGACGGGGTTGGGTGCTCTTCGATGATTGGTGCAATACCCATGGCGGGTTCTCCTTGCTCGCTTTCCACGGGGATCCTGCGCCCCGCGGCCGGCCGTTCGGCTCGACTATTTACAGTGAAGTCGCACAGGGTTAACCGAACGTGGACATCCGATGAGATGGTCAGGAGAATCCCGTGAGGGTTTTCTCATCTTGGGCCGCAGGCGTCCGACCCGCGGATTGCGCGGGCTTCATGGGCGCGGAACGGCGAAGTGGGTGACCTTCGCGTCGCGCGCGTCCAAATGCGAATAGGGGTGGCCGGTCTCCAGCACCGTGGTGCCCAGGGTCGGGTAGTTCATCGCCAGCTCGTAGACCGCTTCCTCGTGGGAGTCGGCCGAGGCCAGGCGCAGCGCCAGCTCCTGCAGCACCGGCTGGTGCCCGATGACCAGCAGCGTGCCCACGGTGTCCGGCACCTCGTTGATGATCGAGCACAGCGCGGAGACCGAGGCGGTATATATGCGCGAGTCGATGTACGGGGTCGGGCCCTTCTCCCCCAGCTCGGAGAGCACCCAGGCGCAGGTCGACCGGGTGCGCAGCGCGTCGGAGCAGATGATGTAGTCCGGGATGAGGTCGTTCTCCACGAGCCAGGCCCCGGCGGCGGGGGCTTCGCGGTTCCCGCGCGAGGCCAGCGGGCGCTCGTGGTCGGGCACGCCCAGCGGGTAGTCCGCCTTGGCATGGCGCATCAGGATCAGGCGGCGGGTCTGGGCAGCATTCATAGTCCCCAGCTTAAGACAAGCGCGGCGGGCATACCCAATGGTTTGCCCGCCGCGCCGCCGGTTCGTCCCGCCCAGGGACGCCGACTCCGAAGACTAGATGGAGTATTCCGGCGCCGCCCAGACAACGACCTCCGGGTGCTCGTAGAAACGGTAGCCCTGGCCGCGCACGGTGCGCACAGTGTTCGCCAGACGGCCCAGCTTCGAGCGCAGGCGGCGGATGTGCACGTCGATGGTGCGCTCGTTGGGCACCTCGTCGGCATTGCGCCACAGGTTTTCCAGCAGCTCCTCGCGGCCCACGGTGCGGGTGCCGTTCTCCACCAGGAAGTTCAGCAGCTCGAATTCCTTGAAGGTCAGGTTCAGGGTCTCGCCGTCCAGGTAGACCTCGCGGCGCGACAGGTCGATCAGCACGCCCGACGGACGCGGGGTGCTCGGGCGCGCCTCGGCGCGCGGGCGGCGGGAGAGGGTCGGATCGCCCAGCGCCTGGCGCACGACGTCGATCGGCTCGCCCTGGGCGCTGGTCGGTGCCAGTGCCACGGCCGCGTGGGTCTGCGCCTGCGGCGACAGGGTTGCCAGGAAGGCGCGCACCTGGGTGGCCAGCTTGCCCAGCGAGGTACCCTGGGCCTGGGCTGCCGCTTCGTCCAGGCCTACATACAGAACGAAGCCGCGGGCCGAGGTGTCAGCGCTCTGGGCTCCTGCTGACTGGACAGGTGCGGCGGCAGGCTGATGCATTGGTTCGCGGGTCTCATGCACGTTGGAAACGGCGCGCAGCGGGCGATAGCCTGCCGGGGCATAGCTTCCTGCGGCCGCGCGCTGCGCCGCCGCTGCCCGGTTCTGGGCATTGCGAATTGAAACGTGAACGTATCCGGATCCTGCCGACATATTGCTTTTCCTCTATGTGTGCGAAGGCCAAGTGATTTGGCGCTGATGCTTCGGGTTTTGCTTGCGCTGCCAGCGGCCTTCGTCCACCAGCAGCAGTTGGGTTTCCCGTCAACGGCTGCCCGTGAACCGAATTCCAGTAACTCAGAAATTCGATGCGGTGCCGCTGACGCCGAGCATTCGACAACAGCAAAGGGAGGCCAGCGGCGATGTCCCGCCGGGGTTCCATTTACTGCTCTGCGCCTTACTCACACCTCTAGTTTCCTCGTAACATTGGGAACTTGCAAGTAACAATGAGCACCCATGTCCACGATGTGAGACGGATGTGTCCAAAAGTGACGTGCGCCACTTTAGGCAAAACATGGCAATCTAAGCGCTTAACTACTCAATATGTTCAGGATTTTTTGGATCAATGCGCAGTATGCCTACCCCATGCAGAGGTCTGAATATTCATTCATTGACATTCGATGTTCACACTTCAAACATTCGCCGTTCTGCACCCTTGACCAAATTAAGCACTATCTGATTGCAAATATCTCGCATAAAATCGTCATGTGGACATAGCTTCTGCACAGGTAAATCATAAAGTCAGCCCAAGGCAATAGGGGATGCTCTTAAATATGAACGAGTCCCGATTCTCTCCCGCCCAGCTTCCACGTCTCACCCATCCGGACGGCACGCCGATCAAGGTACTGGTGGTTGACGACGAGCCATCGCTCGCCGAACTGGTAGCCATGGGAACCCGCATGCTCGGGTGGGAAGCGACCATGGCCCATGACGGCCCCGAAGCCGTCGCCACCGCACGTTCCTTCTCCCCTGACGTCCTGGTTTTGGACTGGATGCTGCCGGGCTTCGACGGTCCCGAGGTGCTGCGCAAGGTCCGTACCCACCTGCCCGACGTCCCGGTGCTGTTCCTGACCGCCAAGGATGCAGTCGAGGACCGCATTGAAGGCCTGGGCGCCGGCGCCGACGACTACGTCGCCAAGCCCTTCAGCCTGGAGGAGGTGCTGATCCGCCTGCACCGCCTGGTCGAGCGCTCCGGAGCCACCACCGCAGATACCGCGGAGCTGGTGGTCGGCGACCTGGTGCTGAATCTCGACTCCCACGACGTCTCCCGCGCCGGACGCGAGATCCAGCTGACCGCCACCGAGTTCGACCTGCTTTCCTACCTGATGAACAACGCGCGCCGCGTGGTGTCCAAGTCGCAGATCCTTGACAATGTCTGGCACTACGACTTCGACGGCCAGGCGAACATCGTTGAACTGTACATTTCCTACCTGCGCAAGAAGATCGACGTCGACGCCGAACCGATGATTCACACCGTGCGCGGCGTGGGATACGTTTTGAAGCCCGCTGCATGAGCATGTTCACCACCACCCCGAAGGTGAGTTCTCCGCATGCGCTGCAGCGCAAGCTGATGATCATCCTTCTCACGTCGGTCACGGCAGTCTCCGCGCTGCTCGGGCTGCTCTACAACGCCGGCATGCGCCAGACGCTCATGGACCAGCTCGGCGACCAGCTCAAGCTGACCACCGAGCGCGCCCTGAACTACTCGCAGGAAGCCGGCAACGGCCGGATCGAGGCCCCCGGCCAGTCCGCCGGCACGCTCACCGCGCGCTTCGACCGGCTGGTCTTCGTTGGCGGCGTGCTGGACAAGAAGACCGGTGAATTCAAGCAGCTGGGCCAGCAGGACGCCATCCCGATGGTGCAGCTGCCGGTCAGCGACCTGCACACCCCCGGAGCATTCCACCCGCGCCGCGCAAACCTGACGGTTGGCGACTACTACCTGGTCGCGGTGCAGGACGCCGGCACCAACACCGTGCTGGTGGTCGGCCTGCCGCTGTCCGACACCGACGTGGCGTTGCGCGAAATGGCCTGGCTGACGCTGTTCATCGCGATGATCCTGATCGTCGGCGCGGGCCTGGCCGGTTCCTGGCTGATCAGCCGCTCGCTGGCTCCGCTCAAGCGCGTGGCGGGGGTGGCGGCCTCGGTGGCCGACACCGACCTGGATTCGGGCAAGGTCGAGCTGACCCAGCGCGTGGCCGAGGAGGACGCGACCCCGGGCACCGAGGTCGGCAACGTGGGCTACGCCCTGAACGCGATGATCGACAACGTCTCCACGGCGCTGACCGCCCGCGAGAAGTCGCAGGCGCAGATGCGCCAGTTCGTCGCCGACGCCTCGCACGAGCTGCGCACCCCGCTGTCCTCCATCCGCGGCTACACCGAGCTGCTCGCCGCGACCGAGCACTTCTCCCCCGACGGGCAGCGTTCGGTGGAGCGGGTGTTGCAGCAGAGCCACCGCATGGGCTCGCTGGTGGAGAACCTGCTGCTGCTGGCCCGGCTGGACGAGGCGAACGCCTTCCGCCGCACCAAGCTGGATCTGGGGCTGCTCACCGCCGACATCACCGAGGACTTCAAGGTCACCGCGGACGACCACATCTGGGAGTTCGACTGCCAGGACCCGCAGACCTTCGTCTACGCCGACTCCTCCTCGCTGCGCCGGGTGATCACGAACCTGCTGGCCAACGCCCGCAAGCACACCAGCCCGGGCAACACCGTGACCGCCACGGTCCGCCAGGACCCGGACAGCAACGAGGCGGTGCTGCTGGTGCACGACACCGGCGAAGGCATCGACGCGGATTTCCTGCCCACGGTCTTCGAGCGCTTCACCCGCGCGGACAAGGCCCGCTCCGGCTCGGACGGCACCACCGGCCTGGGCCTGCCGATCGCCAAGAGCATCGTGGAAGCCCATGGCGGCAGCATCTCGGTGCGCTCGGTCCCCGGGGACACCGTCTTCGAGGTCAGGCTCCCGCTCATCGACCAGGACGCCGAACCCGCCGGCTCAGCCGGACGTTCCCCCAAGGCCTCGGTCTAGCCCAGGGGCAGGAGCGAATCGGGGATTGAGAAAGGGGCTGCCCGCACCAGTGGTGCGGGCAGCCACAATACCGCTGTACCCCCCAGAAACCCCGGGGGCCGACAAAATATTCGACCGCGGGGCATTATGTTATAAAAATAATAAGG
>NZ_JBKZDY010000014.1:0-58616 GCF_046940185.1 Arthrobacter sp. 'calajunan'
ACAAAAATTTTTACAAGCACAACCCGCAAAACGGGGTAGGAGTCCGTCTCGTGGGCTCGGAGTTGTGTATAAGAGACAGGCCCGGCACCCTCGTGGTGCCGGGCTGCGCGGCAGCGGGCTCCCGGGCACCGGGATCCGGATCTTCACCTTTGCCCATGCGGGCGATAGGCTGACCGGAGATTCACGACTATCGAAGGGGTTTGCATGCAGCTACGGGATTCGGTCGCGCTGGTGACTGGCGGACTGTCCGGGTTGGGACGGGCCACGGCCCAGAAACTGGCTGCGCAGGCCAAGCACGTGGTGGTGCTGGACCTGCCGCGCGAGGACGGGGATGAAATCGCCGCGGCGATCGGCGCGAACGTGCGCTACGCCCCGGCGGACGTCACCAGTTCCGAGGAAGTGGCAGACGTGATAAAGCGCGTGCGCGAGCTGGGCCAGCTGCGGGTGCTGGTGAACTGCGCAGGGGTGGCAACCCCGGGCAAGGTGCTGGGACGCGAGGGCGTGCTGCCGCTGGAGAAGTTCGCCAAGGTGCTCCAGATCAATGTCAACGGCACGTTCAACGTGATCCGCCTGGGCGCCGAGCTGATGGCGCACAGCGAGTCGCTCATCGACGCGCAGGGCACCGCCGAGCGCGGGGTCATCATCAACACCGCCTCCGTGGCGGCCTTCGACGGGCAGATCGGGCAGCCGGCCTACGCCGCCTCCAAGGGCGCCGTGGCCGCAATGACGCTGCCGCTGGCCCGTGAGCTGGCGCAGCACCAGATCCGCGTCATGACCATCGCCCCGGGCATCTTCCAGACGCCGATGATGGCAGGGCTGCCGCAGGCGGCGCAGGATTCGCTCGGCGCGCAGGTGCCGCACCCTTCGCGGTTGGGCCGCCCGGAGGAGTACGCGGCCTTGGTGGAGCACATCGTGGCCAACCCGATGCTCAACGGGGAGACGATCCGTTTGGACGGCGCGATCCGCATGGCGCCGCGCTGAACCCGCGGCGCAGGCGGGCCGGACTCAGAAATCCAGGGTCCGGCCCGCCTGCACCCGGTGCTCGGCGTGGCTGATCTGGAACCGCCGGTTCTCCGCGCAGACGCACACCACGATCGCCAGGAACACCCACAGCACGCAGGCCCACAGCGGGGTGGCGCCCAGCATCCAGCCCTGGGCCGCGGCAGCGGCCAGCGCCAGGCCGAACCCGCTGGCGAAGGCATGCCTGCCGCGTTCGGAGTGGGCGAACACCGCCGCCGGCACCGCGGCGGCCACCGCGACCAGCGACACCGCCAGCGCATGGCCCGGCTCGTTCCAGCCGGCGGCTGCGAACACCAGCTGCAGCGTGTAGACCAGGGCGAATCCGGCGAAGAAGCCCAGCGGCATGTCCGTGGCGATACGCTCGGTCCGGTTGCGGGCGGTATTCAGGTTCAGCTGGTGCACCCCGTACAGCGCGATTCCGGCGGCCGCCGCGGAGACCGCCGCGGCGGTCCAGGGCAAGAACCCGGAGGCGAGCGTCAGCGCGCAGCTCATCAGGGCCGCAGCGCTCAGCGCATGGATGCCGGCCGCGCGCTGCCGGCGCGAGGAGAGCTGGGCAGGCAGGGCGCTGAAGGCGGCGCTGGCGATCAGGGCGATCCCGATGACCGGCCAGATCACCGCATGCACCAGCCCGGTATCCAGCAGGCTGGCCTGGCTGCGGGCATCCATCCCGGCGCCGAAGGCCAGCGAGGTGGCCAGCAGCAGCACCCCGGACAGGGCGAACAGCCCGGCGCGGACCTTGTCGAAGACTTCCACCGCGGGATTGGGCCGCAGGTCAGGGGCCGTATAGGGCAGCTCGAACGCAGGCCTGCGCGTGGACTCGGCGATGGCCCGCTGGGCGGAGCCCACCAGGGTGCGCAGCTGCATATTGGGCTGTGGCTCGGCCATGGCATACCATCCTTCGTCGGGCCCGTGCAGGGGTGTGCAACAGCCTAGGGTAAATATGCCGAGGTGAGAAGAGGCGCTAGGCGGCCGGGGCTTCGCGCAGGCTCTGCGCGGAACTGAAGCTGCGCGCGGCGCCGGTGATCGGGTCGGTGAAGGAAATGGTGTGCGCCAGCAGCTGCAGCGGGCGGTCGTAGTCGTCCGGCGCCAGGTCCCACAGCCGCGGGTAGAAGGCATCGTTGACGATGCCCAGGCCCAGCGAGGCGAGGTGGATGCGCAGCTGGTGGGTTTTGCCCGAATGCGGCTCCAGATCCATCAGCGCCACCTCGGTGCCCGCGTGGAATCCGGCGCTGCGGCCGATGGCCTCCACGCTGATCAGCGTCTGCGCGTTGGGCTCGCCGTCCTCGACGATCGAGCGCAGCTGGCCCTTCACCTTGGACATGCGGTTCTCGTAGGTCATCGGCATGCCAGCCAGCAGGGCGCGCAGTTCTTCGCTGGTGCGTTGCTGGCTGTGCTCCCCATTGGCCTGCAGCACCACGCCGGTCTCCAGCCCGTCGCCGGGGGCCAGCGCGACCACCGCCTTGTAACGTTTGGCGATCTCGCGGCGCTCGAAGAGCATCTGGTAGGCGCCGCGGGTTTCCGGGTTGACGGCGAAGAGGATCACCCCGGCGGTGGCCCGGTCCAGCCGGTGCATCGGCACCAGATCGTCGATGCCGGTCTGGTTGCGCAGCCGCACCAGGGCGGATTCCTGGATGAACTTGCCGCCCGGAGTGGTGGGCAGGAAGTGCGGTTTGTCCACCACCAGCAGGTGCTCGTCCTGGTGGAGGATCTTGGCTTCGAAGGGGATCGGGGTCTCCACCGGCAGCGAGCGGTAGTACCAGATGAACTCGTGCTCGCCCATAGGCGTCTGCCGGTCCAGCTTCACCCCGCCGATTCCCACGATCTCGCCGTCATCGAAGCGGCGCAGGATGCCCTCGGGGTCCACATGCCCGAACCGTTCGAGCAGATACTGGGCCACCGTGTCCCATGGACCGGTGCGCGGCAGGTGCAGACGGGTGGCGTTGACGCCGTTGCGGACGGGGAGCGGAGATGCCATGGCCATGGCTCCCATTCTTTCATCTTTGCCCCGGGCCGTTGTCCTCATCAGTGCGCAGCCGGCTGGCAGGAAGGACAGAAGTAGCAGTCTCGCTCCAGGCCCGAATCCTCGGCCGCGATCTTCAGCAGCTGGATCTTCGCGCCGCAGCGCAGGCAGGGCTTGCCGGCGCGCCCGTACACCCAGTAGGGCTCGCGGGTCCGGGCCAGGCCGGTGGTGACCCTGCGGGAACGCTCCTTGTTGACTTCCAGCAGGCGCTGCGACATCTCGATGACCTTCCCGAGGTCCACGACCTGTCCCACGGGCGTGAGTGGGTGCAGCCGGGTGAGGAACAGGACCTCGCAGCGGTAGATGTTGCCCACCCCCGCCATCAGCCGCTGGTCCAGCAGCGCCTCGCCGATCCCGCGGTGCGGCTGCGCCCGGAAATTCGCGGCGGCCGCCTGCGCATCCCAGTCGGGCCCCAGCAGGTCCGGGCCCAGGTGCCCGACCAGCTGCGCTTCCTCGGCAGTGGGCACGAGCTTGACCTGGGCGATGTCGAAGCCGACCGCCACGACGCCGTCGCAGGCGAGCACCACGCGTGCGGTGTGCGCCGGACGCTTGAAGCGGGCTCCCGGACCGTAGAGATCCCACCGCCCCTCCATGAGCAGGTGCGAATGCAGGGTCAGCGGCGGCTGGTTGAAGGCAGGTTCCGCCGTGGCGGGAGGCTGCAGCCGCATGAGCAGGTGCTTGCCGCGCGGGAGGACCTCGGACACCGTGTAGCCGGCCAGGTCCACCGTGGACAGTGCCGGGACCCGGAAGTCCGAACGCAGGATGCTCTTCCCGGCCAGCGCATGGTGCAGCCTTGCGGTGGCCCGGTAAACGGAATCGCCTTCCGGCATGGTGCATCTCCTTTGCTGCTGCCAGCCGCCGCGTACAGCGCGCTGGTGTCCAGGCTACCGCCGGAAGCGGATGCCCTGCGGGGTCGAGTAGAAACCGGCGCCCAGCAGGGCGGCGGCCGCCGGGTGCTCCTGCACAGGTTCGCCGTTGACCGTGGCGATGGCGATCTTGTCCACCCCGGCACGGCGCAGCGCCGCAACCAGCCTGGCCGCCAGCAGCGCCCAGGCCTGCTCTCCGGGTTCGCCAAAGGCCAGCACGGTGCGTCCGCCGCGTTCGAGGTACAGCACCAGCTCGCCGTCCAGCATGCCCACGATCGCCCCGGCCTTGCGCCCGGGGCGGTGCCCGGTCTGCGTGGCGGGCCACGGCAGCGCCGCGCCATAGGGGTTGGCCGGGTCGGTGGCGGCTAGCACCACGGCTTCGGGCTGGCGGCGCGGGTCCTCGGGCAGCACGAAGCCGCGCAGCCGGTCAATGGTGTTCGAGGTGGAGAACTGCGCGGCGCCCAGCTTCTCGATGAAGTAGCCACGGCGCGCATGCCCGGCCTCCTCCAGCTTGGACAGCACCCGGTAAAGCTGTCCGAAGCCCCCCGGCACCGCCTCGGCGGCCACCGAGCCGCGGGTCAGCACCCCGTAGCGCTCAAGCATGATTTCCGCGGTGGCGTGCGCGGCGATGGTGGGGTCGCGCACCGGCTCGGGCAGCAGCGCCCAGCGCGCCGAACCGCGGGTGCTGCGCGCATGCACCACGCCCTGCTCGCGGGCCATGCGGCTGAGTCCGGACAGCCGGTTCAGCCGGGCGGCGCGGGCGCGCGGGGCGGGCTTGGCGATCTTGTGCGCGGTGCTGCCCCCGGCCAGGTAGCCGCGCACCGGCGCCAGGGTGTCAGGGGAGATGAACCCGGCCCAGAACAGCTGCCAGCAAGCCTCGGTGATCTCCTGCTCGCTGGGCGGGCGCCCCTCGCCGGGGTGGATGCGCGCGGCGATCTCCTGCACGAAGTACGCGCCGGTCGGGTCGAAGGATTCAAGCACCCGGCGGGCCAGCGCATCCAGCGGCGCGGGGTCCGGGATCGGCAGGCTCAGCGGGGCATGCTCGGCGGTATGCAGCGAGAGCCAGCCGTCCTTGCCCCCGGCCGCGCCGGCGCCGCAGATGAGCACGTCCCCGGCGCTGGTCAGCTCGTCCAGCCAGGCGCTCTGGTAGCCGGGCAGCCGGGCAGGCAGCACAAAGGACTCCAGCGCGGAGGCGGGCAGCTCGACGCCTGCCAGCTGCATCGCCACCTCGTAGACTCCGTCGCTGCCCTCCAGCCGGGAGCCGACCTGCTGCCAGGCCGGCAGGAAACGCGCGAAAGCCAGCTGGTCCACCGGCTCCACCTCGGCGCGCAGGGCGGCCAGCGAGCGGGTGCGGATGGTGCGCAGCACCTGCACGTCGCAGTACTCGTCCCCGCTGACGCCCTCGGGAATCAGCTCCACCGGGCGGAATGCTCCCAGCGAGAGCCGCCCGGCGGCGGTCATGGCATCCAGCACCGGGCGCAGCACCGCCACGCCCAGGCCCAGCACCCCGGAGATCTCGGTGAGCGTGAACGGGGCGTGGGTGCGGGCATAGCGCGAAACCAGGTCCTCGACGGGCTGGGCCGCGGGCTCCAGGAAGGCGGCGGGGATGCCGGTGGGCAGCGGGGTGCCCAGTGCGTCGCGCAGCTTGGCCGCGTCCTCGATTCCCGCGTAGGCCAGCTGCCCGCCGATCCGCAGGGTGAACGCACGCCGGGTGGCCACCAGCGATTCGGCGTGCGCGCGGGCCGCCGCCTCGGCCAGCGGGGCCTGCTCGTCGGCAGGCTCACGCAGGCGTTCAGCCAGCTGAGCGGCGGTCAGGGGGCCCAGCAGCCGCAGCAGGTCCGCGGCCCCCTCCATGCCGGCCAGCCGGCGCTTGGGCGCCAGGTACTGCAGCTGCTGCGCCAGCTCGGCGATGACCTGCGGATCCAGGATCTCGCGCACGTCGTTGCGGCCCAGCAGCTCGCCCAGCAGCACCGGGTCCAGGCTCAGCGCCGCGGCCCGGCGTTCGGCCAGCGGAGCGTCGGATTCGTAGAGGAACTGCGCCACATAGCCGAAGAGCAGCGACTGCGCGAAGGGCGAAGGCAGCTCGGTGGTGACCTCCACCAGCCGGATGGCGCGCGAAGAGACCTGGGACAGGATCCGGGTCAGCGCTGGCAGGTCGTACACGTCGTTCAGGCATTCGCGTACGGTTTCCAGGATGATCGGGAAATCCGGGTAGTTGCGGGCCACGTCCAGCAGCTGGCTGGCGCGCTGGCGCTGCTGCCACAGCGGGGTGCGCTTGGTCGGGTTGATGCGCGGCAGCAGCAGCGCCCGGGCGGCGCATTCGCGGAAGCGCGCGGCGAACAGCGCCGAATTGGCCACCTGCCCGGTGACCAGATCCACGATCTCGTCGGACTCGAACGCGAACAGCTCGGCCCCGGGCGGCTCGTCGTCCATGGCGGGGATGCGCAGCACGATCCCGTCATCGGCGGCCATCGCGGAGGCGTCCAGCCCCCAGCGTTCACGCACCCGCGCACCGACTGCCAACGCCCACGGGGCGTGCACCGCCAGCCCGAAGGGCGAATGCAGGATCACCCGCCAGTCGCCCAGCTCGTCGTGGAAGCGCTCCACCACGAAGGTCTGGTGGTTGGGGACCTGCCCGGTGGCCTCGCGCTGCTCGCCCAGGTAGTTCAGCAGGTTCTGCGCGGCGAAGGCATCCAGTCCTCCTGCGCCCAGCTCTTCGGCGGCCTCGGAGCGTTCGCGGGCCAGCAGGCCGGTGGTGAATTCGCCCAACGCCGCGCCCAGCTCCACCGGGCGGCCCAGCCCGTCGCCGTGCCAGAAGGGCAGCTTGCCGGGCTGGCCGAAGGCGGGGGTGACCAGCACCCGGTCGTGGGTGATGTCCTCGATGCGCCAACTGGTGGCGCCCAGGGCGAACACGTCGCCCACCCGGGACTCGTAGACCATTTCCTCGTCCAGCTCGCCCACGCGTTTGGGCGCCTTGTCGTCCTCGGATCCGGCCAGGAACACGCCGAACAGCCCGCGGTCAGGGATGGTGCCGCCGGAGATCACGGCCAGGCGCTGCGCTCCGGGGCGCGCGGAGAGCACCCCGGCGTCGCGGTCCCAGATGATCCGCGGCTTGAGCGTGGCGAATTCGTCGGAGGGGTACTTGCCGGTGAGCATGTCCAGCGTGGCCAGGTACACGCTGCGCGGCAGCTGCTGGTAGGGGGCCGCGCGCCGGACGGTGTCGAACCATGCCTCGACGTCCAGGTCTTCCATGGCCACCGCAGCAAGGGTCTGCTGGGCCAGCACATCGAGCGGATTGGCAGGGATCGCCATCTTCTCGATCTTGCCCTCGCGCATGCGGGTGACCACCAGCGCGGTGGAGAGCAGGTCGGCGCGGTGCTTGGGGAAGAAGATTCCCTGGGAGACCGAACCCACTTGGTGGCCTGCGCGGCCCACGCGCTGCAGTCCGGAAGACACCGAGTTGGGGGACTCGACCTGGATCACCAGGTCCACCAGCCCCATGTCGATGCCCAGTTCCAGCGAGCTGGTGGCGACCACCGCACGCAGCCGGCCGAGCTTCAAATCCTCCTCGATGGCCGCGCGGGCGTCCTTGGAGACCGAGCCGTGGTGGGCGCGGGCCAGCAGCGGCGCCTCGGGATCCGCGGCCGCGGTGGACCCGGCCTGCGCCATCATCACCGCGGGGGAGGAGGACAGCTGGTTCTCTACCGCGAAGCCCTCGCGCTCGGCATAGATTTCATTCAGCCGCCCGGTCAGCCGTTCGGCCAGCCGCCGGGAGTTGGCGAAGATGATGGTCGAGTGGTTGGCCAGCACCAGGTCCACCAGCTGGTTCTCCACGTGCGGCCAGATGCTGGCCGCGGCTGCCGGAGACGAGCCGGGGCCCAGGTCGTGGGCGGCGGCAGCGGAGGGCAGGTCGGTCATGTCCTCGACCGGAACCCGCACCTCAAGCTCCCATTGCTTGGTGGATTCCGGGCGCACGGTGTTCACCGGGGCGGAGCCGGCCAGGAAGCGCGCGACTTCCTCGGGCGGCTCGACGGTAGCTGACAGGCCGATGCGCTGTGCCGGGGCGGCGAGCAGGGAATCCAGCCGTTCCAGGGACAGCGCCAGATGGGTGCCGCGCTTGGTGTTGGCGATCGCGTGGATCTCGTCGATGATCACCGTGTGCACCTGCGACAGCGTGGTGCGCGCCTGGCTGGTCAGCATCAGGTACAGCGACTCGGGTGTGGTAATCAGGATGTCCGGGGGATTGCGCAGCAGCTGCCGGCGCTCGGAAGCGGGGGTGTCGCCCGAGCGCACGCCCACCGAGACCGAGGGCTGGGAGAGTCCCAGCTCGTGGGCGGTGGCCCGGATGCCGGCCAGCGGGGAGCGCAGGTTGCGCTCCACATCCACGCCCAGGGCCTTCAGCGGCGAAATGTAGAGCACCTTGGTGCCGGTGCCCGTCGGATGGTCGCTGTCCTGGTCCAGTCCGGGCAGCGCCGGGGCATCCAATTCCGCGTGGTGCAGCCGATCCAGCGCCCAGAGGAAGGCCGCCAAGGTCTTGCCGGAGCCGGTCGGGGCGATGACCAGCGTGTGGTTGCCTTCGGAGATGGATGTCCAGGCACCGACCTGTGCGGTGGTCGGCTCGGTGAAGACTTCGGTGAACCACTTCTGGGTGGCCGCGCCGAAGCGGGTCAGGACATCGCTCATGGAATCGATCCTACGTTCTGGCACGGACAGCTGGAGGGCTTATTCGCCCTCGGTGATTTTGCGCAGTGCCGCCAGATGGCCGACGTAGGCACGGCGGCCTTCCTTGCTCAGGCAGAGACGCACGTGGCTGCGGCCGAGCTTGGCGAAGCGTTCCACCTCCACGTATCCGGCATCGGTGAGCTGTTTCAGGTGTTTGCTCAGCACTGAATCGGCAACGTTCAAATTTTCCTTGAGGTGCGCGAACTCGGCCCATTGGACGGGTGCGAGGCTTGCGCAGATCCGCAGGCGCAACGGTGCGTGAATCAGGTCGTCAAAGCGTGGTTCAGCAGGCTTGCTCACTGCCGTCCTCCACGCGTTCCTGCGTCAGCGAAGCACGCATTTTGTGGGCTAGGACCCCGAGGATTGCACAGCAGACAACCATCTTTCCCGCGGCTTCGAACCAAGTAGATGCCTCCCACATACGCAGGAACATCGTGGCCAGAATGATCACCACCAGGTAGCAGCCAAAGGCTGTCGAATTGCCGGGCAGTGGCCGCTGCTTGGCGCGTTTGCGTAGAAAGACAGCCAACCAAATAATCAGGGGAATGAACAACGCGAAAAGCGAATACAGAATCTGGTCTGGAACGAGACCGTCGATACTTGTCAGCGCACTGATCAGCAGGACTACACAGGTGGTGAATCCGCGCGGAGAGTCGCTGCTTCGGACCATGTTCTGAGAGGCGGCCTGTGCGTCGGCAAGGAGACTGGAGGCCTCGTGCTTGGTCGGGTTCGCGGCTTCTTGCGGGTTCATGTTCCCTCACTTTCCGTTACGGAAAGTTTTGTCTTTCCAAGATGGAAAGTCAAGGATGGCTAAACGTGGTGGTACTTGCCGCCGGCCAAGATGTCCTGGGCACGGTAGAGCTGTTCGGTGAGGATCAGGCGGACCAGCTGGTGCGGGAACACCAGCTTGGACAGCGACCAGGTGAAGTTCGCCCGCGCGTGAACGGTTGGATCAACGCCGTAGGCTCCGCCGATGATGATCACGACATTTCGCGCGGAGTCGATCGGCGTGCGCAGGGTATTGGCCAGCGCTGGGGAGTCGACGTTCTTCCCGCGCTCATCGAGCAGCACCACGAAGTCCCGGTCGTCGATTTTGGCCAGGATGCGGGCCGACTCCTCGGTGCGTGCCGCGTCGTTTTCCCGCGAGGAATGCGAGAGCAGCTGCCACGACAGGTCGAAGGGTTTCTTCAGCCGCTTCTCATAGCGGGAGATCCCCTCGTCCACCCAAGACTCATGCTTCTTGCCGACGGCCAACACCTTGATTGTCATGGTTCTATTCTTCCGCATAGCCGCCGGTCAGCGAACACAGGGGGTCTGTGGATACGATGGAGACCATGCGATCTTCATGGTTTTTCCGCCCGGGTCAGCGATCACGCGGCGTGCAGGCGTTGTGGATCGCCTTTGGACTCATCGTGGTGCTGTTCTATTTCACCCGGCGAATGCTGGTCTCCCTCAGGATCGGGGGATGGTCCAAGGATGTCGACCTGCCGGTCGAGCAGTGGGTTCTGGCTCACCAGGATCCTGTGTGGCACTCGGTTGCCACCGTGCTCTATCTCTGGGGATCAACGCCCGGCATGACGGTGACCATGGTGATCCTGACGGCAATCATTTGCCTGTGGGCGCGCAGCTGGTGGCCTTTGGCCACGGTAGCCTTCACCGCCTTGGGGTCGGTGCTGCTGACGGTGGTGCTCAAATCAGTGCTGCAGGTTGCGCGCCCGACTGGCGTGCCCGGAGGCCCTGCGCCGCCGGGGTCCTTCTCGTTCCCCAGCGGGCACACGCTGAATGCGGCAGCTCTGATTGGCATCGCCACCTACCTGGCTGTGGTCTACGGATTGCGTCGCTACGCATACCTGCTGGGCGGCATAGCGGTGTTGTTCGTCGCGGCCATGGGAGCCTCCAGGGTCTACCTTTCCCACCACTGGGTTTCTGACGTCCTAGTCGGGTTGCTCATTGGCGCAGGCTGGGCGGCTGTTGTGGCTATCTTGCACTATTTCTTCGTCCCCTCGAAGAGGATTCGGCAATCTTCCTAGCTTGCTGAACATCCCCGGATGGATGTGACATTAACTTCAAATATGATTCCGACATCGCGGGCCGACTTATCGGCCTGCGATGCGCTGCTTAACGACCCTGTTGGTGTTGCTCAACTAGTCCGGAGTTCAAAAGCGCCGCTTTAGCGCACGTCAGTACGCGGAACCTAGGGAGATTTCATGTTGTTCAACAATCCATTGGAGAATTTGGGCATGATTCCGGGGCGCTGCCGGCGAGGCGCACCTTTTTCCAGCGACTGAGAATTTGCCCCGATTCTTTCTCACTCGGTGAGAATTTCGATTTGTCCTCGCCGCATACATGACAGAACAATGGTTCATTGTGCCAATTTCCGCCGGCGGGCGGACCCGCACGAAAAAGTTGTTCACGGCCGTCCACGGCCTCTCGATGAAGGTGCCATGAGCGTAAGGAAAGAGTCCGATTCACAGACCGCACGGGTCTTGTGGATTCTCTCTGCATTGGCGAAGGTTCCGCAGGCAAGCGTGCGCGAGCTGTCCACCGAAACCGGCATTCCGGTGAGCTCGGTGTACCGTCTGCTGGACCACTTGGTGTTCTCCGGCTTCGTCCACAAAACTTCCTCCGGACACTACGGCGCCGGCGCCGCGGCCGTGCAGCTTGCCGAACGTTACTGGGATTCCAGCCTGGCGAGCGGAACCGTCGCCCCCTACCTGCGCCAGCTGTCGCAGGACTCCGGCGAACTCGCCGCCTTCATCGTGGCCCATGGCGCCGAATCGGTGTGCGTGGAAACCATCGAGTCCACCCAGGCGTTGCGGTGCAGCTACTCGGTGGGCACTTCCCACCCGCTGACCCTCGGGGCCTCGGGCACCATGCTGATGGCCCTGATGTCCCGGGAGCAACGCGCCGAAATCTTCGACTTCCATGATGTCGATGCTCCGTCGAGGACACGCCTTGAGCAGGCCTGCGAATCGGCCTTCCGAGCGGGCTACGCAGTCAGCCTCTCTGAGGTGGAGGAAGGCGTCTGGTGCGTCAGCTCCCCGGTCACGGACCTGAACGGAGAGCTGCAAGCAGTGGTGAGCCTAATGGCTCCCGCCCAGCGCAGCCTCGAACGCCAAGCTGAACTGATCCAACAAACCTGCAGAACCGCACTGAGCCTGAGTGGAGGAATCAAATGACCTGGAAACAGGCAACCGACTGGACCGGACGCAACGATGGTCCCGGTCCGGAGCATGCCCGCTGGCACAACACCATCCAGGCCTGGACAGCCGGGGCCGAACCCGGCGCCGCGCTGCTGGGTTTCGCCAGCGACGAAGGCGTGCGCCGCAACAAGGGCCGAGTGGGTGCGCGCGACGGGGCGCAGGCCCTGCGCACCGCGCTGTCCTCCATTGCCCTGCACGAACCGGTCAAGCTCTACGACGCCGGAGACATCGAGGTCGACGGCGAAGACCTGGAATCCGGGCAAGAGGCCTTCGCGGACGTGCTGGCCCAGCTGCTGCGCGAAGGACACTTCACCGTGGGTCTTGGCGGAGGCCACGAAATCACCTTCGCCAGCTACGCCGGACTGGCCCGCGCCCTCGGCGAAGACTCCAGCTGGAGTCTGGGCATACTGAACATCGATGCGCACTTCGACCTGCGCGAGGCGCCGCTGCCGAGCTCCGGCACCGGTTTCGCGCAGATCGCCAAGGCCCAGGCAGCCGCCGGGCGCCCCTTCCGCTATGCGGCCGTGGGCATCAGCGAAGCAGCCAACACCAAGGTGCTCTTCGACCGCGCCGCCGAGCTTGGCGTCGAGGTGCTTCTGGACACCGAATGCCATCTGGGCAACCTGCAGGCGGTGCGCGAATTCATCGCGAACTTCGCCGACTCGGTGGACCACCTGTACCTGACCATCGACCTGGACGCGCTGCCGGCCAGCGTGGCACCGGGCGTCAGCGCCCCGGCCGGCTTCGGCGTCAGCCTTGAAATGGTCCGCGAGATCGTCTTGGCCGCCGCCCGCAGCGGCAAGCTCAAGCACGCAGATATTGCTGAGCTCAACCCTCTCTTTGACATCGATCAGCGCACCGCCCGCACTGGCGCGCGACTGCTCAATGACCTGATCTTGAACCGAGGTTAAGATATATGGAATTACAACTATCCTTGGTCCAGACCGCGGCACTGGCGCTGATCCTGCTGGTCTTCGGCGAGTTCGCCCGCCGCCGCGTCGCCTTTCTGGAGAAGTTCTGCATTCCGGCCCCCGTGGTCGGCGGCTTCCTGTTCGCCCTGCTGGTGCTCGTGCTGCGCCAGACCGGCACCGTGGAAATCAGCCTGGACACCTCCCTGCAGACCCCGGCGATGATCGCCTTCTTCACCACCATCGGCCTGGCAGGTTCGCTGGCGACCATCAAGAAGGGCGGCAAGCTGCTGCTGATCTACCTGGTGGCCTGCTGGACGCTGGCCTTCGCGCAGAACATCATCGGCATGGGCATGGCCAAGCTGCTGGGCGTGGACCCGATGCTGGGCATCATGGCCGGCGCGGTCAGCCTCGAAGGCGGGCACGGCGGCGCCGCGGCCTTCGGTCCCACCGCTGAATCCATGGGCGTCGAGGGCGCCACCACCGTGGCCATCGCCTCGGCCACCTTCGGCCTGGTGGCCGGCAGCTTGATCGGCGGCATGCTCGCCAGCTTCCTGATGCACCGCCACAAGTTGGAAGTTCCTGCCAAGCCGCAGACGATCGCCCAGAAGGTCGGCGCAGGCTACGGCGTGAAGAAGCTTGCAGGCGGCGGCGGTTTCGCCGGCGGCCCGGCCACCGGAGAGGACCTCGACGAGGCCATCAAGCAGCCGGGCGACGAGATCAGCAACTACTCCTCGATCCTCTCCACCTCCACCATCATCGGCATCATCATGGTGCTGGGCATGCTGCTGGGCGACTGGATCGCGCAGATGACCGGCTTCTCGCTGCCCGCCTACGTGGGCGCCATGATCGCCGCGGTGATCTTCCGCAACCTGAACGACAAGTTCAACTGGGTGAAGATCAATGACGACTCGGTCAACCTGATCTCCCAGCTGACCCTCGGCTTCTTCCTGACCCAGGCCATGATGAGTCTGAAGATCTGGGAACTGGCGAACCTCGCCGGCCCGCTGTCCATCATCCTGCTGGTGCAGCTGGTGTTCATCACCCTGTTCAGCGCGATCGTGGTCTTCCGCATCATGGGCAAGAACTACGACGCGGCCACCATGGTCGCAGGTTTCATGGGCCACGGCCTGGGCGCGACCCCCAACGCCCTGGCGAACATGGACTCCTTCAACGCCAAGTACGGCGTGCGCTCGGAGAAGGCGTTCCTGATCGTGCCGCTGGCCGGCGCGGTGCTCATCGACCTGGTGGCGCTGCCCTGGATCGTGTGGTGCATGAACCTCGTGGCAGGTTAAATCCGCTCACCACCAAGTGCCCTCGGCGCATCGGGAATACGATGCGCCGAGGGCACTGCTGTCTGCACGGGATTAATTCAGCACCCGCACCGGTTTGCCCTTGGCCCAGGCCCGGATGTCCGCGGCCGCGTCCTGGTAGAACATCGCGAACTGCTCCACGGTCACGTAGCCGATGTGCGGGGTGGCGATGACCCCGCGGGTTGCGGCCAGCCGGTCGCCCTCCGGCAGCGGCTCCACATCGAAGACGTCCACCGCGGCCAGGTAGAGCTGCTCGTTTTCCAGCGCCTGGATCAGTGCATCGGTCTGCACGATGCGGCTGCGCGAGGTGTTCACCAGGATCGCGTCGGGCTTCATCCAGGCCAGCTGCTTGGAGCCCACCACCTCGGTGCTGCGCTCGGAGAGCTTGAGGTGGATGGTCAGCACGTCGCTGGTGGCGAACAGCTCGTGCTCGCTGACCTTGCGCACGCCGACCTGGGCGGCGCGCTCCGCGGTCAGGTTCTGGCTGTAGGCGATCACGTGCATGCCGAAGGCCAGCCCGATCTTCGCCACGCGGGAGCCGAGGTTTCCCAGCCCGTAGACGCCCAGGGTCTTGCCCGACAAGCCGATGCCCATGGTGCTCTGCCACCCTGTGGAGTGCTCCAGCGGGCGCTGCGCGGAGAAAATCTCCACATCCAGGCGCCGGGCCGCGGCGAGGATCAGCGCCCAGGTGTGCTCGGCGGCGTCGGTGGCGATGTAGCCGGTATGGCTGACAACCACTCCGTGCTCCGCGGCCGCGTCGAGGTCGATGGAGCCGTTGCGCCGTCCGGTGGTCACCAGCAGCTTCAGGTTCGGCAGGGCCTGCAGCCGGGAGCGCGGAAACGGCGTGCGTTCGCGCATCGCGACGATGACGTCGAAGGGCTCAAGCGCCGCGATCACGGTGGCGTCGTCATGCCCCAGGAATTCGGTGAAGACGCTCAGTTCGGCGTCCAGCTCCTGGGCCAGGGACTGGAAATCGGCGAGCGTGCTGGAGATGTCGTGGTAATCGTCGAGGACGGCAATTCGCATGGCTCAATACTAAGCACCACCGGTGCCGGGAAACGAGAGTATTTCCCTTATTTCCACTGACCAGCACGCACTCTGGCAGACTGGGTGGAAACTTCCGGGTGAAGGGAACATCCATGGACTTGAAACAATCCCTGCTCGCCGGGCGCCGCGGCCGCCGGCTGCTCAGCAGTATCGTGCTGTCCGGGACCGCCCCCGAGGCGCAACACCTGATGCGTTCGGTGTTCGACGCGTCCTTCGAATTGGCGCAGCAACGAGGCGACGGGGTTGTGCGCTTCACCATGGCCGAGGAAAGTGCAGGTGCAGAGCCGCAGGAATCCGCCGCGGATGAAACGGCGCCATCGATTGCCCAAATTGCGCAGATGCTCCGCACCGTGCCCCTGCCCGAAGCGATGCCCGAGCTGATTCGCTCAGCGCTGGCGGACAGCGTCGATTGGGCCATGTACTGGCAGCCTCCGGATGCCGAGGACACCTTGTTCGGCGACCCCCGACTCGTTCAAGCACTGGAGCGGGTAGCAGAGCATGTCGCGTCAACCGGCATCATCCAGAGCTGGATGGGCGCATCCACGCAGGCGAACCAGTGGATGATCACCTGGACGGGCGAAAGCGCCGAAGGCCAGTGGGAACCGGGCCTTGAACCTGCGCAATCCCAGCTGAAGGCGTGGAACCTCGATCTCGCGGAGAAAGAACGCGCCAGCAAGGCAGACCTGCGGGAAAAGATGGACCAGCTGGCCAGCGGGCACTGGTGGTCGAATCCGCCGGGCGGGCTGTACCGCAGCTTCGGAACCTTCGAGCTTGAAGAGCCCATCGGCCTGGCTTGTGTGGAGGACGGCATGGGATGGAGCTCGGCGCTGGTGCGGCGCCTGCAGATCGAATGCCGGAAGCCGGTATTCCACATCACCGAGCCAAAGCACTGGGCCGATTTGTGCCGCCGCTACCCGCTGGAAGTCAGCGCAACGATGCGGCGCAACTGGTTTGAAACGACCGGGCGCGACGGGCTCTGGGTCC
This sequence comes from Arthrobacter sp. 'calajunan', assembly GCF_046940185.1. Classification (NCBI taxonomy): domain Bacteria; kingdom Bacillati; phylum Actinomycetota; class Actinomycetes; order Micrococcales; family Micrococcaceae; genus Arthrobacter; species Arthrobacter sp. 'calajunan'. The sequence goes on from NZ_JBKZDY010000014.1 coordinate 16,084, forward strand.
AGCCGGACTGGCAGGCCGTGGCCGAGGACTACGACGGGGTGCATCTGGGCCTTGGCGCCTATCTGGCCGGAGCGGGGGAGATCATCGCGGTGGATGCCCGGCGCGCCAGCGTCATCGCCGGATGGAACCCCGATGAGACCTACTGGTTCACCGATGCCGTGCAACCGGTGGACGAGGTGCGTACGTGGGGAATTAGTGATGCGGGTGGGCGCGATGTTTGGTTGCGAAGATAGCCTTTGCGGTGCGCATGGACCCGGCATTCAGGACACTCCAGCGGGACGGTCCGCACTCGCGCAGCTCCAAGCTGTTCGGGTGCAAGCCGCCCCGCAGATTTTTTAGCGCCAATGCGCTACATCGCGGCGGCTAATGCGGTTCGGCGCGCCGCATGCGGATGAATCCCACCGCAAACGGCAGGAGAACCCATAGGGCAAATGAGGACAACGCAGTGCCTATACTTCCGTCGCCGATCAAGGAATTGGACATCGAGGCGGTTTGCAGGAAAGGTCCGATGCCACCGGGCAGCAACAACAGCAGATTGTCGATGAGCAGCACTTGGATGATCACTATCACCACCGAAAGCGGCGTCGACAGCAACGCGGAGCCCAATGCCGCACCGCTCAGCGAACCGGCAAACGACAACACAATTAGCATGCCGAGGACCTCCAGCGAACCTTGGGCAGTCCAGGCCATCCCAAAGGCGCTGGCCAGCCCGAAACTAACTGCCAGGCCGGTCGCGATGAACGCCGCGCAAAGAGCGACGCCGATGAGCACGGAGGTCACCAGTTTCGCCAGGAAAACACGGTGGCGACGTGGTTCCAACGCCAGAATCATCAGTATGTCCCGATGCTGCCAATCCATCGTATAGACCAGAATTCCAAGAATTGGGGTTCCCAAGGCAGCACATACGGTAAACGCCATCATGATGACTGAGAAGGACAACTCGGCTTCCTCCTGGGCAATTAGCACCCAGCACACTCCGAAGGACAGCAAGAGCCCAAGCCCAAGCATGCTCCACAGCACTGACTGCCCTGAACGAACCGTTGTCAGTTTCCGAAATTCCAGCCCCACCAAGCGGCCCAGTGTGGGCCGGGATCCAACAAGCGGTTGCCGTTCTGGTGTATCAGTGGTTTTCATAGTCAAAGTACTTCCGTCCGGTGAACACTGTATTCACCCTGTGTAAGGCGCAGGTAGGCTTCCTCCAGCTGGTGTTCCTGTTGCGATCCCAGCGAGGTGATCAGTATTCTGTGCTCCATGGCAATCTGCGCCACCTGTCGATTGCTGGCCTGGACCTTGAGCCAACCAGGGACGGCATGGTCCGAGACGGCAAATCCATGAGCCAGCAGCAACTTGGCGAGTTTCTCCGGCTCGTCGGCTTCGACGCTGACTTGTGAATCCGGGTTGCTGAGATCCGACAGCGTGGATTCCGTCGCGACGCTGCCGCGGTCGATGATGACCACGCGATGAGCGTAGGATTGCAGCTCCTGCAGGAGATGGCTGGAAACCAAAACGCTTCCCCCGTCCTGGGCGAACCCTGTCAACAAGCCGCGCAGCCAGCTGATGGCTTCGATGTCCAGCCCGTTGACGGGCTCATCCAGGATCAGGCACCGAGGACGCCCCAGGATTGCAATTCCAAGCCCGACGCGCTGGCGCATCCCGAGAGAGAGGGACTTGAATCGTCGTTTGGCAACAGATTCCAATCCCATTTGCTCAATAACTTCGTCGCGGCGGCTGTTGCTGATCCCGAGCATGCCTGCTGCAAGACTGAAGCTGTCGCGAACATTTCGTCCTGGATGCCGAGCGGCTGCGTCCAGCAGCGAACCGACTGCCGCTCCCGGGTTCGGCAGGTCGGAATACCTGACCCCGTCGTAAAGAATGGAGCCTGAATCGGGGGTGCCCAGACCCAGCACCATTCGCATCAGCGTAGATTTTCCGGAACCGTTAGGGCCCAAAAGGCCGGTGATTTGTCCTGCAGGTATCGAGCACGATATCTCCTTGAGGATATGCGCCTTCCCGTAATGCTTGGATACCGAAGAAACTTGGATATGCATGCTTATTCAACGCCCTTTGGGATTCGATGATCTACCATTGCGCCAATGATCGAGCCGATGAAAGCTATGGCCAGCGCGCCGACGAGGGTCAGAACGCTGATCAGCGGGTTGGACTCCCCGGCTGTAGCAAACGAGGTAACCACCCGGCCGAGGACCACTAGTACGGCGACGGCAACAGCAACGGTGATGATCCAAAAACCCTTCGATGTGGCTTTCCCCTTGGTGAACGTTTCGGCGAAACTTTTCTCCGGACCGAAAAGTTCCAATGGGGTGCTTTGAGCCGCCTCGGATTCCGCGCGGACTTCCCGGAGGGTTTGTGCGACGACGGACTCCGGCATGCGGCGCCAGCGAAGCTGATAGGCCAGGTTCTTGAAGTATTCGTCGTTCGTCATGTCAGTGCTTCTCTTCGTCTAGTAATTGATTGGTGACCGCAGTGAACTCACGCCACATTTTGGTCTCCGTTTTCAGAGCAACAAGGCCGGCGGCGGTGATTCGATATGTCTTGCGGCTTGGGCCGTGCTCCCCTTCTACCCATTCAGTCTCGACCAATTCGTCGTCGACGAGGCGTCGGAGGAGCGGATACAGGGTTCCTCCGCCAACATTCCCGAGGCCGTAGCCCGCCAACAATCCGATAACTTCATGCCCGTACGTTCCGCTGTGGCGATGGATGGTCCTCAGCACACATAGCGTCAAGGAAGCCTTGAGCCACCCGCTGGGCCATTTCTCCGCTTGATTCATAACTAGATCGTAATCCGATCTACAAAGGAAGTCAATGAAGGTCGCTTTGCGTTGCCAAGGAGCAGTAGCCAGCTGACCGCAAGGACCAGCGCAATATCCATGCCGAGAATCACGGGACCTACCAACAACTCGCTGGCTGTTTCCGAAAGGGATATAACCATGAGATTGGCGATCAAGTGAGTGGCTGCAGAGGCAATCCATGTGCCAGTCAGCGCACAGATGGCGAATGCCGCCAAGGAAAACAATGCTCGATCAGCAACTAGCCAGGGGTTGCTGATCGGGTGGGCTAGGCAGAATCCAACAGTCGCTGCAGCTGGGATCATCCATCGATGGCGTGGACGAAGATGCTTGCGCATCCTCCAGGGAAAGTACCTGAAGGCAAGCTCTTCGGCACATGAGGCGAGGGCCAGCCCGATGAGCACTGCGGGAGACGTCCACTGGGCGACTCCCGCGATCAAGGCGAATAGGACGGCGACCACGCCTATGAATTTTCCGGTAGACGGGCTTCCGGCTTCTGGATATTTTTCAGGGTTGTTGCAGATCAGGTAGGCGGCCGTGGCCGCGGTTGCCATAACGAGCGCGCCAAACCATTCGCTCGCCACGAGGTGATCCCATGCTAGCGCCAGGCTAGCGAGAGTTAGCATGGCGCTGATGGCCACATATGCAAGAAGTCTTGTCATTTCGAATTGGGTTCTACAGGGTCGCCCGCGTTGCTCGCGGGCGACCCGCTAGATGCTAGAAGAAGTAGTGCCAGAGAGCGTCGAAGAGCTCCCAGAGGCCACCCGAGGCAACGAAGTCGATTCCCCAGCGGATCCACGAAGCGAGGCTATTCCACCATTTCTTAAACGCGTTCCATCCTTTTTTGACGGCGGACTTCATGCTGTTCCAGATTTGAGGAGCATTTTTCTTGATCCAGTCAATGACTGGCTTGATGCTGATCCTCTTCTGCGCGTCGGAGGCCGAAGCTGTTCCGAGATCCGGGGAGGCGACGCTGCGCGTGCCGCTATCCGCAGCAATGGATCCGGACGATACGGTGCTCGCCGACGATGCGACAGTTTGGACGGGCGAGATTGAGGGCTGGGCAATGGCGCTAGCGGCTCCGGTAACTGGCGCAAACAGCAGGGCGCCACAGAGTGCCGCAGCCAGGGTGCGACGCTTGATCGGATTGGCCGATGGCGTCGTCTTTCGAGCTTGACTCATTTCGAGTTCCTTTGTCTCTCTTGTGAATGATGATGGTCCTGCAGGATCCGAGACTAATGTATATAAATCCATCGCATTTATGTCCAATACGACAAAATGTTAAGGCAAGCGTGGTGCGTTCGGATATCCTGTAGCGGTTTGGCGGCAGAGTCATGTTATATTGCCGTAAGTTGACTAAACCCCAATTCATTCACGCTAAGTTATCAAGTATTAGCAAGCAAGATGACCTATTTTTGTCTTGAGATCATTCTGAATGCTTGTAGATGCGGTGCGTGTTTGGCCCCTGTTCGGCCGCCTGTTGCATCTGGGGGATTGACGCAGTTCGCGGTTGGCGACACAAAACACTATCTGTTAGTGTTTTGAACTGCTTTCTGATGGGTTGCGCAGTCCGTCCGTTCGGGCGCGGCCTAGCCGCACTTCCGAAAAAGGTATTTAAGGTTGGAACTTGCTTTTGCCTGTGCGGCAACAGATGCGTACGCGACAGCCTTGTGGCTTCCGTCAGATCGTTCGCCGACAGGCAATGAATGAGTAGCAGATGACCCGGTCGATTCGAAACGTGGCCCGTGCGCGGCACGCGATGGCGGTTGCAGAAGCAACTCGCGCGGTGCCGTGGCCTCAAAGATTTTCAGCGTTGGTTCGAATGCCAGGTGTAATAGCGCCAAAGGTAAAGGTGCGCTGGGTGCCAAACGACAACGGGCTGTTCCGCCGGCCCCACGCATTCACGGACGCGGGGGCCAGCGACGAAGCATCGGCATTCGCGTCTGTGCCGGCCGCAGACCAAGAGCAAGGTGCAGCGGTTCAACCGGACGATGCTGGAGCAGTGGGCGTACGCGATCCGGTACCGCGCGGTGGCTGAGCCGGTTGCTGCTTTGCAGGGGTGGCTAGGTTATGAGAACTACCGTCGAGGGCAAGCTTCGCTGAAGGCCCGAGTACCGACCGACAGTGTTCTCAACCTTGGCAACACAGCTAGGAGGCCTCGTACTCGGCCAAAACTTTCTTGCCGATCTTGAACGCGACGTTGGCCGCGGGCACCGAGCAGTAGATGGCGCTCTGGAGGAAAACTTCCTTGATTTCATCAGGGGTCATGCCGTTGCGCAGGGCCGCATGCACGTGCATTTCCAGCTCCTCCCAGTAGCCGCCGGCGATCATGGCGGTCAGGGTGATGGCGCTGCGGGTGGTGCGCGGCAGGCCGTCGCGGGTCCAGATGGTGCCCCAGGCGTAGCGGGTGATCATCTCCTGGAACTCGTCGGTGAAGTCGTTCGAGGTGCTGGTGGCGCGGTCGACGTGCTCGCCGCCGAGCACTTCGCGGCGCACCACCATGCCGGCGTCGTAGGTGTCGCCGGGCAGGCGCTGGGAGTCAGTCATGTAGCTAGGCCTTTGCTAGTTGGCGGTGAAGAAGTTGATCAGTTCTCGTGCGGTCGCGGCCGGGTCCTCGGCCGGGGCCAGATGGGCCACGGTGTCGATGACGGCGAAGGCTCCCTTCGGGGCGTGCTCGGCGATGAACTGCGCGTCGCTTGGCGGGCAGACCTGGTCGTGGGCGCCGTTCAGGCCCAGGATCGGATCGGTCATGGCCGCCAGCTGCTCGCGCAGGTCGAACCCGGCCAGCGCACCGCAGACGTGGGCGTAGGAGAAGCGGTCGGCATCCTGCAGGTTGTGCAGCAGGTTGGTGGAGGTGACCGCGTCCTTCTCGATGAAGCCGGGGGCGAACCAGCGCTGCGCGGAGCCGACCACCATGGTCGGGGTGCCGGCCTGGGCGACCAGCTCGGCGCGTTCGGTCCAGGCTTCCGGGGTGCCGATCTTCGCCGCGGAGCAAACCACGGACAGAGCCTTGAAAACGCCTGCATGGTCGTTGGCCAGCTGCAGGGCGATGGCCCCGCCCACCGAGACTCCGGCGTAGTACAGCGCCGCGTCCTGGCCGATGACCCCGTCGCCGCGCAGCGCGTCGATGGCGTCCATGACGCCCTGGGCGAGCTGCGCCATGGTGAACGGTTCGGCGGACGGCTTGCTTTCGCCGTGGCCGGGCAGGTCCCAGGCGATGAGCTGGAAGTGGTCCTTGAGGAAAGGCGCGGCCGGCCCCCATAGGTGCAGCGAGGAGGTGCCCAGCGAGGGGCCCAGGATCAGCGTCGGCAGCGAGGTATCGAGGTTCAGCAGCGAGGGGGTTAGTTGTGGGACAGCCATGATTCCTTCCACAGGGCATAATCGGCAAGAACTGTATGGGTGAAGCGTGCGGCGCTGCCCAGGTATCCGGCGGGATCCAGCAGCGCGTCGAGCTGGGCGTCGGAGAGGTCCGCGTGGGAAACCTCCAGGCGCAGCAGCTGGCGCAGCCCGATCGGCTCGGTGAGCGAACGCAGCACAAGTTTCTGGATGGAGGGCTTGCCGCCGGTGATGACCGGGGCCAGCACGGTGGCGATGCGCTCGGAGAGCACCGCATCCCCGCCCAGGGCGAGGTTGCGGGCCAGCGCCGGCTCGTTGACGGTCAGCCCGTTGGCCAGCACATCCGCGTGCTCGGCGGCGCCAATTGCCAGGCGCAGCAGCTCGCGCAGCGCCGGCCATTCGGCATGCCAGCCGCCGTCCGGGCGCTCGTCCGCCGCGGTGCCGGCGGCGGTGAAGAGCGTGGAGACCAGGCCCGGGGCGCCCAGCGCCGCGGTGCGCAGCAGCAGCGAATGCACGGGGTTCTGCTTCTGCGGCATGGCCGAGGAGCCGCCCTTGCCTGCCTCGCGCGGTTCGGACAGCTCGCCGATTTCCGGGCGGGAGGCGGTGAGCACGTCGGTGCCGAAGGTGCCCAGCGCAGCGATCACCGCGCCCAAGGCGGAGCCTGCCTGCAGCAGCGGCACGCGGTTGGTGTGCCAGGGGACCTGCGGGTCGGCCAGCTGCAGCTGATTGGCCAGTTGCGCGGCCAGCTGCGCGCTGTCCGCGGCGCTGTCCGAGGTCGAGAGGAACTGGTCCAGCGAGGCGAGGGTGCCCACCGCGCCGCCCCACTGCAGCTGCAGTCCGGCGGCCACCGATTCCAGCTGGCGGCCGGCGGCGAGCACCGCCGACAGCCAGGAGGCGGCCTTCCAGCCGAAGGTGGTGGGCAGCGCATGCTGGGTCAGCGACCGGGCGATGCACGGGGTGTCGTCGTAGCTGCGGGCCAGTTCAGCGAGCCCGGAGGCCGCCGAGCGCAGCCGGGGGAGCAGCTCGCGGATGCCGCGGGACAGCAGCAGCATCAGCGCGGTGTCGATGATGTCCTGGCTGGTGGCCCCGCGGTGCAGGGCAGTGCCTGAACCGGCCGGAGCGCCGTCGTCGACAAGCCGGGCGCGCATCATGCCCAGCAGCGGGATCAGCGCGTTGGCCCCGTCGGGGGTCAGCGCGGCCAGCTCGGCCAGGTCGTAGCGCTCAACGTCGGCTACCGCCTCCACGGCGGCAGACTGCGCGGCGGTGCACAACCCGGCGGCCGCCTGCACGCGCACCCAGGCGGCCTCGACATCCAGCATCGCCTGCACGAAGGCCGCGTCATCGGCCAGCCGGGCGCCGGCCCCGCCGGCCCAAACCGGGTTCAGCACCCCGTAGTCGGCATTCATCATGGCAAAACCTCACTTGTGGCAGTACGTCCAATACCCCGCCGGGGTGGAAGGCCGCGGTGCGCGGGCACCTGCAGCTTCCACCCTAGCGGGGCACATGGTCTTCTTGTATTCAGCTTTCGCGCGGGTAGGACAGGAACACGGTCTCGTCCTCGCCCTGCAGGCGGATGTCGAAACGCAGCGAACCGTCCGCCTCGCGGGTGGCGATCAGCGTCTTGCGGCGGTCCTCGGGCAGCGAGGTCAGCAGCGGGTCATTGGCCAGCGCTTCGGTGTCCTCCGGCAGGTAGATGCGGGTGAACAGGCGGTTGAGCAGTCCGCGGGCGAAGACGGTGAGCATGATGAACGGGGCCTTGCCCTCCTCGGTGGGGCCCGGGTTCACCGTCGTGAAGGTGTAGTGGCCCACGTTGTCCACCGGCACGCGGCCCCAACCGGTGAAGGTGTAGCCGTCGCGGACCAGCGAGCCGTCGCGGGAAACCACGGTGCCGTTTTCGTCGGCCTGCCAGATTTCAAGCATCGAGTCCGGGATGACCTCGCCGTTGCCGTCGTAGACCACGCCGTGCAGGCGCACCGCGGCCGGGTGGGCCTGGTTGACCAGCTCGCCGCCCTTCTCGAAGGGCAGCGCGTAGCCGTAGAACGGGCCGATGGTCTGTCCCGGGGTCGGGACGAGCTTCAGTTCAGGTGCCTGTGCCATTTAGTTCTCCCCCTCTTCGTCTTCCATCCAGGTGCGGTTGCTGCCGGTGAGCACGATGTCCCAGTTGTAGCCGGTGGCCCATTCGTGGCTCGTGATCGAGTGGTCGTAGGTCGCGACCAGGCGGTCGCGGGCCTTTTGGTCGGTGATCGCCTGGTAGATCGGGTCCAGCGCGAACAGCGGGTCGCCCGGGAAGTACATCTGGGTGATCATGCGCTGGGTGAAGTCGGTGCCGAACAGCGAGAAGTGGATGTGTGCCGGGCGCCAGGCGTTGTGGTGGTTCTTCCACGGGTACGGGGCCGGCTTGATGGTGGTGAAGGAGTATTCGCCGTTCGGTCCGGTGATCGCGCGGCCCACGCCGGTGAAGTTCGGGTCGATCGGGGCCGGGTGCTGGTCGCGCTTGTGCACGTAGCGGCCCGCGGCATTGGCCTGCCAGATCTCGATCAGCTGTCCCGCCACCGGGCGGCCGTCGCCGTCCAGCACGCGGCCAGCCACGACGATGCGCTCGCCGATCGGTTCGCCGTTGTGCTGGATGGTCAAGTCGGATTCGAGGATGTGCACGTCGCGCTGGCCGAAGGCCGGGGAGTGCAGCTCGATGGTCTCCGGGTCGGTGTGGTGCAGGTCCTTGGTCGGGTGGCGCAGCAGCGAGGAGCGGTAGGGCGCGAAGTCCACGCGCGGCTGCGTTTCTTCCTTGGCCCCGGCCAGCACCTGCTGGCGGTAGGCCGCGTGGGCATCGCTGATTTCGGTGCTGATTTCCTCCTGGGACGCGGTGGACGCGGCGGGATCCAGGACGTGGGCGTTCTCGAAGGACTCGTCCGGTGCGGTCTGGGTGCTCATCGGTGGGCTCCTTTCGTGGTTTGGTGGGCGTGGGGTGCGGGAATTAGGAGTGCGGCCAGCCGGTGTAGGACTCGGCCAAGTACTGCATCCCGTAGCGCGAGGAGGTCACGGTGTCGAGCTCCCCGAGGGCGCGCTGGGCCATGAACGGATCGGCGTTCACCGGCGTGTGCAACATGGAGGTCATCCAGTAGGAGAAGTTCTGGGCCTTCCAGACCCGCTTCAGCGCGAGGTCCGAGTAGCCGCCCAGCAGCTTGTCGCTGCCGGTGGAGAAGAACGAGTCGAGCGCTTCGAAAAGCACCTTGACATCGGCGAATGCCAGGTTCAGGCCCTTGGCGCCGGTGGGCGGCACGGTGTGCCCGGCGTCGCCGATCAGGAACATGCGCCCGTGCGAGAGCGGCTGGCGCACAAAGGAGCGGAAGCCCAGCACGGTCTTGTCGAAGATCGGCCCGGTCTTCAGCTCGAAGCCGTCAGGCCCCGCCACGCGCTTGTTCAGCTCGGTCCAGATGCGGTCCTCGCTCCAGTTATCCACGTTTTCGTTCGGGTCGCACTGGAAGTACATGCGCTGCACGGTTTCGCTGCGCTGGGAGATCAGCGCGAAGCCGTGCGGGGAGTTCGCGTAGATCAGCTCCGGGGAGGACTTCGGAGCCTCGGTGAGGATGCCGAACCAGGCGAACGGGTAGGTGACCTTGAAGTCCTGCTTCACGGAATCAGGCATCTGGCGGCGGGCGAAGGAGCGCGAGCCGTCGGCGCCGACGATCACGTCGGCGTGCACCTCGAATTCGACGCCCTCGGCGTCGGCGAAGCGGAACTTCGGGGTGCTGGTCTCCATGTCCAGGATCTCGGTGACCTCGCAGTTGAAGCGCACGTCGCCGTTGTCGCGGGCTCGGGCCGCGGCGAGGTCCACGAACACCTCGTTCTGCGCGTAGAGGGTGACGGTGGCGTCCACCAGATCGCGGAAGTCCAGCGGGTGGGATTCGCCGTTGAAGCGCAGGTCGATGCCGGCGTGCTCGTCGCCGTGGGTCAGCACGCGTCCCTCGACGCCGGAATCGGTCAGCATGGCTACCGCCTGGGCCTCCAGGATGCCGGCGCGGTGGGTGTTGCGGATGGTCTCGTGGTCGCGCATCTCGACAACGATGTTGTCGATGCCTGACTTGGAGAGCAGATGGGAGAGCATCAGGCCGGCGGGGCCGCCGCCGATGATGCCGACCTTGGTTTTCAGAATACGGGCTGCCTGCGCCATGGGGTTCCTTCGTGTGTACTGCCATGTGTTGTGGGAGAAGACCGGCCTGCGCGGCCGCGTCGTCAACATGGACGCCGACGTTGAATCCTCTACAGCATGACGGTGCGGTGCCTCACACTTCGCCTTTGTTCTTATTGAATGGGAAAAGTGTCTGTGTGCGGGATGGTGGCTTGAGGGCCGTGACGACTTAGGCCTCGGCGTGTGAGGTGGCCTAAGCTGGCGGTAGCCCCCTTCGGCCTTCCGAGGGGCTGGCAATCATGCTGCACTACTGAATGGATGGTCATGGCCAGGGGCGCCGAACGACGAATTGGAGTCCTGGGGCACGGGGCCATCGGATCCCTGGTCGCCGCCCAGATAGCGGCCGGCCATGTGGCCGGGGGAGTGCTGGAAGGCGTGATCCTGCGCCGCCGGCAGGATCTTCCCTATGAGCAGTTTTCCCTAGACGAGGCGCTGGAGCGCTGCGACATGATTGTCGAATGCGCCGGGCAGCAGGCAGTGCGTGAGCATGCGGTGCGCATCCTTGAAGCCGGCGCGGACCTGTTGGTGATCTCGGTGGGAGTGATGGCAGACCGGGAATTCGCCGCGCGCCTGGAGCTGGCAGGGCCTGGCCGGCTGTACTTCAGTTCCGGCGCGGTGGGCGGCTTGGACCTGCTGGCCTCCGGAGCCCGCATGGGTGCATTCTCCGAGGTTGTCATCACCACCCGCAAGCTTCCTGCAACCCTGGCCCAGCCATGGATGAGCCAAGCGCAGCGCACCGAACTGGAATCTTCCGCGGCGTCGGTAGAGGTTTATTCCGGATCGGCGCGGCAGGCCGCGCAGCAGTTTCCCAAGTCCCTGAACGTCGCCGCGGCGGTGGCCCTGGCGGTCGGGAACTGGGATGTGGTCTCGGTGCGCCTGCTGGCCGACCCCGACGCCGCCTTGACCGAACACGTGATCGAGGCCCGTGGCGCCAGCGGGGAGTACAGTTTTTCGATCAGGAACCAGCCCTCGGCGCATAACCCGCGCACCAGCGGCGTGGTGCCCTGGGCGGTGCTGCGCTCGCTGGAAACCGCGCTCGGCGCGCGCGGAGGCCTTCTCTAGGAGCCGGTTCTAGGCGTCCGCCGCGTAGCCCAGCGCGCGGGAGATGCCGCGCGCCGCGGTGCGCAACGCCAGCGCGGCGGCCGGCAGTGTCGCGGAACCGCGCGGCACCACCACGGACAGCACCGCCAGCGCGTAGCCTTGCAGGTCCAGGATGGGCGCGGCCACGCCGGTGGTTTCCTCATCGATGTAGCCGTCCATGGAGGCGAAGCCGTTGCGGCGGATCTCGGCCATTTCCGCGCGGAAGTTCGGGTGGGTGGCCAGCATCAGCTCGCGGTGGCGTTCAAGGAACCCGTGGATGGCCTCCGGCCGGGAGAAGGCAAGCAGCGCCATGCCCATCGAGGTGCGGTGCACCGGCATGCGCCCGGCCACGCTCGCCTGGTTGACCACGGATCCCGGGCGGGAGAGCCGCTCGATGATCAGCACCTCGTCCTCGTGCAGCAGGGACAGCTGGGTGTTCTGCCCCAGCAGCGCGTTGATGTCCTCCATGAAGGGCAGCGCCGCCTTGCGCAGGCCCTGCGTCGCGGCGCTGCGGTTGGCCAGCTCCCACAAGCGCAGGCCCAGGGTTACCTGGCCGTCCTTGCCGCGGGAGAGCAGTCCGTGGGACACCATCTCGTCGAGCAGCCGGTACATGCTCGCCTTGGGGATCTGCGCGCGCCGGGCCAGGGTCAGCACGCTCATCGACGGCGTCTGCTGGTCGAACGCGTCAAGGATGCGGACCAGACGGTCCAGCATCGAATCCCCACTGGGCGAATTGGCCATGGAACCTACTCTAACTGCCCGATCCGGCAGGCGGTCGGACGACGAACGCCGGGCCCTTGGGAGGGGCCCGGCGTTGCTCGAATGGAATTGATTGAGTGCGCTGCTAGGCGCTCTTGGGCTTCGGGATCTGCGCGATGACCAGGACCGCGATCAGCGCCGCGCCTCCGTAGAGGAAGAACGCGCCCGGGTAGGCGGTGCCGGCGGCCACCATCAGGCCGGTGACATAGGGGCCGATGATCGCCCCGAAGCGTCCGATGCCCGAGGCCAGGCCGATACCGGTGGCCACCATGTCACGCGGGTACACGTGGCCTGCATACACGTACATCAGGCACTGCGAGCTGAAGACGAACACGCCGGTCACGAACAGCACGGTGTTCAGCAGCACCTGGCTGCCGAACGGCACTGCCAGCAGGACCAGGAAGACCGCGGAGGCGGCGAACCAGAGCAGCGAGACGAGCTTGATGCCCTTGGCATCGGCCGCGTAGGCGCTGATGATCAGGCCGGCGATCGCGCCGAGGTTCAGCACGAAGAGCATGGTCAGCGAATCGGCCACCGGGTAGCCGGCGGCGCCCATGATCTTCGGCAGCCAGGCGTTCAGGCCGTAGACCAGCACCAGGCCCATGAACGCGGCGATCCACAACCCGATGGAGCTGCGCAGGTACTTGGGCTTGAGCACGTCCATGATGGAGGTCCGCTCGCCGGACGGGGTGATGTCGCTTTCGGGCAGCTTGAACCACAGCAGCGCCAGCAGTACCAGGCCCAGGCCGCCGCCCAGGTAGTAGAGGATCGACCAGTGGACCCCGGCGGCCTTGCCGGCCAGCGAGGCCAGTACCGCACCCAGGTGGTAGCCGACCATCGGCAGGTTGTTGGCCAGCGCGCGGCGTCCCACCGGGGCGTTCTCCTGCATCAGCGCCAACGCCACCGGCATGCAGCCGCCCAGGCCGAGGCCTGCGATGAAGCGCACCAGGCCCATCAGGTTGGCCGAGGGCATGATCGGGAAGATGAGGGTGAAGATCGAGAAGACGAGCACCGCGAGTAGCAGCGGGCGGCGACGCCCGAAGCGGTCCGCCAGCCGGCCCATGAAGGCCGCGCCGACGCCCACGCCGATCAGGGAGAAGGTGTTGACCCAGTTCATTTCATCGACGCTGAAGCCGCCGACGTTCGGGTCGGTGAGCACTGGGATCGTCGCGCCCAGGGCGACGATGTCGTAGCCCTCGAAGACCACGATGAAGAAGCAGAGGGCGGCGATCCAGCCACCGAGTTTGACTGGGGTGGTGCCGGCGGATGTCGTGGCCAATTCAGGTCCTTTCGAAAACTACTCGCCATGAATGGTGACGCTCATCATGACCTAGTGAGACTAGCACCTCATTCGCAGTGTGGACAAACGTTCAGTGTGCGAACTCCTTGAATCGATCGTTTCCGTCAAAACCCTTGAGGTCGCAGGTGTGGGACTGGTAAAGTTCTTATTATGAACTTAAGTTCACACAGTGAACTTTTCAATCGTGATGGAGCAGTGACTATGCAGCAGGCCTACCTGTACGACGCAATCCGCACCCCGTTCGGCAAGATCGGCGGCACGCTGTCCGGGCACCGCCCTGACGACCTGGCCGCGCATGTGGTGCGCGAGCTGGTGGCCCGCTCGGCCTCGCTGGACCCGACAACCATCGACGAGTCGATCTTCGGCAATGCCAACGGCGCCGGCGAGGAAAACCGCAACGTCGCGCGCATGGCCACCCTGCTGGCGGGGCTGCCCACCTCCATCCCCGGCACCACGATGAACCGCCTGTGCGGCTCCTCGCTGGACGCTGCCATCGCCGCCTCCCGCCAGGTCGCCACCGGGGACGCCGATCTGGTGCTGGTCGGCGGCGTCGAGTCGATGAGCCGCGCCCCGTGGGTGCTTCCCAAGACCGAGCGCCCCTTCCCGATGAGCAACCTCGAGCTGTCAAACACCACCCTGGGCTGGCGCCTGGTCAACCCTGCCATGCCCGGCGAATGGACAGTCTCGCTGGGCGAGGCCACCGAGCAGCTGCGCGAACGCCACCAGATCACCCGCGAGGACCAGGATGAATTCTCAGCCCGCTCGCACCAGCAGGCCGCCGCGGCCTGGGACGCCGGCAAGTACCAGGACCTGGTGGTCCCTGTGCCGCCGGCGTCCAAGCGCGGGACCGAAGTCACCCGCGATCAAACCATTCGCGGCGATTCCACCGCGCAGACCCTGGCCGGGCTGCGCACGGTCTTCCGCACCGGAGAGAACGCCACAGTCACCGCCGGCAACGCCTCGCCGATGTCCGACGGCGCCTCGGCCGCCTTCATCGGCTCCGAGCGCGGCGGGCAGCTGCTGGGCGCCGAGCCCATCGCCCGCATCGTCTCCAACGGCGCCTTCGCGCTGGATCCGCAGTTCTTCGGCTTCGCGCCGGTGGAAGCGGCCAACAAGGCAGTCGCCAAGGCCGGACTGACCTGGAAGGACATCGCCGCGGTCGAGCTGAACGAGGCCTTCGCCGCCCAGTCGCTGGCCTGCGTGCGCGCCTGGGACATCGACGAATCCATCGTCAACGCCTGGGGCGGAGCGATCGCCATCGGCCACCCGCTGGGCGCCTCGGGCCTGCGCATCCTTGGCACCTTGGCCCGCCGCCTGGCCGAATCCGGCCAACGCTACGGCGTGGCCGCCATCTGCATCGGCGTAGGCCAGGGCCTTGCCGTGGTCCTGGAAAACACCACCGCCTGACAGCTGACCAACGGGGGATGCGAACCCCCGGCCCCACGACATTCTGAACCTAGAGAGGCAAAAAGATGGCACCACGCATCGCCACCAGCGCGGCCGACGCGGTCGCGCAGATCACCGACGGTTCCACCGTCCTGATCGGCGGCTTCGGCAACGCCGGGCAGCCCATGGAACTGATCGACGCGCTCATGGAGTGCGGCGCCACCGACCTCACGGTGGTCAACAACAACGCCGGACAGGCCGACGCCGGCCTGGCGCTGCTGATCAAGGAGCGCCGGGTCAAGAAGATCATCTGCTCCTTCCCGCGCCAGTCCGACTCCTGGCACTTCGATGAGGCCTACCGCGCCGGGGAGATCGAGCTGGAACTGGTCCCGCAGGGCAACCTGGCCGAGCGCATCCGCGCAGCCGGCGCCGGGATCGGCGGCTTCTTCACTCCGACCGGCTACGGCACGCTGCTGGCCGAGGGCAAGGAAACCCGCGTCATCGACGGGCGCGGCTACGTGCTGGAATCGCCGATCCACGCTGACTTCGCGCTGATCAAGGCGCTGCGCGCGGACAGCTTCGGCAACCTGGTCTACCGCAAGACCGCACGCAACTTCGGCCCCATCATGGCCACCGCCGCCGCACAGGCCATCGTCCAGGTGGACGAAATCGTGCCGGCCGGCGGCATCGATCCGGAAAACGTGATCACCCCGGGAATCTACGTCGACACCGTGGTGGCGCTGGGAGGCAGTAACTAATGACTACGTACACGCCAGAAAAACTCACCCGCGATGAAATGGCGCAACAGGTGGCCGCGGACATCCCCGCTGGCGCCTTCGTGAACCTGGGCATCGGCCAGCCGACCAACGTCTCGAACTTCCTCACCGCCGACCAGGGCGTCACCCTGCACACCGAGAACGGCATGCTGGGCATGGGCCCGGTCGCCACCGGAGAGGACATCGACCCGGATCTGATCAACGCAGGCAAGATCCCTGTCACCGAGCTGCCCGGCGCCAGCTTCTTCCACCACGCGGACTCCTTCGCGATGATGCGCGGTGGGCACCTGGACGTCTGCGTGCTCGGCGCCTTCCAGATCTCCGAGGCAGGGGACCTGGCCAACTGGCACACCGGCGCCGAGGGCGCCATCCCCGCAGTGGGCGGCGCCATGGATTTGGCTATCGGTGCCAAGCAGACCTGGGTCATGATGAGCCTGTTCACCAAGGCCGGCGAATCCAAGCTAGTCAAGGAGCTGAGCTACCCGGTCACCGGGCTGGGCTGCGTCTCGCGCATCTACACCGAAGTGGCGGTGTTCGAGCTGCGCGATTCCAAGGTGTTCGTCCGCTCCACCCACGGCATCAGCTTCGAGGAATTGGAAGCCCGCATCCCGGTGGCGCTGGAGCGCGCCTAAGCGGATCGGCTTTGGCAGACCAAGTAGATTAGTGGGGGTGCCCGTTGCGGGCGCCCCCACTGGTATTTTTCGACGAATTTCAAAGGATGGCCGATGAGCGAGCAGAGTACGGGCACCGCCGGCGTGCAGTCCCTGGCCCGCGGCCTGCAGGTGATCAGCAGCTTCGACGCGGAGCACGCCTCCATGACACTCTCCGAGGTGGCAGCCCGCACCGGCCTGTCCCGCGCCACCGCCCGGCGCTTCCTGCTCACCTTGCAACAGCTGGGCTACGTCCGCTCGGACGGCAAGTACTTCGAGCTGACTTCCAAGGTCCTGCAGCTGGGCTATGCCTATCTTTCCAGCGCCACGCTGCCTCAGCTAATCGAGCCGGTGCTCGAGAGCCTGTCGGCGGCCGTGGGCGAATCAGCCTCCGCCGCCGTGCTGGAAGGCAGCGAGATCATGTACGTGGCCCGCGTGCACACCCGCTCCATCATGCGTGTGGGCATCTCGGTGGGTACCAGGTTCCCCGCCATCCACACCTCCATGGGGCGTGTGCTGCTGGCCCACGCCGGCGAGCAGGCCATCGAGGCGGCGCTGGCCGGCATCCAGGGTCCGCTGGCCCCGAATACCATCACCGATCCGGCCGCGCTACGCGCCGAACTGGCGCTGGTCCGCGCCCAGGGCTTCGCCGTGGTGGACCAGGAGCTGTCGGTGGGGCTGCGCTCGGTCGCGGTCCCGGTGCACCGCCCGGACGGCACCGTGGCCGCGGCCATGAACGTGTCCATGAGCGTGGGTCCGACCGGACCGGCCGACGCCTCCGATGCCGCGCAGGCGATCCTGCCGCAGCTGACGGCCGCCGCCGCCCAGGTGGAACAGGCGCTGGCCGCCAGGAAATAGGAGTCGCGCCGAGTTCGAAGACACATTGTCCGGGGTGGAGGCTGTCGGCCGCCAGCTCGGGGCCTCGGGCGACCGGCGACGGCCTGCGCGGCCGGAAGTATCCCTGGCACCTGCGCCTGGTGGCGACGACCTTCTGGGTGGGGGCGGTCTTCGACCCCGAGGCCGCGGACGGCTCCCAGGTCATCAGCGCCTACGAAGGCTGGCGGTATGAGCGCTCCGGCGGCTGCAACGGGGTCATCGAGGACGGCGTCTGCCAGACCGAGCCGCGCAGCGCGGAGAACGGCTTCTTCCCCAGCTCCATGACTCCGAAGCAGACCCCCTTCTACCTGGACCTGCCCTTCGCCGACGTGAACAACGTCGCCGCCTTCGCCCTGCGCGGGCAGACCCCGTAGGCGCAGGATCCGGGTTACGCCGGGGACCTGGAGAATCGGGAGTTCTCCTGCAAGAAGAACCGCTGGGTGCAACTGCAGTACAAGGGGAACACCTGCTTCGCGCAGATGCAGGACGCCGGCCCGGCCGAATACGACGAATTCGACTACGTGTTCGGCGACGGCGGCACCGGTCCGAAGGGCACCAAGCACAACGACGCCGAGCTGAACGGCACGCAGGCAGGGGTGTCCTGGCGCTTCGTGGACGAGGTGGACGTGCCCGATGGGCCGTGGAAAACCATCGTCACCGATTCCGGCTACGACTGGAGCAGCGGCGGGCCCGCAGACAAGCAAGTCCGCCGAGGAGCAGGATCGCGCTCAAGCCGTCTCGGCCGCCGGCCTGCAGGCCAGTAGCTGCCTCACCAGCTGCTGCAGGGTGTCGGCGGTCAGGAAGCCGTCCTGGTGACCGCGCGAGATGTCCAGGTGGTAGCTGACCCCGTCGCCGGCCAGCAGCGCCAGCTTGGCCAGCACCGGGTCGCCCAGCGCGTCGTTGAGCACCTGGTACCAGAGGTCGCGCCCGCGGCGCAGCGCCGCAGAGGCATCCTCGTTGCCGCGCTGGGCCAGCCGGGTGGCAGCCACGACCATGCGTTCGAGCGGCGAGTCCTCCTCCATGGAAGAGGCGAAATAGTAGTGCACCGCCTGCGCGGGATCCGCGCTCATCGTCGCCACGTCCGCGTCGATCAGCTCGTTCAGGCGCCTCACCAGTTCGGTGTCCAGCGCCTGGCGCGAGCGGAAGTGGTGCAGCAGCCCCGCCTTGGACAAGCCGCTGCGCTTGGCGGTGGCATCGATCGTCGCCTCGCGGGCGCCGTGCTCGTAGAGCAGCGCCACGTAGGCGTCGAGGATGATCTCCTGTTTGGTTGCGGTGCTCATGGGCGCGGTTTCTCCAGGGGCTCAGGGCTGCAAGTTTACTTTTCGACGATACCCCACGGCGAGCCATAGCCCGCCGGTTCGGCCGCAGCCAGCAGGTCGAGGAACGGGGTGGCCTCGAAGGCCTCCGGGCCGAGCACGCCGGCGCCTGACCAGGTGCCGTTGGCCAGCAGCTCCAGGGCGATGACCGGGTTCACCGCGGTCTGCCAGACCACTGCCTGGGAGTCGTCGCGGGCCATGGTGTCCTCGTTGTCGGCCACGTGGTACAGGTAGCGCGAGCCGGTGGACCCGTCCTTCAGCGTGCCGGTGACCAGCACGCCGGCGCAGGTCTTGCCCTTCATCAGCGGGCCCAGGGTGGCGGGATCCGGCAGGCAGGCGGCGACGACGTCGCGCGGGGAAACCTGCACGCCGCGCACCGGGACCGGGTCGGTGGAATCCAGGCCCAGCTTGTTCAGGGTCTTGAGCACCTCGATGAATTCGTTGCCCAGGCCGTACTTGAAGTCCACGCGCTGCGCGTCAAGCCAGCGCGGCATCATGGTGACTTCCTCGTGCTCCACGTTCACGCATTCGACCCGGCCGATGCCCTCCGGGAACTCGAAGAGGGTCGGCTCGGAGAACGGCGCGGTGGTGTACCAGCCGCCCTTGGCCTTGTCGAACATCACCGGCGGGTTGAGGCATTCCTCGATGGTGGTCCAGATGGAGAAGGACGGGGCGAACTCGTAGCCCTCAACGCTCAGGTTGGCGCCGTCGCGCACGCTGAGCTCCTCGATCGTTTCGAACAGCTCGTCGGCCGCGTAGCGGGCCAGCACGTTGGACAGGCCCGGCTCCACGCCGATGCCCACCAAGGCCAGTTGCCCGTCGCGCTCCCATTCATCGGCCACGGCGAACTGCTCGTCGCCCAGCTTGATGTGGGTCTGGGTGAACGGCTGTTCGGGGTGGCGCTGGGACAGGCTCATGGCCATGTCCAGGTAGGTGACCCCGGCGGTTTTGCAGGCGTTGAAGATCGGCATCACGAAGCGCGGATCCACGGCGTTGAGCACGTGGGTGGCCCCGGTGGAACGGATCAGTTCCACCAGCGAGTCCTCGGAGGACGCGTCGACCTGGGCGGCGGCGTAGCGGGTGTCGCCAATGGCCTCGATCAGCTGCTGCGGGCGGGCGGGGTCGTAGTCGGCGATGGTGAGCTTTTCGAAGAAGCTGCGGCGGGAGGCGATGCGGGCCGCCGCGGAGCCGACGCCGCCGGCGCCAATGATCAGGATCTGCATGGAAGGTGTTCCTTTGGTGGAGTAGCCGGGGGGGAGGAAGTTGCTCGGGTAGCGGGGCCTGGGGCGCCTAGTTCTCGGGACGCCTACTGCTCCGGAACCAGTACCGGGGTGTCGCGGTTCAGCGAGCGGCCGGCGAAGTAGTCGCGCGACGCCGGGCGCAGCGCCCACAGCCCCATGACGACCAGGCCCAGCGCCAGCGAGCCGACACCCATCACGAAGGTGCCGCTGATGCCCAGGATGGTGGTGGTGCCGTATTCCGGGTCGAGCATGCTGATGGCCGAGTAGATGAACACCGCTGACATCATCAGCCCGCCGACCAGCGGCATGACCAGGCGGAAGCACAGGTTGCGCAGCGAGTCGGTCAGCGAGGAGCGGAAGTACCAGATGCAGGCGAAGGAAGTGATCGCGTAGTACAGGGCCACTGCCAGCGAGGTGCTCTCGATGGTGTCGGCCAGGATGTCGCCGGAGATGATGGTCATGCCCACGTAGAAGACCAGCGAGGCCGAGCCGGTGAACAGCGTCGAGAATGCAGGGGTCTTGAAGGCCTCGTTGACCACGCCGAAGCGCTTGGGCAGCGCGCCGTAGACGCCCATGGACAGGGTGCCGCGGGCGGTGGGGAGGATGGTGGTCTGGCAGGTGGCCAACGCGGAGATCGCCACGGCAAGCACCAGCAGCCAGCCCCAGGATCCCATGGCGTCCAAGCGCAGCGCGAAGAACACGTCGTCCGCGCCTTCAGGGTTGCCCAGTCCCTTGCCGGTGTCGCCGATGCCGGCGAACATCATGGTCAGCACCGTGATGCCGATGTAGGTCACCAGCAGCATGGCGGTGGACAGCAGTGCCGCCAGGCCCGGGGTGGTGCGCGGGTTCTTGGTTTCCTCGGCCAGCGCCAGGCAGGTGTCCCAGCCCCAGTAGATGAAGATCGCGATCAGCACACCCTGCACGAAGCCTGCAGGGTTGTCGGTGGCGAAGGGGTTGAACCAGTCCCAGGAGAACTTCGGGCCCAGTTCCGGCATGGTCTGGATCGCGAAGTACAGCCCGATGCAGAAGGCGATGATCGCCGCGTACTGCAGGGCCATCAGCAGGTACTGGGTGACCGCGCCGGTTTCCACGTCGCGGTAGGAAATCCACGTCATGGCGATGATGATCAGCGCGCCGAACGCGGTGACCAGCACCTTGGAGTCGGCGATCGAGCCGTCGCCGATGAGCAGCAACAGGTACTTGGAAGCGACCTCGGTCTGGCTGGACATCACGATCACGCCGGCGACCATCACCGCCCAGCCTGCCATCCAGCCGGTTTTCGGGCCGAAGGCCTTGGCGGCCCAGGTGAAGGCGGTGCCGCTGTCGGGGATCGCGGTGTTCAGCTCGCGGTAGGCGAAGGCGGTCAGGCACATCGGGATGAACGCAACGATCAGAGCCGCAGGGGTCTGCGCCCCGGCGGCCATGACGATGAAGCCCAGGGTCGCGGCCAGCGAGTACAGCGGCGCGGTGGAGGCCAGGCCGATGACGGTGGACTGCATCAGCCCGAGCTTTCCCGCCGCGAGCCCCTTGCTGGTCAGCTTCGGGAGTCTGCTCGTGTGCTGCTGCGTCGTCGTCATACGTGGAAGTCCTCCCGGGAAATGCGTCAAGCCTGAAATTTAACCAACCAACTGGTTGGTCTGCTATATCCTGCCAACTTCGGGGAAGTGAGTCAAGTTACACCCCCGGGTGACGCGCTGCACCACCGGGTGTGGTCGGGGTTACTTTGAATCGTTCAAGGAAACCTTCCCGGTGCGGTGTATCCGCGGGCTGCGGATCCGGCGGCGCGGCGGTCCCTTCGACCGCAGGATGAATCAAGTGTTTCCTCGATTCTCATCCGGCGTTAATTCCTCCGTGGCTGGTCCTTTGCCGGACTTCGGCACAGTTGACGGCATCAAGGAGACCTACAGGAGGAACAAACCCATGACGTTGCGACCCCTCGCACTCGGCGCCTTGGCCCTTGGCCTGACCGCCGGCATCGCGGTTCCGGCAGCGGCGGCCCCGGTGGAGAATACGGCGGACGAAACCACCCTCATCGGCCACCGCGGGGCGGCCGGCGTGGCCCCCGAGAACACCCTGTCCGCCATCAAGGCCGGCAGCCAGTCGGGCGCCGACTTCATCGAGATCGACGTCCAATTGAGCAAGGACGGCGTGCCCTTCATCTTCCACGACGAAACCCCGAACCGGACCACCAACGCCAAGGACGTGTTCCCGGGCCGGGAAAACGACCCGATCACCTCCTTCACCTGGGAGGAGCTGCAGCAGCTGGATGCCGGATCCTATTTCTCCGCGGCCTTCGCCGGCGAGAAGATCCCGCACTTCGACAGCGTGCCCGGAGCCCTGGCCGGCACCACCGGCGTCTACATCGAAATCAAGTCCCCGGCGAAGTCCCCGGGGGTGGAGCAGCTGGTCGCCGACGCGCTCGCCGAGGACAAGGGCTGGTCGCGGCTGCTGGAGCAGGACCGGATCGAGGTGCTCGGCTTCGACGCCGCCTCGAACCGGACCTTCGCCCAGCTGGCGCCCGAGGTGCCGCTGCAGCAGCTGGCCGGAAGCGTGCCGGACGCCGCGACCCTGGAAAGCTACGCGCAGTTCGCCGACTCCTTCGGCACCAGCTACCGCACGTTGGATGCCTCCGGCGCGCAGCGCGTGAAGGACGCCGGGCTTCAGCTCGGGGTCTACACGGTGAACTCGACCGAGGCCGCCGAGCAGTCGCTGGATCTGGGTGTCGAGCGCATCACCGGCGACTTCCCGCAGCAGGTGGCGCGCCACCTGTCCGGGCGCAAGCCCTTCCCGTCCAACGACGGGCTGGTGATCGCGGAATCGGTGAACGACGTGCCGGGCAACGACCTGCAGCCTGAAACCGGGGAGCATGTGGTGCTGGAGAACACCGGGCGGCGCACGCTGTCCCTGGAGGGCTACCTGGTGCGCGACGCGGCGAACAACGTGATGCGCATTCCGGCCGGCTACCAGCTGGAGCCGGGCGAGCAGCTGCGCCTCTACCCGGGGCCGGGCACCAACAGCGCGCAGGCGGTCTACCTGGACGGCGGCGTCGCGGTGCTCAACAACGGCGGCGATTCGCTGGCGCTGTGGAACGCCAAGGCGAAGCTGATGGACACCTACGCCAACTAGGAGCGGTCGGAAAGCAGCAGGTCTCGGGCGAATACCCGGGACCTGCATCTCGTTAGCGGCGCGGGCCGTGCCCGTCGTCGGCCCGCGAACCGGAATGCTGCGTCAGCAGGTGCTCGAGGATCGGATCCAGCACTGCCAGCCCGTCCTTCACCCCGCCCGAGGAGCCGGGCAGCGTCACCACCAGCGTGCGGCCGGCGAATCCGGCCACCCCGCGGGTGATTACGGCCATGGGGGTGGAGCTTTCGCCGCGGCGGCGGACCGCCTCGATGATGCCAGGCAGCTGCACGTCCAGCAGCGGGGCGACCATTTCAGGGGTCTGGTCATCGGGGGAGACCCCGGTGCCGCCGGTGGTCAGCACCACCGAGGCCCCGGTGGCGATCTCCGCGTCCACCGCGAAGCGCACGGGCTGTCCGTCGGCGACCACCAGCGGGCCGGCCACGGTGAATCCGCGCTCGGCCAGCCAGCCGGCGAGCACCGGTCCGGTGGTGTCCGCGGCGCGCCCGGCCGCGGCGCTGGTGGAGGCCACGATGACCGAGGCGCGCCTACTCACCTGCATCAGGGGCCCAGTCCCCGCTCTTGCCGCCGGATTTCGCCAGCACCTTCACCTCGGTGACCTCTGCCTGCTTGTCCACTGCCTTGACCATGTCGTACAAGGTCAGCGCCGCGACGCTGGCGGCGGTCAGCGCCTCCATCTCCACCCCGGTCACGCCCTTGGTGGTGACCTGCGCGGTCACCAGCACCGCGGAGTCCTGCGCCTCGAAGTCCACCGACACCTTGGAGATCGGCAGCGGATGGCACAGCGGGATCAGCTCCCAGGTGCGCTTGGCGGCCATGATGCCGGCGATGCGCGCGGTGCCCAGCGCCTCGCCCTTGGGCAGGTTGCCGGTCATCAGCATCTGCACCACCTCCGGGCGGGTGGTGAACAGCGCCTGCGCGGTGGCCACGCGCTTGGTCACGGCCTTGTCGCTGACGTCGACCATGTGGGCGCTGCCGTCCTCGCGCAAGTGGGTGAGTTTCTCAGACATTCATTCTCCAAACATCGATCATGGTTCCGGCGGCCAGCTGCTCGACTCCCACCGGGATGTGCACCAGCGCGTCCGTGCGGGCCAGGTCGTGCACGAGGTGCGATCCCGGATCCAGCACCCGGACCTTTCCCTGCTCCAGCAGCGCCCGGCGCACCTGGTGCTTGCCCGCAGGCGAGTGCACCTCCGCGGCCAGCTCGTACGGTTCGGGGACCGGCGCAGGCAGTGCGGCCAGCTGGCGCAGGGCCGGGGCGAGGAACAGTTCCAGCGAAAGCAGCGCGCTGACCGGGTTGCCCGGGAAGCAGAGCACCGGGGTGCCGTCCAGCTGCGCGAAACCCTGCGGTCCCCCGGGCTGCAGCGCCACGTGGTGGAAGCTGCCGCCGCGCGGGGCCAGCGCCTCGCGCACCACCTCGTAGGCGCCGGCGCTGATGCCGCCCACGGTGAGGATGAGATCGACCTGCCGGGCCTGCGCCTCCAGCGCGAGGCCCAGTGCCTGCGCGTCGTCGGGCAGCCGCAGGGTGTCCACCTGCGCGCCGTAGCCGCGCAGCGCGGCGGCGAGCATGGGCGAGTTCGAATCCGGGATCCGTCCGGCCTGAGAGGTTCCGTCCATCAGTTCGTTGCCGGTGGTGCACACCAGCACCCGCAGCTTCCTGCGCACCGCTACCTCGCGCACGCCGCTGGCCGCCAGCGCGCCGATCAGCGTGGGGGTCAGCCGCGCCCCGGCCTCGGCGACCAGTGCGCCTGCCTGCAGGTCCTGGCCGACGGGGCGGATGAAACGCCCGGGCTCGGACGGTGCGGTGAAGGTCGCAGAGCCAGTTGGCCCGCCTTCGCCGGCGCGCACCAGCTGCCCGAAAACGCCGTCCGAGGTGGCTTCCACGGGAACGACGGTGTCAGCCCCGGCCGGGATCACTGCCCCCGTCATCACCGGGGAGACGGTGCCGGGCAGCAGCTCGATCTGCCGATCCCCGGCCGCGGCGGTGAAGCCCAGCGGCAGGACGACCGGGTGCTCGTTGCTGGCGCCTGACAGCTCCGCGCTGCGGGCGGCATACCCGTCCATCTGGGAATTGGTGAAGGCGGGGATGGGAAGCAGTGCAGGCAGCTGGGCCGCGGCAACCCGTCCGGGCAGGTCCGCGGCCTCGACCGGCAGCGTTTCGGAACCCAGCGCCGCGATCGCCGGGACCAGCAGTGCGGCGATTTCCGCGCGGTGTCCATCCAGGGTGCAGGCCATGGCTTATCCGCCGGCGAAGGGCGGCAGCACGTCCACGGTCAGCTCGCCTTCCGGGCCCAGCTCGCCGTCATCGCGCCTCACCACCCCGTTGATCAGGAAGCTTCCGGCACGCAGGACCTGGGCCATGGGATCGCCGTAGGCGCCGACCAGTTCGGCCCGCAGCTGGGCCAGGGACTCGGCGCGCGGCCAGCTCTCCTGCTCGGTGCCCGCCGCGGCCGCCGCGGCGGCGAAGTAGCGTATCGTAATCTGCGACATGACTTCATGCTATCGCCTATCATCCGGCGCGGCCGGGCGCGTAGGATCCGACTATGAGTGATCGCGCGTTTAAGCCCCTGGTCGACCCGGCCCCGGCGCTGAGCGACGAGCAGCAGGCCCGGGCCCAACGCCAGCTTGCCCTGCCCGGATTCGGGCCCGTTGCCCAGCGCCGCCTGGCCGCCGCCCGCGTGCTGGTGATCGGCGCCGGGGGACTGGGCAGCGCCAGCATCCCGTACGTCGTCGGAGCCGGGGTTGGCACCGTGGGCATCGTGGATGACGACGTGGTGGAGCTGTCCAATCTGCACCGCCAGATCACCCACACCACCGCGAACATCGGGCTGCCCAAGACCGCCTCGCTGGCCGCCGCCGCGCGGGCGCTGGATCCTGGCGTGCGGATTATCGAACACAACCTGCGGCTGACGTCCCAGAACGCGCTGGAAATCTTCTCCGGCTACGACCTGGTGATCGACGGCAGCGACAACTTCCCGACCCGCTATCTGAGCAATGACGCAGCCCAGCTGACTGGCATCCCGCTGGTCTGGGGCTCCATCCTGCAGCACCACGGGCAGGTCTCCGTCGCCTGGCACGAGCACGGCCCGGGCTACCGCGATCTTTTCCCCGTTCCTCCGGCCCCGGGCAGCGTGGCCGACTGCGCCACCGGGGGTGTGCTGCCGGGACTGTGCGGCACCATCGGCTCGCTGCTGGCGACCGAAGCCCTGAAGCTGATCACCGGAATCGGCGCTCCGCTGGTGGGCCGGGTGCTGGTCTACGACGCACTGGCCGCCAATACCCGCACCTTGGAGTACTCCCGGGATCCTGCCGCGACACCGGTGTCCGGGCTGATCGACTACGAACTGTTCTGCGCCGGGAACCTGCCGCAGCCCGAGCAGCTAACCCCGGAAGAGTTGGTCGCCGCGTTGAACTCGGATAATCCGCCGTTCCTGCTGGATGTGCGCAACCTGGATGAGCGTGTGGAGCTGAACCTGCGAGGATCGCACCACCTGCCGCTGGCGCAACTGGAAGCGGCCGTCGACGCAGGTGTCGAGCTATCAGAGCTACCCGAACACGTGGTGGTCTACTGCACCCGCGGACCGCGCGCCCTGCGCGCCGCGCAGCTGCTGTCCGGCCGTGGAATCTCCGCCAGCTATTTGCTCGGAGGTGCTCCTGCAGTAGCTGAACTGGCCCCCGACCTAACTGAATCCGCACTGCCTTCGCAGTTCTGAAAGACTAGAGGAATTACGTGAGCTACGCACTGATCACCAACCAGCCAATTGACGAGGATGCAGTCAAGGCAGCCGTACAGTCGGATACCGCGGGAGCCGTGGTGCTGTTCCATGGGATCATCCGCAACCACGATGGCGGGCAAGCGGTGAACTCGCTGGACTATTCGCACCACCCCGAAGCACAAGCGTTCTTGGAGAAGATCCTGGCCGAAGAGGAAGCCCGCACCGGGCTGAACCTGGCTGCAGTGCATCGTGTCGGTTCATTGGATATCGGCGATGCGGCATTAGTTGCAGCTTCCGCTGCGGCGCATCGGCGCGAGGCCTTTGAAGCCATTGAGAATTTGGTAGAACGTATCAAGGCAGAGGTTCCGATTTGGAAGCGCCAGCACTTTAGCTCCGGAGCATCGGAGTGGGTCGGTCTTTAGCAGCTCATTTAGC
This sequence comes from Arthrobacter sp. 'calajunan', assembly GCF_046940185.1. Taxonomy (NCBI): domain Bacteria; kingdom Bacillati; phylum Actinomycetota; class Actinomycetes; order Micrococcales; family Micrococcaceae; genus Arthrobacter; species Arthrobacter sp. 'calajunan'. Next base: position 43,089 of record NZ_JBKZDY010000014.1, read on the forward strand.
TGTGCGGTCCATTGACAAGTATGTGTTTCACTTACTTCGTGCGTTGGAATCAAGAATGGGGTTGTCCGCTCGCATCCGGGCGGACAAGAAAATATGGACTCAACTCGAACCGTAAGTAATTCACCGCTTGATAGCTCGGCGGAGCAACACCTTGGAGCTGAATCATCGACGCAACTCGACGTCGTTTGAAGTCGACGCGATGTTTGGTCAGCGGAAGGTGTCTTACAACCGACGTAGTAACGCAATTTCTCCTAAGCTGTTGAGACATAGAGTTGCTTGACTTGCCGAGCAACTTATCTTCAGCGTTTTCTTTTGAAACGGCGAGTCCACCTCAGGAGTCTAGCGACTCATGGGGTACAGGACTGAAGCCACGTTACCGATAAGAGCAACAGCACAGGTATTCGATAGCGGCTGTGACTTCTTGGCTGCTGCGACCGCGACCAATGATTCAACCCAGTATCACGACTCTGTTGTGACTGCCGTATGGCTCCGCAAGTAGCTCGCTTCTCTTTCCCTACGATTCGACCGCTTGTGTTCACAGGAGATTTTCAGTCCTTGTCGATGACGGAGAATGTGAAGTTTAGTTCTGAAGCTTCTATATGTCGCGGAGGCCTAAAATTTTGGCCAAAGTGTTGGGGATGTCGAACGTTGCACCCCAAGTGAGCGCGACAAGATCGTCGAATATTTCATCAGGTCGAAGCAGATCGTGCACATCGCCCTCGAAGACGTAGTCCTGAACAGCCATAGCGAGAGCCTCTTTGCTGAACTGCTCGTAGTCGCCATAAGAATTGAAGTGAATTGAGTACGTGTCGTCGTTATTTTCCACAAATGAGGTATTCCATTTTTCCCTCAACTTCTCAAGGACGACCAGATTTTGTGCATCGGCGGCAGGATCGAATATGTCTCGGCCGACATCAATTCGCTTGGGACTATCCCAGTCTGTTCCCTCCCAATTGATTCTCACCTGGCGTTCGAACTCAATTTCATGAAGAGTCTGTGACGTTATATTGAATATGTCGGCAGTGAGATGCCTCCTCACATTCTGAACTATCCACAGGATAGGAGCGTTCATAAGATTGCTATAAAGAGATCCGTTATATGGTCCATCTGAAACAGTAAGCTGACGACGTGCTTGTTCTATCAGTTCTTGGCAGTGGTAGTCTTTGCAGAAGCGGAAATAATGAGCGGCCTTCCGCGGTAAAGCAGCCCAAAGCGAATCTTGCTCTAGCGGATACTGACTCTGGATGGATTCAAATTCATCCACAAGCCGCGTCTTAAGTGGGGAAAGCACCAAATCCATGTCAGACTCACTCCAAGCACCATTTGCTTCATATTCGAACTTCGCTTTGCACATTGAGTACAGGATTGAGTGGACGCAGCCGTTATAGAGTTCGGCACTCACAGAGTAGCTGACCTGACAGTGATAGTTCGGATTGTAACGCGCTAGTTCTTCGCTAGTGGTCCGCTCGAATATGTACTTTGCGGACATGACATCTGCACCAGCCTGCTCGAGCAAATCCGTTAAGGGGATGTTGCCGATGATCGACTCATCAGACGGACGTAGGTCTTCCTTGATTTCTTCGAGGCGCGCGTCTATCTGTTTGCGAATCAAATTGAGAGAGTCCCGCACGGCTTGAATCGTGATGCGTTGTGTCGCGTCCTGAAGCATCATTCTTTCGACAAGTAGGTCGAGGTTAGAAAGAAACGGGTATATATCGCCTACTCGCCGATGCCGTACACCACGAGCGTTCTGCTTGGTAAATATCTCCGTGAAGATGAGCCCGAGTGCGAAAATGTCCGCAGGGTTGCCAACGTTGTTGGCATTATTCTTTATCATCTGTTCCGGCGCCTGATAATTTCGATTGGCCAGAAGATCACCTTGGACGGTCAGAGACGAGTCCTTGAAATGAGCGATGCCGAAATCTGCAAGTACGAGCCGTTGATTATCACTGTCGACGAGAATATTCTCGGGCTTAATATCCCGGTGCACTACCCCTTGATCGTGCACATAGGAGAGCCCATCACAAAGTTGGGAGAGGTAATCGAGAATCACCCAGTAGTCGGTTTCCTCCTCGACTATGTGGCGCAAGTTCTTCGGGTACAGATCCATGGTGTAGTAGAAGTGGGTATCGTCTTCAGAGTACGCGTGGATTTTCACGACGTGATCATTGTTCGAATGCCGCCCGAAGTCGATTTCTTGGCGGAATCTCTCATTGCGCTCTGATCGGGCATCCTTCCGTATTTGTTTCAGGGCGTAGACTCTGCCATCTGCCGAGGAGCGAACCGCTCGAACCGTTCCCGCTCCGCCCTGGCCGAGCTGTGAGTCGGTGACGGTGTATGTGTCACCGTCGATCTCGAAAACCATTAACTTCTTCATGGTGACAACAATATTTGGCTTTGTGACAGATTGCATTGCATCTGTCTGGCATTTGAAGTCAGTACTGCGTGCGCTGATGGCAGGATACCCGGCGCAACTGTCTCCGCACCCGATGCTGACCCTCGAATTCTTGGCGCAGTGGTACCGCCGAACACTCAAGTCCCGCACGAACTTGAGTAAGGTGACCAGCGGCTGTAGGTTCAGAATCCGCGATGACTTCAAGGGCAAGAACGAGAAATCTACATTGAAATTGGAAGGGAGGCTGCACCGTTGGAGGGATTGACCAATGAGGCAACTTATGGGCTGCAGGTTGCCTTTTCGAAGGTATTCAAACTCAACATTTGACCCAACTAATGGAGCGCGGAAATGCCACTTCAGCATGGGTGGGATTAGAGTATAGGTGCTTCTTAAAGCATGTTGATCTTTGGAGCAGATAGGACCAATCAGTGACTAGAACGTTTAGCGAAGCTGAAATTGTACAGATCAGTGGACAGCAAGCCAAGGACGAATTTATGCACGCAGGGACAGGTCTCTGGACGGTGCTCTACGACTTCGAAAGAGTTAGCCAGAGACCAGTTTCGGCCGTAGCATTTTCAGTTCTGGCGCCGCCTTCACTGCGATCCGAGTTTTTGAGCACGAGCGGTTGGGATGCTACTGCCGCGTTTGGTCAACCTGGCACAATAACTACCTACGGCAAGACAAAGTCGACCTCATATTTTCCCTTTGGCAACGACCAAGGGATGGAGCCCATCGTCATTGTCACTGACTCTGCAGGAACAAGAGAATCACAGATCTTGATCTGCCAGGAATTCCGCCTTGTCTTTGAACTGTTCGAAGATGCAGAGACTGGTAATCTGATCAAAGTCTTGGATGACGGCATGGAAGAGACGGTAGTCGAGGTGACGGGCAAGACGGTTCGCGCCCGGAGTTCCTACCTTGCTCGTTTCCGCGCACTCAAGCAGCTTGATTTATGGCTGTATACGGATGTAACCAGTCATTTCCCCGAGGCGCCTCAATGCACTGACCTAAAGCGATTTGACATGGAATGGAAAGACAATGATTCGTCCGGATCTAACAGCGTAGGTGTTGCGTTAGGGTATCCTACGTCTTTGTTTAATGCAAAAAAGTACTTCGCTCCTGGGCCAGTGGAAAAGTGCAATCTGTGGGAATACGAGGACCGCAACAGGTCTTATGAAGACTTCATCATTGGTGAAGACGAATTTGGCAAGCCTGTTACCTTCACCTGTGAAGAAGACAAGCTCGCTAATTACTTTGGCAAGAATCCTGAAGCTCCCCACTATCTGACTCCTGTATTCTTCCGGAGAGATGTGTTGCTAAAGTACTACAATCACGCGGAGCTCTACACAGTTTCTAGCGGATCGGTTTCATGCGGCACCCGTTGGAATCTTCGCATGGATAACGACCATGAAGAATATGTAGCCGTCTTCCTAGGCGACCTTGGACGGGATCTGCCTGACACTGAGCGCCAGTATTGGAAAGGTTTTAACATCGCCCCTCGCGGTCCGATGAGCAGCACGTACTCACAGCGCTCCTATGAAGGTAAATGGGTTGATGCTCAACAACCTGACCACCGGTTTAAAGCAGCGTATGAAGAACTGCAAAGTCGCTGGAACAATGACCACGGATGGCAGATATACCGCCAACCTCATGATGCCGACAAAACGATTATTAGGCGGCTCCACGTTCCACTCAACGAAACCCAATCCGAGTTTGAGGATCAATTAATGAACCTCGCTAAACTCCTGGTCGATTTCCTCAATGAAAAAGCGTTGGTGAAGGAGATCGGCAAAGGACCGGATGGAGAACGTGGGCTAGGTAAGCTTCAGCGGTTTTTCACCATGACTGGCTACGAGTACGTCAAGGAGGACAACGCTCTGCTGAGAGAAATCCAAGAGCTTCGTTCAAGGGTTTCGGCTCACAGCAAAGGTTCCGATTACAGTAATTATATCGCGGGCAAACTCGGCGGAATGCAAAAGAAGGAGTTTGTAAGGAACCTATTGGGTGAAAGCACCGAGATGCTTAAGCGATGGACGGATTTTTCTGCCATTTATACAGCCGATAGTGGAGAAAAATCGTAATTTTTAGTCGGTACAGGGATCCTTGAATATCGTTGTAGTTTTGTCATAGCTAAACGGCTAAGAGTATCGTGTCTAAGATTTGAGGTTTCCCAAAACTCTAGTGGGGCTCATACTATTTCTGGGTCGTACTAATTTTCTTAGAGAGGGAATCTGTGTGTTTGAGCGGATCATAATTGTTCTCGTGTGGTAATTCTTGAGATTTCAATTTAGGTTCATCCCATATGTGCTTCTCTAACCATCGGCGTTCGATACTGAACTCCTCAGGGAGTGGTTCGTAAGAAATCCAATTCTCAGATGGACTCTGGAGCTCTCTTCGCAAGGCAGTTTCTAGCACCAATTCCCTATCCATTCGCTTTCGGGGATCATGCGCGGGGTTAAAGAATATGTAACGGTGAGAATATTCGATCATTAGATTGTCTAAGGCTATGGTGAGCCCGCTTCGAAGATTGATCTTGTGATCTTTTATGCGGGAGTTTGCCGAAGCGTGGGGTGATGAGGATTCAATTGTCCAGTCGGCAACTGGACAATTGAGCTGGACTCACAACGTGGCGCTTCTGAATAAGATTAGTGACCGTGAATTGCGCCAGTGGTACGCACCCCGTGCAGTTCAGCATGGTTGGTCCGTGGCGGTTCTTGAGCACCAAATTCGTACTCGGTAACATACACGCGAAGGCGCGGCTCCTAACAATCTAGAATCTCGTTTACCCAGCCAGGGCAGTGACTTGGCGAAGGAAGTGGCTAAGGATCCCCTGATCTTTGATTTCTTGGGGCTCACAGAAGAGGCACAAGAGCATGCGATTGAAGAAGCCATGACGCTTCGGTTGTCGCAGACCTTAGCCGAGTTTGGCGCTGGTTTCGCGTTCGTCGGTAGGCGGCACCATCTCGATGTCGATGGCGATGATTTTTATGTTGATCTGTTGTTGTATCACGTGCCATCGGACCGATATGTCGTCGTTGAGGTGAAGGCTGGGAAGTTCAAGCCTGAACATCTGGGGCAGCTGAATTTCTATGTCGCTGCGGTCAATGACATGTTGAGGCTTCCCCGTCAGGCTCCCACGGTGGGGATCTTAGTTTGTGGGTCCAAGAACGATCGGACGGTGCGGTATGCCTTGGAAGGTTCGACACAGCCGCTAGCGGATTCTTCTTACACGTATGATGCGTTGCCTCAGGAGGAGAATACGACTTTGCCGTCTCATGAAGCGATTGCGGCTGCGTTGGAGGTCGAAGGAGATCTGGCAGGCGAATAACATTGATGCTGCCGTGGATCCAGGTAATTGGTCGGATGGCATATTGATTGCTATGACCTTCTGAGCCGGAAACCGCCGTCAACCAAGACATCTGTCTACGTTTCAGAACCCTGCAGTAGTCTTGCGGACCAACCATTCAGTAGCTCGCGCAGTTCTGCAGGTTGCGCCTCGCTGATCTTCGCCTCGCATAGCGCCAGCCCGAACGCCACCCAGCGCAGGTCCGAGTCCTCGGTCCGTACCAAACAGCTGTGATCATCAAGCTGCTGAATCTCGAACCACCTGCCGATCCGCGATTCCAGCTCCTCGGCGCTGGCATGCACCCGGGCGCTGACCCGCAGGTTTCCGGCTCCCCGAAGTCCGGCGCGGACGAATTGCGCCGCATCGCCGCCAGGGATTTCCCGGGGCGCGAAGCGCAGTGCCCGAGGCTCGGCATTTTCCGCCCGATCCACCCGGAAACTGCGCCAATCAGCGCGGTCCAGGTCGTAGGCCACCAAGTAGTAGCGGTTGCCCACGTTGACCAGCTTGGCCGGCTCCACCCGTCGTGAACTGGCATTGCCCCGGGCATCGCGGTAGTCGAAGGCAATACGTTCGCGGTCGCGGCATGCTTGGGCGAATACCACCAGCACCTGCGGATCCACCGGTTCCGGGGTTGAATGCTGCGAGTCCAGCGGGACGGTGCTCGCGGTCAGCGCCTGGGCCCGCTGCCGAAGTTTGGCCGGGAGCACCGGAACCACCTTGGACAGGGCGCGCAGCCCTGCGTCCGCCAGCGCATCTTCGCCTCCGTGGATTATCGACTGCAGGCCGACGACCAGTGCCACCGCCTCCTCGTCGTCGAGCACCAGCGGCGGCAGCGCCGCACCGGCGGCCAGCTGGTAGCCGCCGCCCACACCGCGTTCGGCCTGCACCGGGTAGCCCAGCTCGCGCAGCTGGTCCACGTCGCGGCGCAGGGTGCGCAGCGAAACCTCCAAGCGCTGCGCCAGCTCCTCGCCGGACCAGTAGCGCCGGGTCTGCAGCAGCGAGAGCAGGCGCAGGGATCGTTGGCTGGTACTCATGCAAATATTCTGCCTCTATTTAGGACAGAAACTGGCACTTATGGCTCTTATCGTGGATTTATCAGCACATCAAGAACGAGGAACAAGACCATGAGTACCACCATGAAGGCCACCGAAACCACGCTCACCGGTGAGCGCGCCGACCTGCACCAGGCCCTGGCCAATGCCCGCCACTTCCTGCGTTTCACCGCCCAGAACCTGGCCGACGAGCCGGCGGCAACCCGCACCACCGTCAGCGAACTGACCCTCGGCGGACTGGTCAAGCACGTGCGCTCCGTGGAACAGGTATGGCAGCAGTTCATGCTCCACGGCAAGAGCGCCATGGGGTGGGGCGATGCGGATTTCTACGACATGCCGCCCGAGGCAATGGAAGCCTTCAAAGCAGAATTCAGCATGCAGCCCGGCGAAACGCTGCAGGGCCTGCTGGATTCCTACGCTGACATCGCGGCCGCGACCGACGCGCTGCTGGTTGACATCGACCTGGACGCCACGCACGAGCTGCCCAAGGCCCCGTGGTTCGTGGACACCCACTGGTCCGTGCGCCGCACGCTGCTGCATATCATCGCGGAGACCACCCAGCACGCCGGGCACGCGGACATCATCCGCGAGTCCCTGGACGGCCAGAAGTCCATGGGCTAGCTACCCGCCGATATAGGACATCTCGATGCGCTTGCGGTTGCCCGGGGTGAGCGCGGCGCGCAGCTCCGAGTAGTTGTCGTCGCGCTGGCGCCAGCGCCCGGTCAAAGCCCGGGCCAGTTCCGCGTCATCGGCCCCGCCGCGCATCAGCGCGCGCAGGTCGTACCCGGAGCCGGCGAACAAGCAGGTGTACAGCTGTCCCTCGGCGGAGACCCGGGCGCGCGAGCACTTCCCGCAGAACGCATTGGTGACACTCGAGATCACGCCGATCTCCCCGGCCCCGTCGGCATAGCGCCAGCGGTTCGCTGTTTCCCCGGGCTCGGTCTTGACCACCGGTTCCAGCGCCCAGCGCTCGTTGATACGCGAGACGACCTCGCTGGAGGGGACCACCGCATCCAGCTTCCAGCCATTGGTGGTGCCCACGTCCATGAACTCGATGAAGCGCAGGATCTGCCCGGAGCTGCGGAAGTGCTCGGCCAGGGACAGGATCTCGTCGTCGTTGACCCCGCGCTTGAGCACGGTGTTGACCTTGACCGGGCCCAGCCCTGCCTGCTCGGCCGCGTCGATGGCCTGCAGCACCCGGGAGACCGGGAAGTTCACGTCGTTGATCGCCTTGAAGCGCGCATCGTCCAGCGAGTCCAGCGAGATGGTCACGCGCCGCAGCCCGGCGGCCTTCAGCTGCTGCGCCATCACCGGCAGCGCGGAGCCGTTGGTGGTCATCGCCAGGTCCACCGGCTTGCCCTCCGGGGTCGCCAGCTTCGAAAGCATGCCCACCAGGTCGACGATGCCGCGGCGCAGCAGCGGCTCGCCGCCGGTCAGCCGCAGCTTGTGCACCCCCAGGGACACCGCCACGCGGGCGAGGCGTTCGATCTCCTCGAAGCTGAGCAGCTCGGAGCGCTCGCGGAAGGCGAAATCGCGCCCGAAGATCTCCTTGGGCATGCAGTACACGCAGCGGAAGTTGCAGCGGTCGGTGACCGAGATCCGCAGGTCGTGCAGCGGCCGGGAGCGTGCGTCGAGCAGCGCTGCCGCAGGTTGTGCCTTCATCCTCCCAGCGTAGCCCCTTGCCCGGCCGCTGCGAAGAGGCGCGAAAGTTCCAGCTCACCGGCGGTCACCTTGCTCCCGTCAGCGGCCTTGGCGGTTGTAGCATGGCAGGCAGGAGAGAACCGTCCGCCACTTCTAAGGAACCCCATGCGCCTTTCGCCGCCCGCCGCACTTCGCGCCCTCGCCCTGCTGGCCGCCGGGACCCTGGCGCTGGCCGGATGCGCGGGCCAGCCGGGCTCCCAGGATGGCGACGCAGTGGCCACCGCGGCGCCCACCAGCACGCTGACCATCTCCGCCGCCGCCTCGCTGCAGCGCTCCTTCGACGAGATCGCCAAGGAGTTCACCGCCGCGCACCCCGAGACCGCGATCTCCACCATCGCCTACGACGGCTCCTCCACGCTGGCCACCCAGATCGTCGAGGGCGCCCCGGTGGACGTGATCGCCTCGGCCGACGAGAAGAACATGGCAGTGGTGACCGACGCCGGGCTGGGCGGCGACCCGGTCATCTTCGCGACCAACACCCTGGTCATCGCGGTGCCGAAGGGCAACCCGGGCAAGGTCAAGTCCCTGGCGGACCTGGCCGGGGCGACCACCGTGCTGTGCGCCCCGCAGGTGCCGTGCGGTTCGGCCTCCGCCACGCTGCTGCAGAACCAGGGGGTTGAGGTGAAGGCCGCGAGCCAGGAGCAGAACGTCACCGCGGTGCTGCAGAAGGTCATCGCCGGGGAGGCGGACGCGGGCCTGGTCTACGCCACCGACGTGGCCGGCGAAGATGCAGTGGAATCCATCGTGCCCGCGGGAGCCGAGCAGGTCGTGAACTCCTACCCGATCACCGCGCTGGGCGAACAGCCCGGCGCCCAAGACTTCGTGGACTTCGTGCTGGGCCTCGAGGGCCAGCAGATCCTCAAGGACCACGGTTTCGGCAGCGCCTCGGCGGGCGCCGATGGCTAGCGACACCGGGGTGCGCGCCCCGGGGCTGGCCATCGCCCCGGCGCTGCTGGGCATCGCCCTGCTGGTCATGCCGCTGGTGGCGCTGGTGGGCCGCGCCGGCTGGGACACCTTCCTCACCGACGTGACCAGCCCCGCCGCGCTGGACGCGCTGTGGCTTTCCCTGCGCACCGGTGCCGCGGCCACCGTGGTGTGCGTGCTGCTGGGGGTGCCGCTGGCGGTGCTCATGGCCCGCAGCGGCCCGAAGCTCGCCCAGCTGCTGCGCGCCCTGGTGGCGGTGCCGCTGGTGCTGCCGCCGATGGTCGGGGGCGTGGCGCTGCTGTTCCTGTTCGGGCGCACCAGCCCCATCGGGCAGTTCATCGACTCCGTCTGGGGGGTCACGCTGCCGTTTTCCACCGCCGCGGTGGTGATCGCGCAGAGCTTCGTCGCGCTGCCCTTCCTGGTGCTCTCGGTGGAGGGCTCGCTGCGCTCGCTGGGCACCGGGTACGAGCAGGCCGCCGCGACCCTGGGCGCCGGGCGGTGGATGGTGCTCACCCGCATCACCCTGCCGCTGGCCGCCCCGGGCCTGGTCGCCGGGGTGATCCTGTGCTTCGCGCGGGCCATCGGCGAATTCGGCGCGACCGCGCTGTTCGCGGGCAACGCCCCGGGCATCACCCAGACCATGCCGCTGGCCATCTACACCGCGTTCAACGGGGCCGGCGACGGGCGCGACGCCGCCGTGGCGCTGTCCCTGCTGCTGCTTGGCGCCGCGGTGCTGGTGCTGGTCTGCGTGCGCGCCTGGCGGCCAGGAGCCCTTAAATGAACGGGGCGCTGAAATGACGCTCACCGCCCGGCTGGAGATCCCGCGCACCGGCTTCACCGTGCGCGCCGAATTCACCGTGGAGTCCGGCCAGGTGCTGGCGCTCATGGGCCCCAGCGGCGCCGGCAAGTCGACGATCGTGCACGCGCTGGCAGGCATCCAGAAGCTGGGCGCCGGGCGGATCGAGCTGGACGGCGCGGTGCTGGCCGACGCCCGCACCCACGTGCCCCCGCACCGCCGGCAGATCGGCCTGTTGGGGCAGGATCCGCACCTGTTCCCGCACCTTGACGCGGCGAAGAACATCGCCTTCGGGGCGCGGGCCGGCGGCATGGACAAGGCCGCCGCCGCCCGCGAGGCGGCCCGCTGGCTCACGCGCCTGGGCCTGGGGGAGATCGCCGGGCAGCGCCCCGCCGCCCTGTCCGGGGGCCAACGCCAGCGCATCGCCCTGGCCCGCGCGCTGGCCGCCGAGCCGCGGGTGCTGCTGATCGACGAGCCTTTCGCCTCGCTGGACGTGGAAGCCGCCGTGGACATGCGCCTGCTGGTGCGCGAACAGCTGCAGCGCACCGGCATCAGCGCGGTCATCGTCTCCCACGCCGCGGCCGACGCTCAGGCGCTCGCCGACCAGCTGCTGGTGCTCGAACGCGGGGCCGCCACCCACTACGGGCCGGTGGCGCAGGTCTTCGCCGCGCCGGCCACCCGCTTCATGCGCGCCGTCGTCGCCACGCTGCCAGCCGGCGCCCCCGCACAGCTCAAGGAGGCCATCGATGGCGCCTGATTCCCGTTCCGGCGCAGGCCCAGGCGCCGCCCCGGTCCCGCCCGAAGAGCACCTGCGCGCGGTGCTCCAGCTGGTCCGCCCGCTGCCGCCGGTGCAGCTCTCGTTGGCCGAGCCGGGGGACTTCGCCGCCCTGCACGGGGCCGTGCTGGCGCAGGATGTCGCCGCCGCGCACCCGCTGCCGTTGTGGGAGAACTCCGCGATGGACGGCTACGCGGTGCGCGCCGCGGACACCGCGCAGGCCCCGGTGGACCTCCAGGTGCTCGGCGTGGTGCCGGCCGGCAGCGGGGCCGACCCGGTGCTGGGTCCCGGGCAGACCGTGCGCATCATGACCGGCGCCCCGCTGCCCAGCAGCGCGGATGCGGTGGTGCGCGTGGAGGACACCAGCGGCTTCCACCCCGGCACGGTGCGCATCAACACCGCCGTGCAGCCCGGGCGCGACGTGCGCCGGGCGGGGGAGGACCGCGCCGCCGGCGCCCCGGTCGCGCTGGCCGGGGAACCGTTGACCGCCGCCCGGCTCTCCGCGCTGGCCGCCGCCGGGGCCGCAGCCCTGCTGGTGCGCCCCGCCCCGAAGATCGCGGTGCTGGTCACCGGCGCGGAACTGCGCACCCCGGGCAGCGCGCTGTCCCGCGGGCAAATCCCGGAGTCCAACTCGCTGCTGCTGGCAGGCCTGCTGGCCGAATCCGGGCTGCCGGCGGCCACCGTGGAGCACTGTCCCGACGATCCCGGGCTGGTCCGCCAGCGGCTGGACGCGCTGGGCGCGCAGCATGACGCGGTGATCTCCACCGGAGGGGTGGGCCCGGGCGAATACGACGTCATGCGCCAGGTCCTCGAGCAGGAGCCTGAGGTGCGCGCGGTGCGTCTGGCCCTGCGACCCGGCGCCCCGCAGTGCGTGGGCCGGCTGCGCGCCGGCGCGTTGGTGTTCGCGCTGCCCGGCAACCCGGTCAGCGCCGCGGTCGGCTTCGAGCTGTTCGTCCGCCCCGCCCTGCGCGCCCTGCAGGGCCATGCATCCCTGCGCCGCCCGGTGCTGCGCAGCACCGTGCTGCGTGGCTGGAAATCCCCGCCGGGCCGGCTGCAGGCGCTGCCGGTGGTGTTCGACGAGCACGGCGGCTGCGCCCCGGCCGTGGACGCCGCCAGCATCTCCCACTCGGTCGGCGGCTTCGGCGCCGCGCAGGGCTACGCGCTGATCGGCCCGGACACTTCCCAAGTCCGCCCGGGCGACACCGTCGACGTGCTCAGGCTGCAGCCGTGAGCGCCGGGCAGTTCCAGGCGCTGGTGCTGGCCGGCGGGCGCGGCTCGCGGCTGGGCGGGGCCGACAAGGCAGGGCTACTGCTGCACGGGCGCCGGCTGGTGGACCGCGCGGTGGACGCCGCCCGCCGCGCCGGCGCCTCGCGCGTGGTGGTCATCGGCCCGGCCACCGCCGGCACCCTGGCCGACGCGGTGCTGCGCGAGGACCCGCCCTTTTCCGGACCGCTGGCGGCCATCGCCGCCGGCCTGCCCGAGCTCACCGCGCCGTGGACCATGGTGCTGGCCTGCGACCTGCAGCGCCCGGCCGCGGTGGCCTCCGCGTTGGCCGCCGCGCACGCCGCCGCCCTGGCGGAAGGCTCGGCCGGCGACGGCGCGCTGCTGCGCGATGCGGACGGCCGCATCCAGTGGCTCGCCGGGATCTACCGCACCCAGGCCCTGCGCACGGCCTGCACCGCCCTGGGGGACGGGGTCGCCAACGCGCCGGTGCGCCGGGTGCTGGGCGAACTGGACCTGCAGCAGCTGCCGGTGGACAACGACACCAGCAGCGACATCGATACCCCGCAGGCGCTGGAGCGCGCCCGCCAGAAGGAGAGGAACACTATGGGACAGTACCTGCCGCCCGAGGCCCTGGAGGCCTGGCTGACCGCGGCCGCCGCGGAGCTGGAGCTCGACGCCTCCGCCGTGGACATCGCCACCGTGCTCGACGCCGCCAAGCACGTCGCCCACGAGGTCGCCCGTCCGGCCGCCCCGCTGAGCACCTTCCTGCTCGGTCTGGCCGTCGGCAGCGGTAAGGGTGATCTCGCCGGGCTCTCCGCCCAGCTCATCGAGCGCGCGCACCGTTGGGCCGACGAGCACCCCGACGAATAAGCCCACCCAGTCAACCTGCTTTTCTGTGGATGGCCGGCATTGGACGATTGGCATTGAACGCACTCCGGCACCGGGCTGCTTTTGCACCGCAGGGTCGGAGGGCGTTTGCTGTTGCCCGAGTGGTTGTCCACATCCCGCCACCAACCGCCCCCACACCCAGCCTCATCAACCTACACTATGTCCCAACTTTCGAACCACACCTATAACATGCGGGGCGCTTTCAGGTCAAAATAAGTCTTCACATTCCCGTTATTCCGTCATATAATGGAGATATGTTCGACTCATACGAAGCAGAGGAAGACTACTTCGAAGTCACTCCCTGGAAAGCCGGGACCTTCGAACAAAACCCCTGTCTGGACCCCTGGGATGCCACCTTCATCAACACCGCCCTGGGCTCTACCGACCCCGCTCTGCAGCTGCGGGTGCTGGAACAATGCGAACGGTTCAAATCCTTCTACGCCTCCATCCAGGCCCGCGCCGCCGCCCGCCTGGACTCCCTGACCGGCACCACCCCCGAGCACCACCCGTTGAGCGTCGAACGCGGCACCGCCCACGCCATTGCCCTGGCCCGCCACCAAACACCCCAAGGCTCCTTGGTCTACCTGCGTCGTATGCGCAACCTCATCCCCGACATGCCCTACCTTTTCTCGCGCTTCGAACATGGCCACCTCGGCGAAGAGATGATTCTGGCCATCATGACCCCCTTGGACGATTCCACCACCGCCGAGCGCCGCGAATTCGACCGCTTCTACGAGCAGCACCCCGACCTGTTCGACGGCGCCAGCACCACCCAAGCCAAGGACACCGCCCAAAAAGCGGTCGATCTCATGCGCGAAACCCCACGCACCGAAGAGATCGAACACGCCACCGCCGAACGCTACGTGCGCATCCGCAAGGGTAAGGACTGCATGCACATTAACGGGAAAGTCTCTCCTGAGATCGGGTTGGCCCTGGAGGACTTCCTCACCCGCGAAGTCGACAAGGCCCTGGCTGCCGGCGACCCCCGCTCGCGCAGTCAACTACGCGCCGATTTGTTCACCCGCGCCATCACCGGCCACAAACTCGATGAACCCCTGCCGGTCACCTTGCACGTGAACCTGGTCATGACCGACCGGGCCCTGTTCATGCGCACCCCAGACACCGCCAGCCTGCCCGGCTACGGCAGCATTCCGGCCGAATACGCCCGCCAGCTCATCGCCGACATTAAAGCCTCCTTCGGTGCCACCCCGCCCCAGCACATCCAGGAGAACTTCTCCGCCCGCGTGCACGCCTACCCGATGTTCCGTCGCCTGTTCATGGCCCCCAACTCCCAGGACCTGGTCACCATGGACTCCCACGAACGCAGCTACCGCGGCCAGCTGCGCCACCTGATCCAGCTGCGCGACCAGTTCTGCCGCACCCCCTACTGCACCAACAAGCCCGAACACCTGGACCACGTCCGCCAAGCCGCCAGGGGTGGGCGCACCAGCTTCGGCAACGGCGCCTTCAAATGCGCCAGCTGCAACCTCGCCAAGGAAGCGCCCGGCTGGGAAGAAGAAGTCGAATCCAGTGCCCCGCACCGCATCCGCATCCGCCCCACCTCCGGCGTCGAATACGTTTCCTCCAGCCCGCCGACCACCGGAATGGGACGGCTGAACCGCATGTTCTACGACGGGGAACACCTCATCCCGCCGGTCCCGGTGAAATACCCGCCACCCGATCCCGACGGCATCACCATCTACTAACCCACCACCAACCCGCCACGCTGGCATGACGGCATGGACGCTATGCCCTGTGGGCAGGCCCCTACCCCCTATTCCGGGGCTGGAGCCTGCCCACCACGCGCGCGTGCGAAAAACGGCCACTCGAATTCGCAGTACAGCAAATGCCGCCGTCTGAGGATGACGCAGTGGTCCGGTGGATCCATCACACACAGATGGATCGCACCGAAGCGAGATCCTCAAATTCGTAGAATAAATTTCCCTGGTGTCCTAGGCTGGAGCCATGGAGCCATGGAGCCATGGAGCCATTACGCCTCAGCCTTGCAGGTATCACGCTCATCGTCATGGCAATAATAGGGGTGGCTCTACTTCTCCAAGGAGATGCCGCAAATGCCCGGAGCACCTTCGCCCTCGGCATGATCGTGGGGCCGTCAGCGGCGCGCCGACGGTCTACCAAGTCAAGGCGTGGAAGCTCCAGACGCAGTCAGTGATCCATTTCGGGATCATATTGGTCACGGTGCTGCCCGCGATGTATCTCAGCGGCTGGTTCGCCTTGGGCAACGCCATGGACTATCTGCAGGTGCCCGGCATATTCCTCATGGTCGGCGCGGCCTTGTGGCTTCTGTTCTATCTGATTTTCGGAGTGCTGCAGCCCAGGTTCTCCTTCAAGCAGGTGAGTAGCTGATCCACAACGTTTTAAGCATTTGTGCCGGTTCCACCAGAGTCTGTCTCTTATACAACATCT
>NZ_JBKZDY010000015.1:0-54220 GCF_046940185.1 Arthrobacter sp. 'calajunan'
CCTGTGTTTTGAACTCTCATCGGGCATAACCAGATTGGTGTGCGTCTCGTGGGCTGGGAGATGTGTAAAAGAGACAGGCACCCGTACGGGTGCCGCCCCTGGCCGCATTTCGGCGCTAGAGGTGGGTCGGCGCGAACATCTTCAGCAGCGTCTTGACCACCACGACGTTCGGGCCCTGCGCCGCGAAGGATTCGCGCAGCGCCTGCCCGACATCCTGCGGCTGCACCTCGCGGGCTGGGACGCCGAAGGACTTCGCCAGCGCGACGAAGTCGGGGCGGGCCAGTTCCGTGGCGGTGGCCTTGCCGAAAGCCCCTTCCATGTATTCGCGCAGGATGCCGTAGCCGCCGTCGTCCACGATCAGCCAGGTCACCGGCGCCTCATGCTGCTTGGCGGTGGCCAGCTCCGCGATGGAGTACATGGCCGAGCCGTCGCCGCTGACCGCCAGCACCCGCTCGCCCAGGCCGATCGCCCCGCCGATGCCCGCCGGGAAGCCGAAGCCCAGGCCGCCGGCGCCCTGCGCTGAATGGAACTGCCCCTGCCGCGAATCCCAGCAGCTCCAGCCCCAGTAGGCGGAAATCGTCATGTCCCAGAAGGTCTGCATATCCGCCGGAACCGCCTCGCGGATGTCCGCCATGAAACGGCGCTCCAGGCCCAGGTCCTGGGCATCCAGCCGGGCTTCGACCTTGGCCAGGGTGTCGGCTACGACCTCTTGCGGGCTGCGCCCGCGCCACTCGGCGCGGGCGGCGAAGCCTTCCCGGCGCAGCTGCGCGTTCAGGAAGTCCAGCGCCGCCCCGGCGTCCGCGCGGATGCCCAGGGCCGGGGTGTTCGACTCCAGCACCCGCGGTTCCGCGTCGATCTGGATCAGCCGGCCGCGCGGGGCCAGGGTGAAGTAGTTGCTTGACACCTCGCCCAGCGAGGAGCCGATGACCACCAGCACGTCCGCGTCCTCCAGGACCTCGGAGACGTATCGGTCCTCCACCCAGGACTGCAGCGAAAGCTCGTGCTCCCAGGGGAAGGCGCCGTTGCCGCCGGGGGTGCACAGCACCGGAGCCTGCAGCGTCTGGGCCGCTTCGAGCAGCTGGGCCCGGGCCTTGGCGCGGCGCACGCCGCCGCCTGCCACGATCACTGGGCGCTTGGCCTCGGACAGCCAGCGCACCGCCTCCTCGATGAGTTCCACGCGCGGCGGATGCTCGTAGGCCTCGGCCAGGGCGTCGCGCACCGGAGGCACCATGACCGGGGCCAGCAATACGTCCTGCGGCACCTCCACCCAGACCGGGCCCATGGGCACCGTGATAGCCCTGGCCCAGGCGTCCTGGATGGCCGAGGGGATGCCGGAGGCGTGGTGCACCGTCTGCTGGAACTTGGTGACGTTCGCGGCCGAGGCCTTCTGATCGTCGAGCTGGTGCAGCATGCCCTTGCGGCGCGCGCCCAGTCCGTCCAGCGGGATCTGGCTGGCGATCACGACCATCGGCACGCCGGTGGCATAGGCCTCCTGCAACCCGGCCAGCGAGGTCAGCGCGCCGGGACCGGTGGACAGGAACAGCACCCCGACCTCGTCGGTGGCCCGCGAATAGCCGTCGGCCGCGAAGGCGGAGTTGTTCTCCACGCGCGAGGAGACGAAGTGCAGCTCGGAGCGCGAGAGCGCGTCGAAAAGCCCCAGCGCGTGCTGCCCGGGGATGCCGAACACGGTTTTCGCGCCCAGCGCGGTGAGCGTCTCGATGACCAGGTCGCCGCCGTTGCGCTGCGCGGTGCCTTGTACGGTGTCCTGTACGGCGGTCATCGGGCGTTCACCCCGCCACGGCTGCGGAAGTCGCTGATCAGGGAGATCAAGTCGTAGGTGACATGGCTGGCGGCCACGCCGGTCATCTCGGCATGGTCGTAGGCCGGGCAGACCTCCACGATGTCCGCGCCGACGATGTTCAGCCCGCGCAGCCCGCGCAGGATCTCCAGCAGCTCGCGGCTGGTGATGCCGCCGGCTTCCGGGGTGCCGGTGCCCGGGGCGTGGGCAGGATCCAGCACATCGATGTCCACCGAGATGTACAGCGGGCGGTTGCCGATGCGCACCCGCAGCTTGTCAACGATCTCGCGCACGCCCTGGTAGTAGACATCCGAGCTGGTCACGATGCCGAAGCCGAAGCGCTTGTCGTCCTCCAGGTCCTTCTTGCCGTAGAGCGGGCCGCGGGTGCCGACGTGGCAGATGGCCTCGGTGTCCAGGATGCCTTCCTCCACCGCGCGGCGGAACGGGGTGCCGTGGGTGTATTCGGCGCCGAAGTAGGTATCCCAGGTGTCAAGGTGCGCGTCGAAATGCAGCATCGCCACCGGGGCGCCGGCGCGCTGGGCGGCCGCGCGCAGCAGCGGCAGCGCGATGGTGTGGTCGCCGCCCAGGGTCACCAAGGTGGAGCCGTCGGCGGTCAGTTCCAGCGCCTCGTGCTCGATGGTCTCGATGGCCTCGTGGATGTTGAACGGGTTCACCGCCATGTCCCCCGCGTCGGCGACCTGGCTCTGCGCGAACGGCGAGGTGTCGGTGGCCGGGTTGTAGGGGCGGATCAGGCGCGCGGATTCGCGCACGTGGTTGGCGCCGAAGCGGGCCCCTGGACGGTAGGAGACCCCGGTGTCGAAGGGGATGCCGACGATCTTGATGTCGGCCTGCTGCACCTGGTCCAGGCGGGGCAGGCGGGCGTAGGTGCCGGCACCCGCATAACGCGGAATCTGGGCCGCGTTGATGGGACCCAGGTTGCCGTTCTCTTCAATCCTGATTTCCTTCATGGGAGCATCCTTCCGACAACCCGGACCAGTCCGCAACTAGTTGTCTAATATGAAACTTCAGTTTCCTATTATGCTATTTTGCGATCTGCGCCACGTCAAGGCGCTGGCCGCCGCGAAACTCCGGAGTCCCCGAAACTTCCCGACGCAACAAAAGGGACCGGCTCCGCCGTCCCGGTCAGGGGCGGCGGAGCCGGTCCGCAGGCCAGCGGCGGGCGGTTAGCCGGCCAGCTCGACGATGTTCTGCGCAAGCACCTCAAGTCCGTCGCGCAGCAGCGCTTCGCCGATGACCAGCGGCGGCAGCAGGCGCAGCACGTTGCCGTGGGTGCCGCAGGTCAGGGTCAGCACACCCTGGGCGTGGCAGGCCTTGGACACGGCGGCGGCGAGCTCCGGACGCGGGGCCAAGGTGCCGCGGTCGGCGAACTCGACCGCCAGCATGGCGCCGCGGCCGCGGACCTGGGCCACCACAGCGGTGGATTCAAGCAGCGGCTCCAGCACTTCGCGGGCCACGCGCTCGATCAGTTGGGCGTTTTCCAGCAGGCCGCCGTCCTCGAACTGCTCGAAGACCGCCAGCGCGGCTTCGCAGGCCAGCGGGTTGCCGGCGTAGGTGCCGCCCAGGCCGCCGGCGTGCGGGGCATTGAGCAGCTCGGTGCGCCCGGTGACCGCGGACAGCGGGACGCCGTTGGCCAGTGCCTTGGCGGTGAGGATCAGGTCGCCGGCCACACCTTCGTGCTCGGAGGCGAACAGCGTGCCGGTGCGGCCCATGCCAGCCTGGATCTCGTCGATGACCAGCACGATGCCGTACTTGTCGGCCAGCTGGCGCAGGCCCGGGATGAAGCCGGCCATCGGGACGATGAAGCCGCCCTCGCCCTGGATCGGCTCGATCACCATGGCGGCGAAGCTGCCCGGGTCGTTCTCGATGAGCGTTGCCTCCACGGAGGCCAGCGCCGCTTCGACGCCGCCCTCGACAGCGGGGCGCAGCGGGTTGGCCGACGCGGCGCGGATGACATGCTCCGGCATCGGGCCGAAGTTCAGCTTGTACGGGTTGACCTTGGCGGTCATGCCCATGGTCAGCAGCGAGCGGCCATGGTAGGCCTCGTCGAAGACCAGGACGTTGGCGCGGCCGGTGGCGGCGCGGGCGATCTTGACAGCGTTTTCCACGGCTTCGGCGCCGGTGGAGAACAGTGCGGTGCGCTTGTCGAAGTCGCCCGGGGTGTTGCGGTTCAGCCAGTCGCAGACCTGGGTGAAGGACTCGTATTCGGTGACCATGAAGCAGGTGTGGGTGAAGGCTTCCAGCTGCTTGGCCACGCGCTGCGCCACGCGCCGGTTGGAGGCGCCCAGCGAGGTCACGGCGATGCCTGAGGCGAAGTCGATCAGGCGGTTGCCGTCGACGTCCTCGATGATGCCGCCGTCGGCGCGGGAGACGAAGACCGGCAGGGTGATGCCCAGGCCGCTGCTGACCTGCTGCACACGTTCCTCGTGGAGCTGGGTGGAGCGCGGTCCCGGAATGGCGGTGGCCAGGTAGCGGGTCTGGGTCAGCGTTTCGGCGTCGCGCGCCGCAAGAGTTTCGGTCATGCATCCAACGATAGAAATCCATGTGACACGCGTCATTAGCTTTTATGTCCAACGAGCGGTAAATGATTGGATAATTTACCCATGATTACCTTGCTGCAGCTGGGGTCAGAGCTCGGAAACGAGTTTTTCCCCGCCGATTCGACCACCTTCAGCGCCGCCCCGGTCACCGGCGTGCACATTTCCGAGCTGGAGGATCCCACCACCTATCTGGAGGGTGGCGAACTGCTGCTGACCACCGGCATGCCCTTCGGCCATTCGGCCACCGCCTCGCTGGCCTACATGCAGCGGCTGAAGGACAAGGACGTCAAGGCGTTGGGCCTGGGTCTCGGCCCGTGGCTGGACACGGTTCCGCAGCACGTGATCGACGCCTGCCGGCAGACCGGAGTGGAACTGGGCATCGTTCCGGACGGCGCGCCCTTCCAGAGCGTTTCGCGTGCCTATTGGCGGCTCTCGGCCAGGGACGACACGGTGAACCTGATGAGCTCCTTGGGCACCCAGACCGCGCTGGCGCGGGCCGCGATCCGTTCCGATGCCATCAACGCGGTGGTGCGCGGGCTGGCGCAGGCGCTGGGCGGCTGGGCCGCGTTCCTCCCTGACGACCCGCAGCCGGCCACCGTTTACCCCGCTTCCGCGCAGGGCTTCGTGCCCCTGCTGCGTCAGGAGTCGCAGCGTTTCCCGCGCACCGGCATGCCCTCGGCGTCCACCTTCGGCATCAACGGCCAGGCCGTGGTGCTGTATCCGATCCTGGCCGGGACCAGGATCCACGGCTTCCTGGGGGTGGGCTCGGGACGCACGCTGACCAAGGCCGACCGGCAGATCATCATGACCGTGTGCATGCTGCTCTCGCTGCGCGCCCGCCAGCGTGAGCTGATGGTCAGCACGAATGCGGCCCTGGGCGGAGCCACCGCCAAGCTGCTGCTGCACGGGCAGCCTGAATCCGCCCGGCTGGTTGCCCAGGAGGCTGGCATGGACGAGTTGCCCTCCCGGGTCAGGGTCCTGGCGCTGTCCGTGGGCGACGAGGCCGAGGCCCGCTCCGCAATCCAGTCCCTCGGCGCGCTGCCGGCGAGCGCCGCGCTGCCTCCGGTGGCGGACGCCGCGGCACGCTGCCAGCTGCGCTTCACGGATGATGCGGTGCTCTACCTGCTGCTGGACGAAGCCCAGCTGGGCAAGGCCCCTGCCGCCCCGGCGCAGGAACCGGAGGCCGGGGCCAGGGAGATCGCGCGGAGCCTGCGTGCGGTACTCTCCGCCCCGCTCACGCTGGCCGAGCTGCCGGCGAATCTTCCGGCGCTGCGCCAGGCGCTGTCCGGCGCCCCGGCCGGGGAGCTGAGCGACGCCGGGGCGGACTTCGACGCCAGCGCGCAGACGTGGGTGGAGGCGCTGGCCGCCTACACCCGTGCCGACCTGCTGTCGGCCGTCACCCAGTACCTGCGCCACCGCGGGCATTGGGAGGACGCCTCGCGCGCGCTGGGCATCCACCGCAATTCGCTGCGCCACCGCATCACCGTGGCCGGGGACCTGCTGGGCATCGATCTGGATGACCCGGATATCTCGGCGTCGCTCTGGCTGGCGCTGCGCCGCAACCAAGGCTGAGCCGGACCGGCAAGCCCTGCGGCGCGGCAAAGCCCCGACCTTCCGGTCGGGGCTTTCCCGT
Source organism: Arthrobacter sp. 'calajunan' (assembly GCF_046940185.1). Taxonomy (NCBI): domain Bacteria; kingdom Bacillati; phylum Actinomycetota; class Actinomycetes; order Micrococcales; family Micrococcaceae; genus Arthrobacter; species Arthrobacter sp. 'calajunan'. Next base: position 5,990 of record NZ_JBKZDY010000015.1, read on the forward strand.
CGGTTTTAGCGTTTCGCGTTGGTTGCCTGCCGGCGTCGCCCCCTGCGGGAGGTGGCGGCCGCGCCGTCGGGTCCGATCGCGCCCAGCTTGGACTGCTGGCGGATGCTCAGCAGGTGCAGCAGTTCCTCTTCGGCATTCTCGCCGGGCTGGACGCCACGCGGGACCCGGAACAGGAAGAACGTTCCCAACACCCACCATGCGGCGAACAGGGCCCACGGCTGCCAGGTGATGGCCGCCGGCATGCCCGGCAGGTACAGGGAGATCAGGCCGGCGCAGAAGAGCACCGACATCACGCCGATCACCTGGCCGAAGTTGCCCTTGCCGCCGATGCGCAGCGGGCGGTCCATCTGCGGTTCGCGGCGGCGCAGGATCAGGAAGGCCACGCCCACCAGCAGGTAGGCCACGACGATGGACGGTGAACCGGAATCGACCAGCCAGCCGAGCATCGCGGTGCCGAAGAACGGAGCCAGCACGGACAGACCGCCGATGAACAGCAGCGCGTGGTGGGGGGTGCGGTACTTCGGGTGCAGCACGGCGAACCAGCGCGGCAGCATGCCGGAGGTGGCCATGGCGTACATCAGGCGCGAGGCGCCCATGAGCAGCGAGTTCCAGGAGGTCAGGATGCCCGCGATGCCGCCGGCAATCAGGATCTTGGCCATGATCTCGGAGTTGAACAGCGCGCCCATGGCGTCCGCGGTGGCCATCTCGGAACCGGCGATCGCCGCCGGGCCCAGGCCCGAGGAGGTGGCCAGCACCACCATCACGTACCAGGCGGTGGCGATCAGCACGGAGATCACCACGTACTTGCCGATCTTGCGCGGCGGGATGTCGCATTCCTCGGCGGACTGCGGGATGACGTCGAAGCCGACGAACATGAACGGAACTACGATCATGACCCCGAAGAACCCGGCCAGCCCGTTGTCGAAGAACGGTTCCATATTGGCCGATTCGCCGCTGGCGAAGGAGCCGGTGAGCAGCATCGCGCCGATGATGAACAGGAAGAGCACCACGAAGGTCTGCACCAAGCCGGCGGTCTTGATGCCGCGGATATTGATCCAGGTGATCACCACGGCGCCCAGCACGCCCACCAGGGCCCAGGTCAGGTAGACCTCGGAGCCGGCGATGTCCCAGAGCTTGATCTGCGAGAGGTTGGGGAAGATGTACTGCACCGACTTGGGCAGCGCGACCGCTTCGAAGGCGACGATGGTGATGTAGCCGCCGACGATGGCCCAGGACCCGGCGAAGGACCAGCGGGCACCCATGGCGCGCAGCAGGTAGTTGTGCTCTCCGCCGGCCTTGGGCATGGCCGCGACGAGCTCGGCGTAGGTCAGGCCGACGACCGCCATGATGCCGCCGCCGACCAGCATGGCCAGCGAAGCGCCGATCGGGCCGGCGGTGGTGATCCAGTCACCGGTGAGCACCACCCAGCCGAAGCCGATCATGGCTCCGACGCCGATGGCCAGTGCGTCCCACTTGCCGAGAACCTTTTTGAGTCCTGGCTCAGCGCCCTGCTGGTTCGCCGCTGCTTGCGTCATGGCAACCCCTTTCAAAATAATGATGTGGATCACATTACGAAAGAGGCGGGGAGAAATCCTTGGACGAATAAACCAAAGGGAAAGTCAAAAGTTCCAAAGAACGCGGCGCGGGATAGCGCCCTTCCGGCCGATGATCAGGCTTTTTTCGCCGAGATGGCACCCTTGACCATCGCGCGGTCGACTTCGTGGATTCCCAGGCAGAATCCGACCGAAAGGATGATCGACTTGATGGTCAGCTCGCTGATGTCGTCGGGAACATAGACCAGCTGCACCGGTCCGGCTAGGACGATCAGGACCAGAGCCCAAATGCTGTAGGCCCAGGACGTCCGGGCCTCCATCATTTCCGGATGCCGCGCCCGGCGGCGGATCGTGCGCACACCCAGCACGATGATGACGACCGCGAGAATGGCGGCGCCGAGGAAAAAGAAGTTGCGCTGGGTCCGCAGCCACGCAAGGGTCGATCCGACCAGGATGCCGACCAGGGCCGAAGCCCACCAGCTGATGGAGCGCAATTCGTGCGGTTTGGACTCCGCGCTTCCGGTGGATTTACCAGTCGCCATTGCACTCCTTCCTGTCTTCACTAGCCTGCCTGCGTCGGCGGGCACTATTCCAAGAATACGCGGTGCAGTGGTCAGCCGTGAACGCGGCGCCTCTTCGCGGCAGGCTCTGTCCGGGGAGTCACACCACACCGGGAGCCACTGCACAGACTCAGAGAATCAGGGTCCAGAGCACCACGGCAGGTTCATCGCCGGGGTTTTCCCAGCTGTGCGGTTCCCGCCCCGGAAAGGTCATGGTGTCCCCCGCAGCGAGCTCGACCACCCGTTCGGGCAGCACCAGCGTGAACACCCCGGAGGCCACGTGCAGCACTTCGAGCTCGCAATCCACCGAATACAGTTCGTTCTCCCCCTTGCCCCGGGGTTCCACTTCGGCGCGAATGACCTGGACGCGCTTTTCGCCGCGCGGGGTGACCAGCTTCTCGGTGATGCCCGAGCCTCCCAGCGAGATGCGCGGCGCATCCCCCAGTCGCACCAAAGTCGTGTCCGGTACTTCGAACAGGGTCCCGACCTCGATCCCCAGCACCTCGCAGAGCTTGAGCAGCGTGGAGACCGACGGACTGGTCAAGTCGCGTTCGACGCGGGAAAGAAACCCCTTGGTCAACCCGGAAAGCTCGGCGACCTGGTCGATCGTCATGTGCTGCTGCTGGCGGACGCCGCGCAGCCGTGCTCCGATGTTGATTGACGAGCCTGAGGGTTCGACGGGCAGAGCTTTCATCCGTGGGGCACCTGGACCTGTTCACTCGAAGGATAGGCAGCGACCGCGGGAGTGTACTTCTGCCGGCCGCTCTGCGTCCCCAGTTTACCAATACGCAACTTCCGGCCAACCGGAACGGGAGAATATGACACCTTGGCTTCGGTGGCTTCCCATTTCCTGAAGCTGGTTCCCCGAACCGTGGCCTGCATCTACACTCGGTCCATGGACGACACCCCGAACAGCACCGTGGCCAGGCTGCGCGAATACCTGAACGACGCGCGGCAGGCAGTCATCTTCAAAAGCCGGCAGCTCGGCGAGGAGCTGGCCCGCCAACCCATGACCCCCACCGGCACGCACGTGCTGGGCGTCGTGCACCACCTGGCGATCACCGAGTACGGCTACTTCGGTGCGTGCCTCAATCGGCCGGTCAACGACTCCTACGTCCAGCAGCTGCTGGACATCGACGACCCGCAGGCGGATTTCATTCCGCCAGCCGATGCCAGCGCGCAGCAGGTCATCGAGCTCTACCAGCGGGCCATCGCCTTCGCCGAGGCCGGGTTCGACCAGCTGGAGCTCGCCTCCCCGGCCGAAGTCCCCTGGTGGGTCCGCCACCGGCACACCACCCTGGAACATCTCATGGTGCACATGATCGCAGAGACCTCGCGCCATGCAGGCCATCTGGACATCGTCCGCGAGCTGCTGGACGGGCAGGTCGGGCTGCGCGCGGAAGCGCCGAACCTGCCGGACTACACGCCCCGGCAATGGCAGGAGCAGCGCGACCGGCTGCAGCAGACCGCGCAGTCCAAGCGAGGCTCCGACTAGGGCTTCGCGCGGAGTTCATATTACGGAATGAAACTTCACGACTTAATATTGCGGCGGTAGCATCGACACTGTTGCTTCACGAGACGCGGCGCCAAGCTCCGACTGGCCGCGCACCAACCCCAGGTTCATGGGTGGTTCGGATGAAGAAGCGGTCCGGGCATCGACCGATGCGCGGGCAAGAGCTCAGCGAGAGTTGTCGTGTCATGGCATTTTCCGTCCTCCCCATCATCGATCTGCAGACCGGACAGGTGCAGTTCACCGTGCAGGACCGCTGGTACACCCGCTACATTTCAGACCCGGCGCACCTTGAGCGGCTGATCACCCGTTCCTCCCGGCGCCCGGTCTTCGATCCCGCGGCCGGCGAGCTGGTGGTGTTCGTGGCGTCCGCCGGGCAGCCCGATGGGCGCAGCCTTGCTTTTAGGCTTGCCAAATTCCCCGGCACCATCTCGCTGGCTAAACTGAGAGGCTGAACAGAATCCCGGGTTTCGTTGAGAAATCCCAAGCCGTAGGAGAGTCATCCTCGTGATGTCACACAGCCCCACGACTGAGCCCACCCCCGCCCAGATCCGCCGCTGGCGCAAGTACGTTGCGGACGAGGTCGCCGAAGGCGCCATCTACCGCGCGCTGGCCCAGAAGAAGACCGGACAGGAAAAGCAGATCCTGCTGGGACTGGCCGCGGCGGAAGAACGCCATGAGGAATACTGGCGCACCAAGCTCGGGGCGCATGCCCGCCCGGTGCGTCCCTCGCTGCGTCGCAGCTTCCTGCGTTTCCTCGCCCTGAGCTTCGGCTCGGTGTTCGTGCTCGCGCTGGCGCAGCGGGCCGAAAGCAGCACCCCCTACGCGACCGATGCCGACGCGTCGCCGCAGATGGCCGCCGACGAGCAGGTCCACGAGGAAGTCGTCCGCGCCCTGGCCACCGCGGGCCGCGCGCAGCTGTCGGGCAACTTCCGTGCCGCGGTCTTCGGCGCCAACGACGGCCTGGTCTCCAACCTGGCCCTGGTCATGGGCATCGGGGCGACCGGTGTTTCCTCCGGACTGGTGCTGTTCTCCGGCATCGCCGGCCTGCTGGCCGGCGCGCTGTCCATGGCCGCCGGCGAATACGTCTCCGTGCGTTCGCAGCGCGAGCTGCTCACGGCTTCGCGTCCCACTCAGGTGACGCTGACCGCCGCCCCTGACCTGGATTTGGACGCCAATGAACTGGTGCTCATCTACAAGGCCCGCGGCATGACCGACGAGGATGCCGAGCACCGCGCTGCAGAACGCATGGGCCTGTTCACCTGCGACTGCAACCCGTCCTTCTCGCTGAACCCGGAAGCCCGGGCCGAAGAGCTGGCGAACGAGCACGAGGAACTGGGCTCGGCCACCGGCGCCGCGGCGACCTCCTTCTGCCTGTTCGCCTCCGGAGCGGTCATCCCGATCCTTCCCTACATCTTCGGCATGTCAGGCCTGGCTGCGATCATCACCTCGGTGCTGCTGGTCGGCGCCGCGCTGATGATCACCGGCGGCATTGTCGGGCTGCTGTCCGGGGCCTCGCCGATGAAGCGCGGCCTGCGCCAGCTGGCCATCGGCTGGGGCGCCGCCGCAGTCACCTACTGCCTCGGCTTGCTGTTCGGCACCAACGTGGCCTGAGCCCCGCCGGCTCGATGAGCCATTCCCACGGCCGCCGCCTGCTTCACCAGGCGGCGGCCGTTGCCGTTCTCAGAATCTGGTGCGCCGGCGCAGCGACTGCATGCCGCCGATGAATTCCACCGCTTCGGCCACCGAATCGACCAGGGCGATCTTGTCCTCCATGATCTGCTCGGCGGCCAGCGCCTTGAGCAGCTGCCAAGCCGGCAGTGTGCGGGTCCAATGCTCGCGGCCGACCAACACCAGTGGCACCACCCTGGCCCCGGTGGCGTAGTAGTTCTCGCAGGCGTCCTGGAAGATTTCCTGCACCGTGCCGGCGGAACCGGGCAGCACCACGATCCCGCCGTTGGATTGCTCCAGCAGCAGCGCCTCGCGGGTCGCGTTGGCGAAGAACTTGGCGATGTGCGTGGCGAACAGGTTCGGCGGTTCGTGCCCGAAGAACCAGGTCGGAACCCCCAGCGAGGTGCGTTCCGAGGGAAAGCGGGCCTTCACGGCGAGCGCGGTGCGCGCCCAGCCGGTGCGCCGGTGGATCGCGTCCGGTTCCGCCGCCAGCATCTGCAGGGCCGTGGAGATCTCCTCCCGCCCGCGGTCGGCCAGCCAGGCACCGGCGTTCGCCGCTTCCATGGCTCCCGGTCCCCCGCCGGTGGCCACGGCGTATCCGGCGCGGGTCAGCCGCGCCCCGAGGTCCAGCGCCTGCGCGTACTGCTCGGTGCCTCGGCTCAGGGCGTGCCCGCCCATGACTCCGATGATCGGGGTGTCCTTGAAGGCGCCGTCGTAGACCTCGGAGATCAGCGCCTGCCCCACGTGGTGGTCGTGCAGCGTCGCTGCCATCGCCTGGTCGTCGCTCAGCAGCTGGCGCGGACCGTGCTGCTGCGAGTAGGTGTAGATCCGCGCGTCCGGCACATGCTCATAGGTCTGCGTGCTGATTCCCTCGTACAGTTCCTCGGGGGTGTACAGCCCGCGGTCGCTGGTGCGGAAGGGCAGCTGCTCCCCCGAGTCCATGCACAACCCGCCGGTGCCCTGGACCAGGGCGCGGCCGGCTTCACTGAACTGGCAGTCGATGAACAGCGCCTCGGCCAGGTCCAGCGCGGCGAGCACCGTATCGCGCCCGCGCAGATCCACCCGGTGCACCCGCCAGCTGCGGCCGCGGGAGCGCTGGAAACCCAGCGCTTCGGCCGCCAAGCGGTCGAATTCCGCCAGTGAGGTGATGTTGACGGCGCGCGCCGGAAGATACGGCCAGACTTGGGACATGGCTCCACGCTACGTGACAGTTAGGGATTATTCACAGTAGGGGGCTCTCAACTTTCACGACGGGCCAGAACGTGAAACGATTAGCGGATGACTAATGCTGTTCCACCGACCATCGACGCAAGGCACCTGCTGGCGTTCTTGGGCAATGTTCCCTTCTTCCACGGCAAGAAACTCGCCGACGAAGCCAATGCCGTGGTCGATGTTGAATTCGATGAGTCATCGGGGCAGATCGAAGGCACCGTGTTTGCCGGCGGCGAGGACTTTTCGCCCATGGTCCAGCTGCGCCGCGGCGCCGCCGGCTGGGAAATCGACTCCGGCGAATGCAGCTGCGACACCCCCGGCATCTGCCCGCACATCGCGGCCCTGGTGCTGACCTCCAACAAGCTCTCCGGGCTGGCCAAGGTGGCCACCAAGATGGAGGAGAAGGTCGTCACCACCTGGTCCAAGCAGGCAGACACCTGGTACGCCGAACGCGAGCCGCGCCCCAGCGACGGGCTGGTCGGCTCCCCCAACGACCCGGTGGTGCCGATGGCGCTGCAGTTCCTGCTTTTCGACGCCAAGAACACCACCCAGCAGCAGCAATGGATGCCGACCGGCAAGCTGCCGCACGCCACCCACCGCAACCGCCGCTTCCGCCTGGGCGTGCGCCCCATGGTTCGCAACTCCGAGGGCCGTTGGGTGCGCGGCCAGCTGCGCTGGACCACCATTGGCTTCAAGACCTTCGGCTGGAACCTGCTGCGCGCGCAGCACCACTGGTTCTGCAGGTTCGCGGCGATGGCCCGCAGCAACACCCAGACCAACTTCAAGACCGACGAGGACTGGCTGTTCCTGGACGAGTACTCCTCGAACCTGCTCTGGCCGCTGCTCGATGAAGCCCATGAACTGGGCATCGAGCTGATCGGCACCCGCAACGACCTGTCGGTCCTGGTCGGCGGGCAATCCTGGACCGAAATGGTCGCGGACCTCGATGACGAGGACAACCTGCAGGTGCACGGCATCCTGCATGCCGCCGGCCACGACCTGACGCTGGAGGACTACAGCCCCGCCGGCACCATCGGCGACCACGGCTTCTACGTCCAGCTTGAGGACCCTGAGCAGATCCTGATCGCCCCGAGCCTGGACCGCCTCTCCGACAAGCAGCTGAACTGGTACGACTCGCACCAGCGGCTCCAGATTCCGGCGGCCGACCACCAGCTGTTCTTCGATACGGAGTATCCGCGCATGGCCCGCACTTTCGGCGTGCGCAGCATCTCCGAGGCCCTGGTTTTCCCTGAGCTGAAGCCCCCGTTCGTCCGCGCCAAGGTCGACTACAAGGTGGAGCAGACCGAGGAAGGCTCCAAGGAATCGGCCACCCTGGACTTCTCCATCAGCTACCCGGGGGTGGACGACGAGCACAAGCCCCACGACGCGGAGGCGGAGGGTTTCCTGCGCGCAGCGGTCAACGAGGTCTTCGAGCAGGTCATGGGTGTCGGCAACCCCGACTTGTCCCCCAAGTTCTACTCCGGCGAGCAGATGATCGCCTTCGTCTCCGACCTGGTTCCCGCCCTGGGCGCGCTGAAGACCGTCAAGCTGGAGGAAACCGGGCCGCGCCCGGTCTACCGCCAGCTGCGCGAGCTGCCCAAGCTGAAGATCAACGCCGTGGACCACGAACGCAACGACTGGCTGGATCTGGGCCTGCTGATCTCCGTCGGCTCCCATGAGGTGCCCTTCGCGGACATCGTGAAGGCGATGACCAATGGCGCCATGAAGCTGAAGCTGCCGGACAACTCGTGGTTCTCCCTGGACCAGCCGATCTTCGCCAAGCTCAAGGCGCTGGTGGACGAGGCCCAGGCGCTGAACGACAAGCCGAAGGACGCCGATCTGAAGCTCTCGGTCTTCCAGATCTCTTTGTTCGAGGAACTGGACGAGCTGGCCGAGGGAATCGACGGGGCCGACCTGTTCATCGGGCGCATGCGTTCGCTGCTGCGCGTCGCCGAAGGCGGCCAGGCCTCCGTGCCGGACACCCTGCAGGCCACCCTGCGCCCCTACCAGGTCGACGGCTTCCGCTGGCTGGCTCGCCTCTACCAGGGCGGCTTCGGCGGCATCCTGGCCGATGACATGGGCCTGGGCAAGACCCTGCAGACCATTGCCCTGGTCCTGCACGCCCACCAGCTGTGGGAGGACCCCGAGGCCTGCGCCGAGCTGCCGCCGGCCCAGCGGGTGCGCGCACCGTTTTTGGTGGTCGCCCCGAGCTCCGTGGTCTCTAACTGGGAGATGGAGGTCCGCCGCTTCGCGCCGAGCCTGCGCGTTATCAGCATCGATTCCACGCTGGGCGACGCCCGTCAGCTGCGCGAGCTGGCCGAAGGCTACGACGTGGTGCTCACGACCTACACGCTGCTGCGCCTGAACGACGAGATCTACGAGTCCCAGCGCTTCGCCGGGCTGATCCTGGACGAGGCCCAGTTCGTGAAGAACCGCTCGACCAAGGCCCACCGCACCGCGGTGAACCTGCAGACCAGCTTCAAGCTGGCGGTGACCGGCACCCCCATGGAGAACAACCTCTCCGAGCTCGGCGCGCTGCTGTCGCTGACCTCCCCGTCGCTGTTCATGAACGTCAGCCGCTTCAACCGGCAGTTCGCCCGCCCCATCGAGGTGCTGGGCGACAAGGACACCCTGGCCCTGCTGCAGCGCCGCGTGAAGCCGTTCATGCTGCGCCGCACCAAGGAATCCGTGGTGCTGGACCTGCCGGCCAAGCAGGAGCAGCAGGTGCTGGTGCGCTTGTCCGACGAGCACCAGCACATCTACGACACCCACCTGAACCGCGAACGCCAGAAGATCCTGCACCTGGTCGAGGACCTGGACAAGAACCGCTTCACCATCTTCCAGTCGCTCACGCACCTGCGCATGCTCGCGCTGGAGCCCTCGCTGGTGGACCCGGAGCTGGCCGAGGTGCCCGGATCCAAGCTCGAGGCGCTATTCGACCAGCTCGACGACGTGCTGAACGAGGGCCACCGCGCCCTGGTGTTCAGCCAGTTCACCTCCTACCTGAAGGTGCTGGCCGGGAAGCTGACCGCACGCGGGATCAAGTTCGTCTACCTGGACGGCAGCACCCGCAACCGCGCCGAGGTGATCGAGCAGTTCAAGGAGGGCGAAGCTCCGCTGTTCCTGATTTCGCTGAAGGCCGGCGGTTTCGGGCTGAACCTGACCGAGGCCGACTACTGCTTCCTGCTTGACCCGTGGTGGAACCCCGCCGTGGAGGCCCAGGCGATCGACCGTACCCACCGCATCGGCCAGACGCGCCAGGTGATGGTCTACCGCATGATCTCCAAGGGGACCATCGAGGAGAAGGTCGTGGCCCTGCAGGATTCCAAGCGGAAGCTGATCAACACCGTCATGGACGAGGCCGATGGCTTCTCCAAGGCACTGACCGCGCAGGACATCCGGGGCCTGCTCGAGTAACAGGTTGATTAACTCTTCGTGGTTTAGCAGGCGCTTACCAGCAAGACGCGATATATTCAATATGCCACCTCATGTGCGTTACGCCACACCGGACGCACAAGTAGGGCACCCCCATGGAGGTCTTCTTCAGGGGGCAGCGCAAGATGAAGGCGGTTATAACCGTGTCCCTGATCAAATCGGAGACTCTGAGTACACCGAGCGACGACTGGATGAACGCTTCGGTGACGACGGAAGCAGATCGTGTGGTGATTGAAACCGAGCAGGAGCGCCTGCTCCTGGAGAACGACCGGCTTCTGGAAAAAATCCGGAAGGTCCTAGCTTCTCCGCTGGATGAGATTTTCTACAACCCGAAGCACCGGATGCTGTTGATTCCGGGCGCCTTCGCGGTCATTGGATCCTCATTCCTGAGGGTGGACACCGAGGCCGCGACCGGCCTGCGGGGCTAAGCTCCCCGCGCACCGCATTACCCCCGGGCCGGCATCCCAGACCCGGCTTGGGGCTGTTTCCCAAATCTTTGATCCGTCGCCACAACGCCGTGGAGACGGAAAATGGCCGCCTGCGCCACGGTAATCCCGTGGCACAGGCGGCCATTACGCTCTCACCCGGGTTATCCGGGCTTCGAAGCCTCGCTTAGAGGGCTGCGAAAACTTCGCGCAGCAGGCGTGCGGTCTCCGAAGGAGTCTTGCCCACCTTCACGCCGGCAGCTTCCAGTGCTTCCTTCTTGGCCTGGGCAGTGCCAGCCGAGCCGGAAACGATGGCGCCTGCGTGGCCCATGGTCTTGCCCTCAGGGGCGGTGAAGCCTGCCACGTAGCCGACAACCGGCTTGGTGACGTTGGCCTTGATGTATTCGGCTGCGCGCTCCTCGGCGTCGCCGCCGATTTCGCCGATCATCACGATGGCCTTGGTTTCCGGATCCGCCTCGAACGCAGCCAGGGCGTCGATGTGGGTGGTGCCGATGACCGGGTCGCCGCCGATGCCGATGGCGGTGGAGAAGCCCAGGTCGCGCAGTTCGTACATCATCTGGTAGGTCAGGGTGCCGGACTTGGAGACCAAGCCGATCGGGCCCTTGCCGGTGATGTTGTTCGGGGTGATGCCGACCAGCGCCTCGCCCGGGGTGATGATGCCTGGGCAGTTAGGGCCGATGATGCGGGTGATCTGGTTGCCGTCGGCGTCGACCTTGGACTGGGCCAGGGCCCAGAACTCAGCCGAGTCCTGCACCGGCACGCCTTCGGTGATGACCACAACGAGGCCGACCTCGGCCTCGATGGCCTCGACCACTGCATCCTTGGTGAACTTCGGCGGAACGAAGACGATCGACACGTCAGCGCCGGTCTCGGCCTTGGCCTCTGCCACGGTGCCGTAGACCTTGATCTCCTGCTCGCCGTGGGTCACGGTGGTGCCGGCCTTGCGTGCGTTCACGCCGCCGACGATGTTGGTGCCGGCCTTGAGCATCAGGGCGGTGTGCTTGGTGCCTTCGCCGCCGGTGATGCCCTGGACGATGACCTTGGAGTCCTTGTTCAGGTAAATGCTCATTGTTCGCTTATCCCTCTTACTTCGCTGCGTTGGCGAGCTCGGCGGCCTTGTCGGCGCCCTCGTCCATGGTTGCTGCCAGGGTCACCAGTGGGTGGTTGGCTTCGGCCAGGATGGCGCGGCCTTCTTCAACGTTGTTGCCGTCCAGGCGGACAACCAGCGGCTTGTTCGCTGCGTCACCCAGGGTGTTCAGCGCGCCGACGATGCCGTTGGCCACTGCGTCGCAAGCGGTGATGCCGCCGAAGACGTTGACGAACACGGACTTGACCTGCGGGTCGTTCAGGATGACGTCCAAGCCGTTGGCCATGACCTCAGCCGAGGCGCCGCCGCCGATGTCCAGGAAGTTCGCCGGCTTCACGTCACCGTGGTTCTCGCCAGCGTAGGCGACGACGTCCAGGGTCGACATGACCAGGCCTGCACCGTTGCCGATGATGCCCACTTCGCCGTCCAGCTTGACGTAGTTCAGGCCTGCAGCCTTGGCCTTGGCCTCCAGCGGATCGGCTGCGCCCTTGTCCTCGAGCTCTTCGTGAGCCGGGTGGCGGACCTCGGAAGCGTTGTCATCCAGGGAGACCTTGCCGTCCAGTGCGACGATGTCGCCTGCACCGGTCTTCACCAGTGGGTTGACCTCAACGAGGGTTGCATCCTCTTCCTTGAAGACGGTCCACAGCTTCTGCAGGGTCTCTTCGACCTTGGCGCGCAGTTCCTCGGCGAAACCGGCAGCTGCGACGATCTCGGCGGCCTTTTCGGCGTCGATGCCGACCAGCGGATCCACTGCAACGCGAGCCAGCGCCTCCGGGCGCTCCTCTGCCAGCTGCTCGATCTCCATGCCGCCCTCGACGGAGCACATGGCCAGGTAGTTGCGGTTTGCGCGGTCCAGCAGCACGGAGAAGTAGAATTCCTCGGCGATGTCCGCACCCTGTGCGATCATGACCTTGTTCACGGTGTGGCCCTTGATGTCCATACCGAGAATGTTCGATGCGTGCTCGAAAGCCTCGTCTGCGGTCTTGGCAACCTTAACGCCGCCAGCCTTGCCGCGGCCGCCAACCTTGACCTGAGCCTTAACGACTACGACGCCGCCGATCTTCTCAGCTGCTGCCTTGGCTTCTTCAGGGGTGTAAGCGACGATACCGGCAAGCACGGGTACGCCGTGTGCCTCGAATAGATCGCGCGCCTGGTACTCATACAGGTCCACGGGTTTGTGTCCTTCGTTCGAAGTTCATGCTGACTCGCGGCACAGTCACGGACCAGTGTCCGCGCCGTACCCAAAGAGAGCGCACCGCAACCAAACAGACGCCGAAACGGCGTCTTAGCCCGTGCGCATTTCTCAGACTATCCTTACTTTCGCGATCTTCCCACTTTTACAAGTTGTAGAGATTCCGCGCATTTCTCCGATTGGCTATCGCTGTGACCAAGCCAATATCGCAATGGGGTTGACTACTCGACAATTTCGAGGGGCGCGTACCGAAGCAGGAGTCGTTTCTCAGAATCCGGAAATTGGACCTTGGCCACGGTTTTGTCGCCAGCGCCTTCCAGGGCGACGACTGTGCCCAAGCCAAAGGCCGTATGCTTGACCGACTGCCCGACCTTAGGGATCACGATCTCCTTGTTCTGCACCACACGCTGCTTCGACACCGGAGCGGCGTTGTGCCCGCGGACAGTATTGTTCGCCACCGACGAACCTGCTCCCCAATGGCTTCCGCGCTCGTAGCGGCTCGTGGCGAAATTCACCGAGCTGGAACCGAAGGACAAGCCCGGGCCGAAGGACGATCCCTCGCGTTTCCAGTCGATCAGCTGGGAGGGCACTTCTTCCAGGAACTGGCTGGCGGGGTTGTACTGCGCCTGTCCCCAGAGGCTTCGCTGCTCGGCGCGCGTCAGGTAGAGGCGCTCGCGGGCGCGGGTCAGCCCCACGTAGGCCAGGCGGCGCTCTTCGGCCAGTTCCTTTTCATCGGTCATGGAGCGCTGGTGCGGGAAGACGCCGTGCTCCATGCCGGTCAGGAACACGACCGGGAATTCAAGGCCCTTGGCCGTATGCAGGGTCATCAAGGTCACCATGCCCTCGCGTGCCGCCATGGCTGCGCCCTCGTCATCGCTCGGGGCTTCCGGGATCTGGTCTGCGTCAGCCACCAGCGCGACCCGTTCAAGGAATCCTGCCAGGCCGCCCTCCGGTTCGTCGTTGACGTAGTCGCGTACGACGGCGACCAGTTCCGCGAGGTTCTCAACCCGGGACTCGTCTTGCGGGTCGCTGGAGGAACGCAGGGTTTCGAGGTATCCGGTCTGCTCAAGCACTGCTTCCAGCGCTTCGGCCGGGCCCGAGCCTTCGGCCACGATCTGCAGGTCGTCCATGAGCGCCACGAAAGCCGCGGTCATCTTAATGCCCCGGGTGCCCAGGCCCGGAGCCTCGTCCGAGCGGCGCAGCGCTTCCATGAAGGAGATGCGCTCGCGCTCCGCCAGCGCGGCGACGGCGCCTTCGGCGCGGTCGCCGATGCCGCGTTTCGGCTCGTTGAGGATGCGCCGGACGTTGATGTCGTCTTCCGGGTTCACCAGGGCGCGCAGGTATGCCAACGCATCCTTGATCTCCTTGCGGTCGTAGAAGCGGGTTCCGCCGACCACCCGGTATTTCAGATCGACGCGCATCAGCTGCTCTTCAAGCGCGCGCGACTGGGCATTGGTGCGATAGAAGATGGCGATGTCGCCGGGGCGTACGTCTTCGTCGTCGTTCAGCCGCAGGATCTCCTCGGCGATCCAGCGGGCTTCGTCCGACTCGGACTCCCCCACGTAGCCGACGATTTGCTCGCCGTCGCCGCTGGCGGTCCACAGGCGCTTGTCGTTGCGGTCCGGGTTGAGCTTGATGACCTCGTTGGCAGCGGTCAGGATGTTCTGCGTGGAACGGTAGTTCTGCTCCAGCTTGATCGTCGCCGCGTTCGGGTAGTCCTTCTCGAACTCGATGATGTTCCGGATGTCGGCGCCGCGGAAGGCGTAGATGGACTGGTCCGAATCGCCCACCACTGTCAGTTCGCCCGGAGGGGTCTTCCCGTCGGGCCCGGTGAGTTCGCGAACCAGCGAATACTGGGCGTGGTTCGTATCCTGGTATTCGTCGATCAGCACATGGCGGAAGCGGCGGCGGTAGTTGTCCGCCACGGCCGGGAACGCGCGGAACATGTAGACGACCTGGCCGATCAAGTCGTCGAAGTCCAACGCGTTCGCCGCCCGCAAGCGCTGGGTGTAGCCGCGGTAGACCTCGGAGACGGCCCGGGAGAAGGGGTCGTTCGTGTTGATGGTGGCCGCGTAGTCCTCGTCGTCGATCAGCTCGTTCTTCAACGAGGAGATCTTGTGCGCGATCGCCTTGGGCGTGAAGCGCTTCGGGTCGATCTCCAACCCCTTGGAAACCAGGGTGATCAGTCGCAGCGAATCCGCCGAGTCGTAGATCGAGAAGTTCGACTTCAAGCCGATGGTGGCAGCTTCGCGGCGCAGGATGCGCACGCACGACGAGTGGAACGTGGAGATCCACATCTTCTTCGCCTGGTCCTCGCCGATGAGCTCGGCGGCGCGTTCGCGCATTTCGGCGGCGGCCTTGTTGGTAAAGGTGATGGCCAGGATTTCATGCGGGCGCGAACGCCCCGTTGCCAGCAGGTACGCAATTCGATGGGTCAGCACACGCGTCTTGCCCGAGCCGGCGCCGGCGATGATCAGCAGCGGGCCCCCTGCATAGCGCACGGCCTCTTCCTGCTGCGGGTTCATGCCTACCAGCAGTTCGTCCGCGGTCGGCAAAGCCCGAGGTGAGGGTTCAGGAGCGAAGTCATCAAAAAGGAAATCCATGGTGTAGCCAGTCTACGTGCCGCATTGGACAGTATCGTGATGCCGGCCGAGCGAACCGGGACACAGCCTACCGGGCATAATGGAAGGTATGGCAAAGAAGGTCAGGAAGTCCAAGGAATACCGCAAACCCTCCCAGTTCGTCGAACAGCAGGGTGAGGCTCTGGACCGGAAGCTGAACAAATACAACGTTCAAAGCACTTCCCACGAGAACAAATCCAATCCCATGCTGCTGATCTCCGCTGGATTGGCCATCAGTCTTTTTCTGTTTATCTATCTCCATGGGATGGCGTTGAGCCAGATGACCGATCTCAGCAACAACCTGTCCATGCCGGACCAGCGGGTCTTCGGCTACACGGTGGAGGATATTGAAGCGCTGCGCAGCGCCATGGACGAGGACGCCCGGGGGCAGCTGAACTACGTTCACAAGACCGCCGGCATACTCTTCCCGCTGTTCACCGCCGCCATGAGCATGCTGCTGTTCATCCGCTGGATTCCGAACCGCCGGACCCGGTTGCTGGCGTGGTGCGCCCCCTTGGGGTTCGCCGTGGCGGATATCGTGGAGAACTTCGCTATCGATACCCTGTTCACCGCCAACGAGGTGACTGCCGGAGCGGTCATGTTCGCATCGATCCTCACCACGATTCGTTGGGCGTTGCTGATCATCACCGCTGGGTTGATCATCGGGCTCGGCCTTTCCCGGGCCAACCGGTCGTTGAAGCGCAAGATGGCCGAGGTCCGCGACCAGAGCTCCTAGCGTGGCAGCGTGGTTCACGACAGCAAGTACCTAGTAGGATAGTCTTGTTGGTGTTTTCACGCCCAGCCTCTGTAGCTCAGTAGGATAGAGCGACCCTCTCCTAAAGGGTAGGCCGTCGGTTCGATTCCGGCCAGGGGCACCAATACGAGAAAGGCGCTTCCCCGCGATATTCACCGTGCGGAAGCGCCTTTCTCGTCTGCCGCGTCCGGGCGTCAGCTCCCGGACGCGCCAAAGGGCGCGTTCCACGGGGAACGCGCCCTTTGGCGGCCTAGCTGCGATGAACGCTTAGCGCAGCAGCAAAGCGGTGGCCTTTGGCGACAGCGAGGCGTCCATGACAACGCAGGCGCCGCCGACGGCGCCGACATTGGCGCCCAGCGCGGAGGTGCGGGTGTCGATGTCGTGCACCGTACGCAAGCCGAAGCGGCGCTTGACCGCGGCGTCGACGTCTGCGCCGACGAGCTCGCTGACCTTGTCCCACTGCGGACCGCCGAAGACAACCTCGCGGACATCCAGCGCGTTGGCCAGCTGGCCTGCGACTTCGCCAGCCATGACCATGGTCTCGATGACCAGTTCCTTGGCCACGGCATTGCCTTCCAGCGCCAGCTCGGTGAGGCGGTTCATGCCTTCTGCGCGCTGTTCTGGGCCGAGGATTTCGTAGGCCGGTAGTTCCAGGCCGCGTTCCTTGGCCTTTGACGCGATGAATTCGTAGGAGGTGCCGGAAGCCAGGCAGTCATCTGCACCGCACTCTTCGCAGAACACGGACTTGTGGCCCGTGGAGTAATGCCCGATCTCGCCGGCGTTGTTGCTCGAACCGTGGTGGACTTCGCCATCGATGACGATGCCGGCGCCGAAGCCGTGGCCGCAGTACACGAAGACGAAGTCGTCGGTCTTTTCTTCCTTCGACTGCCACAGTTCCCCAACTGCGGAGGCAATCGTGTCCTTTTCGATGATGACCTGCAGGCGCAGGAGCTTGCGCAGCGGGTTGACGAGTTCGACGTCGGCCCAGCCGTCAAGCAGCGGCGGGTTCAGAACCACGCCTTCCTCGACGTTCACCGGACCCGGCACGGCAATGCCCACTCCGACAATATGCTTCTTCGGAACACGGATCTCTGCGATCAGTTCCTTGACGGTGGTCGCCATCAGCTGCACGGTTTCGGAAGCCACTTCGAGGTTCGGGACTTCGATGCTGCGCTCGCGCAGGACTTCGCCGCGCAGGTTCATGGCCACGAAGGTCAGAATGCTGGGGTCCAGATGGATACCGATCGAAACCAGACGGTTTCCTTCCAGCTCGAGCACGGTGCGTGGCTTGCCCGGGCCGGAAACGATGGTGCGGTCTTCACGCACGATGCCGTCGTCAAGAAGACGACGCACAACATTTGAAATGGTCTGTGGTGACAGACCCGTCGAACTTGCCAGTTCGACGCGGCTGATTCCATCCGGTGCCCTGCGGATGGATTCAAGAATTACGGCTTGGTTGAAGTCTCCCAAGCGCCCTAGGTTGGTACCCCGTCGCATTAATGCTCCATAGATCTATAAATTTGATGGATCGATCTTTCCGTTCCTCGGCTTTCACCTGTCACCACCCACTCGGTCAAAAAATTGCGAGTAATAAGACCACGGCGAACAACAACTAAAAACGTTGGAGATCCACTTATGCACGTTACCACCTGCGACGGCTTCGCACACGCGATATTGTGAATTCATGAAGAAAAAATTGACTATATCAGCCGCTTGTTTAATCAACAACCAAGGAGAAATATTGCTGGTCCGCAAACGCGGGACGAGCAAATTCATGCAGCCTGGCGGCAAACCCGAGAAAGGCGAGTCACCTTTACAAACTGTCATTAGAGAAATTAAAGAGGAGCTCGGTGTCGAGTTCGCACCGGACGAGCTCGAGTACCGCGGCGAGTGGCATGGCCCTGCCGCCAACGAGGCTTCGACCTCGATTCACGCGCATCTTTTTTCGGGGCGTTTCAGCGGCGAGCTCGAACCGTTGGCCGAGCTTGAAGAGCTGCTCTGGATCGATCCAAAGCAGGCGCTGCTGCGTGACGATCTCGCGCCGCTGCTGCGCGAGCACGTGCTCCCGTCGGTAATTGAACGCGCCAAGGCCTAGTCGAGGTCTCCCGCCTGCAGTTGCGCGGTGTCAGCCCGCCTGGAGGTAGACATCCCACGAATCGTCGATCTGGTTGAGCCCCGAGACCAGATGCCCGCCATAGCGCGGGCGGTGCGGGGTGACGCGGAGCTGCCAGCCGAGCTGTGCGAGCATCTTGTCGGCCTTACGGCTGTTGCAGGCCAGACAGGCCGCTACCAGGTTCTCCCAGGTATTCTGACCGCCCCTGCTACGGGGAATGACATGGTCGATGGTATTGGCGGACTTGCCGCAGTAGGCGCAGGTAAACCTGTCCCTACGGAGAACGCCCCTACGGGTGACATGATTCATGTCCCTGTAGGGGCGTCGTACATAGCGCTTTAAGACGATTACCGTTGGCCGCGGTAACTCGCCGTGAGCGCTGCGCACGGGCGACGAGTCATCTTGCAGGACGATAGTGGCTTTCTCCGCCATCACCAGCAAAAGGGCTCGACGGAAGGTCACCACGGCCAGGGGCTCGTAGCCGGCATTCAAAACCAGTGTTCGCATCTTGCAGTACTTCCTTCTCGAACCGATAGCCGCCATCTGGCATTGGTGGGGCTCGCGTTCCCTACGGAGAGGCTCTATCGCAAGCCTAAAGGATCAGCCCTCTGCTATGTGAGGGTTCAAGAAAGATATTCTGCGAAGTTCATCTGCGAAGACCCAGATGTTCATCCTGGTTAAAGGCATAAGCCGCCGAACGTCTTTCACGTTCGGCGGCTTATGGAAAGTTTTTAGGCTTAGCGAGCCAGGGTGTAGTAACCGTACAGCGGGTTACGGCTCACCGAGTGGATCATGGTGTCCACGGTTGGGTTCTGTGCCCCGATCATCTGACCGCCGCCCAGGTAGATGCCTACGTGGCCGCCACCGTTCTGGAATACCAAGTCGCCCGGCTTAGGGTTGCTGGTGCGCTTGAACTGGCCGGAACCCAGGATTGCCGAGGTGCCGCGGGCGATGTTGATGCCGTGCTGTGCGTAAACGTACTTCACGAAGCCCGAGCAGTCCCAACCCGATGGGCCGTTGCCGCCCCATACGTATGGAACGCCGACGTACTTGGCAGCGGTAGCCGCGATACCTGAGAGGTTCGAAGTGTTGACCGAAGAGCTGCTCTTGGCCTTCTTCTTGGTGCTGGTCGACTGGGTAGAGTTCGACTGGCTGTTGACGTTCTGGCGGGTCACCGGAGCGAAGTCGTCCGAGGAGCTGCTGGAGGACGACTGGTTGGAACGGGTGGTCGGCGCCGTGGCGTTCGACGAAGTCGAGGTGACCTCGTTGGCCACTGCGATAACAACCGGCTCCGGCTTCTCGTCGGCGGTGAAGCTGGCGCGCTCGATATCAACCGAAGACTTCTTGTCTGCGGCAACGCTGACAGCCTTGACTGCCACGCGCTCTGGGTTGATGGTGTCAACCGGAGCCGCGGAAACGTCGCGTGGAGCAGTTGCCTGGCCAGGCACGCCCAAGGTGATGATCAGACCGGAAGCTGCAGCTACGACTGCTGCCTGACGACCTACAGAGCCAGCGTTCGATGCAACAGCCTGCGAGATCGCTTCCAGAGAATTGGTACGTGGCACATCGGCGCGGCGACGTCCATGAGTTTGACGCTTGGTCACTTTTTAAAGCCTCTCCTTGATACCTACGAGGTAAGCTGTCGGGTTCGAAGTGGAGTTACCTCGGTGGATTCGAAGTTTCCTTCTCTTCCACTTCACCCCTAGGGTTGTTAGTTCAAACTAACGACCCGATATTGGTTCCCCCGCCACTGCCGTACGAGTTGTTTATAACTGCACATTGCGTGTTGGCAGTGCTCGGTTCTCACGCAATGTTGCTCAGGGAGATCCCCCTGGCACGCATATAAGCCTATAGGATGATTTTCCAAATGTCACGTTTAGGTCACGGAATGGTGACGAAGAACGTTACAACCAGCCGGCTGGGTCTTTGAACTGCCCGTCGATTATGACGTCGAAGTGCACGTGGCAACCGGTCGAGTTGCCGGTGGTGCCGCTCAGCGCGATCAGATCTCCCCGCTTGACCTTGTCGCCCACGTTGACCAGAACCTTCGTGTTATGGCTGTAACCGGTTTCCAGTCCATCGCCATGGTCCACCATTACCCGGTTGCCGGAGTGCCCGGCCCAGCCTGCGACGGTTACGGTACCCGAAGCGGAGGCGTAAACCTCAGTGCCGCAGGCCACACCGTAATCTGTACCACCATGGATCATGGTGCCAGCGCCGGTCGGGTTATTGCGGTGCCCAAAAGGCGAGGTAATGCGGTTCGACTTCACCGGGCGGTCAAGCAACCCGGACGTCGACTTGATGGCAGTGACGTTGCCGCCAGAGGCTGCCATAACCTCGGAGAGCTTCTCTTCTCCCGCAACATTAGGGTTCAGTTCGGAAGTCAGCGCTGCGCGTTCAACTTCCAGTCCAGCCGATCCTGGCGCGGTGACGTCCACGACTGCGGAAGTTGCGGTGCGTTCGGCGGCAACGGCCACGTCGTCGCTGGACGAACCCGAGAACTGTGGCGCGATAGCGGCAAGGGCCAGGCCCGAAACTGCGGCAACTGCAGCGACTTTGTGGCTAAAGCCAAGTCGCGATGGTTTTTTGGTATCAGCGTCCAGCTGCGAGATGAACTCGACATTGCTCGAGATCTCTGCGGATTCAGGCTGGGCAGCGACTGCGCCCGGCAGAGCAATGACATTGCTGTCTGCATCTTCCAGCACCAGCATCTGGCGGGTAGGGGCGATGCCGTAGCGTGCGCGTTCCTCGAAACGGCGACCTACGTAGTTGGCATGCACCGGTGCTGCAGGCTCGATGGCAACAGCCGATTCGCTCACCCGCGATGCGCGGCGTCCACCCGCACGCTCGGTAGCGGCAGCTGCGATTTCGCCAATCACATCCAGCTCAACAACGGCGGCGCGGCGGCCGGTCGTCTTGGTTTCTACCAAAACATTCCTCTCATGTAGCGCCTACGAAGTTAGCTGTCGGATTCGGCTCCTGAGAATGAGCCGGCCTGCTTTTGGCAGGACTTCACCCCTAGACGTAAACGTCGGAAAGTGGGTCCCCCGCTATTGCCCCATAAACTGACTTCCCATCCGCGCGCAGGGCAATACTAGGCGTTCGCGCAATGTATGGGCTGGTGCGGGTCTAACCCCGTGCACCGTGTACTAACGTTACCCGTCAAAAGGGAAAGTTACAATTTCGTTATCTTTTGTGGGACTTGACGAATACATGGCTGCTGACCTCTACCGGAAGCTCCAAAGCGCCCTCTACACCCTGCACGCGTACGACGATGTAGTCTTCAGCACGCTCAAGGGTGACAATCGCCCCAGGGCGGATTCCGCCTTCATTCAGCTGTCCCAGCAGGATCGGGTCAGTCTGGATAGGTTCCGCGAGGCGCTCGATTGCCAGCGGTCCTTCCACTCCATCCAAAAGAGCCTGGTCAAGGTTCTGAACTTCCGATGAGATTTCGCTCACTTTTGGCCCGCCAAGGACCTCTAAACCCGGAATTGGGTTGCCGTACGGGGAGACCGTCGGCTTCCCCAGCAAGTCGTAGAGCCGGCGCTCGACGCGCTCGCTCATGACGTGCTCCCAGCGGCAGGCTTCTTCGTGGACGTACTCCCAGTCGAGCCCGATCATGTCTGCCAGCAGTCGTTCAGCAAGGCGGTGCTTGCGCATGACGCTCGTTGCCAGTTCGTGACCTTTCTGGGTCAAGGCAAGATGGCGGTCGGTGGAAACCACGACGAGGCCGTCTCGTTCCATCCGGGCTACGGTCTGCGACACAGTCGGGCCTGAGTGGCCCAGACGCTCTGCGATTCGGGCGCGCAAGGCCACGATTTCCTCTTCTTGCAGTTCAAGAATGGTACGCAGGTACATCTCGGTTGTATCGATAAGGTCAGACACGGCAGCCGCTCCTGGAAGTCACAACAATAAGTTCGTAAAAATAATGAGACGTCACTACACACTCTACTGGGTGCGCTGGACATATTCGTTACGGGGCCGGCCACCGAGGATGTCGTAACCCTCCGTCCGGTTTTTCTCTGAAACGCTCACGGTTTGCGAAGATAGTACTGAAACGCCTGAACCCACCCGCCTTATTCCGCGCCGCGGAACAGCGGGTTTTCAGCCCTTCAATCTATAGCTATATCGAGGAGCACGATGAGCACGGACATCACCATTCCACAGAATCTTTTGCCAGCCGACGGTCGTTTCGGCGCCGGTCCGTCCAAGGTTCGCGCAGAGCAAGTCCAGGCGATTGTTGAGGCAGCGGATTCCCTCCTGGGCACCTCGCACCGTCAGGCTCCGGTCAAGAACCTTGTGGCATCGGTCCAGAACGGACTGAAGGAAATGTTCAACGCGCCAGAGGGCTATGAAGTTCTGCTGGGTGTCGGCGGCGCTACCGCGTTCTGGGATTCGGCCGCCTTCTCCCTGGTGCGCAACAAGGCGCAGCACCTGTCGTTCGGCGAGTTCGGCTCCAAATTCGCCAAAGCCACGGACAAGGCCCCGTTCCTGGCTGCCTCGACCATCATCACCAGCGAGCCGGGCAGCGTTCCTGTTCCCGCCGCCGAAGCCGACGTCGATGTCTATGCATGGCCTCACAACGAGACCTCCACCGGCGCTGCAGCCCCGGTCAAGCGCGTAGCTGGCGCCAACGATGACGCACTGATGGTCATCGACGCCACCAGCGGCGCCGGCGGATTGGCCGTGGACTTGGCCGAAACCGACGTCTACTACTTCGCGCCGCAGAAGAACTTCGCAGCCGACGGCGGCCTGTGGATCGCGTTCGTTTCCCCGGCGGCCATTGCGCGCATCGAGGAAATCGCCGCCACCGACCGGTGGATCCCGGACTTCCTGAACCTGAAGACCGCTCTGGACAACTCGTTGAAGAACCAGACCTACAACACCCCTGCACTGACCACGCTGGTCATGCTGGATTCCCAGATCAAATGGATCAACGCCAACGGCGGACTCGCCTGGGCCGCTGAGCGCACCGCCGAATCCGCGGCCAAGGTCCAGGCCTGGGCCGAGGCCTCCGACATCGCTGCGATGTACGTGGCGAATCCGGAACACCGCTCCAACGTCATTTCCACCGTCGACTTCGACGACAAGATCGACGCCACCGCCATCGCCAAGGCGCTTCGCGCCAACGGCGTGGTCGATGTGGAGCCTTACCGCAAGCTCGGCCGCAACCAGCTGCGTATCGCAACCTTCGTCGCGATCGATCCGAGCGACGTCCAGGCACTGCTGAACTGCATCGACTACGTGATCGAACAGCTCTAGTCCCCACGACGCACGACACCACAACAGCGAAGGGCTCGGACCACATGGTCCGAGCCCTTCGCTGTATGCCTGTTTCGGCGCTAGCCGTCCTTGCGTGCGCGGTTGCGTTGCGCGGCGCGGCGACGTGCGGCGGTTCGCTGGGCAGTGCGCCGACGGCGGACCTGGCGTCGAGCCGGTGACTTGACCGACTGCAGCTCTTCCTCGTCCGCAACCTCGTCGGTCGCGAGCTCGTCCTGTGCAGGAACGGCGTCAGCTTCTCCCTCAGGAATTGCCTGCGGCTGCTCCGAACCCTGCTCATCCTGCGCGGCCGCCGAGGTCTCAGCCTCTGTAGGCTGCTCGCCTTCAACGGCGCTGTGCTCGGCCTCTGCGGCTTCGATCTCCTCCTTGGCCAGACGATCCGCCCACGGCACCCAGGCAGGAGCCAGCAGTGAATCCTCGCCGGCAATGATCCCGACCTCGCACACTGTCAGATCTTTGGCCTTGGCCCGTGGCACCCGCGCGAGTGTCGCGAACCATGTCCAACCTTGGTATCCCTTTTTATGGGAGATAAATCTATGGGTGACAAGTCGCTCACCCTCGGCCGTGACGCCGAGGTGTTCGCCGATTTCGGATTCCCCGGCGATTTCAGCCAGGGATAGCCGCGCGGTATCGACCGCTTCAGCGAGGAGGGTGTCCAGCTTGGGTTTACGGGCCATTGTTTATGCGTCCAGATCGTCGGCTACCGCGCGCAGCACGGTAGCTACCTTTTTGCCGTATGCATGTTCAGGATAGCGCCCATTGCGCAAGGTATTCGAAACGCTGTCCAGCAATTTGATTAGGTCCTCGATGACGACGGCCTCGGCTTCGGGCTTCTTGCGCTTGGCGCGAGCCACCGACGGGGCCGCTTCGAGCACCCGGAGGCTCAAGGCCTGCGGTCCGCGACGGCCCTCGGCCACACCGAACTCAAGGCGCGTTCCCGGGCGCAGCTCATGCATGCCGTCGGGCAGGGCCGCTGCGTTGACGTAGATCTCTTTGCCGTCTTCTGCGGTAATGAATCCAAAGCCCTTGGACTTCTCGTACCACTTAACCTTGCCGGTAGGCATGCTGTAATACCTCGTTCGTTTCTCGTGCGTAGCTGCATGGCCGAGGCCTGCTCAGCACCATGCATATTCAGGTGTTCGCTTCCGCGGAGCTTTCACCGGGCTTTTCGAATTCTTTTCCCGGGTGCTCGACGCACGGAGTCGAACCAAGTCGTTTACCTTTGATTATGTCATTCATCCGGACACAAAATCACCTTGGGCGCTCTTTGACTCGGGACTCCCTCCTCCGGGACGGCAACGGTAAAGTAGGAACGGTGAGCACCTTATCCGTCACCCTGTCCGTTGTTTCGCGTCTAGCCATCGGCGTTGCCGTAGTTTCCACCCTGGCATTGGCTGCGACGCTGGTGCTCTATTTCCAGGAAATCAGCATCCCGCCCTTCCTGATGATTCTGGGCGTCTGGGGCCTTCCGGTCGCCTTCCTGCTGGGCGTTGCAGTCGTTATCGGCAACGTCATCCGGCGTCGCAACAACTAATTTTCTACCCCAGCATTCATACAGGAATCTCCCAGACTTCTTAGGCACACTGGGTTTCATGAGTGCAAAAACCCCAGAGGCAAAACTTCTCGTTGTCGATGACGAGCCGAATATCCGCGAGTTGCTGTCCACTTCCCTGCGCTTCGCAGGTTTCGAAGTTGTCTCCGCAGCCAACGGCCGGGACGCCCTGGCAGCGGTTGAGGCCGAGGAACCTGACTTGGCAGTGCTCGACGTGATGCTTCCGGACATGGATGGATTCACCATCACCCGCAAGCTGCGCGCCGCGGGGCGCCATTTCCCGGTCCTGTTCCTCACCGCACGTGACGACACCTCGGACAAGGTCACCGGCCTGACCGTGGGCGGCGACGACTATGTCACCAAGCCGTTCAGCCTGGACGAGGTCGTCGCACGCATCCGCGCAGTCCTGCGCCGCACGTCTTCGGGCGAGGAAGAGAACGCCACCATCGTGGTCGCCGACCTCGAGCTGGACGACGACGCGCACGAGGTCCGCCGCGCCGGCGAGATCATCGACCTCTCCCCCACCGAGTTCAAGCTCCTGCGCTACCTGATGATGAACCCGAACCGCGTGCTGTCCAAGTCGCAGATCCTGGACCACGTGTGGGAGTACGACTTCAACGGCGACGCGTCGATCGTCGAGTCCTATATCTCGTACCTGCGCCGCAAGGTCGACCGCCCCGAATGGCCTGCGCTGATCCAGACCAAACGCGGCGTCGGCTACCTGATGCGCACCCCGGACCGCCGCTAGCCGCGTCCGTCCACGAGCAAGGGACTTGTAAAGTCATCCTATGAAGTCGATTCGTTCCCTCTGGCGGCGCACCACGCTGCGCACCAAACTGGTGACAGTGATGTTCGGGCTGATGATCCTGGCCATCGTAGCCACAGCCGTGGGCTCGGCCCACACGCTGCGGATCTCGATGACCAACCAGATCGATGACCAGCTGGTCGCCGCCGGACCGACGATGGGGCTTGGTCTGAACAAGGCCTACCTGTATTCGGTGGACAACCCCGGGGACCCCGACGGCTTCAAGGACTTCGACCCGACGCTGCTCGGGCTGAACAGCTCCTACGCCGACATCCGTGATAAAGACGGGAAAATCGTCTACATCATGCCGCGCTCGCGGGTTTCGCCGAGCACGGCCTTGGATTCGCCGCTGTTGAATCCGGCCAATATCGATAAGCTGCTGGAAACGCCGAACAAGCCGGTGACCATCCCGGGCATCCAGGCGAACTCCGCCGGGTGGCGGACCATGGTGATTCCGCTGAAGAGCAGCAGCCTGAACCTGTTCCTGGCGATCCCGCTGAGCACCGTCAACAACACCGCGCAGCAGGCGGCGGTGCTGGTGCTCTCCACCGGCTTGCTCGCCGCGCTGGTCATGTCCATGATCGCCTATGCCCTCACCACCCGGTCGCTGAAACCGCTGACGAAGGTCGAGCGCACCGCGTCCATGATCGCCGCCGGCGACCTCACCCAGCGCGTGACGGACTATCCTGCGGAGACGGAAGTCGGCAGGCTCTCACGCTCGCTGAATTCGATGCTGGCGCAGATCGAGAAGGCTTTCAAGGACCGCGAAGCTTCCGAACAGAAGATGCGGCGCTTCATTCAGGATGCCTCCCACGAGCTGCGCACCCCGCTGGTCACCATCCAGGGCTACTCGGAGTTCTACCGCCACGGCGGACTGGCGAGCCCCGAAGCCCTCGATTCGGCGATGGGGCGCATTGAGAGCGAATCCAAGCGCATGGCGCAGCTCGTTGAGGACCTGCTGATGCTGGCGCGCCTGGACGAGCAGCGCCCGATGGAGAAGCAGGCTGTCGACCTGCTGGTGCTCGGACAGGACATCGTGGAGGACACCCGGGTGCGGGCGCCCGACCGCAAGGTCACCTTGGTGGGCCTGTCCAGCAACCAGCCCAGCCCCGCCAGCACTGTCGGAGACGACGCCCGCATCCGCCAGGTCATCGCCAACCTGCTGACCAATGCCCTGCGCTACACCCCCGAAGGGTCCCCGATCGAGATCGCGGTGGGTGTGCGTTCGCTGGTGGCCGGTGCCCTCGACGCAGTACTCGAGGTCCGCGACCACGGCCACGGCATTCCCGAAGAGGACGCCAAGCGAATCTTCGAGCGCTTCTACCGCTCGGATGCCTCGCGCCAACGCGAAACCGGCGGTTCCGGCCTGGGGCTGGCAATTGTCGCAGCCATTGTCCAACAGCACGGCGGATCCGTGTCGCTGAGCGAAACCGAAAGCGGCGGCGCCACCATGGCCATCTCGCTGCCCTACGTTCCGATGCCCGAGCCGCGCGACGACGACTTCGACTTCCATCCGGAGCACGACGAGTCGTAGCCTCATTGTCCACAACCGGCCTGCGGCTTACTCTGCTTCGGTGCCATAGCTCCTATCGTTAGGTCATCACGATCCGATGAAAGGCGAGCAGGAATCATGAGCACGTTCTCCACCAACACCGGCGAAATGCAGGCCAAGTCCCAAGCGGTTATGGGCACCATCGACCGCCTGCGTTCAGAAGTCGCCACGATGCAGATGAATCTGGACCAGTTGCAGGGCACATGGCATGGCTCGGCGGCCGCATCGTTCCAGGCCATCGTGGCCGAATGGCGAAGCACCCACCTGCGCATCGAAGAAGCCTTGGGCAACATCGCCACGGCGTTGCATCATGCCTCGGCGCAGTACGAGGAAGTCGAGCAGGTCAATACCTCGCTGTTCCGCTACTAAACGGCGCATCCCCAGCGAAAACAGCGCCAAAACCACAAAGAACTGGCCGCTGGATCAGCTTCAGGGAAGATGATCCAGCGGCCAGCATCCATGCGTTGGCTACGAGGCTCAGGCCTTGCGGCGGCGCAGAACCATGGCGGCTCCGGCCAGCATCAGCAGCAGACCCGCGCCCGCAGCCGCCAGCAGCGCACCGTTGAAACCGGTATCAGCCAGTTCGTTCTCCGCGGCCTGCGGCTTCGCGTCGCCCTTGGCCGATTCGGAGCCGGTGTTCTCCGGCTTCTTGTCGATGGATCCTGCCGGCTTGATTTCTACCGGCTTCTCGGATGGCTTTGCCTCCGGCTTTGCTTCAGGCTTGGCTTCTGGCTTCACTTCGGGCTTCGCGTCCGGATTCTCGTTCTCAGGCTCGGTACCTTCTTCGCCGAAGTAAGAAGCCAGGAATTCTGCAAGCCACTCGGAGTCTTCGGGGTAGGCTTCCATGAGTTCTTCCAAGAAGCTCAGGAACTCATCCAACTGTGCTTCGCTGGTCAGGTTATCTAAAATCAGGGTGAATATTTTTTCAGTGTATTTATTCACAAGTTCGAGCTGAATCGAATCCAGCAGCTGCTGGAATTCTTCCGTCTCATAAAATGCTTCCCACTGGGCGTCAGTCCAGTCTTCGCGGCCTTCGAGCAGTCGCTCATCAAGCTCGTTGAGGAAGTCCTCATCGAGCTTGTCTAGTTCAGGCGCAATGGAGTCCAGCACGTCGTTTAGTTCTTCTGAGAACTCCGGTTCCTCGTCGAACATGAAACTAGTACCTTGGAGTTCGGTGTCCGTGCTGTCGTTTTCGGCATTCTGGTCGGATTCTTCAATCGCGCCGAAGTCGACCGTCTCATCGGTTGCGGAGCTGGTCTCGTCCGCTGGCTGGGTCGCGCCGGTCTCGGTGCCAGCAGCTGGGTCCTGCGCGGGAGCCGAATCCTCAACTGAAGCATTCTCCTCCACCGGTGCAGCCGGAGCCGTTTCCTCGACGCTGTCCTCGACTGGAGCCTGCGACTCCTGCACGACGGTCTGCTCTGCCGGGGCTTCCACTGCAATGTCTTCCACGTTGTCGGTGGGCACTTCGGCGACTGGCGGCGCAGGCACGACAGGGGTTTCGACGGCAGGCTGCTGCACGGGGGCCTCAGTGGCCGCCGCCGCTGCCGGCTCGGTCTGCGTTTCCTGCTGTGCAACGGTGATGCTCTGGAGGGCATCGTCCGTGGTTTCGGTAGCCTGTGCCGGAGCGGCAGAGACGAGAAGTCCAGAAATAACCGCTGCCGAAAGCAGGGTGGTATTGATCTTAGGCGACATGGTGTCTCGATTCCCCAAAAGAAGTCACAAGCAGTTGCGGGACGCCGAGGCGTTCCGCTTCAGTGATGACAGATTTATGGCCTGTGAAAGTGCTGAATGATTAAAGTACAACCTATCCGAAGAATGCACCGCCACCAAGTAATTCCACGTCTCTTACAACGGGACTTTGCCCACCCGTGCCCAGGGCCCCCGAACGGGACTTCAAAACCGTTACCAACACGTAGGCTAGAGCCTATGAGCATCCTGATCGACCCACCGTCATGGCCTGCCCATGGAACGCTCTTTTCGCATCTGGTTTCCGATGCGACGCTCGATGAACTGCATGCCTTTGCCCGTGCGCACCAGCTACCCGAGCGCGCGTTCGACAGGGACCACTACGACGTGCCGCAGTCCCGCTATGCCGAGCTGGTGCGGGACGGCGCGCACGAGGTTTCGGCCGGCGACCTGGCTCGGGCGCTGATCGCCTCCGGGCTGCGCATCCCGGCCAAGTACCGCCCGGAAAAGCTGGGACCGGTGCTGTCCCGCCGTTGGGCCCGAACTCTGCCCACCGAACCTCAGCTGGGCCGCGAGCTGCTGGAACGCTGGTCGCAGTCGCATCGCAGATACCACGACAGGGTCCACCTGCTGTCCGTGCTGGAGGCCTTGGATTGGCTGGCGAAGGACCAGGCCGACGGCGAGGAGCGCATGCTGCTGCAGCTGGCCGCCTGGTTCCACGACGCGGTGTACCACGGAGCCTCGGACGACGAGGCCAAGTCCGCGATCCTTGCCCGCGAGCGCCTCTACGGGCTGCTGAGCCCCGGGGCGGTGTCCAGGGTCAGCGAACTGATCCTGCTCACCGCAGGGCACTCCCCCGGCGACCACGACCGCCTGGGCCGGATCCTGTGCGATGCGGATCTTGAGGTGCTGGCCCGCCCGCAGCCGGCCTACCAGCGCTATGCCCAGGCGATCTACCAGGAGTACGCGCATTTCCCGCGCCCGGCCCTGGCTGCCGGACGGATCAAGGTGCTGGGCTCGCTGCTGGAGAAGGACAACATCTACAGCACCGTGCGTGGCATCGACCGCTGGGAAAACGCGGCCCGCAGCAACGTCGGCGCGGAGATCTCAGTGCTGCGCGGCTGGCTCGGCGAATAGCTTCCGGCTTTTAACGGCCTGTGGCCCGTTTCCCCTGGGGAAACGGGCCACAGGCACCAGGTAGTCTCGGCGGGGTGCCGAGCCGGGCGGGGAAGCTTAGAAGCCGCCCATGCCGCCCATGCCACCCATGTCGTCACCGGCTGGTGCGGCGCCGGCAGGAGCTGGCTTGTCCGCGACAACGGCTTCGGTGGTCAGGAACAGGCCTGCGATCGATGCGGCGTTCTGCAAGGCCGAACGGGTCACCTTCACAGGATCGTTCACGCCGGCTTCCAGCAGGTCGACGTACTGGCCGGTGGCGGCGTTCAGGCCGTGGCCGGCAGCCAGGCCCTTGACCTTGTCGGCGACAACGCCTGGCTCCATGCCGGCGTTCAGGGCGATCTGCTTCAGCGGAGCTTCGATGCCGACGCGCACGATGTTCGCACCGGTTGCCTCGTCGCCTTCCAGCGACAGCTTCTCGAAGGCTGCTGCGCCGGCCTGGATCAGGGCTACGCCGCCGCCGGCGACGATGCCCTCTTCCACTGCTGCCTTGGCGTTGCGCACGGCATCTTCGATGCGGTGCTTGCGCTCCTTGAGCTCCACCTCGGTGGCTGCGCCGGCCTTCAGCACGGCGACGCCGCCGGAGAGCTTTGCGTGGCGCTCCTGCAGCTTCTCGCGGTCGTAGTCCGAGTCGGTGTTCTTGATCTCGGCTGCGATCTGGGCCTTGCGGCCTTCGATGGCGTCGGCTTCGCCGCCGCCTTCAACGATGGTGGTCTCGTCCTTGGTGATAACGACCTTGCGGGCGGTACCCAGAACTTCCAGGCCCACGTTGTCCAGGGACAGGCCGATCTCCTCGGAGACAACCTGGCCGCCGGTCAGGATGGCGATGTCGGTCAGCATGGCCTTGCGGCGGTCGCCGAAGCCCGGAGCCTTGACGGCAACGGACTTGAACAGGCCGCGGATCTTGTTCAGGATCAGGGTGGCCAGGGCTTCGCCCTCGACGTCTTCGGCGATGATCAGCAGCGACTTGTTCGACTGCATGACCTTTTCCAGCAGGGTGACCATGTCCT
This sequence comes from Arthrobacter sp. 'calajunan', assembly GCF_046940185.1. Lineage (NCBI taxonomy): Bacteria > Bacillati > Actinomycetota > Actinomycetes > Micrococcales > Micrococcaceae > Arthrobacter > Arthrobacter sp. 'calajunan'. The sequence goes on from NZ_JBKZDY010000015.1 coordinate 37,202, forward strand.
TGACCGAGGAGATCTTGGAGTTCACGATGAGGATGTATGGGTCCTCCAGCACGGTCTCCTGGCGCTCTGCGTCGGTGACGAAGTATGCGGAGATGTAGCCCTTGTCGAAGCGCATGCCCTCGGCCAGCTCCAGCTCGAGGCCGAAGGTGTTGGACTCCTCAACAGTGATGACGCCCTGCTCGCCGACCTTGTCGAGAGCCTCGGCGATCAGGCCGCCGATCTCAGGGTCGCCTGCGGAGATCGAGGCGGTAGCAGCGATCTGCTCCTTGGACTCGATCTTCTTGGCGGCGGCGAACAGCTCGGCAGTGACGGCCTCTACGGCCTTGTCGATGCCGCGGCGCAGCGCGATCGGGTCGGCGCCGGCGGCAACGTTGCGCAGGCCTTCCTTGACCAGTGCCTGGGCGAGAACGGTTGCGGTGGTGGTGCCGTCGCCTGCGACGTCGTCAGTCTTCTTGGCAACTTCCTTGACCAGCTCTGCGCCGATCTTCTCGTAGGGATCCTCGAGCTCGATCTCCTTGGCGATGGACACGCCATCGTTGGTGATCGTCGGGGCACCCCACTTCTTTTCCAGAACAACGTTGCGGCCGCGTGGGCCCAGGGTCACCTTTACGGCGTCTGCAAGGGTGTTCAGGCCGCGCTCAAGTCCGCGGCGTGCTTCCTCGTCAAATGCAATCATCTTGGCCATAGTGGCTTTCGGTCCTTTCGGGACGATTTTGCGAAAATGCAACCGACAGACAGCGCCCGCGACGGACGAGTGCAACGGCTGGGCATCGGGCCTGCAGCCGCGTCAGCTCTCGCTATCTGAGGTATTCTTCACGCTCCCTGCGAAGCGGCGTCTGAGGCCGGACCGGCTGCGGTTAAAACGCGAAAAGCCGATCGGCGTTAGCAGTCGCAACGCATGAGTGCTAATACAAATATTGGCACTCTCGCCCTGCGAGTGCAAGCTGATCGGCTCACAGCGAAGCAATTGGATACTGCGGGGTTAGCGTACTTCGAGGGTGTCGTCCGAGCCCATCACCACGGTCACCCGGTTCGGAATGTTCTGGGTCTGCAGAACCTCATCGATATTCAGCACTTCAGCGGCCTTTTCGGCAGTGGTGCGATAGGCCTCCGAGGTGTAGTACACGGTGGAGGTCTCGGCCGGGCGGGTCCAGTTGCTGGCGGTGATATTCGTGAATCCGGCCTCGGACAGGGCGTCTTCGCCGGCCGAGGCGATGCCTGCGATGCTGGCGCCGTTGTAGACGCCGATCAGCTGCCCGAAGAGCACGTCGTCATCATCGATGGTGCTGGAGGCGGAGGGGGTGGCGCTTTCGGTTTCGCTCGGGCTGGAGGTGGCGTCCTCGCTCGGGGCTGCCGAGGTGGTTTCGGTGGGGTTCGGGGCGGAGCCGACAATCGGCTTCAGGCCGCCGGGGCCGAAGAAGTAGGCGAATGCGCCCACCAGCACGACAAGCACGGCTGCAATAACTACCCAACGAAGTTTTCCACCGGACGTCGTGGAGGCGGCAGACTGCGCCCACCCGTTGGCGTGGTGCGAACCCACACGGGTGTTGAACTCCGGAACGCGATCGAATTCGTCACGTGGGTAGTTGGTCATTCTTGTCCTTGCTCGAGGTCTGACTGGTCGCGGCCGGTTCCGGAAACTAGCGTCCGGAGCCGACGGTACCGCTCACACGACGTCTGGTAGACCTAAGCCTACGCAGGCGTTTGACCAGCATTGGGTCGTAAGCCAACGCCGCGTCCGTCTCAATCAGCTGGTTCAGCAGCTGGTAGTAATTCGTCGGCGACATGGAGAACTGTTTGGTAATGGCCTGTTCCTTGGCGCCGGCATACTTCCACCACAACTTTTCCATGTTCAGGATCTGCTGGGAACGCTCATCGAGTTCCGAGTCGGGATTCATTACGAAATCCACCAGCACTTCACCCTCAGCCATGCGTCCACACCTCTTTCCTTCACCCGGCAAAGTCCGGTCTCGGCCCTGCGTTCTGCTCCGCCAGTAGCGGACATACCACCGATATTCTAACCAACTCGCCTGTGCTGCGCCGCGCCCGCGGGCACAGCCACGCCATAATACCGGCAGAATGGATGCCATGGACAACCTGCAGCCCTCCCTGTTCGGCGACCCGGAGCCGGTACCGGTCCCCCGCTACGAGCCGGAGGATTTCCCCTTCCACCACGGCGCCAGATCCATGGCGGAGCGCGGATTCATCGCCCAGGACTGGGTCCCGGTGCTGCTGCCACTCGATGGCAAGCTCCGGAAGATCGCCGCTGAACTGGCACGACGCAGCGCCGCCGGAGAGCAGATCCTCCCGGAACCGCACGTGATGTTGCGCGCACTTCGCATTCCGCGCTCGCAGGTGCGCGTCGTGCTCATCGGACAGGATCCGTATCCGACCCCGGGCCATGCCAACGGCTTGGCCTTCGCCGCCCAGGCTTCGGTGCGTCCGCTGCCCCGGTCGCTGTCCAATATCTACAAGGAGCTGAACGACGATCTGGGCATTGCCCCGGCAGCCCACCCGGATCTCAGCGCCTGGCATGAGCAGGGAGTTCTGCTGCTGAACCAGTCGCTGTCGGTCCAGGCGGGTCATGCCGGGGCGCACCAGCGCCTGGGCTGGTCCGCGGTCGTCGAAGCGGCCATCAGCGCGCTGAACCAGCGCGAGAACCCTCCGGTGGCGCTGCTCTGGGGCAGGCATGCGCAGAAGCTGGCGGGGCTGATGGACCGGATGCCGCAGCTGGCCAGCGCCCACCCCTCGCCGCTGTCCGCCTCGCGCGGGTTCTTCGGCTCGCGGCCCTTCTCCGAAATCAATCGGCGGCTGTCCGAATCCGGACAGCCGCCGATCGACTGGTCGTTGCCTGCGCTGTAGCCGCACTCAGCGGCGGCGGATCAGCCGCCGTTCGCGCCGCGCGCTGGAGGTCAGCGGCCGGCACAGGGTGTCGCCGAAGACCACGCCGCCGGCGATGGAGAGCATGATCGCGAAGGCGTTGAACATCTCCACCAGGCCGCTGGACATGTCGCTGGAGTCGAACACGATGGAGTACATGGCGCGGAAGATCATCAGGCCCGGCAGCAGGAACATGACCGCTGGAGCCGCGATGACCAGCTGCGGGGAATGCAGCTTGTCCGCCGCGAAGCGCGCCGCGAAGCCGATGACCGTGGCCACCACCGCCGGAGTGGCCCGGACGCCCAGCCCGATGTACTCGCACAACAGCTGGATCAGGTAGCCGCCCACGGCGATCCCGGCGGTGGGCAGCAGCAGCTTCACCGAGCTCTGTTCCGTGACGGCGCCGGCGATGATCGCCACCGCCACCAGGATCACCAGCAGCCAGGCCGGGTAGGCGATCTTGTCGATCTGGTGCACGTCCACGCTGTCCCAGCCCAGCACCGAGGAGATCACCAGCGCGGTGGAGATGCCGGAGACGATGGCCGTATAGGTCAGTCCCGCGGAGAACAGGCGGCCCACGGAGGTCACCGGGAACCCGTTGATCGCATCCTGCAGGGCGGAGACGAACCGCCCGGAAGGAAGCAGCAGCAGGATGCCGCCGGACACCACCAGCGCCGGGTCGATGGGCGCATGCAGCTCGTAGCTCACCAGCGCGATGCCCGTGACCACAAACGTGGAGGCCGCAATGGTGAAGAAAGCCGGCACGCGCCACCGGGCGCCGTAGCGCCCGATCTGCGAGACGATCGAGGACGAGCCCATGGCCACCAGCGCGCCGAGCCACGACCCGCCGATGAACAGCACGAAGGCCGCCGCGAACACCGCGTTGCCGCTGGCAACGATCCAGCGCGGGAACGGCTTGGGCTTGCGCATGATCGCCTTGAGCCGCTTGGCGGACTCGCTGCGCGAGACGCCGCCGGCGATGATGTCGGAGACCAGCTGGTGCACCAGCACCAGGCCCGCGTAGTTCGCCGTGGAGGAACGCACCACACGCAGGATCGAGTAGCTTTCGGCGTCCGGCGGGCTGTAGTTCAGGTGCAGCGACTGGTTGGTGATGTCCACGTCTAGGTAGCTCAGGCCCAGCGCCGCGGTCACCGCGATGATGCTGGTTTCCACTTCCAGCGCGCCGGCGCCGTAGCGGATCAGTGTCTCGCCCAGGTCCAGCGCGAACTCCAGGGTGCGGCGGGCCGACGCGTCCTGGTCCTTGTTGACCGTGGGGTTCGCGTAGGGGGTGCCCTGCAGGCGATCCACGATGTCCAGCGCCTGGGTGGGCGGCGAGGTGGAAATCCACATCTTGGCCAGCAGGCTGCGGGCCACCGGGTTCGCCCGCGTGGGCACCAGGGTGATGCCTTCGTCCGTGGTGTGAACGCGGCCGGTGCGCGATTCGGGGTCCGAAGCAGGGGCCGCGGCGACGCTGGCGCTGACCGCAGTGTTCAGCGGCAGTTCCGAGGCCGTGGGCTCCTCATGATGCTCGGGTTCGGCAAGCTGCCCCATCTTGATTTCGCTGGTGCTGATCCGCGGCAATGCGCCGACGGCCGGATCCGGGTCGTCCCCCGCACCACGTGGATTTCCGGAGAACTGGTCGTTGTTCAACTGCGCCACGGATCACCTTCCCGAAACGTTCGATGTTGCATGTAAATCACGATACAACCCGACTTCTGGAAGTTGCTGGGGAATCCTCCAAATCACGGCGTATCGCCGAACACATTCGGGCGTGGCACGCCCCCCGGGGGGAATAGTTCCGGGGCGGGGCAAGTTACGCCCAGTGGGAAATTAGATGTATATGCATGCAATATAGCGAGAGGCCGAACCCATGAACACCACCGTGAAACTTCCGCAGGTTGGAGCCGAGACCTTCGGCGATATCACCGAGGACGCCAATGGAACCCCGCTGTCCCACGCCCAAGTGATCCGCAACGTGCTGGCCGAGGGCCAGAAGGCCGAAGAAGTCGGACTCGACTTCTTCGGGATCGGGGAACACCATCGCGATGACTTCTCGATCTCCTCACCCGAGACGGTGCTTGCGGCGCTGGCGGCGACCACGCAGAACATCAAGCTCGGCACCGCAGTCACCGTGCTGTCCAGCGACGATCCGGTCCGCGTGTACGAACGCTTCGCCACCCTGGATGCGCTGTCCAACGGCCGCGCGGAAATCATCGCCGGGCGCGGCTCGTTCATCGAGTCCTTCCCGCTGTTCGGTCTCGACCTCGAAGACTACGAGGAGCTCTTCGAGGAGAAGCTCGCGTTGATGGCCAAGTTGCGCCACGGCGATCCGGTGTCGTGGTCCGGCAGCCACCGAGCGGCCCTGCGCGGCCAGCAGGTCTACCCGCTGCTCGAAGGCAAGCCGTTGACGACCTGGGTCGGAGTGGGCGGCAGCCCACAGTCAGTCATCCGCGCCGCACGCCACGGCCTGCCGCTCTTCCTGGCCATCATCGGCGGGCAGCCCGCGGCCTTCGAACCACTGGTCGACCTGTACCACCGGGCGTTGAAGGAGTTCAGCGAACCGGAACAGCCGGTCGGGGCCCACTTCCACGGACTCGTGGCCGATACCGACGAAGAAGCGCTGGAGCTGCTCTGGCCGCACTACCAGCGCACCATGAACCGTTTGGGCGCCGAACGCGGCTGGGGTCCTGCCAGCCGCATCCAGCTGCAAGCGGCCATGGGTCCGCAGGGCGCCATGATGGCAGGCAGCCCCGAGACGGTGGCACGAAAGATGGCCAAGGCGGTCCGCACGCTCGGACTGTCCCGCATCGATATCAAGTACTCCGCCGGTTCGCTGCCCCACGAGCACCTCATGAAGAGCATTGAAATGCTGGGAACCGAGGTCAAGCCGAGGATCTACGAGCTGCTCACCGAAGGCTCGCAGAACTAGCGGCCAGCCCGGATACGAAAAAGCCACCGCATTTCTGCGGTGGCTTTTTTACCGGTGGATCTTACTGGACTCGAACCAGCGACCTTTCGCGTGTGAGGCGAACGCTCTAACCAACTGAGCTAAAGATCCGTCTGCGCTGTCCGTTTCCGGTTCAGCACCTAGATAATCCTAGCCGTATTCCGACCTACGTTCCAAATCGTGCCGAATCGGCGCCATCCCCGGGCCGCTTCGACCGCCAGGAACACCACGCGCCGAGGGAATCAAAAATCTCCAAAATGGTCGATGACAAGCACTGAAAAACGGTGGCAATTCGTTTATTTAGAGTTCACTTCGCAGCCCTCGTTTCAACTTGTCAAAGTGCACTTTCAGACCCCATAATTTTTCTAGCTCATCGAGCTCAAACTGGGCCCTACAAGGAAGCTGCCGGAAGCCGCCGGCAACGGTCCCCTCAAGGCCAACGAAACCGCCGAACGGATTTTTCTCCGGGAAGCAAAGCCACTTTTTCGTTCGTTCTTAGCTTTTTAGGACCGTACCCCAGTGTTTGAAAACCTGACTTTTGCCTTGTCATGCCTGTCTCCAAATGAGGCGGAACGTGCTGAATTGGCTGGCCTGTACGCCGTGACCGATGCCCGCTGGCACCAGAAAATGGACCGCGCCCGCGCGGTCGTAACCGTCCGCGACGGCGAGCTCCTGGTCGCCGCCGGGGTGGTGCACGATTCGATCATCGCCCCGACCAGCGCCATGGACGCGCTCGAGCTCGGCTCCATGGCGGTGCGCCCGGACTACCGCCGCATGGGCATCCGCCAGCATGTCGCGTCGATGCGCCTCGAATTCGCGCTGCACGCCGGAGGCACGCCGATCACCATCATCGATTCTGCGAACCCCGCCTCGTGGGCGTACTACGAACGTTCCGAGCTGTGGGAGCGCGAGCGTAGCTTCGAGCAGGACGGGCAGACCAAATTCATCTACCGGGCTACCGACGCCGCGCGCGCCTGGGCCGCCGGGCTGCCGCAGCCTGAACCCGCTGTGCAGGACGTCGTCCTGGTTGCCCTGCCGGCCGAGGATTCCCTCGCACCGGTATCGCTGCAGCCGGCGCTGGAACAGGCGGTGCAGGCCCAGCCGGCGCCGTCGCTGGCCATGGAGCTGGGTGCGGAGCTGGGACAGCTTCCCTCGCTGGTGCCTACGTTGCACATCGGCCCGGAGGCCGAAGAGGCCGACCAGCATTTCCCGAGGCTCGGCATGGAGGCCCCGGACAACGACTGGCTGGGAACCACCAGCGTCGATCCGGCGTTCTAGAAGAGCGCTTCCTGCTGCTCGTCCACAGCTTCGTGGCCGGGCAGCGGGGCGACTTCTCCGGCCCGGCGAGCGCGGGCTGCCTCATGCAGGTCGATCGGGGTGACCTTCAGAACCTCGTCCACCATCGCGTTGAGGAACTGCGGCGCGGCGATATCCGCGGGCACCGGCGAGTGCACGCACTTGACCTGTGGGTTCTCTGCTTCATCGTCCCAGTCCACGAGCAGCAGCCCGGTGGCGGTGTAGCCGAAGCCGTCTCCGAAATCGCGCAGCTTGCGGATCATGTCCACCGTGCGGCGGTAGGCCGCCGGCTCGGATTCCAGGATCGTGGCGCGCTGGACGAAGAAGAATCCGACGGCGGCCAGCGGATAGCGGGCGCGCAGGTTCGCGGCGTCCCCGTAGGCCTCCTCGTAGCGGTTTGACAGGTTCTTGCCGAATGAGGAGGTCATCGCCTTGGTGCTCAGCAGCAGCTCCGGCCCGGTGGACCAGTGGGTCATCACCACGTCGGTCTGCTTCATGTAGGCGCGGCCCAGGATCCGGGCGTCCGTGCTTCCCGCCTTGCCCGCCATGATGGCCTCGTGCACCTCCTCGGAGAGGCGCTCGGGCAGCCGGCGCAGCAGCTCCAGGATGTCCTTGGAGAGCACACGGGGCGCCTCGGTGCGCGGCCAGACCAGGTCGGCGTCGAATCCCGCGCGGCGCAGTTCGTGGGCCAACCAGGTGTCCACGCCCTGGGCGAAGCGCCCGGAGCGGGTGGCGGCCTTGGAGCGCACCGGGATGCTAAGCAGGCGTTCGAGCACCTCGTAGGAGGGATTGAATTCCTCGGTCACCGCGCCGCTGCGGATCCAGGGCGAATCCTTGGCGGCGGACATCAGCGTGGTGTCGAACTCCGCAAAGGCGAGGGTCTTTTCAATCGCAGGGTTTGCCACGTCTAGTTTTTCACCGTCTTACTTCGTGCCTTCCGGCGATCCAACATGTCGGCGCGGGCCTGGTGCACCGCGGCGATGGCTGCGGGATCCAGGCCCAGCAGCTGTTCAAGGACAATCCCGTCGACCAGCGCGGTGGCTTCGACCTTGCGGCCGTGGGCCAAATGCTCGCGCACCTGGTCCTTGATCTCGCGCAACGCCGGGGCATGGGCCGCCACTGCCGGGGCCGAAGGCACCGGAAGCCGGTCCGCTTCGCGCGGCTCGAGCTTCAGGATTCCGCCGCCATAGGAGCGTCCCACCATTTCAGCGCCGAGCATGCTCAGCGTATTCAGCGAGGCCAGCGGCAGCAGCTCGCGCCCGAGCCCGCGCACGTCGGCGCCCAGGTAGACGCCGTGGATCGAGTTGATGTGGTGCACCGCGGCTTCGTTGGCGGTCAGCCGCGGGGTGTCGGCGTTCATGTAGGTCATGAACAGGTCCGGCACCGACAAGAGCGGCACCCGCCACCAGGGGCTGCGCACCCGGCACTTGTAGGCGCTGTCCACCGCCAGTACCTGCCCGGCGTCAACCATCCGGTGCCCGGCCGCAGAAGGCTGCGCGGCGGGCCGGAACAGGTAGGTGGCGCTGCCATGGGCACCGAGGCGCTCCCACTGCTCGTTGTCCAGTTCCAGGCCGCGCAGGTGCCGGGAACCCGGAGGCGAGATGCGCACCAGGTCCTCGGGGGCCAAGCCCAGCTCGCTCACCTGGGCCGGGGAGAGCGTGAACCACTTGTTGTTGCCGGTCACCGCGCCCAGCGAGGTCTCGCCCCAGCTCTGCAGCGGCGCGAAACGGCCCGCGGCCAGGGACTGCTCCAGCACGCCCTGCGCTTCGAGGCCGACCAGCGATCCGGTCCAGCGCTCCGAGGTGCTGGCCGGGGTGTGCTCGATGCCCTCGCCCAACCGGTCGAGGTCCGCGGCGTTGCGGAACTGGTGCAGGCGCAGCGCGGTGCTGGAGCCCTGGCCGTAGCCTTCGGCCAGCAGCAGCACCACTTCCTCCTGCGCGTCGGCGAACAGCCGTTCCTCGAAGACCGCCAGGTGCACCCGCTCGAAGCGTTCGAGCAGCATCCGGCGCACCGGGGCCGCATAGTTCACGAACATCAGCTCGGCCGGCAGCACCAGGGCCATGCGCGCGCCCGGAGCCAGGAAGCTGGTGGCATGCACCACGAAGGCCGCCCAGATGCTGGCAAGCTCGTTGAGCTCGACGCCGGCTTCGCGGGCCGCGGCACGGGAGAGCTTCCGATCCTCGCCGCGGTGCAGCTGGTAGCGCACATAGGGCGGGTTGCCGATCACCGCGTCCATGTCATGGCTCCCGGCGACATGGAAGAAATTCGCGTGGGTGATCTGCGCGGCGGCACCCTGCCGGTCCAGCACCGCACGGGCTGCCTGCACCGAGGGCTCGTGCAGCTCGATGCCGAACAGCTCCACCGAGCCGCGGCCGTCGTCCACGATGTCATGCGCGGCGGCGAGGAACTGCGCCTCGCCGCAGGAAGGCTCAAGCACCCGGTGCCCGTGCTCGCCCAGCGCCCACTGGGCCATGAAGCGTGCGACGGGTTCCGGAGTGAAGTACGCACCGCGGGCGTGGCGCCCTGCGGGGTCCTGCTTGGTCTGTTCTCTACTCAACACACATCGATCTTTCCATGGCATCCGGACAGAATGGCCGGGCCGAGGAGCTTGGCCTTCGGAGGCGATCCAATAATTCTACGCACGCTGCGCGGCGGCAATAGCTAGTGCGCCGCGGCCGGCTTGTTCTTGCCCAGCAGCTTCTTGATCCCGAGGATGACGACTGTCAGCAACGAGCCGATAATCAGTCCGGCCAAGCAGGAGAAAGCGGTGTTGACCAGCCACCCCAGCACGCCCCCGGCGGCACCGGAGGCGTCGTGGACCAGCATCTCGACGTGGTGCACGAAACCGTACGGCGCGTGCCAGCCCAGCTCGTCCATGCCGGTCAGCAACAGGTGCCCGCCGACCCAGAGCATCGCGACCACGCCGACCTTGCTCAGCACCGACATCACGATCGGCATGCCCTTGACCAGGCCGCGGCCGAGCTTCTGCGAGAACTGGCGCTGCTTCTGGGCCAGCACCAGGCCGATGTCGTCCATCTTCACGATCAGGCCCACGGCCCCGTACACGAGGACGGTCATCAGGAAAGCCACCGCGACCAGGATCAGCGCCCGGGTCAGGAACGGTTCGTGGGCCACCTCGTTGAGCGAGATCACCATGATCTCGGCCGAGAGCACGAAGTCGGTGCGCGTCGCCGAGCCGATGATCACCTTTTCGTCGCGGACCTTGCCGTCCTCGGCGGCGCCGTGATGGCCGATCAGCCCGATGGCCTCGAGGATCTTCTCCGCGCCTTCGAACACCAGGTAGGCGCCGCCGATCATGAGGATCGGGGTGAGCGCCCAGGGAAGGAAAGTGGACAGCAGCAAGATGGCCGGCAGGATGAACAGCAGCTTGTTGCGGATGGAACCGACCGCGATCTTCCAGATGATCGGCAGCTCGCGCTTGGGAGAAATTCCGTCGACGTACTGCGGGGTGACCGCAGCGTCGTCAATCACCACGCCCATGGCTTTGGTGCTGGCCTTGGCCGCTCCGAGCGCGATGTCGTCCAGCGACGCGGCCGTGACCTTGACCAGCGCGGCTACATCATCCAGCAGGGCTACTAGGCCACCGGCCATGATTGGTCTCCTTGTAATTGTGGTCCCCGGTCGCGCGGATCCGCGCACGGGAAAATACCTTTGGTCCAATTTTACCGAGGACGACGTGGTCCACGCCCGATTTCATCCAACTTCCAGCGAGTGGTTAGGCACGTTTGCCGAGTTCGGACCGGCACCGGCGAGCCGGGAAAAGCCGCAGTCAGCAAAAAATCCCCGGAAGACCTGCACTCATGCAGAACTCCGAGGATTTGTTCGAGCCCCCTACCGGATTCGAACCGATGACCTTCAGTTTACAAGACAGACGCTCTGGCCAGCTGAGCTAAGGGGGCGTACCGCATAAGAATATCGGAGAACCCAGCCACTGTGCGAATTGAGCCCGTCGCCGTTTTAAATGCCGGAGGGGAGAAAGCCGTCGCTGGCTTTCTCCCCTCCGGTCTTGGCGCGAGATCAATATGGAATTCTACCCGATCCGCATCCGTTCTCCGCCGACCCGAGCGGATTTACTTCTTGTTCGCCTCGATGGCTGCGTTCACCACGGTCGGGAAATCGTCCTTGGCCAGATCCAGGACCTTGCCCTGGACCACCAAGGTCGGGGTGCCGCTTACGCCGTCGTACTTGGCCACGTCGGTCGTGTACTGGACGAACGGACGGAAGGTGCCGTCTTCGATGCAGCTGGTGACCTTGTCGCTGGCACCGGCGGCGATCGCCATCTCGGCCAGCTGGGCGTTCTTCATTTCACCCTGCTGGTAGTGGCCCCAGATCGCGGTCACGAATGGCATGTACGCTGCCGGGTTGTCGTTGGCAACGCAGGCCAGCGCGTTGGCACCGCGCGAGGAGAAGTTGGTCGGCGAGCCGCCGTCGAGGTATCCGACGTTGCGGTAGTCCACGGTGATGTCGCCGGCCGCCAGCCACTCGTTGATCTGCGGGCCATAGGTGGCCTCGAAGTCCGCGCAGTGGACGCAATTCACGTCGGCGTACATGGTGATATTGACCGGTTCGCCCTTTTTCCCCACGGTCAGGTCGCGGGGTTCCGGGGTTGCCGGTTGCTGGGCAGGGACTTCGAGGGACTTCACGTCGACATTCTCCACGGTGCGCTCACCCAGGGTGGTCGGGGAAGTGACCAGAATGCCGCCAGCGGCGTTGCCGCCCGCAGGAACGGCGCCGGAATCGGCAACCTTGGCATTGTTGTTCTGCACGATCAGGGTAACTACCAGGGCGATCACAAGGATCACGGCACCCAGCACGCCAAGCTTGACGAACAGCGACTTGCGCTTGGCGGCTGCTTCCTGTGCGGCGCGCATCTGCGAAGCCTTCTCGCGGGCGCTTGCCGTACGCTCAGCCTTCGACGGCCGCGGATTATTCGTAGACATAAATTTAATGGTTCCTTGCTCAGCGGAATACTGTCATCTGCAATCAAGTTTAGCCAATGCCGGGACCCGGTCTACCTAGTTCATTGATAATCCCGCACCTTCACAGGAGGCGCATATACTCCTCAAATTGCCGCCAAAGCCCGGACTTAAGCCACATAGCGCGTCCGGTGGAATTGTTGCATCAGGCAGGCCTCGATACACGACTGTGCTTGACCAGTTCAATGTGGTTGTTTACGTCACTATCGGAGTAAATCCTGAACATAATTCCGTTGACCCTGATATTTCACTAGGCTCAAGGCATAAGTCAATGAACTTGCAGGGCAGGGATTCGCACCAATCCGGGGATCGCTAAACGGCCGGTTTGCAGGTTGAAGGTTAAGCCAGGAGTTTGTCGTGAGTAGCTCGATACAAGATGGCCACATGGCTAGTACATCCGACTTCGTCGTTGTTGCCAATCGCTTGCCGGTTGACCGGGTCACAAACCCGGACGGCACCCAGGGATTCCAGCGCGCACCCGGAGGACTGGTCACCGCACTGGAACCCGTCATGTCCGCTTCGGAAGGAGCATGGGTTGGCTGGCACGGCGGAATTGATGAAGAGCTGGACAGCTTCGACAAGGACGGTATCCATCTGGTGCCGGTGCCGCTAAGCGAAGACGACCTCGAGCTCTACTACGAAGGTTTCTCGAACTCGACTCTGTGGCCGCTCTACCACGACGTCATCGTTCCGCCGTCGTACCACCGCACCTGGTGGGACAGATACCAAAAAATCAACCAGCGCTTTGCCGACGCGGTGCTGCGGATCGCGGCGCCCAACGCCACGGTGTGGGTGCACGACTACCAGTTGCAACTAGTGCCGCGTCTGCTGCGCTTGGCCCGTCCTGACCTCAAGATCGGTTTCTTCCTGCATATTCCCTTCCCCGCCGCGAGCTTGTTCGCGCAGCTGCCGTGGCGCAAGCAGATTTTGCAGGGTTTGGCCGGTGCCGACCTGGTCGGTTTCCAGCGCGAAACCGACGCGACCAACTTCCTGCGAAGCCTGCGCCGATTCACGGACTACCAAACCAAGGGACGTGAGGCGACCCCTTCCTTGGACAACGACCTGCAGAATATCTGCCGCGCCGACGCCCACCCGATCTCCATCGACTATGAACAGATCCAGCGGCTGTCCCGGGATCCGCAGATCATTGCGCGAGCCGCGCAGATCCGGCATGAATTGGGAAACCCGAAAACCATCATGCTCGGCGTGGACAGGCTGGACTACACCAAGGGTATCCGCCACCGGCTCAAGGCCTACGGCGAGCTGCTGGCGGACGAACAGCTCCACGCCGGCGAGGTATGCCTGATCCAAGTGGCAAGCCCCAGCCGCGAAAACGTCGGTTCGTACATGGAACTGCGCGATCAGGTAGAACTGATGGTCGGCCAGATCACCGGCCAGCACGATACGCTCAGCCACACTACGCTGCGCTACCTGCACCATTCCTATCCCCTGCGCGAAATGATTTCCCTGTACCTTGCGGCAGACGTCCTGCTGGTCACTGCCTTGCGCGACGGTATGAACCTGGTCGCCAAGGAATACGTGGCAGCCCACCAGGACGGGCGGGGCGTGCTGGTGCTCTCCGAGTTCACCGGCGCCGCCGACCAGCTGACCCAGTCGGTGCTGGTCAACCCCCATGACATTGACGGCATGAAGGTCAAGATCATGGAGGCAGTCAACATGGACGAGGCCGAACAGGCCAAGCGCATGAAGCGCATGAACCACCATCTGGAGGAATTCGACGTGGCCGGCTGGTCTGATCGTTTCCTGTCGGAGCTGGCAGACATCAACTCGAAATCCGTTCCGGCCAAGGAGAATGTTGCCCGCACCTAACTTGCCGCAAACCGCCGAAACTACCGCCCCCGAAGGATGGCTTAAGCACGTGTCACCTCTTTCGCCGCAGCTCTCCGCTGCGCTGCAGGATTTCGCCCGCCATCCCCGGGTGCTGGTCGCGCTCGATTTCGATGGAACGCTCTCACCGCTGGTCGACCGGCCGCAGGATGCCAGGCCGCTGCCCGAATCCGCCGTGCTGGTGGAGCAGCTGGGACGAATGGCCGGCGTTTACACCGCGGTGATCTCCGGACGCAATCTGCAGTCCCTGGCCGAGGTGTACCCGGAGCCGCTGCCGGCCATCCGCATCGGGTCCCACGGGGCCGAACGGCTGGTCCCCGAGCAGTTCTCGAACGGCTGGTCCGACGCGCCGCTCAGCCTCGACCAGACGCAGCTGCTGGGCACCCTGACCGGCCGGCTGCAGGCGATCGCGGACAGGCACGAGAACGTGAACCTGGAATTCAAGCCCTCGGCCACCGTGCTGCATGTCCGCCAGGCCAGCCCTCAGGCCGCGCAGACGGCCATGGCCGAAGCGCTGGAATCGCTGCAGGAGCTGGAGGGCGTCAAGCTGATGTCGGGCAAGGCGGTGCTTGAAGCCTCGGTGCTCAACGCCCACAAGGGCGAGGCGCTGGCTTGGCTGCGCCGCACCCTGGATGTCCAGTCGGTGCTCTTCATCGGAGACGACGTCACCGATGAAAACGGCTTCAAGGTGCTGACCGAAAACGACCTCGGAATCAAGGTCGGCAGCGGGGACACGGCGGCGACGCAGCGTATTGATTCCCCGTTCGATATCCCGGACCTTTTGAAAAGTTTGATTTTCATGCGAAACTAACGGTGTCCCAATTCACTTTCACTTAGGATCGTCGGGCACGTACCTGCCCGTGAAAGGATTGTCGTTATGGCAACTGTGACCTTTGATAAGGCCACCCGTATTTACCCGGGCGCTCTTGTGCCATCCGTCGACGGAATCGACCTGGAGATCGCCGACGGCGAATTCCTGGTTCTGGTCGGCCCCTCGGGTTGCGGCAAGTCAACCACCCTGCGCATGCTTGCCGGCCTTGAGGAAGTCAACTCCGGCCGCATCCTCATCGGCGACAAGGACGTGACCAACGTTCCGCCGAAGGACCGCGACATCGCCATGGTCTTCCAGAACTACGCGCTCTACCCGCACATGACCGTCGCCGAGAACATGGGCTTCGCCCTGAAAATCGCCGGCGTCGACAAGGTCGAACGAGCCCGCCGTGTGAAGGAAGCCGCGCAGCTTCTCGATCTGGAGCAGTATCTAGACCGCAAGCCGAAGGCCCTCTCCGGTGGCCAGCGCCAGCGTGTGGCCATGGGCCGTGCTATCGTGCGCTCCCCCCAGGTCTTCCTGATGGATGAACCGCTGTCGAACCTCGATGCCAAGCTGCGGGTCCAGACCCGTACCCAGATCGCGTCGCTCACCCGCCGCCTGGGTGTCACCACCGTGTACGTGACCCACGACCAGGTCGAGGCGCTGACCATGGGCGACCGCGTCGCGGTGCTCAAGGACGGTGAATTGCAGCAGGTCGGGACTCCCCGCGAACTGTACGACCGTCCGCGCAACGTCTTCGTTGCAGGCTTCATCGGTTCGCCAGCCATGAACCTCGTGCAGCTGGAAGCGAGCAATGGCCAAGTAGAGTTCGGCAATACCGTCCTGAGCGCGCCAGGCGCTGCAGGCGGCACTACGCTGGGCATCCGACCTGAAGACATCGAGTTCGTTGGCGAAGGCGAGGGTGTGGAGATCACCATCGACGTCGTCGAAGAGCTTGGCGCCGATGCCTATGTCTACGCAACCGCCGAGCTGGCAGGCCGCCCGCAGACCATCGTTGTCCGCGTTGATGGCCGCACCCCACCGGCCCGTGGCCAGCGGCTGAACATCGCACCGAAGCTGCAGCATGTGCACCTGTTCGATACGGAAACCGGTCTACGACTTGGCTAGTCCACAAAGACTCTGACGCATGACCAAGGGCTCGGATCCATGAGGATCCGAGCCCTTGGTCATCGTCGGCATCTCCGGCGGCTGCTGACGCCGCCTCACTACCCTTATCGACTTGTTAAACATCGAAGGCCCCGAGATATCTCGGGGCCTTCGGCACATTGTGCCCGGCGATGACCTACTCTCCCACACCCTCCCGAGTGCAGTACCATCGGCGCAGTGGGTCTTAGCTTCCGGGTTCGGTATGGGACCGGGCGTTTCCCCCACGCTATGATCGCCGTAACTCTAACCCACACAGCTTGGCCGTGGGAAAACTACGGTGTCATTCGCGATTGCGACAACTCCATAACTATAGCAGGATCTCCGCCCTCCGCGCCAATCGAGGAACTCTTTCGGCAACGTGGCCTTCGCCATAGATGCTTTCTGGCGATCTAAGCTTCCAGAAGGCCTCAGACGCCAGTCTCCGGCCACGATACAGCGCCTGGCAATCCATGCCGGTCCGGCTCTGGATTGGAGCTTGAGAGCGGCGTGGGTGCGCGCCAGCGGCAGCGCAGATGGTTTGCCATGTACCCAGGAACGGCAAAGCCAGCACAACTACGCAGTGAAGCAAGGATGGGTGAAGTCTGCTACCACCACTGCCGCTGCGAGCCATTCATCCCAATGGCGGCAAGCACGAAGGCCGTGAAAGGACTAGCGATTCGAAATCAGCGGTTTTGTTGTGGTCCGGGCTCTTCCCCGCTCCGCAGCCAACCGCACCGCGCCGCGGCCCCGGCAGCGCTTCCCTTGTCCCACGCCATCCCCACGGGGCCGGCCGCAGGACAGCACCCCAGACCGCCCAGAGGGCACCGCGCCACCAACGAAAACCCCCGCTTAAACAGAAAAACGGGGAGCCACCGCTCCCCCACCGCACCAGCCATCCAGCCAGGCCGTCCCGGCCAGGTGGATCCACCGGTTAAACAGCAGAAGGCCCCAACACTGTTGGAGCCTTCCACTTCTCAAGTTAAGTCCGGCGGTGACCTACTCTCCCACACCCTCACGAGTGCAGTACCATCGGCGCAATGGGCCTTAGCTTCCGGGTTCGGTATGGGACCGGGCGTTTCCCCCACGCTATGACC
>NZ_JBKZDY010000016.1:0-45112 GCF_046940185.1 Arthrobacter sp. 'calajunan'
TGGTAACACCGAGATTTACTATATGGAGTACGGGGGCTGGGTGAGTTGTGTATAAGAGACTGGCACCCGTACGGGTGCCGCCCCTGGCCGCGTTCTGCACTGTAATTGGTGTTCCCAGTATGGTGCTCAGTGCGTGAAATGGTAGACGATGCCGAACATCATCGTTGAGAAGCCCAGGCTGACGCCGATGAGCAGCGGCACCCAGTCCTGCGTGTGACTCTGGGATGCCAACATCACTGCGAAAGCACCGAAGAGAATCATCACTCCGATCCCTCCCAGGATCAACCCTCCGCCCCCGTGATGACGCACGGCGGAGTGTGCGTTCCGGTGGAATAGTGGTTCCATACTCGTATCGTACGACCGGGAATCTCGAATTCCGAGGGGTTTGCGCAAGATCTTTGGAGTTGTCAGATTACATCGCGGACCCGGCGGTGCGCAGTGCATGCATCCGCTGGGCCGCCCGGGACAGCGAGGGGTAGTCGGCGCCCGGCCCCTGGGCGATGAATCCCGGGCACAGGTGGTCCGCCGCCGGCTCGGATCCATAGCCCAGCCCCCGGTAGCTGCCGCCGGCCATGCGCACCAGATGCGCGCCGGCGGCCACGTCCCACACCTTGGTGTCGAACCCGATGGTCGCATCGCTCCATCCGGCGGCCACATGCGCCAGCGCCAGCGCGGCGGACACCTTGCGGCGTACCGTCGCGAAATCACGGATCCACCCGCCCAGCAGCTCCAGGGCCAGCGGGCCGTCGGCCTGAAGCGATTCGGCACCGGGGTAGTCGGTCATCAGGTTCGCGCGCGCCTGCTCCGGACGCGCGGCCGGGCTCAGGACCTGCCCGTTGAGGTAGGCGTGGGACAGATCGGCGCTGAATTCGTCCCCGGAAACCGGGTCAATGATCGCCGCGGCGACCAGCCGGTCGTCGACAGCCGCCGCGATGGACACGCAGAAGAAGGCAATGCCGTGCACGAAGTTGCTGGTGCCGTCGATCGGATCCACGATCCACTGCACGGCGCCCGGCGCGGCGGTGCCGGCTTCCGCCTCGACCTGTTCCTCGCCCAGTACCCAGGAACCTGGAACCGCTGCACGCAGCGAACGGGTGATCAGTTCCTGGCTCTGCCGGTCGATCGCGGTGACCAGGTCGTGGGTGTTGGTTTTCTCCTCCACCCGCACGCCGCCGCGGAAGGCGCCGCGCAGCAGCTCGGCGGCCTGCCTCCCGGCGGCCAGCGCGGCGCTTCTCAGGGTTTCGGCGGAGGATTCCAGGTGCGCTTCGGAAAGATCAATCACGACTCCAGCCTATCGGGAGTGAGACCCAGAAAACGTTGACCAAGGCAACTATCTAAACTTAGAGTTGAGTGGAACCCCCGAAGATAGGCAGGCGATATATTGTGCAGTGGCCAGTGAACAAGGCTCCGACCGAGCTGCTCGGACGCCTGCTGGACGAGCTGGCGCGGACCTCGCGGCTGCTGCGTTCCTTCTCGCACCTGGACCAGACCGATCCCGAAGTCTCCAACGCTTCGCACCATGTGCTCAAGACCCTGGACATGCGCCAGCCCACGCACGCGGCCGACCTCGCCAGCCATCTGGGCATCGGCACGGCGGCGATGAGCCGGCATCTGGCCGAACTGGAGCAGGCTGGACTGGTGGACAAGCGGCCCAGCGACTTGGACGCACGCCGCCAGGTCCTGTGGGTGACCGAAGCCGGCAGCGACCGGCTCGAAGCCCGGGCCCAGCTGCGCATCGAACGTCTGCGCCCGCTACTGCCCGACTGGGACAACGACCGCCTGACCTTGATCGCCGACGCGCTGGGCGAACTGAACAACTCGATGATCCAGGGCATCCATGAACACCGCGAGCTGCAGGCCGAAGAACCGCGAAGCGGCTCGGATGGCTAACCGGACTCCGCGGGCCGCGGGCCCGACCGACCTGACCGAGGCGGCCGCCGACACCCCGCAGATGACCCAGCGCGAGGTGCTGCGCTCCATCGCCGGCGTGCTGGCCTCGTTCTTTGCGGCGATGCTCGCCGCCACCATCGTCGCCATCGCGCTGCCCACCATTATGGACAAGCTCGGCGGATCGCAGACCGACTTCAACTGGGTTTTGTCCACCACCTTGCTGGCCAACGCCGCCACCACCCCGATCTGGGGGAAGATGGCGGACCTGTTCAACAAGAAGAAGATGCTGCAGGCGGGCATCCTGGTCTTCATCCTCGGATCCTTCCTGGCGGGCATGGCCTGGTCCATTCCGGTGCTGCTGGCCGCCCGCGTGATCCAGGGGATCGGCATGGGAGGGCTGACGGCCATGGGCATGGCGGTGATCGGCACGGTCATCGCCCCGCGCGAACGCGGACGCTACTCCGGGTACTTCGGCGCCGTCATGGCGGTGTCCACCGCGGCCGGCCCGCTGCTGGGAGGATTCATCGTCGACTCGCCACTGGGCTGGCGCTGGTGCTTCTTCTTCGGCATCCCGATCAGCGTGCTGTCCATGATCCTGATCCAGAAAACCCTCCACCTGAGCCACCAGAAGCGCAAGGTGCGCATCGACTGGGGCGGGGCGCTGCTGCTGACGGTGGCGGTCTCCACGCTGCTGATCTGGGTGTCCTACGTGGGCAAGGACGAGTTCTTCGCCTACAACTCCTGGCAGACCTACACCATGCTCGGCGGCGTCGCGGTGCTCACCGCGGCCCTGCTGCTGGTCGAATCGCGCGCCGTGGAACCGATCATTCCGCTGAAGATCATCACCACCCGCACCACCTCGCTGGCAATCATCGCCTCCGTGGCGATCGGCGTAGGCATGTTCGGCAGCGGGGCGTTCATCGGGCAGTACTTCCAGATCGCCCGGGAAGCCACACCCACCGCGGCCGGGCTGATGACGCTGCCGATGATCGCGGGGAACTACTGCGGCTCCGTATTCTCCGGCCAGATGATCACCCGCTTCGGACGCTGGAAAATCTACCTGGTCATCGGCTCGCTGCTGAACGTGGCCGGGCTGGGCCTGCTGGGCTTCATGCACCACGACACCGAGTACTGGATCCTGGCCATCGGCATGTTCCTGAACGGCGTGGGCATGGGCTTCATGCTGCAGAACCTGGTGCTCGCGGTGCAGAACACCGTGAAGGTCACCGACATCGGCGCGGCCAGCTCCTCGGTGGCATTCTTCCGTTCCGTGGGCGGTTCCGCCGGCGTCGCGTTCCTCGGCGCGATGCTCGCCACCCAGGTGGCCTCCCTGGTCTCCGAGGGCCTGGCGAAGCTGGGCGTTGACACCTCGAAGGGCGGTTCCGGAGACTCGCTGAACCTGTCGGGCATGCCGCCGGCAGTGCGCGGCGTGGTCGAATCCGCCTACGGGGAAGCCACGGGGCTGGTCTTCCTGGTCTCGGCAGCGGTCGCGGCCATCGCCTTCATCTGCATCCTGTTCATCAAGGAAGTCCCGCTGCGCAAGACCATCTAGGACCTGCGCCGGGACGCTCCCGTTCCGGCGACCACCGCAGAGCCCTTCCGAACCGGGCGGGGCCGCCCAGGAAAGGAACTGCCGTGCCGCACCCACGTTTTCCAACATTCCGCCGGATCAGCGCCGCCGCGCTTGCCGCGACGCTGTGCCTCGCCGCCGTTCCGGCGGCGCAGGCCACCGAAGCGCCGCAGGGGTGCAGCGGGACCGCCGATCCGGACACCTGCCAGACGGTCATCGGGTGGGCCGCCGCGCAGCTCGGCGACGTGCCCGGGGACGAAGCCGAGCTCGGGGCCGCGAACGGGATGCTCTCCACCTATGTGGACTTCGCCAACCAACCCGGATTCCCCGCGGACTACGCGGCCGAAGCCGCGCGGCGCAACGCGGCCCTGCTGATCGCCTGGGAACCCTACGACTGGGAGAACCGCAGCGTGGACCAGCCGGAATACCGCCCGGCGGCCATCGCGGCTGGAAGCCACGACGACTATCTGGTCTCCTGGCTGAAGCAGGCCCAGAAGTACGCGGCGAACCAGCCGATCCTGGTGCGCTTCGCCCCGGAAATGAACGACGCCATCCGTCCCTGGTCCGTCGGGGTGAACGGCGGGAACACCGCCGCCGACTACGTGCGGATGTTCCGGCACGTGTACCAGCTCAAGGAACGCTGGGCGCCGGAGGCCGCTTTGGTCTGGAACCCGCTGGTGGCCGGATCCGCCCCGGATGGGACACCCGTCGACTTCGCCTCGGTCTACCCGGGCGCCGACTCCGTGGACATGCTGGCGCTGGACGGATTCAACTGGGCCGACGCCAACGACCCCGTTGTCAACTGCAACTGGCAGTCCTACGACGACGTCTTCGGCGTGCCGGTGGCGCAGCTCAAGCAGCTGGCCGGCGGCAAGCCGTGGGGCATCGCGGAGGTCGCCTCGGCCTCGCGCGGCGAATCCTTCTTCACCGCGGGAGGTGAATGCGCCGAGGCCTGGGGCTCCTGGGTGTTCCAGTGGCCGCAGAGCCCGCCGTTCTACGCCGAGGCCGAGGACTGGATCACCCAGGCTGGCTGGATGAAAACGATGATGTTCCAGGCGCATGCGGACGGCGCGCTGTTCGTCAACCTGTTCAACATGGACAAGGAAACCGACTGGCGGCTTGAATCCACGCCGGCCGGAACCGAGGTGTTGGGCCGGATCGACGCCACCGGCTCCTTCAGCTTCGGCAATGAGCGCAGCTCGCAGCTGATCCGCGACGCGCTGCACCCCGAACCGGCAGCCCCGTAGCCGCCGCCGGGCGTCTGTGCGACGGTAAACCGTCCGAGCTTTTGTGCATTCTTCACAAGAACTTGGGCAGAACAACCCAAGCTCGTGACGGCGCGCACACCTAGGGTAGAGAAGGACGAAATCAACGAGTAGGGGAGCATCATGAGCGGACTTCGACCATTGGAAGGAATTGTCGTCGCTGACTTTTCCCGGGTTCTCGCCGGACCCCTGAGCACCATGACGCTCGCCGACCTGGGTGCGCGCGTCATCAAGGTCGAACGCCCGGAAACCGGGGATGACACCCGCAGCTGGGGCCCGCCATTCTCCGCGACCGGCGCCACCTACTTCGAATCGGTCAACCGCAACAAGCAGTCCATCGCGCTGGACCTGCGCAACGAGCAGGACCGCGAGGTCGCCCGAGACCTGGTTTCCAAGGCCGACGTGCTGGTGGAAAACTTCATCACCGGCGGCATGGACAAGATGGGCCTGGGCTACGAGGAGCTCTCGGAGCTGAACCCGTCGCTGATCTACGCCTCGATCACCGGCTTCGGGTCGGCGGGCGGATCCAAGATCCCCGGCTACGACTTCATCGTGCAGGCCCTGGGCGGGCTGATGTCCATTACCGGCGAAGCTGATGCGGACCCGATGAAGGCCGGCGTGGCGCTGGTTGACGTGCTCACCGCCAAGGACGCCACCATCGCGATCCTCGCGGCGCTGCAGAACCGGCAGAAGACCGGCCGCGGTGCGCACATCGAGGTCAACCTGCTCTCCAGCCTGCAGGGCGCGCTGGCCAACCAGGGCCAGGCCTACCTCGGCGCGGGGAAGATCGCCGGGCGCATGGGCAATGCGCACCCGTCCATCGTTCCCTACCAGCTGCTGGACTGCCAGGACGGCTCGGTGGCCGTGGCCTGCGGCAACGACGGCCAGTTCGTCAAGCTGTGCGCCGAGCTCGGGGTTCCCGAGCTGAGCGGCGATGCGAAGTTCTCCACCAACACCCAGCGCGTCGCGCACCGCGAGGAGCTCATCCCGTTGCTGGAACAGGCCCTGCGCGCCGACACCGGCGCCAATTGGCAAAGCCGCCTGACCGAGGTCGGCGTGCCGGCCGGCAAGGTCGCGAACATCGCCGAAGGCCTGGACTACGCCGCCTTGCTGGGCCTGGAGCCCACCATCGAAGTGCTGGACGCGCAGGGCGCCGCGGTCGGCGAACAGGTGCGCCACCCGGCCATCTGGACCCCGGCGCTGGACACCCCGCGCCAGGCCCCGCCCAAGCTCGGCGAGCACAATGACGTGGTGCGCGGATGGCTGGGGGCCGCCGCTACCGTCTAGGGCCGGTTCCTAGAATCCGTGCGTTTCAGCGTGCCGCAGCGCAAGCCACAGGTGCGCTGAAACGTCCGGGTCATCCACATCCACGCCGATCAGCGAATTCACCAGCTGCATCCGGTAGCGCAGCGTGTTGCGGTGCAGCCCCAGTTCCCGGGCCGCCTCTTCCCAGGTGCCGCGATGGCGCAGGTAGCTGGTCACCGTGGCCACCAGGTCCGCCCTGGCATACTCGTGCAGCGCCTTGACCCAGTTGGACGCCTTGGATTCGTCGCTGGAACCCAGATGCGTCAGCATGCCCTTCGGCGCCCGCGCAATCGCCGCGCGCAGCGCCTGGAAGATGGCGGGGATCTGCGCTCCGTGGATTTGGGCGGAGAGCACGGCGGCCGTTTCAGGGATCTGGTTTTGGTTCTCGGGGGAGAAGCCAAGCACCTGGAACTCGGTGCCCTCCAGATCATCGAAGGGGCGCTCGCCCAGCGGGGCCACCAGCGACGCGTCAAGCAGGGCAATCAAGGACGACTCGTGTTCGAACACGAAGGGCGTGGCCTTCAACGCCGGCCCCAGGTCGTAGGGTTCCGGGCCCAGCAGCCCGCGGGCCGACTCGGCGGCGAATGACACCGGGATGCTTCCCTGCGCGCGCAACGCCAGCAACCGCAGCGTCGAGGGGACATCGGGCAGTCCCGAATCCTCGGCCAGCATCCTGGCCGCTTCCAGCTGCCCGCGCACCGCGAGCTTGGCCACCGCGCTGCCCAGCACCGCGGTGGACTCGGCCTGCTGCTCGCGCTGGCGCGAGCGCATGGCCAGCAGCACGCAAACCGTCGTGATGACCTGCCGGTCCGCCGGGGTCAGCCGCCGGCCCGGACCGAGCGAGAGCACCCCGTACACCTGCGCATTGACCAGCACCGGATACAGCACCACCGGCTGGTTCAGGATCTCGAAGGTCGCGGTGCTGGGCGCCTCCAGCTTGTCGATGCGGTGCGTTTCCCGCCGCACCTTGGGCATGAACTGCTCGGCGGACGGGGGCCAGACGGTTTCTCCCTCGCCGAAGCGCGGCACGTAGGCCGCCCAGCCGCCCAGCGACTGCGCCAGCCCGCGCACCACCGCGGGAACCGCGTCGGGGCGCATGGCAGCTCGCGCCATGGCGGTCTGGGTGCCCAGCGAATCCATCAGGTCGGCATTGCTGCTGCGCATGGCCAGATTCCAGTAGGCGCGCGAAACGTTCTGGAACGGCACCTGGTCCGGGACCACCACCACTTCCAGTTTCGCTTCCGCGCAGGCCGCGGCCAGCGCCGGCGGGATGGCGGTGAGCGAGGGCCCCAGCCCGATGCCCAGGACCTTGACCGACTTCTCCTGAAGCCGCCGCACGTAGACGGCCGGGTCGACCTGGCCGCGGGCGAAAATCATCCCGGTGGTCAGCAGCAGCTCGCCGCCCGAAAGATACGGGGTCGGGTCCTCCAGCTCGGAGACGTGGACGCCGGCAATCGGGGTGGTGCTGTAGCGGCCCGATGGACCGGGCTCCAGGTCCGACGCGAGGGCGGTGCCGAGCTGAAGAAGTGTGATCATAGAAAAAGTATCCGACAAACCGGATCCTCTTGTACAGAATGTCTAAGGCGCGAATCACAATTGTTGCGTAATTTCAGAGGTAAGCAATTCGACGGTGTGTGACGCAGTCCCGGCCAACGGGACGGCAAGACGCCGAACCCCACGTTTCAACACCTCTTCAAGGAGACCACCATGGCACTGGCAGAACGCGTTTTGGACCCGGCAGACCTGATCAACTTCGACGCGCTGCTGACCAGCGAAGAGCTCGCCCTGCGCGACTCGGTGCGCGGCTTCGTCAACGAGAGCATCAAGCCGAACATCGCCCGCTGGTACGAGGACGCAGTCTTCCCGCTGGAGATCGTGCCGGAAATGGCAAAGCTCGGCCTGCTGGGCATGCACCTGGACGGCTACGGCTGCGCCGGACGCTCGGCCGTGGAGTACGGCCTGGCCGGAGCGGAGCTGGAAGCCGGCGACTCGGGCCTGCGCACCTTCGTCTCGGTGCAGGGTTCGCTGGCCATGAGCGCCATCTACAAGCACGGCTCCGAGGAGCAGAAGCGGGAGTGGCTGCCGCAGATGGCCGCCGGCGAGGCCATCGGCTGCTTCGGCCTGACCGAGCCGACCGCGGGCTCGGACCCGTCCAGCATGAAGACCTTCGCCCGCCGCGACGGCGACGACTGGGTGCTGAACGGCTCCAAGCGCTGGATCGGCCTGGCCAACGTCGCCAAGGTCGCAGTGATCTGGGCGCAGACCGACGAGGGCATCCGCGGCTTCGTGGTGCCGACCAGCACCCCGGGCTACAAGGCCACCCCGATCGAGCCGAAGCTGTCCATGCGCGCCTCGATCCAGTGCGAAATCGAGTTGGTCGACGTGCGCCTGCCGGGCTCGGCAGTGCTGCCCGAGGTCAAGGGCCTGAAGGGTCCGTTCTCCTGCCTGAATGAAGCGCGCTACGGCATCATCTGGGGCTCCATGGGCGCCGCCCGCGATGCCTTCGAGGTCGCCCTGAAGTACTCGCAGGAGCGCCTGCAGTTCGACAAGCCGCTGGCCGGCTACCAGCTGACCCAGCAGAAGCTGGTGGACATGGCACTGGAAATCAACAAGGGCTTCCTGCTGGCGCTGCACATCGGCCGCCAGAAGGACGCCGGCACCCTGGACCTGCACCAGATCTCCGTGGGCAAGTTGAACAACTGCCGCGAAGCCATCGAGATCTGCCGCGAGGCCCGCACCATCCTGGGCGGCAACGGCATCACCCTCGACTACTCGCCGCTGCGCCACGCCAACAACCTGGAATCCGTGCGCACCTATGAGGGCACCGACGAGGTCCACACCCTGATCCTGGGCAACAAGCTGACCGGCGTTCCGGCCTTCCGCTAAACCGGCCGAACCGCACGAGAGAAGGCATATTTCGATGACCCTATCGACCTCCGCAAACCTGCTCGCCCAGCTCGACCAGTACATCAACGGTGTCTGGGTGCAAGGCGAAGGCGGCATGATCACCACGCAGAGCGCCTCGGACTCCGCCGTGGTCCTGGCCTCCGGCAACGCCGCCAGCGCGGACCAGATCGACCAGGCATTCCAGGCCGCCGAAGCGGCCCGGAAGTCCTGGGCGGCCACCCCGATGGCCGCCCGCGGGGCGATCCTGGTCAAGGCGGCCGCCTACCTGCAGGAGAACTCCGCCAGCTTCGGCGAGCAGCTTTCCGCCGAGGAAGGCAAGACCAAGGCCGAAGGCGTGGGCGAGGTGCTGCGCGCCGCGCAGATACTGACCTACTACGCCGCGGAGGCCGAGCGCGCCGCCGGCACCGTGTACCAGTCCCCGCGCGCCGGGGAGCAGATCATGGTCACCCACAAGCCGCTGGGCGTGGTCGGCGTAATCACCCCGTTCAACTTCCCGATCGCCATCCCGGCCTGGAAGATCGCCCCGGCGCTGGTCTTCGGCAACACCGTGGTGTTCAAGCCTGCCAGCTTGGTGCCGCTGCTGGCGGTGCGCCTGGTGGAGGCCCTGGCCCACGCCGGCCTGCCGGCCGGCGTGCTGAACCTGGTCATCGGACCGGGCTCGCTGGGCGATGCGATCATGGAGCACGAGCACCTTGACGCGCTGAGCTTCACCGGTTCCACCGGGGTGGGCCGTCGGCTGTGCGCCGCCGGCGCCGCCCGCGGCATCCCGGTGCAGGCTGAAATGGGCGGGAAGAACGCCTCCGTGGTGCTGGCTGATGCGGACCTGGACCTGGCCAGCGAGCAGGTGCTGTTCGGCGCCTTCCGCTCCACCGGTCAGAAGTGCACCGCCACCAGCCGGCTGATCCTGGACGAGTCGATTGCCGAGGAGTTCCTGGCCAAGCTCACCGGCCGCCTGGATTCCTGGGTGACCGGCGATCCGCTGGATCCTTCCGTGCACATGGGCCCGCTGGTGGACGCCAAGGCCGCGGTCTCGGTGCGCGCCGGGGTGGACAAGGCGATCGCCGAAGGCGCCACCGTGGCCTACTCCGGCAAGGCTCCGAACGGCGGTAGCTTCATGGCGCCGACCATCCTGGAACTGCCGGCCGGGCCGGCCGGACGCGCGAACACCGCCTGGCGCGAGGAATTCTTCGCTCCGGTGCTTTCCGTAGTGCGCGTGAACGGGACCGAGGAGGCCTTCGAGGCCGCGGAGGACTCTCAGTTCGGGCTGAGCCTGGCGCTGTTCACCCGCGACCTGTCTGTGGCGCTGGCCGCGCAACAGACTCTCGATGTGGGGATTTTGCATGTAAATTCGGAATCAGCGGGTGCCGACCCGCACGTTCCGTTCGGCGGAGCCAAGGCCTCAGGCTATGGTCCCAAGGAGCAGGGCGCCGCCGCGCGCGAGTTCTACACGCACACCACCACGGTGTACCTGCGCGGCTAGTGACGTAACAGTACCCGAGCAGAAAACAGAGGAATCAATGACGATCGAACGCATTCTGGTAATTGGCGCAGGAACCATGGGACGGCAAATTGCCATGAGTTGCGCGCTGGGAGGCTACACGACCATCCTGCAGGACATTTCCGAGCAGGCCCTGGCCGCAGCCCGCACCGAGCTGGAGGGCTGGGCCGCCTCCCGCGTGGCCAAGGGCAAGCTGAGCCAGGATGAGGCCGATCGGGCGCTGGGGCTGCTGACCCAGTCCACCGACCTGGCCAGCTCCGCCGCGCAGGCGGATCTGGTCATCGAGGCCGCGGTGGAACGCCTGGACATCAAGGAGCAGATCTTCGCGCAGCTCGGCCAGGCCGCTCCGGCCCACGCCATCCTGGCGACCAACTCCTCGACCCTGCCTTCCTCGCGCATCGCCGCGGCCAGCGGACGCCCCGAACTGGTGTGCAACATGCACTTCTTCAACCCGGCCCTGGTCATGAAGTGCGTGGAGGTCGTGCGCAACGAGCAGACCAGCGACGCCACCGTAGAGGCGGTCACTGCGGTCGCCAAGCGCCTGGCCAAGCAGCCGGTGCTGGTGAACAAGGAGATCCCGGGCTTCATCGCCAACCGCATGATGGGCGCCATCAACCGCGAGGCGCTGGACCTGGCCGCGGCCGGGGTGGCCAGCATCGAGGACATCGACACCACTGCCCGCACCGCGCTGGGCCACCCGATGGGCCCGTTCGAGCTGATGGACCTGGTGGGCCTGGATGTGGTGGACTTCATCGCGCAGGCCACGTTCGAGGAGACCGGGCTGGAGGCGGACAAGCCCCACGCCCTGATCGTCGAGAAGGTCCAGGCCGGCAAGCTGGGCCGCAAGAGCGGCGAGGGCTTCTACCCGTACAAGGGCTGAGCCCCCGCCCGTTTCGGGCATACGCAGGACCCGCAGCGCCAACCGGTGCTGCGGGTCTTGCGTTTAATGGCTGCTGGCGCCTACTGCCCGACCTCGGGCTGCTCGCCGAGCTGGAAGTGGCGCCCGGAGATGGAGCGGACGTGGATGCGGATCCAGAAGTCCTTCTGCGTCGGAACCCAAGGGCTCACGCCGCTTTCGCGGGCTTCCTGGATGTCGGCCTCGTGCTCGAGCACCTCGGCGGAGCCGTGCACCACAACGGACCACGCTTCGTCGGCGAGGATCCCGTCGGCTTCGAAGGCCACCTTGTCGTTGATGGTCATGGATGCCAGCTTGTTGCCCGGTGCGGTGCGCAGGAAGAGCTTGCCCTTGTGGACCCCGTAGTTGACCGGGACGATATCGACATCACCTGCGACGGAGGTGGCAACGCGACCGTGCGAGGTATGGGCCAGAAGTTCCCAGGACTGCTCCTCGTTCAGGACGAGGACCGGATGGTTGTTGTCGTGATCGTATTTCATACTCTGATCTTTCTACGTAAAGTAGAAAACCGCAAGGTCTGCGACACATTGTGATTGGTCAAGCCTGCCGACGGCAGGCATGAAAGACTTGGAGCATGAGTCACGCTGCAAGCGACGGAGTTGCGCGCCATGTCGCCTCCCGGTTCGAGGACGGCTACCACCGCTGGAGGGTCCGCAACGCGGAACGCAAGGGCTTGGGTCCGGTCATCCTGCCCTACCTCGGCTACGGCTACGCCAGCAGCGCCGGCGGCTGGATCCGCGTGCTCGCGCGGGTGGTGCTCGCCAAGCCCGGCGCCTTCGAGGACGGCCACCACCAGGCGCAGGTCATCGCCGACGGCATCCGCGGTTTCCGGAATTTCACGTCCCCGATCCTGCCGGGCGGCAAGGTCTCCATCGAGGTGGCGGGCCAGCGCTTCGAGGTGCAGGCCGACCGCGGCGGGGTCATCGACGCGAAGCTGGCGGTGGACCTGGACCCCGGGTGGCACGAGGTCTCGCTGCGCGCCCACGACGGCGATGACGCCAGCGCGAAAATCCTGGTCATCGACGAGAGCCAGCGCTTCGGCGTGATCAGCGACGTGGACGACACCGTGGTGGTCACCGCGCTGCCGCGCCCGCTGCTGGCCGCCTGGAACTCGTTTGTGCTCTCCGAGCATGCGCGCGTGGCAACCCCGGGCATGGCGGTGATGATGCAGTACATCCTCAAGGAGCACCCGCACAGCCCCACCATCTACCTGTCCACCGGTGCGTGGAACGTCGCGCAGACGCTGCAGCGCTTCATGTCGCGCAACCTCTACCCGCGCGGACCGCTGCTGCTGACCGACTGGGGGCCGACCGACCGGGCCTGGTTCCGCAGCGGCCAGCAGCACAAGGTCGACCAGCTGCGCCGGCTGGCCGAGGAATTCCCGAACATCTCCTGGGTGCTGATCGGCGATGACGGGCAGCACGACCCGGCGATCTACGCCGAGTTCGCCCGCCGCTACCCGGAGCACGTGCGCGCCATCGTGATCCGCCAGCTGACCCCTTCCGAGGCGGTGCTGGCCGGCGGCCGCTCGCAGGAGCTGTGGCGCACCACGCCGGGGATCCCCTGGGTCTATGAGCCCGACGGGGCGCGGATCCTCCAGGGGCTGGCCCGGCTCGGGCTGGTCGATTTCGATACCGATTTCCAGGAGGAAGACTAATGAGCGGTGCACCGCTGCGGGTCCAGGTGCCCATGCGCTGGGGCGACATGGACGCCTACGGCCACGTGAACAACGTGAACTTGATCAGGCTGATGGAGGAGGCGCGCATCGCCGGGTTCGGCGTGCCGGGCGGCACCGGGGCGCCGGGCATGGACCCGAAGGCGGATATCTTCTCCGCGGTGCCTGCCGGGGTGCAGATCCTCGTGGTCGAGCACCGCGTGCGCTATTCGCGGCCGCTGGAATACCGCAACGTCCCGGTGAACGTGGATCTGTGGGTGGCCAACATCAAGCCGGCCAGCTTCGAGATCTGCTACGAATTCCGCGACCCCATCGAGGACTACCTCTGCGTCAAGGCCGCCACCACCCTGGCCTATTTCGACCCGGCGGTGGGCCGCGTCCAGCGCCTGAGCGAGGCCGAGCGCCAGGGGCTCGCGGCGTTCGAAGGGGCGCCGACCTTCGCAAAGTAGGGCGCACGGCTTGGGTGAATTAGGATTGAGTTATCTAGTCTTATTCAGATAGGAAGTGCTACCGTGGCCAATCCCCAAGCCGAACGCCCGCAGGGTGGCGGGCGCGCTGCCCGTCCGCAGACCGTACTGCAGGTCATGAAGCGCGAGCAGATTGCTCCGCACCTGGTGCGCCTGACCCTCGGCGGCCCGGGCTTCGAGACCTTCGTCGACAAGCCGGTCACCGACCGCTACATCAAGATCCTGTTCGCCAAGCCGGAGCTCGGTCTAACTCCTCCCTACGACATGGATGAGCTGCGCGAGAAGCTGGACATGCAGGACCTGCCGGTGCGGCGCACCTACACCGTGCGCAGCAGCGACGCGGAAGCCGGAACCATCCAGGTGGATTTTGTGGTCCATGGCGACGAAGGATTGGCCGGCCCCTGGGCCCGGGACGCCCAGATCGGCGACACCGTCTGCTTCTCCGGCCCCGGCGGCCTGTACTACCCGAAGGAGGAATTCGACTTCCACTTCCTGGTCGGCGACGAGACGGCCATCCCGGCCATTGCCGCGGCGCTGGAATCCATGTCCGAGCACATGCGAGGCGTCGCGATCATCGAGGTTTCCGCCGCCGAGGACGAGATGGACCTCAAGGCCCCGGCCGGCGTGGAGATCCGCTGGGTTCACCGCAACGGAGCCTTCACCCCCGAGAACACCAAGCTGGAGTCCGTGGTGCGCGACTACCCGTGGCCCGAGGGCACGGTGCAGGTCTTCTCCCATGGCGAGCGCGAAGTGACCAAGAAGCTGCGTGGCTACTTCTACAACGAGCGCGGCGTGGACCGCCGTGACATGTCGCTTTCCGCCTACTGGGCCTTCGGTCGCGCGGAAGACGACTTCCAGGCGGAGAAGCGCAGCCCGGTCGGCCAGATCTTCGAAGAAGCTCCGCTCCAGAGAAGTTAGAGTCACCTAAGTTAATTTTTATTAAATTAGCATGCAGGGGTTGACGTTATTGCCCACTGCCGGGTTATGCTTATTCAAGAGCTTCTCCCGTGTGTGGTCGGGAGAAGCTGCAAACTTGACCGATGCGAATCGGCTTGTTCACCGCGAGCCAGGAAATGCTCATCCTGCTCTGGTGGTCGGCTTAGCCGGCTTGAAATAAGGGGAATAGGGAAGCGGCTGACCTGCTCAGTCAGCCGAGTCGCAGAAAAATGAGACCTGCCGGGATCGCACACCCTGGCAGGTTTCATTTTTTATGCCGTCGCGGCCGACACCGCGCGGCGGGAAGCCTACCGGGGCCAGATCCCGGAGGTGCCGCGGCGATGGGACCCGAGCAGGTGGGTGTCGACCATGCCCACGGCTTCCATGAGGGCGAACATGGTGGTCGGCCCCACGAACTTGAAGCCGCGCTTCTTCAATTCCTTGGCCAGCGCCTTGGACTCCTCGCTTTGCGTAGGGATCTCCGACATGGCGCGCGGTCTGGGGGTTTGCTCCGGCTGGTGCGACCAGATGAGCTGCGCCAGCCCACCCTCGTCGCGCAGGGCCAGGGTGGCCTGCGCATTGGCGATCGTGGCGCGGATCTTCAACCGGTTGCGCACGATGCGCGGATCCTCGATGAGCCGCTCGAAATCCGTTTCGGAAAACAGGGCGACCTTTTCCGGGTCGAACTGCGCGAAGGCGTCGCGGAACGCCTCGCGCTTGGACAGGATGATCGCCCAGGACAAGCCCGACTGGAAGCACTCCAGGCTCAGCCGCTCGAAGAGCCCGGTCTCGTCGGTGATCGGCATGCCCCATTCGGTGTCGTAGTACCGGCGCAGCATCTCGTTGCTCGAAGCCCACAGCGGCCGGGCCAGCCCGTCATCGCCAATGATCAGGTCGTTGCTCATTCCTCCATCTTGCCATTGGCAGATGGCGCCGGGATTGAGCGACCCTGTTGCGCGGCGGCCTGAAATGCTATCATCGTCATATGGCGATAATAGAGTCACAGATCGATGCAATGGAAGAGGCCCAGCAGCGCCTGCAGCTCGCGGCGCTGTTCCATGCGCTGGCCGACCCCACGCGGCTATTGATCCTTGAGCACCTGAAAACCGGTGAGCACAAGGTCAAAGACCTCACCGAGCATCTGGGCCTGGCGCAGAGCACCGTCAGCGCGCACCTTTCCTGCCTGAAGGACAGCGGCCTGGTCAGCGTCCGCAGCCAGGGCCGCGCGAGCCTGTACTCCCTGAGCCACGCCCAGGACCTGGCCGCCGTGCAGAGCCAGGCGCTGCGCCTGGGGCGCCCGGCCAACCGCAACCACCAGTGGCATGAGGGCCACCCCTCTCCGGAAGGCGGGGTGTAGCTCCATGGGCCACGACCACTCCCACGAGCATTCCCACGACCATTCCGCCACCAACCGGACCCGGCTGGCCTGGGCGCTGGGCATCACCGCCAGCATCCTGGTCGCGGAGGTCATCGGCGCGATCATGACCAACTCGCTGGCCCTGCTGGTGGACGCGGCGCATATGCTCACCGACACCGCCGGGCTGCTGATGGCGCTGACCGCTGCCAACCTGATCATGCGCAAGCCCACCATGAAACGCACCTGGGGCTTCCGCCGGGCCGAGGTGCTCTCCGCGACCCTGCAGTCGGCGCTGCTGCTGGCCGTGGGCATCTACGCCGCGGTGGACGCGGTCCAGCGGCTCTTCGACCCGCCGGAGGTCCAGCCCGCCGGGCTGCTGGTCTTCGGCATCATCGGTTTGCTCGGCAACATCGCCTCCATGCTGATCATCGCCGGGGGACGGGGCCACAACCTGAACATGCGCGCGGCCTTCCTGGAAGTCGTCAATGACGCGCTGGGTTCGGTCGCCGTGATCGTCGCGGCCGTGGTGATCGCGCTGACCGGCTGGATGCGCGCCGATTCCGTGGCTGCGCTGCTGATCAGCGCGCTGATCGTGCCCCGCGCCGCCACCTTGCTGAAGGAAACCACGCACATCCTGCTCGAATCCACCCCGCGCGGCCTGGACTTGGGCGCGGTGCGCACCCACCTGGAAGGCCAGCCGGGCGTGCTCGCCGTGCACGACCTGCACGCCAGCCAGATCGCCTCCAACCTGCCGGTGCTCACCGCGCACGTGGTGGTCAAGAACGAGATGTTCGACGCGGACGCTGCCGGGGGCCTGCTGCGCAACCTGCAGCAGTGCGTGGCAGCGCACTTCGAGGTCAGCATCGAGCACTCGACCTTCCAGATCGAACCGGAATCGCACAGCGTCACCGAGCGCCATACAGGGTGCTGACCGGGCGGCGCGCACCCGCGGAACCAGCGTCCAGGATGCCGGCTCATACCCAGGTATGAGCCGGCGGCATCCAAGACCGGCCTGTCGGCCGATACGGGTTTCTCTTGGCCTTTTATAGTCTTGGAACATGACATCTGAAACTCTGCCCCTTACCGAATACGCGGTCTGCGCCCGAGGTCTGACCAAAAGCTACGGACATGACAGCACCCGCGTGGAGGCGCTGCGGACAGTAGACGTCGCCTTTGCCCGTTCCCGCTTCACCGCCATCATGGGCCCCTCGGGCTCCGGCAAGTCCACGCTGATGCACTGCCTGGCCGGGCTGGACACCGCGGACGCCGGAGAGATCATCATCGGCGGCCGCGACCTGATGAACCTGAACGACGACGAGCTGACCATGATGCGCCGCGAGCAGATCGGCTTCGTGTTCCAGTCCTTCAACCTGGTCCCGACCATCAACGCCAAGGACAACATCCTGCTGCCGCTGTCGCTGGCCGGCAAGAGCCACGACCGCGAATGGTTCAACACCGTCATCGACGCGTTGGGCCTGCGCGACCGCCTGAGCCACAAGCCGCACGAGCTTTCCGGCGGCCAGCAGCAGCGCGTCGCCGTGGCGCGCGCCCTGCTCACCCGCCCCGAGGTCGTCTTCGGCGACGAGCCCACCGGCAACCTGGACTCCCGCACCGGGGCCGAGGTGCTCTCGCTGATGCGCACCTCGACCCGCGAAATGGGCCAGACCATCATCATGGTCACCCACGACCCGGCCGCCGCCTCCTACGCGGACACCGTGCTGCTGATGAAGGACGGCAGCATCGTGGGCCAGCTGGATGACCCGACCGTGGCCACCGTGACCGAGGCACTGGCCTCGCTGGCGGAGTAGTCGATGCTGCACGTAGCCCTCGCCAATATCAAGACCTATGCACGGCGCTATATCGCCGTGGTCCTGGCCGTCGCCATCGGCACCGCCTTCCTCGCGGCCACCCTGGCCGTGAACACCTCGACCCGCGCGACCTTGAAGAACTCGCTGGGCGACACCTACAAGAACGCCGACCTGGTCGCCTTCCAGGACTGGGAACTGGTGCCCGAGGACGATCCCGACTTCGAGTACACCGAACTGGCCATGGAACAGGTCGAGGACATCCGCAAGCTCCCGGAGATCTCCACCGCCTACGGCACCGCCTACGAAACCGGTGAACTGCACACCGCGGACGACGGCTATGGCGTGCTGCTCCAGCCGGTGTCCGCCGAGCAGAACCTCGGCGGCATGGAGCTGCTCGAAGGCCGTGCCCCGCTGAACGCCGACGAGGTCATCCTCGACGACGAGCACGCCGATCGCATGAAGGTCTCGGTGGGGGACACCGTCGGCCTGACCACCTCCGAGTCCACCAAGGACATGAAGGTGGTGGGCATCCAGCGCACCAGCACCGATCCGCAGCTCTCCGGCTACGCCATGGTGGGCCTGCCGGAATCCGTCTGGGCGAAGATCGCCGGCGATTCCGGTTCCTTCCAGAACATCGTGATCGATGCCAAGGACTCCCTCCCGGCCGCCCAGCAGGCGCTGGCCGCGTACTTCGCCGAGCACCAGATGAGGGACGTCTCGGTACTGACCGCCGATGAAAAGGTCATCAAGGACGTCGCCATGCTGACGGACGGCACCGACCAGCTCACCGTGGTGCTGCTGGTGTTCGCCCTGGTCGCCCTGGTGGTCACCGGCCTGGTCGTGGTGAACACCTTCAACGTGGTGATCGCCCAGCGCACCCGCGAACTGGCGCTGCTGCGCACCCTGGGCGCCAAGCGCAAGCAGATCCGCAGCTCCGTGCTCATCGAGGCCCTGGTCATCGGCATCGTCGCCTCGGCGATCGGCGTGGCCCTGGCCGTCGCGCTGATGGCAGGCCTGATCCAGCTGCTGCACGTGATGGTGCCGAGCCTGTCCTACGCCACGCTGGCGCTGGATGCCAAGGGCCTGGTGATCCCGGTGGTCGTGGGCATCGCAATGACCGTCATCGCCGCGAGCCTGCCGGCCCGCCGCGCCATGAAGCTCGCCCCGCTGGCGGCCCTGCGTCCCTTCGACGCGGCGAGCGTGAAAAACCGCGCCGGCAAGCTGCGCATCGTCATCGGGATCTTGCTGGGCCTGGCCGGCGCCGGGCTGCTGGCCTGGGGAGCGATCGACGGTTCGCTGCCCATCGCCTTCCTCGGCGGCCTGCTCTCCTTCCCGGGCATCCTGATGCTCGCATCGCTGTTCGTCCCGGCCAGCGTCTTCGGCATCGGCAAGCTGGTGGCCGGGCGCTCGGTGGCTGGCAAGCTCGCCGCCCTGAACGCAGTGCGCAACCCGGGCCGCACCACCGCCACCGCCACGGCCCTGCTGATCGGCGTCACTCTGGTTTCCATGATCATGGTCGGCGGACAGACGGCCAAGGCCAGCCTGAACACTTCCCTGGCCGGAGAGTTCCCCGTGGATCTGACCCTCTCGCTGTATGAGCGCCAGGTCGACGACGCGAAGACCCAGGAACTGGCCCGCGAGCTGGCCTCCTTGGACGGCATCGAGGAAACCTCGACCTTCGTGGCCGGCACCGCGGAAATCAAGGGCCGGGAGGACGAAGCCCCGGTACAGCTGATGGGCGTCGATCCGCAGGGCTTCTCCAAGACCGTGCTGGACCAGAGCATCGTGCCGGCGGACGGGCAGATCATCCGCTTCAACACCGGCACAGAAGAACAGCCCAAGAAGCTGACCGTCGGCGGCAGGGAACTGGACGTCAAGGTGTCCTCCGCGGCGCTGTACCAGTACCTGGTCACCAAGGACACCTTGGAATCGTTGAAGCTGGCCGACTCGGAGAACGAGTACGGCGGCGTGCTGATCAAGGCGGCCCCCGACCTGTCCAACGCCGACATCACCGCCCTGGTGGAGCAGATCGCCGATGTGGCCAACGTCGAGTCGTACATGATCGACGGTGGCGTGGTGCAGAACGCCATGTTCTCCCAGGTCATCGACGTGCTGCTGGCCATCGTGTCCGCCCTGCTGGCCGTGGCGGTGCTGATCGCGCTGATCGGCGTGGCCAACACGCTCAGCCTCTCGGTGCTCGAACGCACCCGCGAGAACTCGCTGCTGCGGGCCCTGGGCCTGAAGAAGAAGCAGCTGCGGGCCATGCTGGCCCAGGAAGCCGTGCTGATCGGCGGCGTGGCGGCCCTGCTGGGTCTGGTGCTCGGCGTGGTCTACGGACTGCTCGGCGCGCATGCCACGCTCTCTGCGGTCGGCGAGATGTCCTACGAGATCCCGTGGCTGCAGCTGGGCCTGGTGCTGGTGGTCAGCATCGTGGCCGCCCTGCTGGCCTCGGTGACCCCGGGACGCCGCGCCGCGAAGCTCTCCCCGGTCCAGGGGCTGGCGACCGAGTAGCCCGGCGCCTCGCGACCGGCAGGCAGACGCCCGGGGCCGATGACTTCACGTCATCGGACCCGGGCGTTGCTCGTATACCGTTGGTTCAATGAACATTGAGCTGATGCGATTTCGCGTGAAACCAGGCAAAACCGAACGAGTCGACCAATGGCTGCAGTTCCTGAATTCCAATATGCCGGCGGTGCTGGAAACTCTGGAGGGGGAGCGGATGTACGTCGAGACGATTTTCAGCGAGACGCTGGACGGGGCCGAATACCTGTACTGGTACAGCATCCAGGGCCACGGCGGTACCGAGGTCCGCGACTCGGCGCACTGGCTCGATGAGAAGCACCTGGAGTACTGGGACGAATGCATCGATCCCGAGTTCGCCCCGCAGACGCTGGTCACCCGGGTAAGCATGATCCCGCAGCGGATCCGGGAACAGATGCAGTAGCCACGCCGAAGGCAGGCAAGGGCCCGCAGGACGCTTTGCCGGATGCGTGGCGGAACGTCCTGCGGG
Organism: Arthrobacter sp. 'calajunan'; assembly: GCF_046940185.1. Taxonomy (NCBI): domain Bacteria; kingdom Bacillati; phylum Actinomycetota; class Actinomycetes; order Micrococcales; family Micrococcaceae; genus Arthrobacter; species Arthrobacter sp. 'calajunan'. The sequence goes on from NZ_JBKZDY010000016.1 coordinate 20,605, forward strand.
CCCCGCGCTGTGCCGCGCAGCTAGCGCAGCGTGATGGTGGTGGCCATGGCCGGGGACCGGCCGGTGGTGACGAAGCCCGAGATGTTGGATCCCGGATGCTTGATGATGTCCGTGATGGATCCCAGGTGGCGGCTCAGGTCGATTTTGTCCTCCGGGGCTGCCAGCACCAGGTGGAAACCGAATTCCTGCAGCGCGCGGATGCCCGCCGCGGCATATTCGGAGTTGGCCTGGATGAACGCCTCGTCGATCATCACCGTGCCGAAGGACGTGAACCCGGCGGTGGCGAAGCCGAGCTGGTAGGCCAGCGCGGCGCCCATGATGAACGAGGTGAAGCGCTGCCCCTCGCCGCCGGAAAGGGTGCCAGGTTCCAGACCGGTCTCCACCTCGCCGTTCGGCTTGTGCTCGTTGCAGCTGATCACCACATGCTGGCGCACGTCAAGCACCGTTGAACGCCAGGCCGAAAGGCCCGGGTCGCTCAGCGCCGAGACCAGCGCCTCCAGCGCCTGGTAGGAGCTGGCCAGCTTGCCCTCGTCCTTGGTGGTGTAGGCGTCCTGCAGCGCGTTCTTCAGGTCCTTGCGGAAGGTGGCGGCCTCCACCGGGATGGAGCTTTCCACCTCCAGGCGCAGCAGCGAGCCGTGCTCGAAGGCCACCTCGCCGAGGATCTGGTTCAGCGGCTTGATGCGCTCGGAAATCATCCGGCGCTCCTCGTCCAGCAGCTGCAGCAGGTCGCTGAAACGTTCGTAGGAGCGGTTGGCGAAGTATTCGCGGAACTGCGCCTCGTGGTGCGGCAGGCCGTCGGCGACGATCTGCTCATGCAGCTGGGCGTAGTGCTCCGCGGCCTCCGGGGAGGTGCCGTGGGTCTGCGCGTGGGAGCCGCCGAATTCGCGGGCGAAACGGCGGAAGGTCTCGCTCAGCGCGCCGCCAATCTCCTGGCGCTGGGCTGTCAGCTCGCTCAGCTGGCCCGCCAGCTGCAGCTTGACCTCGGCAAAGGCGCTGGAGATCTCTTCGGAGGCCGGGCTGCTGCCGGCGCCGATGGTTTCCAGCAACCCGCCGAGCAGCTCGTGGCCGCGCAGCGCCGCCGGGACCCGCTCCAGCCAGTCGCCGCTGTCCGCGGGACCGGTGGCCAGGACCTTTTCGGCCCGCTCGATCTGCAGGCCCAGCTCGCCGGCGCGGGAGCGGACCAGCGCCAGGTCTCCGACCAGCTGCTCGGACTCGGCCTTGGCGGCCTCGATCTGCGCGCGGACCCGGGAGGAATCCCCGGAGAGCGTGAGCGCGTCGCCCAGCTTCTGCTCGCTGCGGCGCAGCGCCTGGAGCGCGGGGGCTGCATCCAGCTGCGCGAAGGTGCGCTCGTCCTCGATCAGCGCGCCGAGCAGCTGCGCCTTGGCCAGCACCTTGGCCTTGGCGGCGCTGCGGTCATCCGCCGCCTTCTTGGCGTCCTGCACCTTGATTTCCAGGCGCGCGGCCTTGGACTGCAGCTCGGAGATCTTCGCCTCGTTGGTGAAGCCCAGCAGGTATTCGGAGGCCGGCAGGGTGCGGGTGTCGCGCTCGAAGAGGCCGGTGCCGGTCTTGATGGTGCCGGCCGAGGTGATGGCCTTGGGATGGATGTGCATGACCCCGTCGTTCTCCACGCAGGCCAGCGGGTAGTCGGCGGTGATCTTCGCGCGCAGCCAGGCGCCGGCCTCGCCCGGGGCGAAGTCCAGCTTGGTGACCAGGTCGGCCGGGCCTGCTTCGGCCTCGCGCGGGGCCAGCGAGATGTCCGCCCAGCGCACCCTGCCCAGCCCGTCGAGCTTGTCGATGGCGTGGGTGACCTGGGCCAGGAACTCGCCGGGCACCAGGATGGTGCGGGCCACCGAGTGCAGCGCCTTTTCCGCCGCCAGCCGCCACATGGCGCAGTCGGCGGAGACGTCCATCAGCTCGCCGGCGAAAGGCAGCTGCTCCTCGCGCAACGAGCAGGCCGAGGCGATGGCGCGCCGGGCCGCGACCGAGCGGTCGTCGATGTTGGTGCTGCGGCGCTGGTAGGAGCGGATCTGCTCGGCCAGCGTGTCAGCGCGCTTGCGCAGGTTGACCAGCGAGGCCATGGCCTCGTATTCAACGGTCTGCGCGTCCTTGGTGATGGAGTCCAGCTGCTGCAGGGTGCGGGCGGCGTTGGCGCGCAGCTCGTCCAGCCCGGTGGCGCTGAATTCGAAGGCCAGCCCGGCCTGGTCGGCCTGCTCCTGCAGGGCGAGCAGCACGCGCTCCTTCTCGCTCAGCGCCTTGCGGGCGGCGTCCGCCTCGCGTTCCAGCAGCATCAGCGAGGCGGAGCCGGCCGCGTCGTGCGCGGCCTCCAGCGACTGCAGCTGGTCATCGAGCTTGGCCTTGCGTTCGCCCAGCTCGGCCTGCCTGGCCGTGAGCTGCGCATGCTCGGTGCGGTGCGCCGCCAGGTCGTTGCGCAGCACCAGCTGGCGCACCTGCGTTTCGAGCTGCGCCAGCTCGGTTTCCAGCAGCTGGCGGGTCTCGCCGATCCGTTCGGCCAGCGAGCGGTAGGCACGGTCCTGCTCCGGCACGGCGGCCAGCACGTCGCGCTGCGCGCGGGCGGTGTCCAGCTGCCGGTAGATGCCGCGCAGGTGCGCGAAGTCCTCCACCGCGGCGGCGGCGGCCTTCAGCGTGGCAGGTTCCTCCAGCACCTCGTGGCGGAAGAACTGGTTCACGCCCTTGGCCAGGCCCTTGCCGTTCTGCAGGGTGCGCAGCAGGGCGAAGGCCTTGTCGCTTTCCACGCCCAGGCGGCGGCGCAGCCGTTCGATGAACGCCTTGTGGGTGTCGAAGGCCTCGGCCGGGTCCAGCGCCTTGGACAGCGAGGAGACCGTGAAGCGGCGCGGGCCGTGGTTCTCCAGCTCGGCGATGTCCAGCGCGCCCTCGCACAACAGGTAGTGCTTGGATACCTGGCCTTCCAGCCCGGCGTCCGGCAGGTCGAAGACCGCGCCGGCGCTGACGGTGTTGCCCATGCCGTCCTGGTAGCTGAGCAGCACGGCGCTCCAGGTGGCGCCGGGGCGCTGGAACACGGTGCCGGAGCTGGTCTTGAACTTGCGTCCGCGCATGTAGGAATAGGTGGTGCGGCGGTCCTCGCGGGTGGCCGCGTCGTTGGCCGACTCGTTCAGCCGCGGGCTGGCGAAGAACACGTGGCCCATGGCGTCGAAGAGCGTGGACTTGCCCACGCCGGGATGGCCGGTGACCAGCGTTCCGGCGCGGTCCACCCCCAGGTCGTGCAGCCCGTGGAAGGTTCCCCAGTTCACCAGCTGGACGCGCGAGAGGCGGTGCTGGCCGGGGTTGATCTCGCCGCCCAGCGGCAGCGTCATTTCAATGCTCATCGGCTACTCCTGCACCAGTGCGTCGGTCTGTTCGGATGCGTCGGCCTCGTCGGGCTCCGCCTCGGCGAGGTTCAGCACGCCCTCGTTGGCGTCGATCGCCGCGATGTAGCGCGGGATGTCCTGGATGGAGGCCAAGGGCAGGGCCATGGCCAGCGCCGGGGAAATGCGGAACTCGTCGGCCAGCTCGGTATTGGTCAGCAGCCGCAGCGAGCCCAGCCGGGCGATGGCCGCATCGCAGGACTCGGCGAAGCGCTTGTCGTCGCGGTCGGCGGCGGCGCGGTGCTCGGCCAGGATCTCGTGCATGCCCGCGCGGGAGATCACCGCATCGGCCCCGGTGCCCGACTGCTGCTCCAGCAGCAGCCGCAGCCGCAGCGCCAGCAGGGTCTCGTCGCGCTTGAGCGGGCGGCGCGGGGCGATCGGCGCGGTGTGCGCCTGCTCGATGTCCACCGGCGCCAGCATGGCGATCTTGCGGTCCATGTCCAGACTCAGCGCCAGGAAGATCTCCGAGAAGTACTTGGTGACAGCGCCTTGCGAATCCAGCAGCAGCTGCCAGGCCGCGGCGTCCACGGAGCCGTCGAGGTACGGGCCGCGCAGCAGCCGCACCAGCAGCTGGCGCAGCGGGAGCGGGAAGCTGCCGGTATCCCCATCGAACAGCGGATCGGTGATCGGTGCGGCATATGAGTCGGTGTAGGTCATAGCGGCTCCTTCGTGAAGCTCAGGGCGGGCAGGTAGGCGGTGCGCGTGGAACCATCAAGCTGGGTGAATTCGATGCCCAGCAGCTGCGACTCGTCGAGGTTCTCGCCGTTGGTGCGCCCGATCTCGATGAGCGCGCGGATGGTATTCAGGTGCTGGTGCTCGGCGGGCAGGGCCGCGAACACCTGATCCAGCGGCACCGGGTCCTGCGCGGCGCCGCGCAGCCGCTGCGCGATCGCGCTGCGCAGCGCCGGCATGTCGGCCTCCGGGGTGCTGGGGGTGCGCACGATGTCCTCGGCGCTGAATTCCGGGGCATGGGCCAGCGGCGGCGGAGCCACGTGGTCGGAGGGATCGTAGATGCCCAGCCCGTGCAGGGTGACGAACTGCGGGGCGAACAGTTCCAGCGGGGCCAGCCCGCTGCGCGGCTTCAGGCCCGCGGACTTGCTGATCGCGGCCTCCGCCTCGCGCACCGCCCGGCGCAGCAGCTCGGCCTGCTTGTAGTCCTCGGACTGCACGAAGGCATGCAGGGACTCGGAGAGCTTGCCGTAGGAGGTGTGCACCTCGGCGGCCTGGCGGCGCAGCTCGCGCAGCAGGTTGGTGAGGATCTGGCGTTCGGGGGTGTCCAGGTCGTCCACGAAGTCGCGTTCCAGCACCTCGGCCAGCGCCGCGCGGAAACGCTGCTGGGCTTCGGGGGAATTCAGGAACTCGGTGAAGCCGCGGAAGGTCTCGCCCTCGGCGGTTGAGCGCAGCTGCCGGTCGGCTTCCAGCACCTGGCCCACCGCCACGCCCTTGGCGGTGGAGGCGTCCAGGATTCCCTCGCGCAACGAATGCAGCATGTCCTGCACCCCGTCGCGCATGCGGCGAAAGTCCGCCGGCAGGCTCGCTGCCAGATCCAGCACCGAGCGGGCCGCGGACAACGCGGTGGTGCGGGAGAGCACCGCCGGATCGGTGCCGGAGCGCAGCTGGTCGATCTGCGCCTGGCGCTGGGCGATCTGGGATTCCAGCGCGCGGATGCGCGCCTCGGGATCCGGGTCGGTTTCGTGGGCCAGGGATTCCAGCGAGGACAGCAGCGTGTTCAGGCGCGAGGAGTTCAGGTGCGAGTCGTCGGTGGAGAAATCGGCTAGGAAGCGCAGCGTGCGCAGGGTCTGGGCGCTGGGCTCGTAGACGAAGCGCCCGTCGATCAGCGGACGGGCCAGCAATCCCTGCTTGACCCAGGTTTCGGCGAAGTCCTGCGCACTGTAGGTCTGCGGGATCTGCTCGTCGCTCGTGCGGGCGGTTTTCAGGAAGGAATCCAGCGAGGCGTGGAACAGTTCCAGCGCGATGCGCGGGCGGTCCGCGGTGAACTCGGCGCGGATGAAGGCGACCGCCCAGGGCTGGGCCGTTAAGAGCCGGTACGCCGCCGAGCTTCTGAACTGCTGGGACTGGATCCACAGGCTATTCGCGCGGTGCGAGGGCTGCATGCATTTCCTTGATCTTCTTGACGCCTAACCTCCTAATTCTAGAGCATCCGGCTTCACGCCAGATGTGCGCCCCCTGCGCGGCAGATGCCAGTTTTGTATCGATTGGAGTAATGAACTGCCATTCGGTGTTTTTGGCAGGGCTGCCTGTGTAGTGTCGGAACGAGACGATGACAACGCCGTATCTGCTGGTTTTCGGCGCGTTTCGGGCATGGAGGTCGAAGATGATGAAGTTCGCACGGTTGCTGGCCGCAGGGATCCTGGTGGCGGCGCTCGCCGGATGCAGTAGTGAGCAACCCAACCCGCAGGACGCGGCGAACGACGCGTCGGCCGCCCCGGACGCCTCCGCCCAGGCCGCGCAGGAAGAAGCCCGCGTGGCCGAGGCCAAGGCGGAGATCAACCGGCTGGCCGACGGCTACGACTACCCGGCCGCCATCAAGATGGCTTCCAAGGACCCCAGCGAGGAACTGCAGAAACTGGTCCCGGGGCTGGAAGAGGAAAAGTCCCAGACCGTGGCCTGGGAGAAGCCGAACCAGATCCCGCACCTGTTTTTCCACTCGCTGGTCATCGACACCGACCGCGCCTTCGACGGGGACGGCGAAGCCCAGGGCTACAAGGACTACATGGTGACCCAGAAGGAGTTCACCGCGATCATCGAGGAGCTCTACGCCCGGGACTTCGTGCTGGTGAACCCCGCGGACTTCGCCGGCCCGGACAAGAAGGGGAACATGGCCTACCGCAAGATCATGCTTCCCAAGGGCAAGCAGCCGCTGGTGCTGTCGGTGGATGACGTGAGCTACTACGAGTACATGGACGGCGACGGGTTCGCGAGCAAGCTGCTGGTGGACAAGGACGGCAAGGTCCGCAACGAATACACCGATGCCAAGGGCAAAACGCATGTGGGAGCCTACGACGTGACCACCATGCTCGACGACTTCATCGAGGAGCATCCTGACTTCTCCTACCGCGACGCCCGCGGCCTCGTGGCCATGACCGGGTACAACGGCGAATTCGGCTACCGCACCTCGGCCAGCCAGTACCCGGAAAACAAGAACATCAAGAAGGACCAGAAGGCCGCGACCGAGGTCGCGGACGCCATGAAGGACGAGGGCTGGATCTTCGCCTCGCACTCCTGGGGCCACATTTCCACCGGCACCGTGGACATGGCGCGCTTCAAGCGGGACATGAAGCTGTGGAAGGAAGAAGTCGAGCCGATCGTGGGCAAGACCGAGCATTTGATCTACCCGTTCGGCTCGGACATCGCCCGCACCGCCAAGTACTCCGGAAGCCGGTACGAATACCTGGAAGACCAGGGATTCAAGTACTTCTACGGCGTGGACGGCACCATCCGCGCGTGGATGCAGCAGACCGACGACTACCAGCGCCAGATGCGCATCAACATCGACGGGCTGCAGTTCGACAAGGAACTGCGCGGGGACCGTCCGGTGCTCTCCGAGTTCTTCGACGTCAAGAAGGTCATCGACCCGGCACGCTGAACGCGCGCCGGGCCGGCGGACGGCGGGATCCAGCCGGGCTAGAGCGCCATGAAGGCGCCCAGCTGGGATAGGGCCGCCGGGCTGGAGGGCAGGTAGTCAGTCAGCCGGTCGCTGCGCACGATGACCGCTTTCCACTGGCCGCGGGAGATCGCCACGTTGACCCGGTTGCGGTTGAGCAGGAAATCGATGCCGCGCGCCGCGTCGGCCGCGCTGGAGCAGGCCATGCTCATCAGCACCACCGGGGCCTCCTGCCCCTGGAACTTGTCCACGGTGCCGACCCGCACGTCCCCGAGCCCCTCTGATTCCAGGACCTCGCGCACCATGTTGACCTGCGCGTTGTAGGCGGCGACCACCAGGATGTCCGAGGCCGCCAGCGTGCGGGAGGCGGCGTTTTGTCCCGGGGACCATTGCATGCCCAGATGCTCGCGCACCAGCGCGACGATTTCCGCGGCTTCCTCCGCGCTGCTGACGGTGTTCCCGCGGTGCTCCACCAGCCGGGTTTCCACCCCGGCGGCGCTGCCGGCCAGGCTGCGCTGGCCGGCGGCCTGCGCGGAGAACAGCTGGTGGTCGTAGCTCAGCGCGGAGACCTTGGCGCACAAGGCCGGGTGCATGCGCCACGAGGCGGCCAGGAAGTAGCCCAGCTCCCGGGGCAGCACCGGGCGGCCGTTGGACAGCCAGCCGAGCGCCGATTCGTCCACCGGCTGCGGATGCGAGCCCTGGGTCACCTGCGGCAGCTGCTGCGGGTCGCCGAGCAGCAGCAGGTTGCGGGCCGCCCGGGACACCGCCAGGGTGTTGGCCAGCGAGAACTGCCCGGCCTCGTCGATCACCAGCAGATCGAGGCTGCCGGCCGGCACCCTGGATCCGGTCATGGTCCAGGCGGTGCCGCCGATCAGCGCGCCGTCCCGGCCGGACAGCACGCGCTCCAGGTCCTCCTTGTCGGTGCCGTGCCACGGCACCGGGTCCTTGTGCTTGACCTCCTTGGCCACCAGATCCGGGTCGACGCCGGCGGAAATGGCCTTGCGCAGCACGTTCTCCACCACCGCATGGGACTGCGCCACGACACCGATCTTCCAGCCGGCATCCACCAGTTCGCGGATCACGTGGGAGGCGACGAACGTCTTGCCGGTGCCCGGAGGGCCCTGCACCGCCAGGTACGAGTTGTCCAGGTCCTGCAGCGTGCGCACCACCGCCTGGTAGACCTGGGCGCTGCCGTCCACCACGGGCGGCTCCACCGGCGCGGCCAGGGTCTTCAGCCGTGGCGGGATGCGGCGCAGGATGTCGATGCCCGGCTGCTGCGGCAACACCGGGACAGTGGATCCCACCGCGATGGCGAGCTGCGCCAGCGCCTCGTCGATGCTCTTGGTGGCAATGGGCTTGTCGGGGGTGAGCGCGACCGGGAAGGCCCCGTATTCGGGGATCTTGCCGCTGGTCTTCTCCGCGATGGTGATCCAGCCCTCGCCCACCTCCACCACCGTCGCATTGAAGGCGCCGCCGCGCAGCGCCTTGTCGTCGACCTCCATGCCTTCGGGCAGCGGGCCGGCGAACATGGCGAACACCCCGGAGCCGGGGGAGAGCAGCGAGCCCTCGGCCAGGGTGCCGTGCAGCCTTGAAATCCTGGTCACGGTGCGGGCCCGCGGCGTGGGCTTGTGCCAGTCTTCGAGCACCTGCGCCGAATCCACCATGAAGACCCCGCGCACGTCGGCCCACTCGTCCATGTTTTTGCTGAGCCGGTCGAAGTGGTCCCACCAGTACTGCTTCTTCTCACGCCGGTTGTAGCCTGTCGCGGCGGCGACCATCGCGATGGCGCGGTCGTCCGCGCCGAGCGCCTCGCCCTCGGGCAGCGCCGCCAGGTACTCCTGCAGGCGCAGCTCCTCCGGGGCCGGCTCGTACTCCTCGACGGCTTCGGGCACCGCCGAGTCCGGAATCAGCGTGTGCGGCTGGAAATCGACAAGGGACAGCAGCCAGTCGCGCAGGCGCAGCGTCGAGAGGCAGTCGTATTCGTTGTAGTCGGCAATGGAATCCAGCACCTGCTGCGCCTCGGCATCGGCGCCTGAATCGCGGGCCTGCATGTACTGGGCGTAGGCGACCACCGAGGCGCCGGCGTCGGTGACATCGCCCGAGCGCAGGTGCTCGCCCATGTACAGCGGTTCAAGCTTCTTGATCGAGTAGGAGCGGGTGGAGACGACCAGCGAATTGCGCACGGTGTCGTACAGGTCGATCAGCAGGTTCTCGCGCAGCCACTGGTCCACCTCGTCCTCCCCGGCGATGTGGACCTGGGAGAGCTTGCGCAGGGCGCTCTTCTCATAGGCCGCGTAGTGGTAGATCTTCATGCCCGGGAAGCGGCGGCGCCGCTGTTCCACGTACTCGATGAAGTCGAGGAATGCCCGGCGTTCGCCGGCCCGGCTGTGCGCCCAGAACGGACGGAACACCGGTTTACCGGTGTCGTTCTCGATCACTCCGAACAGGTATTCCAGGCCCCATGAATCATCTAGCGGTTCCTGGTAGAGCGGGTCGCCCTCGAAGTCGAAGAAGATGTCCCCCTGGTCGGGGTTGGGCAGGCTGGTGATGGTCTGGTCCGACTTCACCCGGTAGGACACGTTCTGGATGGTGGTGGCCAACGGGTCGGCGCCCACCTGCATGCGGGCCTGCTCCACGGCGCGGGCCAGCGAGGTCTTGGGATCGGGCTCCAGCGCGGCGAGCTGGTCGATTGTGGAAATGCCCTGGCGGCGCAGCTTTTCGCGCTGGGCCATGGACATGCCGGCGACCAGCAGCAGGTCGCGGGTCTGCTCCACCTGTTCGGCGCACAGGCTGCATCGGCCGCACAGGCGCAGCTGGTCCGAATCCCAGGCCACGGGCTGGCCGGAGGCCTGGTGCTCGCGCACCATGGACAGGAAGTGGTCGCGCTGCGCGCGGAAGACCGGCAGGATCTCATCGATGCGATGGGACGAATGGGTGCCGTCGCCCAGCACCAGCGTGGTGTGGGGGTGGACCTCGATGCCCTCGGCCATCATCTGGTCCGCGTAGGCTGCGACTTGGAGCAGCGCGCTGACGCGGGCATGGCGGGCAAGCTTCGTGTCCCACACGGCCCAGGATCCGTCTTCCTGGCGGACCAGGAAGTCGGCGAAGCCGACAAATGACCCGTCGAAGAAGGTCGCCTGGAAAATGACGTCGGCACCGCTGCGCAGCACTGCCAGCGTCTGCTCATGGGCCCGGCGCAGGGACTGCTCGGTCATCTCCGGCCGGTCGGTGAATTTCTTGACCCCGGTCCCGGTCTGCGGGTTGTACTCGCCGTATCTCTGCACGAGCTGGTCGAGGACGCGGTGTTCGTGCACGTCGCCGAGCACCGCGGTGCGGTGCAGCATTTCGTCGGTGACGGCGTCCGGCTTCTCTCGGCGTTCCAGCCGGACGTCCAGCAGGAACAGCGACTGGTACTGGCAGTCGACGGCGATTGACAGGTCGCTGGCCGAGTATACGAAGTGCTGGTTCAAAAAGAACACGGGGCCGGTGCCTTTCGCCGACTAGATAGTTACCTAGTCAACGTAGCACTCGACCCCGACAAAAGGATTATTGGGATTCCTACTGGTCAGCGGCTTTCTTCTTGCCGCCCAGGAGCAGCGAGAGCAGACCGACGCCTGCGGTGACGGTGTTGACTGCAGGCCATGCGCCCATCGACTTGGCCATCGGGTGGGACGCGCCGAAGCCTGAAACGTAGGCGGAGGCCAGGGTGACTGCCCGCGCGGTTCCGGCGTCCTTCTTCCAGATCATGAATGCACCCACGCCTGCCGCACCCAGAACCACTGCCGCCAGTGGACGCTTCTTGGTCGCACGACCGGTTGCGTAGCCGCCAGCCAGACCGGTGACTGCCAGTGCAGTTGATGCCAAACGTGACACGATGAACCTCCAGTGAGATATGTTGTTTTGCTTCATCCATCGTATGGTTGCCAGCTGTGACTATTCATAGAACTTCTCCCTGCACGTGTCGTGCGGTTCGGTTCGCCGGCCCGGGCTTGGAAGAATGGAACCGAATATAGTCCAGGGCTCGCGCAGCCCGAGCGGAAGAGCGGCGAATGAACCTGAATATCGGCGAAGCATGGGCTCGTCTGGCCGAACCGGTTGCTGTCGACCTGCAGGCCTGGCAGTGGGCAGCCTTGGCCGTCGCCGTCGGGTTGCTGGTCCTGCCGCGCCGCATCTGGCGCATCACCGGGCTGTACTCAACACTCATCCACGAGATGGGGCACATTGTCTCAGCGATGCTCACCGGGCGATTCGTCATGGGCCTGCGTCTGGGATGGGACCATTCCGGCGAAGTGGTCAGCCGCGGCCGGGGAAAATTCTCGGTCATTTTCTCGGGCCTTTTCGGGTATCCGGCGCCGTTGTGGGTGTCGGCGGTGATGCTGTGGGCGATTTCCGAGGGTTATGCCGGCCGGGCGCTGGGCATCTACGCGCTGTTCTTCCTGCTGGCCTTGTTCTTCGCCCGCAACTGGCCCGCGGTGGTGGTCTGCCTGGTCACCTCCGCGGTGGCCCTGGCCGTGGTGTTCTTCGCCCCGGCCGGCACCTATGTCTACCTGTCGCTGCTGATTGCCGGCTTTCTGCTGCTGGCCGGAGTCAAGGACTTCATCAAGGTCATCGGAGTGCACACCTGGCGGCGGCGCGATCTGGGGCAGTCCGATGCCTACCTGATAGCCCGCGCGACCGGTACCTTCGCCACCCTGTGGCTTGTGGTGATGCTGGCGCTGGGGACTGCGGCGTTGCTGTGGGCCGTGAGCAGCCTAGTCGGACTTTTCTGAGGCATGCTTGCCCACTGATTTCTTGGTCGCCCATCGGGTGACAGCCCAGGCCGCCGCGGCAACCAGGACGATCGGCGCGACCTTGGCCTTGCGTTTGGTTTTCCCTTCCGGGTCCACCGCCATGTCCTGCAGCGGATCGCCGCCGTGCTTGATGCGGATTTCCTGGGCCTGGACCAGGTCGCGGTAGTTGGACAGGGACTTCTTGGCCACCAGCGTTGAATCACGCAGCGGCAACTGGACCTCTTCGGCGGACGGCATTCCGGTGCGCAGCTGCCTGAGCCTGATGAATTCGATGTCGACCAAGGCTCCGAGGATCAAGGCGATATTGCTGACCCAGCAGGCGACGATCAACACGATGACGCCGCCGATGGCCCCGTAGGTTGCCGAATAGTTGGCGAAGTTGCTCAGGTAGATGCTGAAGCCTGCCATGGAGAGTCCCAGAATGAACATCGCAGTGACAGTGCCCGGCGAGAGCCACTGGAAGCGCGGGCGCTTCACGTTCGGGGTGTAGTAATACAGCAGCGCAAGGACCAGCAGGAAAACCACCAGCAGTGCGGGAGGTTTGGCCAAGTTGAAGATCGTGACAAAGCTGTCGCCCAGGCCGAAGATGTTCCCCAGCGCCTGCGCGACGGATCCGGAGGCGACCAGCAGGACCATGGTGATGACCGCCAAGACCACGATCAGCAGGGTGATCAGGAACATCTGCGGGCGGCGCTTCCACTGGGGCCGGCCTTCGGTTGCGCCGTACAGCCGGTTCATCGACCGGCCGAATGCGGCAACGTAGGCCGAGGTGCTCCACAACGCACCCAGCGAACCTGCCACGATCGCCAGCGTTGTCCCGGCCGCATGTTCAGCCAAGGTGTCGAGCAGCTGTTCGGCCGTGTCCAGCAGCTGCTTCGAGTCGCCGGTCAGTACTTCGCCGTTCGGGGCCAAGGCCATGTGCAGCACCTCCAGCATCCATTCGGTGCCGCTTTCGGTGGCGCCCGCGAGCGTCAACAGCGAAATGAGTGCGAGAAGTCCGGGGAACATGGCGAGCACCATGTAGAAGGACAGGGAGGCGCCGCCATCGAGTCCATCGTTTCTGAAGAACTCGCGCACTGCGCGCGGATAGCAGAGGTAAGCCTCCCGCAGCCTGTCCTTCGCGGACCTTTTCGTCATGGGCATGAGCTTCCTCTGTTGCCCAATGCCGGGCTCTTGGCGTTGCATCTTGGTTTCAGCCTACAGAAGATCGGATTCGCACGTTCCGCAACTGCGCCCTGCCTAGGGATAAATACGGGATTATGCAGTATCGGGCACTCATTTCTCCGCTCGCGGCGCGGTATCGAAAAGATGCATGTGTCGTCGGGCATACCGGGCAGGGAACCCTTTGCCGCTTGGATTGAATAGCTCAGACAAAATGAAGTGGTTCCATATCACAATTGGGGTCCAGGAATCCATTTCGAAAACATAACGCTCGGGGTGCTTCGATGGGGGAATCAGGGCTTGGGGAGAAGATTTCTTAAATTTTTTTTCTGACTTTGACCTCATGTTTTAGTGTCCCTGAGAATTCACTGAGTTGCCAAGGTGGCGGGGAGGTGCGCTATCGTCTTTCATAACGTTTCGATAACACTCGCGGTGTTATGGGGAAACAGGTACTGCCGGAACTTCCGAACCGCTCGTCAGGGCAGTGCTTAATCAACGTCGAAATGCGACGCTGAGCGGTGCACAAGGATGGTCTTGGAAGGCCTGAGTGCGGAAGAGCACTGGAGAATAATGATCCAGCAGAAGACTAAGAAGATTGTCCGTCGCGGTGGAGCCACCCTGGCCGCGTTCGCAGTTGCCGGCGGCGCCATGGTTGCCACCACCGCACCTGCCTCGGCAGCAAGCACCTGGGACAAGTTGGCCCAGTGCGAGTCCGGCGGAAACTGGTCCATCAACACCGGTAACGGCTACTCGGGCGGCCTGCAGTTCTCGCCGTCGACCTGGAAGGCCTACGGCGGCAAGGGTTCGGCCCATAACGCGTCGAAGGCCGAGCAGATCCGCGTGGCCACCAAGGTCCAGCAGGGGCAGGGGTGGGGCGCATGGCCAGCTTGCACCGCCAAGCTTGGCATCAGCGGCTCGCCTAAGGGCACCGCCACCAAGCAGGCAACCTCGACCGCCAAGAAGTCGAGCACCCAGACTTCGCAGAAGGCCAAGTCGTACAAGTCGTACTCGAACGACTACGAGCGCACTGCTTCGCGCAGTGCAGCTCCAACCCAGTCGGTCAAGTCGGTCAAGTCGACCAAGTCGGTTGCACCTGCAACGTCGGGCAAGCGCGTCGCCGCAGCCCCTGCTCCGGTGAGCTTCAACATCGACGTCACCGATTCGGGCAAGAACTACACCGTGAAGTCCGGCGACACCCTGGCAAAGATTGCCAAGAAGCTGGACATCAAGGACTGGCGCGGGCTGTTCGTCTTGAATGACGACCAGCTGAGCAACCCAGACCTGATCATGGTCGGACAGACCCTGAACGTTCCTACGAAGTAATTTCGCAGAACGATTCCCGAGTCCCACGATTGGCATTCAGCCGGTCGTGGGACTCGTCTTTTAAGGCGTCGGAAGCCTCTGGAATCGCGTACTCGTTTTATACCTATATATAAAGGTATAAAAGCGGCATATGGTGGCTATATAAAGGTATAAAAGCGGCATATGGTGGCGTCATGAAAACCGATTTCACCCATCCGCAACCGGCCCTGCAATGGGACATTCTGGGTGCAGGATTCCAAGAATCCGCGTTGCTCGAACGGCCCGGCACGAGGGGCGGCGCTCCCGGCAGCTGGTGGTGCGGGGCGCTGGATGTGGAAGGGCTGGCGAGCCACAGCGTGGGACTAGTCGGCCAGGCGGTCGCCGAGCTGTCCGCCGGACGATGCGAACTGCGCAGTGGGCCGTCCCAGCTGGCCGCGGGCTTCGAGTCCTTCCGGCACCTGAAGATCGCGGGGCGCACGGTGCAGGCTTTCGCGCCGCTGTCCGGATTCTTCCCGACCGCCCGGGGATGGATCCGGACCCATGCAAACTACCCGCACCATGAACGTGCGCTGTTGGATGCGATGAATGCCAGCGGCCCTGAGCAGCTGGCTACCGCGCTCGCGCAGTCCGAGGCCTTCGAAGCCCAAGAACGCATCGTGGCCGCCGGAGGCATCGCCGCCGCGGTACGCAGCCGCAAGCAATGGCTCGACGAACCGCAAGCGCAGCCGGCAGCGGCAGGACCCTGGGCGCAGTTCGAGTTGTCCGCAATGCCCGAGACCGGCGTGTGGCGGTTCCATCCGGAGTCCCGGCTGCCCCTGGAAGGACTGAAAATCCTGGACTTCACCCGGGTCATCGCCGGTCCCACGGCGTCCCGGACGCTGGCACTGCTGGGCGCGCAGGTGCTGCGCGTGGACGGACCCCGGATCCCGGAACTTCCCGACCAGCACATCGACACAGGATTCGCGAAGCGCAGCACGGTGCTGGACCTTGCCACGGCGCCGGGGCTGGCGGCAGTCCACGAGCTGCTGGCGCAGGCGGATGCGGTGATCCTGGGATACCGGCCCGGGGCCTTGGAAACGCTCGGACTGTCCGCCGAGAGCCTGCGCGAGCGCTACCCGCAACTAGTCATCGCCCAGCTATGCGCTTGGGGCTTCGCTGGTCCGTGGGCATCCCGCCGCGGGTTCGACAGCATCGTGCAGGCTGCCACCGGCATCGCGGACGCGTACCGGACGCCGGACGGGAAACCCGGAGCTCTTCCGGTTCAGGGGCTGGATTACGCCGCCGGATACGGTATTGCGGCCGCGGTGATCGCCTTGCTTCGGGCCCGCACCGAGCGGCAACGGACCGGGACCGTGCGGTTTTCGCTGGCCAGGACCGCGCGGGCCCTGTTCGACTTCGGCCGCCCGGCCGCCCCGGCAGTGGAGCTCGGAACCCCAGCGACCGCCCGCCGGGAGAGCGGCTACGGCATGCTCGACTACGCGCTGCCGCCCTTCGAGCTCAATGGCGCGCAGCTGGACTATCCGCAGGCGCCGACGCGCTACGGCACGGACCAGCCCGCGTGGGCCTAGCCTTTGAGGAGGGCGGTGGCGAAATGCCGCGCGCGGGGTCCATAGGCCCGGGACAGGGCGAGGAAACGTTCGCGGCTGGGCCGGCCGGGCCAGTTGCCAGGCAGCATGGCATCAGGCAGTCCGGGATCGAGGTAGGGCAGCGCCCGCCAGGCGTCGACCATGGCCACGTAGCCGCGGTAGGCGGCGGCCGGCGAGGCCGGCTGCGCGTCCAGCGCGGCGGTGCTCTCCAGGAAGGTTGAATGCATCGTTTCCAGCCGGCCGAGGTCCCACCACTGCCGTGCGGCCTGCACGGCGCCCTCGGGGAAGTCCGGGGTCTGCGTGGTGAAGACGGTGGCGTAGGGGCGGACCTCCAGCGCGCCGAGGACCTGGAGCACTTCCTCGCGCAGGTAGCCGGGGAAGATCCACAGCCCGGCATTGACCAGGCCGCCGCCGAGCTGCAGGAAGTGCTTGCGCACCTGGTGCCGCAGGGGTCTCATGGTCTCCGGCAGCGAATAGGCCACCAGGCACCATAGTTCTTCGTCCGCCATTTGGCGTGGCGTGAAGATCCGGCGGTCGCCCCGGGCGAACATCGCGTGGGCCGCGGCGGTGACCTGCAGGCTGGAGGTCCCGGCGGCCTCCAGCACGCCGCGGTCCGCCAGCCGCGAAATCGCCGTCTGCGCGGTCGGGGCCGAGACCCCGGCGGCCGTGGCCAGCGCCAGGATCTTGGTGCGGGCTACCGGAGCGGCTTCATGGCGCAGGTACAGGCCCGCGATGGTGCGGATGATGGAGGCGGCGCTGCCGGTGCGCGCCTCGAAATCATCCAGGGTGAAGGCGACGAGCTGCGTGCTAGCTGCCAATTTCGGTGCGCACCGCAAACAGCTCGGGGAAGAACGTCAGGTCCAGGGCGCGCTTGAGGAAGTCGACGCCCGATGAGCCGCCGGTGCCGCGCTTGAAGCCGATGGTGCGCTGCACCACACGCAGGTGGCGGAAGCGCCAGGCCTGGAAGTTGTCCTCGACGTCCACCAGGTCCTCGCAGGCCTGGTAGAGGCTCCACAAGGTGTCCTCGGATTCGTAGATGTCCTTGTAGACCGGGATCAACGATTCCTGGAAGGTCCACGGCTTGGTGACATCGCGTTCGAGCACCTCTGCCGGGATGTCGTAGCCGTGGCGGGCCAGCGCCGCGAGGAACACGTCGTAGAGGGTCGGCTCGTTCAGCAGGTTGCTGAGCAGCTCGTGCGCCTTGGGATCCGCTTCGTGGACCTTGAGCATTCCGGCGTGCTTGTTGCCGAGGATGAATTCCACCGCGCGGTACTGGAAGGACTGGAATCCCGAGGAGGATCCGAGGAAGCCGCGGAACTGCGCATACTCGCGCGGGGTGAGCGTCGCCAGCACTGACCACTGCTCGGTCAGCGTCTTCTGGATGTGCTTGACGCGGGCCAGGCACTTCAGTGCCTTGCCGATGTCGTCGGCGCCCAGCAGGCGGCGCGCCTCGACTAGCTCGTGGAGCATGAGCTTGAGCCACAGCTCCGAGGTCTGGTGCTGGATGATGAACAGCATCTCGTCGTGGTGCTCCGGCACGCTGACCGGATGCTGCGCGGAGAGGATCCGCTCCAGGTCGAGGTAGCTGCCGTAGGACATCGTGTTGTGGAAGTCGGTGCGGACCCCCGACTCGATGTCGCGCTGATTGGTTCCATGCTGGTCTTTGCTCACGGAGACAAGAGTATCAATATCGTTTCGCTCGTTACAATAATGAAATTCGCAGTTTTCGCGCACGAGCGGGCAGTCTTTTCGGGCCTCGGGAATAGATCCCAGATGTTGCGGGTTGTTACATGCATACGCATCTAAACCTCGGGAAAGGCGTGAACATGAGCAAGTCCGTTGTGGTGATCAGTGGTGGCCTGGGGAGCCCGTCGAGTTCCTCGCTGCTGGGACGCCAGCTGGGCGAATCCATCGCCGGGCAGCTGGCGCTCGCCGGCGTGCAGGCCGACGTGGCCAACATCGAGCTGCGCGAGCACGCCAGCGACATCACCAACAACATGCTCACCGGATTCGCGGCGCCAACCCTGCAACGGGTCATCGACGCGGTGGTCGGCGCCAACGTGCTGGTGGCCGTGACGCCGGTCTTCACCGCCTCGGTCTCCGGCTTGTTCAAGTCCTTCCTGGACATCCTGGATCCCAAGTCGCTCAGCGGCAAACCGGTAGTACTCGCCGCCACCGCGGGCACCCAGCGCCACCAGCTGGCCATCGACTACGCCATGCGGCCGATCTTCGCCTACCTGCGCGCGCAGGTCATGCCCACCACGGTCTTCGCCACCTCGGAGGACTTCGGCGGCCAGGGCATCTCAGGCACCCTGTCCGACCGCGCGCAGCGCGTGGCCCGCGAGGTGGCCATGGCCCTGGCGGCCTCCGACGGGGAGCTGAAGCCCGACGCCGATCTGGGCGACACCCGGTCCATCGCCCCGTCGGTCAGCGAAACCGCCGACCCCAACGACGAGATGACCTCCCTGCCCTTCGAAGCGCTGCTGGCCAACGTCCGCTCCGGGGCCAGCTAGGCAAGCCCCGAAACCCGCGAATCCCGCGGGGCGCCGAGCTCCAAGCCCGGTGCCCCGCGGGATTTTCCATGCCTGCCGGCATCTCGACCGGATTCGTCGAGGGCAGGGAGAAAATGTTAGTACGATGTGCCATGCCTGCTGAACACCGATAACATCAAGGATTGTGGGCCGAGCAGCGACGCGACGGCGTTCGGCGGTGCCCGCGCAGCTTTGTACTACCAGTGAAAGGTGTAGCAGTCGATGCTATCCGAGGAAACAATCACGGCAATCGCCGATGAACTGGTCCAAGCAGGAGTCACGCGTACCCCGGTGCCCCGCCTGACTGCCCGCTACCCGGAAATGACCGTCGAGGACTCCTATCGGGTGCAGAACCTCTGGCGCCAGCGCTCCGAGGCCAACGGCCGTGTGCTGGCAGGCCGCAAGATCGGCCTGACCTCCCGCGCCATGCAGATGGCCACCGGCATCACCGAGCCGGACTACGGCATCATCTTCGACGACATGGTCCTGGACTCCGGGTGCACCGTGAAGTGGGACCAGTACACCCACCCGCGCATCGAAATGGAACTGGCGTTCAAGCTCAAGAAGGACATCAAGGGCCCGAACGCGAACATCTTCGACGTGCTGGAAGCCACCGAATACGTCATTCCCGCCCTGGAGATCCTCGATTCGCGCATCGAGATGGAAGGCCGCACCATCGTGGACACCATCTCCGACAACGCGGCGATGGGCGCCATGGTCATCGGCGGCAATCCGGTGCGTCCGGAAGCCGTGGACCTGCGCTGGGTCTCAGGCATCCTGTTCAAGAACCAGACCGTGGAGGAAACCGGCGTCGCCGCCGGCGTGCTGAACCACCCGGCCGCCGGCGTGTACTGGCTGGCCAACAAGATCGCCGCCCACGGCGATAAGCTCAACGCCGGCGAGATCATCCTCGCCGGATCCTTCACCCGTCCGATGTGGGTCTACGAAAACGACACCGTTTTCGCCGACTACGGACCGCTGGGAACCGTGACATGCCATTTCGAGTAGAACCCGATGCCTCGCTGAAGGACGCGCTCAAGGACGCCGACCACGCCCTGTCAGGGGTGTGGGTCTGCTCGGGCTCCCCGCTGGTCGCAGAGATCTGCGCCGGCGCCGGCTTCGACTGGCTGTTCATCGACGGCGAGCACTCGCCCAACGACCTGGGCAGCATCCTGGCCCAGCTGCAGGCGGTGCGCGGCTACCCGGTGGTGCCCGTGGTGCGCCCGCCGGTGAACGACCCGGTGGTCATCAAGCAGTACCTGGATCTGGGGGTGCAGTCGCTGATCATCCCGATGGTCAATGACGCGCAGCAGGCGGCCAACGCTGTCGCGGCCTGCAACTATCCGCCGGCCGGCGTGCGCGGCGTCGGCTCGGCGCTGGCCCGCTCGGCCCGCTGGAACCGCATCCCCGACTACCTGAACCGGGCCGGGGAGACCATCACCGTCATGGTGCAGATCGAATCCGCCGAAGCGGTGGAGAACGTCGAGGCGATCGTGGCCACCGCGGGCCTGGACGGCATCTTCATCGGGCCTTCGGACCTCGCGGCCTCCATGGGAGTGATCGGCCAGCAGAACCACCCCGAGGTGGTCGCCGGCGTGATGAAGTCCATTGCCGCGGCCCGCACCGCCGGCAGGTACGTGGGCGTGAACGCCTTCGATGCGGCCACCGCGCGCAAGTACATCGAAGCCGGGGCCCAATACGTGGGCGTCGGCGCGGACGTAGCGCTGCTGGCCCGCTCCACCGAGGCGCTGGCCGCCAGCTACCGGGCCGAGGCCTCGGGCGCAACGCCTGACAGCTACTGACCCAGGCGATCTGCCTTACCCAAGGTGCCATCATTGCGCGTCGATCATGATCGGTCGGCGCCGATGGTGGCACCATGGAAGATGATGAGCCGCGAAAAGAAACCCATGAAGGCAGTGATGTTGCGCCTGCGCAACGGCTGGCCGATGCCCCTTGCCCTGCAGGGAGTCTTCGAGATGCTGCAATCGGTCGTGTTCGCCTTGGCGCTGATTGCCCTGCCGCTGGTCGCTGTCTACTTCAGCGGCGGCTTCCTGGAGGACTCCTTCGAGACGATCCTGCAGTTCGCCGGGTTCGTCTGGCTGCTCATCCACGGTGTGCCCATCGAGGTCTTCAACTTGGGGCCCGAGACGGATCCGAGCTCGGTCACCGGCTGGCTGACGCTGATGCCGCTGGGGCTGAGCCTGCTGCCCTTCCTCTTCTGCCTGCGCGCAGGGCGCCGCATTGCCCGCGCCTCCTACACCGACCAGCTCTGGCAGGGCCTGCTGGGTGCCATCCTGGCCTACGGGGCCATCGGCACCGGCGTCGGCTTCCTGGTCGCGAACGACTACGGCAGGGTCAATATCCTGGCCGCCACCTTCATCCCGCTGATCATCGCCTCGCTGGGCCTGATCATCGGCGCCCGCCGCGAGGCCGGCTCCTGGGGCCGGCTGTTCGGCATGGACACCGCCGCCTACCTGCACAGCGTCTCTCCGCACCGCCGCTGGGCCGGGTCATACGTCTGGCATGTGATCGTCTCGGGCTTCATGGGCTACGTGGCCGCCGTGGGCATCTCCGGCATCCTGCTGACCATCACCCTGGGGCTGCACTGGACCGAGGTCGCCAACGTCTATCAGGAACTGCGCCCCGGGCCTATCGGGTCCGCCGCACTGACCCTGCTGCAGCTGGCGCTGATCCCCAACGCGGTGTTCTGGGTGCTCTCCTGGATCAGCGGCGGCGGGTTCAGCCTGGGTGCGGGCAGCACGCTGTCCACGCTGGAAACCACCGTCGGCCCGCTGCCCTCGATCCCGATGCTGGCGGCGCTGCCTTCCGGCGAGCCGGCCAACCAGTGGCTCTACCTGCTGATCCCGGTGCTGGCAGGCATCCTGGCCGGCTGGTACTTCCTGCGTGTGGGGGAGAACCACCTGGAGGACTGGTTCGCCCGCCGCATCCCGTTCAACGCGCTGGCGCTGGGCGCCTCCACCGCCTGCCTGGCCGTGTTCACCGGTATCGTGGCCGGCCTGATGTCGCTGGCCGGTTCGTGGCTGTCCTCCGGCTCGCTGGCCATCGGCCGGCTGACCGAGATCGGCCCGCACGCCTGGGTGACCGCCGGGGCGCTGGCCCTGCAGATCGGCCTGGGCACCGCCATCGGCTACCTGATCGCCCCGCTGTTCGAAACCGACCCGGTGCTCGAAGGCTAGCGCCGGAGGCGCATCGGTTCAGGCGTCCAGATCCCAGAGGTGGTGCACCACGTCATGCCAGGCATACTGGTTCAGTGTTTCCACCGTAAACGTGGCGCCATTTGAGCGTATGCCCCTGCGGGAATATTTCTCCGGACTGATGCTCTCAAGCCTGGCGGCATAGGCCTCGGCCGCCGCGCGCAGCTTCTGCGACGCCTGTTCCGGGCTCAGCGTATTGTAGTGGCCTTGCTCGGCGGCAATATCCTGGTCCCAGTTCGGAAAGCCCGGGTCGGCCTGCTCCAGCATCAAATCCAGGCGCCCGAGCATGACTTCCAGCATCTCGGCCACGTGCACCACGTACTCCTGGTCGCTCCAGCGGGCGGGGTTGCGGCGGGTGGCGGCTCCCGGATGCTCCAGCACCGACTGGTAGCGCTTGACCACCTGCGGCATCTGCGCCACGGTTTCCTGCACCGACAGGGTGCGCACGTCGACACCGCACTCGGGGCACACTTCATGCAGGACGAAGGTCCAGTCCTTGTCATCCGGGACGATCTGGCTCATGGTCCACTCCTTGGTTGCTCGGCCGGAAATTCAGTCTAGGCCCGGGCCCGGCCCATGGACAGGGGCCGGTTCGATGTGACGAAGTTCGAAAGCCGCAACAGGCACCGGGTCGGTGCAGGCTTGCCGCCAACCGTAGAATGGAAGCTATGCGTATTGTGGTTTTGGTGTCCGGCACCGGTTCGAATCTCCAGGCAGTCATCGACGCGGTCGCCAGCGGCGAACTGGCAGATGTGCAGATCGCGGCGGTGGGCGCCGACAAGCACGGCACCTACGGGGTTCAGCGTTCGGCGGCCGCCGGCATCGAGACCTTCGTGGTGAACTTCAAGGACTTTGCTGACCGCGGCGAGTGGAACCACGCGCTGACCGAAAAGTGCCTGTCCTACGCCCCGGACTACGTGGTGTCCTCCGGCTTCATGCGCATCGTGGGTGAGGAATTCATCAACGCCTTCGACGGCACCTACATCAACACCCACCCGGCCCTGCTGCCGTCCTTCCCCGGCGCCCACGGCGTGCGCGATGCCATGGCCTACGGCGTGAAGGTGACCGGCTGCACCGTGCACATCGCGGACACCGGGGTGGACACCGGCCCGATCCTGCGCCAGGAAGCCGTGGCCATTCTGGACACCGACACCGAAGAGACCCTGCACGAGCGCATCAAGGTGGTCGAACGCCGCCTGCTCATCGCCACCCTGGCGGACCTGGCCGCCAAGTAGCCGCCCGCCGGCCGCACCCTAACGAGACTGAGATGACCGAACACACTTCCCCGGCCGCGGCCGGCGATCCCGAACTTTTCACCGCCGAGGAACTGGCTACCGCGCTGAAGGTGCTCTCCGTGGTGCATCAACTGGACTCCGAGGACGAACGGCATATCGCCGTGCGCCGCGCGACCAGCAACATGTTCAAGGCCGCCAAGCGCTACCGCAAGTCCCAGAAGCGCGCCGAGATCAGCGCCGGGGACCGCGCGCTGATCGAGCGCACCGCCACCGGCTCCCCGCAACGGCTGGACGACGAGACCCTGGGCCTGGATCTGAGCACTCCGACCCTGGAACAGAGCGCCGGGGAATTCCGCAAGCCGCGCGGCTGCTACATCTGCAAGCAGCGCTACACCACGGTGGACGCCTTCCACCACTACCTGTGCCCCGACTGCGCCGCCGCAGGCCGCGAACGCCGCGACGCCCGCGCGGACCTGACCGGCAAGCGCGCGCTGCTCACCGGGGGACGGGCCAAGATCGGCATGCACATCGCCCTGCGCCTGCTGCGCGACGGCGCCCACACCACCATCACCACCCGCTTCCCCAAGGACGCGGCCCGGCGCTTCGCGGCGCTGGAGGACAGCGCGGACTGGCTGCACCGGCTGCGCATCGTGGGCATCGACCTGCGCGACCCCGCCCAGGTGATCTCGCTGGCCGACCGCGTCGCGGCCGAGGGCCCGCTGGACATCCTGATCAACAACGCCGCCCAGACCGTGCGCCGCACGGCGAACTCCTACCAGCACCTGATCGAATCAGAGCAGCAGCCGCTGGCCGGGGAACTGGCCTTCGGGCAGGGCGGCCCGGAGCTGTGGGGAGAAGCGAACCCGCCGGCCGAGCACCCCCGCGCCCTGGCCAGCGCCTTCCGCCTGGAGGACTCGGCGCTGCTGGCCCCGAGCACGCTGGGCAGCTACGATGCGCAGCAGCTCGCGGACCTGGCGATGACCGCCGGCTCCGCCTCGCTGGAGCGCATCGCCGCGGGCACCGCCATCGACGCCGGCGGTCTGGTGCCTGACGTGGTCACCGAGAATTCCTGGACGCAGATCCTGGGCGACGTGGATGCGCTGGAGATGCTGGAAGTGCAGCTGTGCAACGTCACCGCGCCGTTCCTGCTGGCCTCCCGGCTGCGCCCGGCGCTGGCCGCCTCCGAGGCGCGCCGCAAGTACATCGTTAACGTCTCCGCCATGGAGGGGCAGTTCTCCCGCCGCTACAAGGGCGCCGGGCACCCTCACACCAACATGGCCAAGGCCTCGCTGAACATGCTCACGCGCACCAGCGCCCAGGAAATGCTCAAAACCGACCGGATCCTGATGTCCGCGGTGGACACCGGGTGGATCACCGACGAGCGTCCGCACGATTCGAAGGTGCGGATGGTCGCCGAGGGCTGGCACGCCCCGCTGGACCTGATCGACGGCGCCGCCCGCGTCTACCAGCCCATCGTTGACGGCGAGCGCGGCATCGACCTCTACGGCTGCTTCCTCAAGGACTACGAACCGTCCCCGTGGTGACGGACGGTCAACCAGCAAAACCCGTGATGGCGGGGCAGTTCGCAAAGAACTGCCCCGCCCCCACGGCGGCAATGGCGCAACACACTCTGCTATACAAAAATAACCAGGCCCCCCACAACCACACAGTATATAAAAT
>NZ_JBKZDY010000017.1:0-36084 GCF_046940185.1 Arthrobacter sp. 'calajunan'
TCGAGGGTGCGGGCGAGCTGGGTGGCCAGGGCGGTGAGCACCGCGGTGCATTCGGTGTGGACCGGTGGTACGGGCGGGCGGTGGCGTTGCTGCATTGCTTCGTACATGTGTTAATTGTACGGCGTTTGATCGAATAAAGATTCGAATATTGCCTGTGAATCTCGAGTTCGGGTTGCGAGGCCCTGCGGCTGGAAGGTACTCGGGCCCGGCACCCTGAGGGTGCCGGGCCCGGGAATCTACCGCTGCAGGTAGGAGGAGCAGACCGGGTCGACCGGGATGTCCCGGTGGAGCACCAGGATGCCCTGGTCCTCCGGGGCCACCGGCTTGAATCCCAGGTCGGTGGCGCGTTCCAGCGCCTGGTCCGGGGTCAGCGGATCCCATCCGCCCAGCTCCTCGACGTTGAAGTCGATGATCATCCAGCTGGAGAGGTCGTCGCCGATATCCCCGTGCAGCCCGACATAGGTGCGGGTGGTGAGGTGGGGGACGACGCTGTCGGCGGCCTCGATGCACACGCCGTCCGGGATCATCGCGACGGCCTTTTCCTTGGCGGCGATCAGTTCGGCCGGCGGCCAGCCCTGGCCGGTGACGGTTTTGCCCAGTGGGAAGACCATCGGGAAGAACAAGGTGGCGATGACCGAGATCGACAGCAGCCAGGCCGGGCCGATGAGGCGTGCGCGGCGCCAGTTGAAGCGCACGGCGAGCTTGCCCAGCACATGGACCGCGGACATGATCAGGATCGGGGCCATGATCGCGTCGTACTGGTAGACCGGGGCCCAGGTGTTCAGCCGGTCGTTGAACAGGCGAGAGAGGAACAGCGGGGCGCCGAGGATCACGTACGGCGAGGCGAAGGGCAGCAGCGCCAGCGGCACGAAGGTCAGCAGCCACAAAGCCCACTTGAGCTGGTGGTCGAACAGGATTGCGATCGACTGCAGTGGGTGGGTGACCAGGAAGACCACTGCCGCGCCTGCGGTGGCGCCCAGGGCTGTGTACTGCCAGTAGGAGAATTCGCCCTCGGGGGAGAACAGCGGGATGAGGTAGCCGGTGACCGCCAGGTACCCGAGCAGGCCGAGCGCCGCGGTGAGCGCGGCCTTGAGCCACTGGCGATGGAAGAGCAGTACGATTCCCACGGCCACCATGGTGATGCCCATGTCCTCGCGCACCAGCAGCAGGCTGGCGGAGAGCCCCGTAACCAGCCAGTAGCGGCCCTTGTCGAAGGCCCAGATGATCCACGCCATGATCGGCACGCCGAAGGCGATCTCGTGGAAGTCCCAGTTCACGATGGCCTGGAACGGCCACCACAGCAGCAGCGCGGCGCTGGTCAGCAGTGCGCCGAGGTGCCCGAAGCGCGGGCGGGTGAACAGGTACACCGGGATCGCGGTGGAAACCAGCAGCAGCGCCAGCACGATGCCCAGCATCCGCGGGTCGTTCCAGATCCAGTAGAAGGGCGCGAGCACCGCGAGGATGGGGTGGAAGTGGTCGCCCAGCAGGTTGAAGTCGACCCCCTTGACCGGCACGATCGGCGCCTTGAACATCGCGTACTGGCGCACCGCCTGGTCGAAGATGCCCAGGTCGTACCCGCGCGACTCGAAGCGCGCGAAACGCAGGGAGGAGTGGACGACGTACAGGATTCCTGCCGCGAGCATGACCAGGCCGAGCTGCAGCTTGTGGGCGCCGGTCATGGGCGCGGGGGACGGGGTAGACATGGACTAAAGCTTATCGACTCGCCGCGGCAATGGGTGCATCGCCGGCCCGCCGCAGCCGGTGGCGCGGGCGGAGATTGCTCACGTTGCACCTGCCGGGGCGGGCAGAGTCCCCAGTCAATCCGCCGAAGCCATGGCGGAAATTCCCAGCGACCTTCCAGTGCCGGGGCGGCGCCCGGGGTGCGGCAGGAGGCCCGGGGTGCGGTTAGATGGAGATATGAACAGCATGATCTGGCCCGGAGCGGTTGCCATCCTCGGCAGCGTCCTCTTCCTGGGCGTCGCCGGCATCTTCCTGCTCGCCCTGCAGTACCGCCGCCACGGGCGCCTGTCCTGGCGCCGCACCATCACCACGGCGGCGGCAGCGCTCTACGGATTCGGCCTGTTCAGCTACACCATGCTGCCGCTGCCGGCCACGCGCGACGCGTTCTGCAGGCCCGGCGTCGCGGTCCCGCAGCTGACCCCGGGGCACTTCCTGAACGACTTCGCCGACGTCTACGCCCAGGTGGGCCTGCGCGGCCTGGCCACCAGCTTCACCCTGTGGCAGGTATTGTTCAACATCATCTTGTTCATGCCGCTGGGCATCCTGGCCGTGCGCTGGCTGCGCGGCAACATGTTCACCGGCATGGTGCTGGGCCTGGTCGCCAGCCTGGGCATCGAGCTGACCCAGTACACCGGCGTCTGGGGGCTGTACACCTGCGCCTACCGCGTGGCCGACGTCGACGACCTGATCATGAACACCTTCGGCGCGCTGCTCGGCGCGATCATCGCCTACCTGCCGGTCTTCGCCTTCCTGTCCTCCCCGCGCGAACCGCGGGCGGAGGATGCCCCGCCGCGCCCGGTCACCCGGACGCGGCGCGCGCTGGCCGACTTCTTCGATTCCTCCTTCACCGGCGCCGCGGTCTTCGTGATCGCCGCAGGCCTGAACCTGGTGGAGAAGCTCGGCGGCCCTGAGGTGGACCCGGGCCTGGTGAACATCTGGGTGCCGGCAGTTGTGGTGCTGTTCGTGTTCCTGCTGCCGAGCCTGGCCCCGGGGCGCGCGACGCTGGGCCAGCGCTGCGCCTGGATCCGCATCACCGGCGGCGACGGACGCGGCGCCGCGGCCTGGCGGGCCGGGCTGCGCACGATCCTAGGCTTCGGCGGCATCACCTTCTTCTTCCAGATCTCCACCAGCATCAACGACAATCCGGACCTGCCCTGGCTGAGCTCGGCGGTCATGCTCTACGCGGTGCTCAGCGCCCTGTGCTTCTGGCTGATCCCGCGCGCGCGGGCGCTGGCCGGGGTGCTCACTGGCACCGGATTCGCCGATCGCCGGGCCTGATCTGCGAAAGTGTGTGGACGAACACTGCGTACCCGGCGGGGTTAAACGCTAAAATGGATCCGGTGCCCGGTGTGCAAGCCATGCCGGCCGGCCCGACTCGCGTCAACTGAACGTCCCCGATAATGCGAAAGTACAGGTTCCAAGCGAAGCATGGAAGACAAGAAACCAGAAGTTCCGAACGAACCGCATAAGGCAGTGCTCGGAACCGCAGTCGGCGCCACCGTCCTGATCGCGATCGGCGCATTCGTGCTGTCCTTCGCGGCCCTGACCGATTTGGCCGAGCGCTCCGGCATCCAGTCGAATCTGGCCTGGATCTGGCCGATCATCATCGACGGCATGATCGTCGCCGCCACCGTGGCCATCGTGGCCCTGAACGGGTTCAACCGCCGCGCCATGATCTACCCCTGGTCCCTGCTGTTCTTCGGCGCGATCGTCTCGACCGCCGCGAACTCCACCCACGCCATCCTGACCGTCGACTCGATCGTGGACGGCGTGCCACCGCTGGTTTCCGCGCTGGTCGCAGCCATGCCGCCGATCGTGCTGCTGGCCATCACCCACCTGACCGTGCACATGTACCAGAAGAAGTCCGAGGCCGCGAAGCTGCGCGCCGAGCTGGAGTACGACGAGGAAAAGGAAAACGCCGAGAAGTACGGCGTGGCCTATGACGACGGCTACAACGCCGCGCTGACCGACGCGAAGACCGCCGAGGACGAGCGCTTCGCCCAGCTGGAGCAGGACCACCAGGACGACCTGGCCCGCGCCCGCGCCGAGGCGATCGCCGCGGCCCGCAACGACGCCAAGGTCACCCCGATCAAGCCCGCCGCGCCGGCCAACCAGACCGCCAAGTCCGCTCCGGCGGCCAACAGCGACGCCAAGGCCCCGTTGTACGAGGACATGGCCAAGCGCCTGACCCGTCCGTAACCAGGCATTCCCGCCACCTGCGGGAATCACCACCTCAAGTCATTCCCGAAGGGGCGCGGCCCGCGGGCTGCGCCCCTTCGGCTCTCCCCGTATAGGCCGCAGCGCCAGGTGTTCCAGGAGGCATCAGTGATGGATCCACAGCAGGAGACGACCGGCGACGGGTTCTCCGCGCAGATCGCCGCCGCGGTCGCGCAGTACGGCACCGTCAGCGGCGAGCTGCACTCGGTGCTCAACGCCATGAAGGCGAAGATCCGCCGATTGTTCGCGGGCAGCGAGGTGAAGCCGCTGTTCATCACCGGCCGGGTGAAGTCCACCGAGTCATTCCAGGCCAAGGCCTCGCGCCGGCTGCAGGAGAACGCCGACAGCGACCCGGTGCTCGAATTCCCCAACCCGCTGCGCGAGGTGCACGACATGGTCGGCATCCGCATCATCGTGATGCTGCCGCACGAGATCCAGCAGGTCGCCAGCCTGATCAAGTCGCACCGCGAGGCCTTCGACTGCCGCAGCGACCGCGAGAAGGACATCGGCTCGGTGGAATCAGGGACCTACGGCTACTCCTCCCGCCACCTGCTGCTCAAGACCCGCAACGAGCCCACCGTCCGCCGTTTCCAGGAGGCGCTGGGCAAAACCGTGGTGCCCAGCGGCAACTTCATCTTCGAGGTGCAGATCCGCACCATCCTGCAGCACGCCTGGAGCGAGATGGAGCACGACATCCGCTTCAAGCACCCCGGCGAGGCGGCCTGGAACCCGCAGATCGACCGCCACTTCACCGCCACCGCGGCGATGCTGGAAACCGTGGAGAACTACTTCACCGACATCGACGAGCTCTACCACCGGCTCAACGGCTACCACGACAAGAACGGGCTGGGCGCCGCGAAGCTGACCGGCGAGAAGATCGGCGAGATCTGGCAGACCCTGCTGCCGCACGTGGACCGCAAGCGCGACGACGACTGGTCCTGGGCCGCGGAGCTGCTCGGCGCCCACGGCATCGACGCGACCTGGCAGTTGGTCGGGCTGCTGGATGCGGAGGTGGTGCGCGAGGTGCGTGCCGCGCTGGACCACCGCTATTCGCCGGGTCCGGATCGGCTGCTGGACGACGTGCTGCTCTGGCGCTTCGGCAAGGCACACATCGAGAAGACCAGCGGATCAGACCTGCGCCGCGAGGCGTCGCTGAGCCGCCGGCTGATCCAGATGAACGACTACCGCTCGTCGCTGAACGGCTGAGGCCCGGGCTCGGGGCCGGCCGGGTTCCAGGCGTAGAGGACACCTGCCACCGGCAGGAACGCCAGCGCCGGCACCCACGCGAATACCGCCAGCGCGATCAGCGCGGCCGCCAGGACCACCAGTGCCGCCAGGTTCGTGCTCATGGTGCGCCTTCCTCTCAAGGTGGTGCAGATCATACCCCATGCGGCGGGCAAACGCCGGGGTGCGGCTGTCGAATCAAACACAGTTCGCGCCATCAGGGCCGTTGCACGGCTAAACTAGTTAAGTTGCCCTGTTGACGGGGCGCCAAAGTTTTTGCCGGACCCGCTGAAAGGCCCACCCTATGATTTCCGTAGCCAATCTCGAGCTACGCGTCGGCGCCCGCCTGCTGATGGACGAAGTGAACTTCCGCATCGACAAGGGCGACAAGATCGGGCTGGTGGGCCGCAACGGCGCCGGAAAGACCACGATGACCAAGGTGCTGGCCGGCGAATCGCAGCCCACCATCGGCGAAGTCACCCACAAGGGCTCGATCGGCTACCTGCCGCAGGACCCGAAGACCCCCGACATGGAGCAGCTGGCCCGCGACCGCATCCTCGGCGCCCGCGGCCTGGACATCGTGCTGAACAAGCTGGCCCGCACCCGCGAGGAAATGGCCAGCGAGGACGCCGCCGTCTCCGCCAAGGCGATGCGCCGCTACGACCGCTTGGAGGCCGAGTTCATCGCCGCCGGCGGCTACGCCGCGGAATCCGAGGCCGCGGCGATCTGCGCCAACCTGGATCTGCCCGAGCGCATCCTGAACCAGCCGCTGCGCACCCTCTCCGGCGGCCAGCGCCGCCGCGTGGAGCTGGCCCGCATCCTCTACTCGGATGCCGAAACCCTGCTGCTCGACGAGCCCACCAACCACCTGGACGTTGACTCCATCGTGTGGCTGCGCGACTTCATCAAGAACTACGCCGGCGGCGTGCTGATGATCAGCCACGACACCGGGCTGCTGGACGAGACCGTGAACAAGGTGCTCTACCTGGATGCCAACCGAGCCACGGTGGATGTCTACAACATGAATTGGAAGCGCTACCAGGTGCAGCGCGAGACCGACGAGCGCGCCCGCAAGCGCGAGCGCGGCAACATCGAGAAGAAGGCCTCGGTGCTGCTGGCCCAGGCCAACAAGATGAAGGCCCGCGCCTCGGGCGCTTCGGCGGCGCAGTCCATGCTCAAGCGCGTGGACCGCATGCTCGCCGGCCTGGAAGAGGTCCGCGCCCACGACAAGGTTGCCGCCCTGCGCTTCCCGGATCCGGCCCCCTGCGGCAAGACCCCGCTCATGGCCGAGGGCCTGTCCAAGGCCTACGGCTCGCTGGA
Source organism: Arthrobacter sp. 'calajunan' (assembly GCF_046940185.1). NCBI lineage: Bacteria > Bacillati > Actinomycetota > Actinomycetes > Micrococcales > Micrococcaceae > Arthrobacter > Arthrobacter sp. 'calajunan'. The sequence continues at coordinate 6,502 of NZ_JBKZDY010000017.1, forward strand.
GATCTTCACCGACGTCTCGCTGGCCATCGACCGCGGCTCCAAGGTCGTCATCCTGGGCCTGAACGGCGCCGGCAAGACCACGCTGCTGCGGATGCTGGCCGGCGTGTCCGAACCCGACTCCGGAAGCATCGTGCCAGGCCACGGCCTGAAGATCGGCTACTTCGCGCAGGAGCACGACACCCTGGACCCGGAGGCGACGGTGCTGGAGAACATGCGCCGCAACGCCCCGGAGCACCTGGGCGACGCCGACGTGCGCTCGATCCTGGGCTCCTTCATGTTCGTGGGCGACGACGTGTCCAAGCCTGCCGGGGTGCTCTCCGGCGGCGAGAAGACCCGCCTGGCCCTGGCCACCATCGTGGCCTCCAGCGCGAACGTGCTGCTGCTCGACGAGCCGACTAACAACCTCGACCCGGCCTCCCGCGCCGAGGTGCTCGGCGCGCTGTCCACCTTCCCGGGCGCCGTGGTCATGGTCAGCCACGACGAGGGCGCCGTGATGGCGCTGAAGCCCGAACGCGTGGTCATCCTGCCGGACGGCGACGAGGACCTGTTCAGCGAGGACTATCTGGAACTGGTCACCCTGACCTAGTAGCATGGCCGCATGACGGCCTCTCGCAGCGCAAGCGGCGCCGCCGGGATCCTCCTGGCGGCGCTGTTGTCTTCCGGGTGCTCCGCGGCGGAGGTTCCGGCCGAGGAACCCCACGCGAACTGGTCGCTGCTGGGGGGAAAGTCCCCGACGCCGCAGGACACCACCTTGGAGCTGGGTGTCGTGCGCGCGGCCTGCGCCGGAGGCCAAACCGGCGACGTGGCGTCCACGGACACCGAATTCGGCACCGAGCAGGTGGTGGTCACCGTCTACGTCCAGCCGCTGCCCGAGGGGACCTACGGCTGCCCGATGAACGACACCGTGCCCTATATCCTGGACCTGGGCCAGCCGCTGGGGGAGCGCGCGCTGGTGGACGGGGCCTGCCGGGATGCGGCGCTGTCCGGCACCCCCGCCTGCAGCCAGGACGGGCTGCGCTGGAAACCGTAGGCCGATACCTTATTAACGCCGAAACCGGCGGGAAGAAGCTTCTTCCCGCCGGTTTCGCGCGTTCAGCGTGCGTCGGTGGCGTCCTGCTGGTCGAGCAGCGCGTCCTCGATGGCCTCGTCGGTCAGCGAGCCGTCGCGGCGATGGACCTTGGGGCCTTTGGCCCGGACCTTGCGCACCGTATGCACCGGCTCGTCGTAGCCCAGCGCCCGGGCCTCGGCCAGCTCGGCGGCTTCCTCCGCGTTGATCTTCTTCTGGGTGCGCGCCGCGTACCAGAAGCCGACGAACGCCAGCACACCGAAGATGTACCACTGGATCTCGTAGGACAGGTGCGGGCCCTCGTCCATGTCCGGCGGGTCCAGCTGCTGCGGGGCGCTGGCCGGGGCCGGGCTTTCCTCGTACATGATGCCGTAGGAGCCCTGCGCCAGCGGGTAGCCCAGGGCCGCCGAGTAGTCCTCCAGCTGGATGGTGGCCAGCTGGCCCTCCGGGGCGCCGCGGTCGAGCCGGATCTCGCCGGGCTTCAGCCGCGCCTTCACGGTGACTTCGCCGGCCGGCGGGGCCGGGATTGCGTCCGGGTGGCCGTTTTCCTGGTTGCCGATGGGCAGGAAGCCGCGGTCGATCACCACGACCTCGCCGGCGGTGGTCTTGAAGGGCACCAGCACCTCGTAGCCCGGGGCGCCGGCCTTGATGCGGTTGCGCACGATCCGGGTGTCCTCGGCCAAGTAGCTGCCGGTCAGCTCGACGGTGCTCCAGATCTTGTCCTCGGGCAGCGCCTCGAAGTAGTCCAGGGCGGCCTTGCCGGTCAGCGGTTCGGCGAAGTAGTTCTTGTTCACCCGCTCGATGCCGGTGAGCACCTCCTTGCGCCGATCGGCCTGCCAGTTGCCCAGGGACACGCAGGCCACGGCGAAGACGGCGACCAGCAGCAGCCAGCCGATCCAGCGTGAGCTGGCCAGAAAACGATACATCTAGTGCTGTGCTCCTTCGGCGTCGTGCAGCGGCAAGGTTTCCTTGTACAGCAGCCGGTCCTTGAGGTAGGACTCCAGCCACTGGCGGTGCTCCGCGCAGGCCAGCCAGGTCTTGCGGCGTTCGGGGGTATGGATCTTCGGGTTGTTCCACAGCAGGCGGTACTCGGCGTCCTGGCGGCAGCCCTTGCGGGAGCACTTCACCGGGGCTTGGGCCTGCTGGCCCGACAGCGATCCGAGCAGGTCCATCAGTTCTCCTTGCCGTTCGCGGTATCGTCCCCCGGATCCCGTGGCGGCTGCTCATCCTCGACCAGCGTGCCGTCGATGATCTCGGCGCCTTCCGGAGCCGGGGCGACGTTTGCGTGCCCGCCCTCCAGGGCCTCGGGACCGGTGGGCTCGTAGAACTCTGCCGGCGGCTGGCGGCGGGTGATATCCGCGCCGCCGTTGGCGATCACCACTGCCACGTAGGGCAGGAAGATCGCGCCGATCAGGAAGAACCAGCGCAGCCAATCCGTGGTGAAGAACGCTAGGACGAAGCAGACCACGCGCACCGTCATCGTGATCGTGTATTTGCGCACACGGGTATCCTGCTCGACGGTGTGGGACTCGCGGGCTTCGGTAATGCGATGCACGTGGGGCTCGTCCGAGCCGTGGTGCGCGTGCTGGTGCGACATTGAGTGGAACTTCACTTCATCGGGGCTGGGGTCGTTCCATTGTCTCACTCACGGCTGCGAGAATCGAATTTCTACCGTACGTCGAAGCGGTAAAACCAGCTGGTAACTAATAGGATTGAATTCAGAAGCAGCTACTTACCTAGGCACAGCGCACACCACGGGTCCGTCCGGCGGCAGCCGGAACGGCATTTCGGCGTGCGTGAACGGAGATATACATTGACTACTGAACCAGAAACTGGCCGCAGCGTCCTGGTGACCGGCGGAAACCGTGGAATCGGCTTGGCCATCGCCCGCGCCTTCGAAGCCAACGGCGACAAGGTCGCCATCACCTACCGCAGCGGCGAGGTCCCTGCCGGGCTGCTGGGTGTGAAGGCCGATGTGACCGACGCCGAGTCCATCGACGCCGCGTTCAAGGAAGTTGAAGCGGCCCACGGCCCAGTTGAGGTTCTCGTCGCCAACGCGGGCGTCACCAAGGACACCCTGCTGCTGCGCATGAGCGAAGACGACTTCACCTCGGTGATCGACACCAACCTGACCGGCGCCTTCCGCGTGGTCAAGCGCGCCGCCAAGGGCATGATCCGGCTCAAGCGCGGCCGCGTCGTGCTGATCTCCTCCGTGGTGGGCCTGTACGGCTCCCCGGGCCAGATCAACTACGCGGCCTCCAAGTCCGGTCTGGTGGGCATCGCCCGCTCGCTGACCCGCGAGCTCGGTTCGCGCGGCATCACCGCCAACGTGGTCGCCCCGGGCTTCATCAACACCGAGATGACCTCGGTGCTGCCGGAGGAGACCCAGAAGGGCTACCTGGCCAGCATCCCGGCCAACCGCTTCGCGGAGCCGGAGGAAGTTGCCAACGTCGTGCGCTGGATCGCCAGCGACGAGGCCGGCTACATTTCCGGCGCGGTCATTCCGGTTGACGGCGGCCTGGGCATGGGCCACTAGCCCGCAGCCCCCGAATTTTTCCCCATTTTAAGGAGTATGTGAAGTTGAGCGAATACAAGGGTGCAATCGTCACCGGTTCTTCCCGCGGCATCGGCGCTGTCACCGCGCAGCTGCTGGCCGAGCAGGGTGTCGGCGTGGTGGTCAACTACCGCGCCAAGGCTCCGCGCGCGAACAAGATCGTCGCCGCCATTGAAGAGAAGGGCGGCCAAGCCGTCGCCGTCGGTGCTGACCTGACCACCGTCGAGGGCCGGCAGGCGCTAGTTGACGCGGCTGTGGAGAACTTCGGCTCGCTGGATGTCTTGGTGCTCAACGCCTCCGGCGGCATGGAGACCTCGATGGGCGAGAACTACGCGCTGCGCCTGAACCGAGACGCGCAGGTCGAAATGCTGCAGGCCGCGCTGCCCAAGCTCAGCGAGGGCGGCCGCGTGGTCTTCGTGACCAGCCACCAGGCGCACTTCATCAACGAGGTCTCCACCATGGACGCCTACGACGCCGTGGCCAAGTCCAAGCGCGCCGGCGAGGACGCGCTGCGCGAGCTGATCCCGCTGCTGTCCCAAAAGGGCATCACCTTCGTGGTCGTCTCCGGCGACATGATCGAGGGCACCATTACCGCGACCCTGCTCAACCGCATGGAGCCGGGAGCCATCGAGGCCCGCCGCGAGCAGGCCGGCAAGCTGTACTCCGTGGAGGAGTTCGGCGCAGAGGTCGCCAAGATGGTCTTCGCCGACGTCGAAACCGGCCACACCGAGCTGGTCGGCGGCGCCGAGGACTTCCTGAAGCAGTCCGACAAGTAGCCCGAGTTGCCCTTGACCACGGGGCGTCCGACCGTCACGGCCGGACGCCCCGTGCGCCATTTAATGCGGCTCTACTGCGGCCTGTTGGTCAGCCGCGCGAGGACGTGCAAGTCGCGTCGCAGACGGTCGTAACGGGCCGAACCCAGAGCCTGGCGCCATTCGCGGTCGATCCGCTGGATTTCCGCGGCCGCCACCTTGCCGGCCGCCAGGCCGCGCTCGTCGGCAATGACCAGGCCGGCCCGCGCGTCCAGGGGATCGGGCACACGCCGCACATAGCCGTTGCGTTCCATGGAGCTGACCAGCACGCTGGCGGTCTGCTTGGTGATGTAGACGCGGCTGGCCAGCTCGGTGATGCGCGAGCCCTCGGCGGAGATCCGCTGGAACAGCCGTGCCTGGGGCAGGGTGATGTCGGTGTAGCCGGCGTCCTGCACCGCAGCGAACACCCTTTCCTCCAGTTCCCGGTAGGGAATGAAAAGCAGCAGTCCGACGTTGAATGGCCCCGGATCCGTGGATTTTTCCCCTTGCATGTGGTCAGTGTAACGAACTAATATTAGTCAGTAAAGCTGACCTTAAAGCTAGTGAAACGGGTGCCGCGATGCAACGGAATCGGATGTGGGAGCTGGTCGCCGAGCAACGCCTGCAGCTGGCTGGGCTGCTCGAAGGCCTGGACGAGGAGCAATGGAACGCCGATTCGCTGTGCCCCGGATGGCGGGTGCGCGACGTGGCGGCCCATGCGATCGCGCCGGCCACCACCGGCCTCGGCACGGTCCTGCGAGAGATGATCCGGACCCGCGGCGATTTCAACAGCATGGTCTTTTTCGACGGTAGGCGCCGCGGCGACGCGCCGGTGGAGCAGATCGCGGCGGACTACCGGCGATTCGCCACGTCGCAGCGCCGTGCTCCCGGCGCGGTTGGCGCCACCCCGCTGATGGACATCATGGTCCATGCTAGGGATATTTCCATCGCGCTGGACGCGGACTACCCGTCCATGCCGGTGGCGGGCGCGCAGGCCGGCGCCGAATTGGTGTGGAGGCTGCCATTCCCCTTCTACGCGCGTCGCAAGCTGGCCGGATATCGGCTGCAGGCGAGCGACGCCTCGTGGTCGGCGGGGGAGGGGGCCTTGGTTGAGGGGCCGATGGAGGCCCTGCTGCTGCTCCTGACGGGCAGGAATGCCTGGCTGGGCCGGTTGGATGGCCCGGGCGCGGAGCGCTTGCGATTGGAGTCATGAGGCCAGGGAGACGGCCATGGAAACACTAAATGTTGCGGGGCAGCTTGCGGCCCTCGTCAGCGCGCTGATCCTGATCGTGGTCGCGCCGCTGGAAATGTTCTTCTACGGGCGGCCCAAGGTGGCCAAGTTCCTGAGCGTCGATCCGGAACATGCCGATTCGGTGAAGCTGTGGTCCTTCTGCATCGGGGCGCGCAACTTGCTCTCGGCCCTGGGAGCGATCGCGGGCCTGGCGATGATCCGCTGGGGCGACCCGCTGGCGGGCACCGTGGTGGTGCTGTGCTTCTGCTGGTACATGCTGCTGGCCAGCCTGGCCATGGCCGCCGCGGACGCGATGGGCTACTGGAAGCCGCGCGGCGGCAGCATCAAGGGCACCGTTTCATCCAGCGTGCTGCCGCTGGTAGTGGTCGTGTCTCCGCTGTTCGCCTGAGAACGCTCGACGCGCAGCAGGGGCCGCGATTCCCGCCGATGTGGCGGAAGTCGCGGCCCCTGCAGGATGGTGCCTAGTCGCAGACGATCTTGTTCCATGGGCTGTAGGTCCAGGACTTGGTCTCCGCCGGCAGCTTCTTGGAACCGTCGACGGTTTCCCGGTAGCGGGTGATGTCGATGCTGAAACCCTTGCGTCCGCCCGATTCGGGGATGCACTTCTCGGCCTTGTTGTGCACGGTCTTCGGGTCGGTCTGGTTGTACTTGCCGGAGCTGTCCTGGGTGACCTTCCAGTACTTGGTGGACCACAGGCGGGTGTGCACCGCGTCCCCGGAAACCCAGGCTTCGATCATCACGCCGTAGGGGGTGTTGTTTTCCCAGATCATGTCGACCTGTCCCTCCCACAGGGTGGCTTCGCGGCCGGCCGGGTAGCGGTCGAACCAGCGCGAGTGCGGCTTGTGGGTGATGTCGTCGTAGCCGGCCAGGAAGCCGACGTTGTACATCTGGGTGGAGATCTGCGACAGGCCGCCGCCCACCGCCTCGGAACTGAAGCCGTTCTCCACCACGCCGGAGCTGTAGTAGCCGTTGGCGGTGGTGATCGGGCCGAGCGCCTGCAGCAGCGAGAAGCGTTCGCCCGGCTTCACGATCATTCCGTTGACGCGCGCGGACCCTGCCTTCAAGTTCTTGGTGCGCACGGTGTCCGAGGCAGGATAGGGGGTGGAGAACTCGACGATCTCCTCCTTGATGCCCAGCTTTTCGGCGTCAGCGGTGGTGAAGTCCGCATCGCTTTCGGCCATCGCGACCTCGGCCTTTCGCGTTTCGGTCTGGCTCGCGGCCAGCACCTTCGCGCCCAGGTCCTTGGTTTCCAGCGAGATGCCCTTCACGGACTTCACGATGGTCGGCTTGCCGCCCTTGAGCACGATCTTCGCATCCTTGGCGGTGCTGGAGAGATCCGAGTTCTTGGTGGCCGCGAGGTAGAGCTTCTCGTCGTCCAGCGCCAGCTGCGGCTCGCCGTCCTTGGCCGAGTAGCTCGCGGCGGCGGCCATGGAGGCCGGGGAGATGGCGGTGCTCTTGTCCCCGGAAACCAGGGTGACGTCCTTCTTCAGCAGGGATGCGACCTGCGTGTCGTAAAAGGCTTGCAGCTTCTGCGCGGAAACCTCCGGGCTGGTGACCTCGGCCGGCAGCTCCATGGCCGGGCCGGCGATTTCCCAGTCGGTGGCGATCTTCTCGGCGGACTTCTCGACGTCCAGGGCGACCCCGTCCACGGGCTTGGACAGTGTTGCCTGGCCGTCCTTGAAGGTGATGGTGCCCTCGGTGACCTTGGCGTCGGCCTTGGCCGCCAGCTTCCCAAGCTGGGCCGTCAGCTTGTCCTGGTCCACGTCGATGACCGCCTCCGCGGAGAAGTCTCCGGTCAGCCGTTCATAGAGCTTCACGGGGTTGGCTTCGAAATCGGTCAGGTCCGCAATAGTCTGCTCGACATCCAGGCTCAATCCGGAATTGGCGGGGTCGAGTTCGTAGCCCTTGCCGTTGACGGTGGTCTCGATCGGCTCCTGCGCCAGCGGCACCACCTGGGTCTCCAGGGCGGTACGCGCTTCGTCCTGGCTCAGCGAACCGATGTTGACGCCGGCGATCGTGGCGTTCGCCGGAACCTGGGAACTGATGAAGGCCGCCGCGCCGAAGTAGGCGGCGGTCGCTGCGACAACACACGAACCGGCAATGATCCACGGTTTGGCCGTGCTCTTCCGCTTGCCGTCCTTGGGGTTTCCGGCAGGCGTGGCGGGCTGGAAGACGTTGGATGAATTCTCCGGTGTTGGGGTCTGCACTGGTCTATTGGCTCTTTCGAAAAGCGGTCAGATTACGGCACATACCCCGACAAGCTGCCTGGGTCAAGGGTTGCGTCACCTGAAATACTATCGGCTGGAACAACCAACAAGCCGATAACCAGCGTTTTCCGGGCTAATCGTTATCGACTTGTTGGATTTGGCCTAGTTCAGATCGTCCAGAACCAGGTCGGCGATGACGTCGAGGCGCGAGAAGTTGATCTGGGCCCCGGCCTTTTCCTTCAGGGCCGGCTTCGCGTTGAAAGCGACACCCAGGCCTGCGGCCGTCACCATGTCCAGGTCGTTGGCGCCGTCGCCGGCGGCGATCGTGGCGGCCATGTCGATGCCGTGCCCGGCCGCCCAGGAACGCAGCATCTCCTCCTTGGTGGCGCGGTCCACGATCTTTCCGTGCACGGTGCCGTCCAGCACCGCGCCCTCGATGCCCAGGGTGTTGGCCAGCGCGTGGTCCAGCTGCAGTTCCTCGGCCAGCGGGTCCAGGATCTGCTGGAAGCCGCCGGAGACGACGCCGACCTTGTGCCCCGCGGCGTGGAAGCGCTTGACCAGTTCCCGGGCGCCGTCGGAGAAGATGATGCGTTCGCCCACCTCGCCGAGCACGGTGGCCGGCAGGTCCTTCAGCGTGGCCACGCGCTGAATCAGCGACTGCGCGAAGTCCAGCTCGCCGCGCATGGCGGCCTCGGTGACCGCGGCGACTTCCTTTTCGCGTCCTGCATGGGCGGCCAGCAGTTCGATGACTTCCTGCTTGATCAGGGTCGAATCGACATCCATGACCAGCAGCAGCTGCGTGGCCCTGGTCAGGGCCGCGTCGACGACGGCGAGGCACACGTCGGACTCGGCCACGGTTCCGGCGGCCACCTGAGCGGCAAGGTAATCTGCGGCTGCCTGCCGCGCCCCAGCGCTCCGGGACTCGTCCAGCGCCACCTTGGCGACCAGGCGCTCGGAACTGGTGCGGATCGAGACTTCAGCGCCGGCGGGGACCAGCCCGGCGGCGCGGGCGCCGTCCAGCAGCCTGTCGAAGACGTTGCGGGGCAGGGACGGGCGGGAGACGAAAACAAGGGTAGAGGCCATGGTCCCATTTTCGTCGGCGTGCGCCGTGCGACCAAAAATGACGTCGCGAGCCCGGGCACCCGCTGGTGTAGCCAACGTCATAGTCGGGCATGGCCGCGGCCGGCCCCGGGCTCGCGCGGCGTTAAAGACGAAGCTAATTAGTGATTCGCAGGGTCGGAAGTCTAGGCTTAAATACCATGAGCGAAGTGCTAAGTTTCAATGATGTCAGCGTGGTGCGCGGGCGTAAAGACCTGCTCAAGGACGTTTCCTGGCAGGTCAACGAGGGCGAGCGGTGGATCGTGCTCGGCCCGAACGGAGCCGGCAAGTCCACCCTGATGAACATTGCCTCCACCCGGATGCACCCCACCCGGGGCACCGCTGGCATCCTGGGCGAGACCCTGGGCCGCGTGGACGTCTTCGAGCTGCGGCCGCTGATCGGCCTGAGCTCGGCCCTGGTCGCCAACTCGATCCCCGGCAGGGAAACCGCGTTGAATGTGGTGCTGACCGCCGCCTACGGCATGACCGGGCGCTGGCGCGAGAAGTACGAGAAGCTCGACGAGCGCCGCGCCTTCGGCCTGCTGCACGACTGGGGCATGTCCACCTTCATGAACCAGTCCTTCTCCAAGCTCTCCGAGGGCGAACGCAAGCGCGTGCTGATCGCCCGCGCCCTGATGACCGACCCGGAGCTGCTGATCCTCGACGAGCCTGCCGCCGGCCTGGACCTTGCCGGGCGCGAGAACCTGGTCGCCAAGCTCGGCGAGCTGGCCGCCGACGAGTACGCCCCGGCCCTGGTGCTGGTGACCCACCACCTGGAAGAAATCCCCGAGGGCTTCACGCACATCCTGATGATGCGCGAGGGCCAGGTGGTCGCCGCCGGCGAGATCGAGGCGACGCTGACCGAGGAGAACCTCGAAGCCACCTATTCCATGCCGTTGGCCCTGCGCCGCGAGGGCGGCCGCTTCTCGGCGTTCGCGCGCCGCTAAGAGACACCGCATCTAAGGGGAGTACCGCACCATGATCGAATTCTGGCGTGAAGCCCTGGTCTTCCTCGGAGGGCTGTGGGCCGGAACCATCAACACCGTCGTAGGTTCGGGCACCCTGGTGACCTTCCCGATCCTCGTGGCGCTGGGCATCGCCCCGGTCAACGCGGTGGTCTCCAACGCCATGGGCCTGGTCGCCGGGGGATTCTCCGGCGCCTGGGGCTACCGTCGCGAGGCGGCCAGCGTCAAGGGCACGCTGCTGAAACTGGTCCCGGTCTCCCTGGTCGGCGGCCTGATCGGCTCGCTGCTGCTGCTGAACCTGCCCGAATCGGTGTTCGGCGTGGTCGCCCCGATCCTGCTGGTGTGTGCCCTGGTGCTGGTGATTTTCCAGCCGCGGCTGGCCGCCTGGGCCAAAACCCGGCAGGCCGCGCAGGGCGGCACCGACCCGGACGCGGCGGACAAGGCGAAGATCCCGCTGATCCTGTACATCCTGGTGTTCGTCATCGGCGTGTACGGCGGCTACTTCACCGCCGCGCAGGGTGTGCTGCTCATGGCGGTGTTCGGCGTCTTCCTGCAGGCCTCGCTGCAGCAGTCCAACGCGATCAAGGTGATCCTCTCGCTGATCGTGAACCTGGTCGCGGCGCTCATGTACCTGGTCATCGCGCCCGAGCGCATCCACTGGATCATCGTGCTGCTCATCGCCGTCGGCTCGCTGATCGGCGGGCTCATCGGCGCCAAGGTCGGACGCAAGCTCTCCCCGGGCTGGCTGCGCACCGTCATCGTCATCCTGGGCCTGGTGGCCCTGGCGAACATGGTCTACAAGCTGGTGGCCGGTGCCTGAGTTCCCCGCAGAAATCCTGAACCCCGAGCGGATCCTGCACGTCGCGGACCTGCAGGACGAGCGGCTGGACGAGTACCTGCGCCTGTCCGAGGCGCACCTGCGCATGCGCACCGACGTGGAAAACGGCCTGTACATCGCCGAGAGCACCAAGGTCGTGCAGCGCGCGATCAACGCCGGGCACACCCCGCGCAGTTTCCTGCTCGCGCAGAAGCACCTGGGCCAGCTCGTGGCGGAGTTCAACCGCTTCCCTGACGCGCCGATCTTCATCGGCGACGACGCGCAGCTGCAGGACCTGGTCGGCTTCCACCTGCACCGCGGCGCCATGGCGGCGATGAACCGCCCGGCCCCGCTGGACCTCGATGAGGTGCTGGCCGCCAGCTCCCGGGTGGCGATCCTGGAGGACATCGCGGACCACACGAACCTCGGGGCGATCATCCGTTCGGCCTCGGGCCTGGGCGTCGACGCGGTGCTGCTCACCCCCAAATGCGTTGATCCCTGGTACCGGCGCAGCGCCCGCGTCTCCATGGGCACCGTGTTCGACCTGCCCTGGGTCCGCTTGGAATCCTGGCCGCAGGACATCGAGCGGCTGCGCGCCCACGGCTACCGGATGCTCGCCATGGAGCTGACCGAAAACGCCGTGCCGCTGAACGAGATCCAGCTGTCAGCGGGCGAGAAGGCAGCGATGATCCTGGGCAACGAAGGCCGCGGAGTGACCGACGAGGCGTTGGCGGCGGTCGACACGACAGTGATCATTCCGATGCACCGCGCGGTGGATTCGCTGAACGTCGGCGCCGCCAGCGCCATCGCCTTCTGGCATTTGTGCTCTTCGCCACGCTGAGCGGTTTTTGCCCAGCCCGGTGCGTGAGCTAAGATGGAATGTCTGTGTGTTTCGATCCACCCGGTGGGCCGTGCGCAGGCGCAATTTTCCGAGTAATCAGCTGCTGGCAAAATCCAGTGGCCACAAACAAAAAGGTGTATAGCTATGAAGGCTGATATCCATCCGCAGTACGGCCCAGTTGTCTTCAACGACCTGGCTTCCGGCGAAAAGATCCTGACCCGTTCGACCGCTACCTCGAACAAGACCATCGAGTGGGAAGACGGCAACACCTACCCGGTCATCGACGTCGAAATCTCGGCAGCTTCGCACCCGTTCTACACCGGCAAGCAGCGCATCATGGACACCGCCGGTCGTGTCGAGCGCTTCAACGCCCGCTTCAAGGGCTTCGGCGGCAAGAAGTAATTCTTCGCCCCTCGCAGGCTTTCACGGCGTGTTTCCAGATTTTCTGGAAGCACGCCGTTGCTGCTTTAACCGCAGATGCCCGCATTCTCCAAGGCGTCCCGGGATTAGCCGCATGCTCGCCGGGCAATCAGCCGGGGAGGTTGCCCGGGGCAACGGCCATTGGCTAGAGTCGCCGTATCGTGGTGCTTGCCGGACTTATCGGCCCTGGGCCCCCGTCGGATGCTTGGGCGCGACAGGGCCCGGATAACCACACGATCCATGCACCGACCGGGTAGCAAGTCAACAGGAGTAGAACATGCGCGCACTGCTCATCGAGTCAAAGGGCGCCGCGGCGCATCTCACGGATGCCGATCCGGGCCTTCTTGCCGGCCCCGTCGAACTAGACGTGCTGTACTCCAGCCTGAACTACAAGGACGGGCTCGCCCTGACCGGGCAGGGCATTGCGCGCTCTTGGCCTCTGATCCCTGGAATCGATATTGTCGGACGTGTCACCCGGTCGGAAAGTCCCGAGTGGAACTCCGGCGACACCGTCATCCTCAACGGGTCCGGGATTGGCGAAAGCACCCATGGCGGGTATGCAGAGCAAGCGCGGGTCGCGCCCGACTTCCTCGTCAGGCTTCCCGGCACGCTCGCCGCGCATCAAGCCGCGGCGATTGGCACGGCCGGGTTCGAGGCCGCGATCGCCGTGCAGAAAATCCTCGACTCGGCAGTGGCTCCCAGCGACGGCGAGGTCCTGGTCACCGGCGCAGCCGGCGGCGTGGGCTCGATCGCCTGCGCGCTGCTTGCCCGCCATGGCTACCAGGTGGTCGCCTCCAGCGGGCGCGGCGACGAGGAAGCAGCGTACCTTAAGGAGCTCGGTGCGCAACGGATCATCGACCGCGCGACGCTGGCCGGCGACGCTGGCGGCCCACTCCAAAAACAGCTCTGGGCCGCCGCGATCGACGTGGCCGGGGGCACCACCCTGGCCAACGTGCTGGCCCAAACCTCGTACGGGGGACTGGTGGTCGCTTGCGGCATGGCCCAAAGCGCGGAGCTGTCCATTACCGTGTTCCCGCACATCCTGCGCGATGTCACCCTGGCCGGGGCCGACACCGTCAGCGCGCCGTTGGCCACCCGAACCCGGGCTTGGGAGCTGCTGGCCGAGGATCTCGATCTCAGCTTGCTTGCAGGGATGAGCACCACCATCGAACTCGAGCAGGTGCTGGACCGGGCCGAAGAGATCCTCGCAGGCCGCGTGCGCGGACGCACCGCGGTGCGCCTCACCGCGTGAGCGCCAAGGCCCAACCGCTCGTCGAGCTGGTGGTCAGGGATAGAATAGCTGCATGATGCATCACGGTGAATACAAGGTAGTCGGCGGCAAACTGGTCGTTGTGGATCTGGATACCGCGGATGAGGTGATCACCGCCGCTTCGCTGAACGGGGACTTCTTCCTTGAGCCCGATGACGCGTTGGAAGACCTGAATGCAGCGCTCACCGGGTTGCGCACCGATGCCAGCCACTCCACCATCCGCGACGCGGTCACCGCAAGACTGCGCGAGGGCGCGGTGATGTTCGGTTTTGATGCCGATGCAGTGGCCCGGGTGGTGCGCCGCGCGCTGGGCCACGCCACCAAGTGGGAAGACCATGACTGGCAGATCCTGGGCCCGGAGATCATACCGGTGGCCGAGCAGGTCGCCCTGGACGAGGTGCTGACCCGGCAGATCGCCAAGGGGGAGCGCAAGCCCACCATCCGGTTCTGGGACTGGGACGAATCCGCCGTGGTCATCGGCTCGTTCCAGTCACTGCGCAACGAGGTCGACAGCCAGCAGGCCGAACATCACGGCATCAAGGTGGTGCGCCGCATTTCCGGCGGCGGGGCCATGTTCATGGAGGCCGGCAACTGCATCACCTATTCGCTCTACGCCCCGGAATCACTCGTGGACGGCATGAGCTTCGCGGACTCCTACCCGTTCCTGGATTCGTGGGTCATGGAAGCGCTGGCGAAGATCGGCATCACCGCGCACTACAAGCCGCTGAACGACATCGCGACGGCGGCGGGAAAGATCGGCGGCGCCGCGCAGAAGCGCCTGGCCAACGGGGGCATGCTGCATCACGTGACGATGAGCTACGACATCGATGCCGAGAAGATGTCCCAGGTGCTGCGCATCGGGCGCGAGAAGATCTCCGACAAGGGCATCACCTCCGCTGTCAAGCGCGTGGATCCGCTGAAGTCGCAGACGCAGCTGACCCGTGGGGAAATCATCGAGGTCATGATGGACACCTTCGCGCAGCGCACCGGCGCGGTGCGCGCCGAACTGGACGAGAAGTCCCGCCAGGCAGCCCGCGAACTGGCCGCGACGAAGTTCGACACCGAGCAGTGGACGGCCAGGGTTCCGTAACCCGGACGCGACGCCGGGCGCGGAATTCGTTGGGGGGCCATTGGGAATGGAGCCGCCTGTATTCCCGCATTTTGTGATTTGTGGGAATGTAGGCGAAGTTCATTCCCAGACCCTGGAAGGTGCCTAGCCAATGGTCCGTTCACCGCGACCCGGAATCCAGGGTGAAATGCCGTCCCACATGGCCAGCTCTTGCCTTTGAGGAGATCGCGTGGCTGGTAGCTGCGGATGCGACGCATTGGCCCGGTAGCGACTGTGCGCCCGCGGCCCCCTTTAGGGCCGCAGTTGTTCCGCAGATCGCGGATTGCGACCCGCGGGTTTCAGTGCGAACCTCTGCGCTGGTCGCAGAAGCCACGATCGAGACCGTTCGCTTCGACCGTGATCTGGGTGATGCCGCCGCACTGTTTGCCGCACTGCTGCTCCGAAGCGAGTCTGCAGCCAGCTCGCAGATTGAGAACTTGACCGTTGGCGCGCGGCGCCTGGCCTTGGCTCAATTGGGGGAGTGCTCCAGCGTCTATGCTGCCTTGGTCGCTTCCAATATTTCCGCCAGGTCGGCGGCAATCGACCTCGCGGAAAACCTCTGCAGCGAGAACATCCTGGCCATGCACCGCGGGGTGCTTGAAAGCTCCGAGCCCCAGCTAGCTGGATGCTTCCGCACTGAAGCAGTGTAGATTGGCCGGAATTCCCCGCATTCAGCCATGCTTGATCCTCCGCACAAGGACAGGGTCGGCCCGGGCATCGCCGATTTGGTGCGGTTCATGCAGCGTGATGATATTCCCGCGCTGACGCAGACGGCGATTTCCCATGCGCAGTTCGAGACCATCGATCCCTTCCCGGAGGGCAACGGTCGAACCGGCCGCGCGCTGGTCGGGTCGATGCTGAGGAATAAGGGAGTTACCGAAAAGGTCACGATTCCGGTGTCATCCGGCTTGCTCACCGATACCGCGGCATATTTCGATGCACTCGGAGCCTACCGCGAGGGCGACATCGAACCCATCGTGGATATGTTCGCTAAGTCCACTTTGAGGGCGACTGGCAACGGCAGGAAGCTGGCCGCGGACATCCGAAATGTCCGCGAACAGGTTCTTGCGGGGTTCCTTCGGCCACCCGGCGAAGGCTTGAAGCAGGCAACGGAACTGATATTCCGCGAACCGGCCATGACCGCCCAGCTGCTCATGCACGCCACCGGCCAATCCTCCAGTACCGCCTATCGGAATATCGAACGCATTGAGCAGGCGGGTGCATTGAAGGCCGCGGGCGATGTCAACGGGCAGAGGGCGTGGATCGCCCCCAAAGTGATCGCTGCGCTTGACGACTTCGCAGCCAGGGCTTGTCGGCGCGTGCGCGGATGAAATTGACGGCAGCCCCCGGGCCATTGCCGCTGAGTGCTCAGCGCAAGGCCCGGAGGCTGGCGGGTTGCTACCGGCTGGTGCGGCTGAAGGCCTGGGCGTTCAGCGCGCGCTGCAGCGCATCGCGCTCCTCGATGAGGATGCGGCGCAGGGCCTTGGGGGCGCCATCGTGGCGTTCAAGCCATGCGGTGGCGTCGGCCAGCGCGGTGTTCTGCTCGATCGCTCCCTCCAGGTCCTGGTTCATCGGGTACAGGCCCTCGATGACGCGGGTGGCGAACTCCATGCTCATGGTCTCGAAGACCGGCTGGATCGCCGCCCAGTAGCGCTGCTCGAACGGGGCCAGCAGCGAGGCCGAACCCATCGAGAAGCCCCGGGCCACCGCCGAGAGCGCGTCGTTGGACAGCGCGCCGTCCTCGTCGCGGGCCATCAGCACGGTGTCGAAGGCGTGCTCCTTGACCTGGGCGTCCGGGCGGGCGGCCAGCGCGGTGCGCACCGCGTTCAGCGCCACGCTGGTCGGGTTGGCCTTCGCGGCGGCGTGCATACGCTGCTCGGCGGCCTCTTCCAGCCGGCCGGAGGCCGCCAGCGCCACGTAGGAATCCCAGAGCAGCTGCTCGTCCACGGGAACCGCGTACTGGTTTTCGCCCTCTGCGAGGAATGCGTCGACGACCTCTCCGGCCACCCCTGCACGGGCCAGCTTGACCAGGGTGCGGGCGGTGGTCATCTGCTGGTCGCTGCCTGCCTCGAACCGGGTGAGCCAGCCGGTCAGCACGGCGGCGGCGCGGTCGCGCAGCCCGGCGCGCAGCTCCGGCGCGGCGTAGCGGGAGATCGTGGACACCAGCTGGTCGGTGAGCACGCCGAACACGCCGGCGTCGGCGACGGTGTGCGCGTGGTCCAGGATCGCGCCGGCGTAGCTCTGCGCGTCCAGGGTGGCCGAGCGCACCGCGTCCCACAGCGACGCCCAGCAGGTGGCGCGCGGCAGCGAGTCGGCCAGGCCGGAGAGGTTCGCCAGCAGCGTGGCCCTGGAGGCGGGATCGAACTCTATCAGCGCGTAGGTCTCGTCCCCGTCGTTGGGCAGGACCAAGGCCGGAGCCGGCTGGCCGACCAGGAAGTCCAGCGGCGAGCTTTCGCCGGTAAGCTCCACCGACTGCACCGCGCTGCGGGTCAGCGCGCCCTCGGCGAGGGCGTAGGCGCCGACGGTCAGCACGTGCGGTCGGCGGATCGGCTCGCCGCTGATCGGGTCGGTGCCGAACTGCACGAGGGTCGCCTCGGTGACCAGCCCTGCCTCGTCCACGGCGTAGTCCACGCGCAGCTTGGGCACGCCGCTGGTCTTCAGCCAGGCGTCGGCCCACTGGCCCATGTCGCGGCCGCTGGCCGATTCAAGTGCCTGCAGGAAGTCGTCCAGCGAGGTGTTGCCGTAGGCGTGGGCGCGGAAGTAGCTGCGCGCGGCGTCGCGGAAGGCGTCCGCGCCGACGAAGGCCGCCAGCTGCTTGAGCACGGAGGCGCCCTTGGCGTAGGTAATGCCGTCGAAGTTCTGGTCGGCTGCCAGCAGGTCGGGAATGTCGGCGACGATCGGGTGGGTGGTCGGCATCTGGTCGGCCACGTAGGCCCAGGCCTTGCGGCGGGCGGCGAAGGTGGTCCACGCGGTGGTGAAGTCGGTGGCCGCATCGTTGGCCAGGGTGCCGATGTAGTCCGCGAAGGACTCCTTGAGCCACAAGTCGTCCCACCACTTCATGGTGACCAGGTCGCCGAACCACATGTGCGCCATCTCGTGCATGATGGTGTTCGCGCGCTGCTCGTGCTGGCCCTCGGTGGCGTGCGAGGTGAAGACGTAGCGTTCGGTGAAGGTGACCAGGCCGGGGTTTTCCATGGCGCCCAGGTTGTACTCGGGCACGAAGGCCGAGTCGTATTTGCCCCACGGGTAGGGGTAGTCGAACAGCTCGTGGAAGTAGGCCAGCCCGCGGCTGGTCAGCTCCAGGACTTCCTCGCCGTCGAAGTGCTCGGCCAGCGAGGCGCGGCAGGTGGCTGCCATCTCGATGACCAGTTCCTCGCCGTCGGCCAGCTGCTGCACGTGCTCGTCGCGCACCACGTGGTACGGGCCCGCCAGCACGGCGGTGATGTAGGAGGAGATTTTCGGGGTGGGGGAGCAGGCGACGGTTTTGGTGCCGTTCTCGTGGAAGACCTCGTCCACGATCGGTTGGTTGCTTGCCAGGTGCCAGGCCGAGGGGCCGGTCAGGGTGAAGCGGTAGCTGGTCTTCAAATCCGGCTGCTCGAAGCAGGCGAAGACACGGCGGGCCTCGGAGGGCTCGAACTGGGTGTAGAGGTAGGTTTCGCCGTCCTGCGGGTCAACGAAGCGGTGCAGGCCCTCGCCGGAGCGCGAGTAGATGGCCTGGCCGGTGATCTTCACGGTGTTCGGCGCGTCGGTGCGCAGCCCGCTCAGGTAGATGCGGGCGTCGAGCACTGCGTCGTCCAGGTCGATCGGGTTGCCGTTGACCAGGACCTCCTGCACGGACTCGTGGATGAAGTCCACAAAGGTCTCGCCGCTGGCGGTGTCGAAGTTCAGCGTCGTGACCGACTGGTAGCTGGTGGCGGCCGGGTCGACCGCGTTGGAAAGATCCAGCTGGACCTCGGCGAAGTGCCAGGTGATGTCGGCGGCGCGCCGCGCGGCCTCGTCCCGGCGGAGGTTTTCATTCGGTGCATAGCGTTCTAGTGTGTCCACCACACCAGCTTAGCTGTGAAACAAGTGTTTGAGACTACTTGCACGGCAGAATTTTGGCCGGCCGCTTCAGCCTACCGCATGCCGCGGGGCGTGCAAGGCGCTGATTCGCCACCGATTCGGGGGTCGAATAGGGTTAAGCCAGAGAACGCAGGACAAGCAGGAACGGGAGTACCAGTGGACACCTTTATCAAGGGACCCTCCAAGCGCGACGTTGCAGGCATGAAGGCCGCCTTCGGCACGGTGTCGGCGGGCGACGTCGTCTCGGTGCTCTACAAGACCGCGCGCTTCGGCAACTTCCTGATTAGCGGACAAGCCCACGCCACGGTGCTGGACGACCTGATGGTCGGCGGGCTGAACGCCGCCGCGGCCAAGAAGACCGCCAAGGGGTCGGACGGCGAGGAGAGCGCGGTACGCCAGCCGGACAAGGATGTGCGCGCGTTCCCCGCGGAATTCGACGGCAGCTTCGAGCCGCAGGCCGTCGAGGCGGCGGATCTGACGCACGGCGACCTGGTGGTTGCCTCCTTCAGCCAGGAACCCTACGGCGACTTCGTGGTCACCGGCGTGGTCACCGAGGCGGAAAACGACCACTCCTACCTGATGGTCGGTCCGTGGATCTTGCACACCGCGCAGGGCAACGCCCCGCGCCTGCTTCAGGTCCAGCTGGTCTCGACCGCTGGCACCCACGTGGCCCCGGTCCCGACCCGCCGTGGGCTGGTCGAGGTCGCAGAGCTCGACGGCTAGCCAGACAACGCAACCCGTAGGCACCGCCGATGAAACTCCATCACGTGCCGCTGCCGATGCAGGCAGGCGGCGAAGACCTCGCCCGGGAGTTCTACGCCGGCGCGCTGGAGTTCACCGAGGTGCCCAAACCCGAGGCGCTGCGCGGCCGTGGCGGGTGCTGGTTCCGCGCCTACGACGAGGGCGCGATCAGCGCGGAACTGCACCTGGGTGTCGACCCGGAGTTCGAGCCGCCTGCAAAGGCGCACCCGGCGCTGCTGGTGGCCGGCCGCGAGGAATTGGAAGCCATGGGCGAACGCATGCGCGCGCTGGGCTGCCCGGTGGATTTCAGCGAACGCACCAGCTTTGAAGGCTATGAGCGCTTCCATACGCGCGATCCCTTCGGCAACCGGCTTGAATTCCTCGCGCCGCTGCCTGCGGACCGGGTGGAAGGGGAATTGTAGTGGCCAAGTGGGACCTGCGCGGCTACGACCGCTCCTGGGGCTGGGGGACCGTTGCCTGCATCGCGCTGGTCTCCGCAGTGATCGCCTGTGGTCGGTCTGTTCCTCCGAGCGGCTGCCGGAGGAACTGGCCACGCAGTGGAACGAGCAGAATATCGCCGGCGGCTTCGAACCGCTGTTCGGGATCAACCTGCTGCTTTCGGCCACGGCCATCGTGTTGTGCGCCCTGGTCTGCGGGCTGGCCATCGCCCGCCGCGGCGCCTCGGCGTTGCTGGCCCGGGTCGGGGTTGGCCTCGGGGTGTTCTTCGCGCTGGGAGTCAACGCAATGCACCTGACACTGATCGCCTCCCAGCTGGATGCTCAGGACCCGACGCGGGTCACCATGGACCCTGCGCTGATGATCCCCACCCTGGGATTGGCGGCCCTGGCCGGGGTGCTCGCCTTCACCTTCTATCGGCCGCAGCCTGCCGCTTAGCGACTGAATTGCTCAGGCGGTGCGCTGCTTGCGGCCGAACAGAGCCAACGCTGCGCCGAGCGTGGCCCCGAACATCACCAGCACCGAGAAAAGGTAGAAGAACGTCGTATTCGCGGCGATGAACTGGGTTGCCCGCGGCCCGGTCTCCGGCATGTAGTCGGCGTAGGGCGCAGGCGTGGAAACCGCCAGCAGCAGCACGAAGCGCAGCACAAACGAGGCGGCGGCGATACCCAGCAGCACGATCAGCGCCTTGCGGGAAGGCAATCCCTTGGCGCCGGTGTCTGCGGGGAGCCGTTGGGCGGACATGATGAACAGAATGGCGCCCAGGGTCAGGCAGATGAACTGCAGGACTGCCGAGCTCGTGGTGAACATGGAAAGCAGTGCCGCCCCGACGCCGAGCCAAGCCAGCTGCCGCGAACGAACCATTTCCGGTTGGGGATTCATGGGGAGCCTCTTCGTTGTCGAACCACGCGGGTGACCACCGCGGCTGTCGAGGTCAGCCTACGTGGGTTCGGCCGCGAGGCGAAGCTGGACCAGCGTCATGCTGTGGTTGCGGTTCACAATCTCGAAACCTTCGGCCCGGAAGCTGCTGAGCACGCCGGTGAACAGCCCGGCGCTGTTTTTCGCATTGATCGCCGTGTCGGTGGGGCGGGCGCGCAGGAACTCGGCCCCGGCATCCCGCGCATGCCCGATCGCCGCGCGCAGCAGTTCGCGGGCAACCCCGCGTTTCCGGTAGCCGTCGCGGACCACGAAGCAGGTCAGCGCCCAGATTGAGTGCGCCGCCTGGTGGCCCCGCGGCTTGAATCGGGGATAGCGCGTGCTCGGCCCGACCTGCACCCAACCGGCGGGCTCGCCGTCCGCGTAGGCCACCAGACCGGCCGGGACCTCCTGAGTGCAGACCTGCGTCTGCAGCGCCAAGTCGTTGGCATCGGCGCCCTGGTTCCAGTTCTCGTCGATAAAGTACTGGCACTTGCACCAGGAAGGACCGCCGGTCATGCCGAAAATCTGCCGGATGTCGTTCAACCGCTCGGCATCCGCCGGAAAGATCTCGATGCTCATTCTGCCTGCCTGTTTCTCGTCTGGGAGCCGCCGAATCTGCTTGGACCCGTCGCACCGCGGGCGTAGCATGAGGCGCAATAACCTGCGCCTAAAGTACCGGAAACCCCGTGGAGAGGGAAGAGCCATGAGCCATGCACCAATGCCCCAGATCAAGAGGTTCGACCATGTCGGCGTCACGGTGTCGAACCTGGAAGCGGTGACCGAGTTCTTCGTGGAGCTGGGCCTGGAGGTCCAGGGAAGCCAGGAAGGCATGGAGGGGGAGTTTCTCGACACCGTCTGCGGCATCCCGGATTCGCGCACCAATATCGTGATGCTCGCGGTGCCAGGAACCGAAGTCTGCATCGAGCTGTCCAGCTTCGACCGCCCGGCGCCGGGGCCCGGGCAGCCTCGGGCGATGGCCAACGAACTGGGTCTGCGCAGCCTGGCCTTCGAAGTGGAGGACCTGCCCCTGCTGGTGGGCCGGCTGCAGGAACGCGGCTACGGGCTGATCGGGGGCATCGGCGAATACGAGGGCATCTGGTCCATGGCCTACATCCGTGGTCCCGAGGGGTTGATCATCGCGTTGGCGCAACGACTATCGTAGGGCGACGTCCTATGCGGTGAATATCTTTTCAAAGACTACTTCGGGATTGCCCGAGCTGCAGTTAACAAGCTTCAACAATTCAAAGCATCGAGGCTCTGCTCCTCGACGCGTTGGCGTGGCATTGCCGCCTTTCCTTGGACGGCAGCAATCAACAGCCGACCTGCTGTGGTGGAAGTTCGCTTTCTGGTATTTCTGGATCTCAGTGGAAGCACAGTCCCTTTTGGGCATCACCCGCGATGGTCCAAAGATCTACCATGTATCGCACTCAGGAAGCCTGGATCATTCGTCCAATCAACGGCTCAGATACGGTCCAGCAATAGCACCTCCTGGAGACGGTTCCTGTTGAGCCGCCTAAGATATAGCGTGCTCAGCGGATTAGCGCTTCTGCTTTCCGGTATTTGTGGTCGATATTCCCATTAGCGATGCGCGGGATGATGAATTTCTGGCCCAATCTCGTTACACCGATATGCAGACAAATTCTAGGTTCCATGGAATACGGTATTGCCATGGACTCGGCTATCGCTGCAACTTTGGCAGTACAGCCGACAGGGCGGATTCATCCTGAGAATGATTAGAAGCGTCCCCCAGCACTTCGGTCGGGTTAAGAGAATTCCATTCGTCCTGTCTTTGCTGGCTTTCATTTTTTGGTTTTGCCCTGGCAAGGTAGCTGCCGCCATTTGTTCTGGATGATTCTTTCTGGCGGTCATTTTGGTCTGGGCCGCCAGCTGCAGGCATCTTCGCAGTGGCGGCCGCGAGTGTCGCGTACGCGGCAACGGTTTACTGCTCCAGTGTCACGAAGGCAACAGCGGCGGAAGAAAGCGCCAGAAAACAAGTTGAATGGGCAATCGACATGGCTGTGTCGGATTCGAGCGCCAAGCGCATAGTCGGACTTAGCTTCATCGACGTGCTGCTTGGGAAGCATGGTGCTGTCTTGGAAGAGTTAATGTACCAAGTGGTCCTGCAAGGTTCGGGATCGGTTGTAGACGATGAAGAGGCAGCAGGCGATAATGAACGTGAGGCAGATGATGACTATGCGATCTAGCGAAATAGGCTTTCTGAGCCAGCGAATTCAGTCAGGTCAGGCCGAACCGATTTCGGATTTCGAAAAAGAGCTGGCAGAAAAGATCATGCGCAAATACGAAGACAAGTACGGCCAAAAGAAGACTGCGGGATTCGTCGATCGTGAACGCCGTCAGGTTTTGCATCGAGCCAGCTAGTACTACGTCAACCGGTTTCGAGCCGCAATTCCACGAGCTGTCCTAGTTTGAGGGGTCTCGCTTCCTCATCCAGGAGCCATGGCGCAAAGAGCCGAGAGGAATTCTTTCCGGAGTTAGCGCCTAGACAGGCATATTGGATATCGGTCTTCCTTCTGCCCGCCTAATACCTGCTTGAAGTAACGTCCGACGTCGGTTGGCTGCTTGGCAGGCGCTACACGTACCCCTAAGCACTTGCGGGCCCCGCCATCCGGGAGGACGGCGGGGCCGGCAGGCATTCACGCGGTTCGGCGGTTCAGGCTAGGCCTTGGCGCCGCTCTTGCGCAGGGACTTCTCGCTGACCGGGGCGTTGTCGCTGGCGCGCAGGCGGCGGAAGTATTCCATCGCTTCGTCCTGGCGCTGGGCCTCGATTCCGGAGGAGATCTCCGCGCGCAGGTGCTCCTGGGTGTAGCCGAAGGCGTCGACCAGGTCCTGGGCGTGCGGGCGCAGTCGGGCGAGCAGCCGGTTGACGTACTCGGGCAGGGTGCGGGCACGCTGCATGGACAGGCGCCCGTTGGCCAGGAACCAGCCCAGGTCGTCCTCGATCACGGTCAGCGCGAAGACGTCGCGCAGCCAGGTCAGCACCTCCTTGGTGGCCGGATCCTGGATCTTGGCCAGGGCGGCGGTGAAGGCCTCCCAGCGCAGCAGCTGTCCGTGGTCGCGGGCTGCGGAGATGAGCAGGTCCTGGTTCTCGTTGAAGGCATTGGCCGCCTTCACCGGGTCCTTGCCCGCGGCGCGCAGCGCGCCGGCGACCTCGACGACCTTGGCGTTGATGCGCTCGGTGAGCAGCGCGCGCTGGTTGGCGGGGTCCTTGAAGAAGTTCGCGCTCTTGCGCTCGTCGCTCACGTCGGCGAAGGACTGGCCCACGCCGCGCAGCCCGAAGCGGTGCAGGGCGGTGCTGCCGACCTGTTTGGCCACGTAGCGGGCCACCGCGCCGGTATCCAGCTTGCGGAACTCCGAGGCGTAGTCGGTGAGCAGGCGCTTGCCCACCAGCTGCAGCAGCACGTTGTTGTCGCCCTCGAAGGTGACGTAGATGTCCAGGTCGTTGTAGAGCTGGTTGAACCGGTTCTTGGCCATGTAGCCCGAGCCGCCGCAGGCCTCGCGCGATTCCTGGATGGTGTCCAGCGCGTCCCAGGTGCTCAGCGGCTTCAGCGCCGCGGCCAGGGTCTCCAGGTCCTGCCGGTCCTCGTCGGTGTCCTCGCGGCCGGAAAAGACCGCGTCGAACTTGTCCAGCAGGTCGTCGTGCGCGAAGGAGGAGGCGTAGGTGCGGGCCACACGCGTGAGCAGGCGGCGCTGGTGGCGCTGGTAGTCGAGCAGCGTGGTCTCCTCGGTGTCCGAGGTAGAGTTGAACTGGCGGCGCTGGTTCGCGTAGGTCACCGCGATCTGCAGGGCGATCTTCGAGGCGCTGGTGGCGGCACCGTCCAGCGAGACGCGGCCCTGGACCAGGGTGCCGAGCATGGTGAAGAAGCGGCGGCCCGGGGAGGCGATCGGGGAGCTGTAGCTGCCGTCGGCGGCGACGTCGCCGTAGCGGTTGAGCAGGTTGGTGCGCGGCACACGCACCTTGGTGAAGTGCAGCCGGCCGTTATCGATGCCGTTCAGCCCGCCCTTCAGGCCGTCGTCCTCGCCGCCGACGCCGTCCAGGAACTGCCCGTCCTGATCGCGGATCGGCACATAGAAGCAATGCACGCCATGGTTCACGCCCTTGGTGATCAGCTGGGCGAAGACGGTGGCTGCCTTGCCGTGCAGCGCCGCGTTGCCCAGGAATTCCTTCCAGGCGGCCTTGAACGGGGTGTGGATGACGAATTCCTCGGTGTCCTCGTCATAGGTGGCGGTGGTGGCGACGGCTGCGACGTCCGAGCCGTGGCCGATTTCGGTCATCGCGAAGGCGCCGGGGGTCTTCAGGCTCATGGCGTCCGGCAGCCACTTGGCGTGGTGCTCCGCGGTGCCCAGGTGCAGGATCGCCCCCGCGAACAGGCCCCACTGCACGCCTGCCTTGATCTGCAGCGACGGGTCGGCGGCAACCAGTTCCTCGAAAGAGGCCAGCGAGCCGCCGTGGTCGTCGTGGCCGCCGAACTGTGCCGGGAAGGCGCGCTGCACCGCCTGCTCCTGGACCAGGATGCCCAGCTGCTGAAGCACGCGGGCGCGGTGCGCGTCCATCGGCAGCGAGGGGTCGCGCTGCAGCTCGGGGCGGGCGGCGCGGGCGCGCGAGGCCTTGCGGACCTCGGCGTAGGGGCCGAGCAGCTGCTCGGCCAGGGCCTTGACGTCGATGCGGGTCTCACTCATGTCGGTACCTTTCGTTCACTGCACAATGTTGATGGGTTGGGTGTCGGGATGGTTGCTAGCGGGCGGCGATGCCGTGGACCAGCCAGCGGCTCAGTTCGTCGGCCAGTGCGGCCAAGCTGGGTTTGCCGCCGCTCTCGGGCTGGCGCAGCCACTGCTCGCCGGCGGCGCGCACCATGCCCAGCGCCGCGCGCGGCCAGAGGCTGATCGCGGTGGCGCCGGCGGCGGCCGGCAGTCCGGTCAGCCGCTGGGCGATCAGCGAGCTGATCTCCTCGAAGAAGTCGTTCAGCGCGCCGGAGGCGTCGTCGGTGGCACCGGAGTCCCGGGGGACTGCGGTGACGAAGAAGTAGAGGTTGGGGGAGTTCGCCGCCAGTTCCAGGTAGGCGGTGACCATCGCGTGCAGCGCGCTGGCCTCGTCCTGCTTGGCCAGGCCCGCGGCGATCACCCGCTGGCGGAAGTCGTTGATGACCATCGCGCCCAGCGCCTGGCGCAGCCCTTCCTTGTCCCCGAAGTAGCGGTAGTAGACCGGCTTGGAGGTCTTGGCGTGGTTCGCGATCTCTTGGATTGAAACCTGCGGGCCGAGCTGGTGCACCGCCTTGCGGGCGAGCTTGAGCAGCTCCTCGTGGCGGGCGGTGCGGTGGGCCTCCCAGCGGGAGGCGCGGCCGTCGGCTGACGGGTCGAATACTTCGGTGATCTTGTTCACGTTACTCACAGTATCATGTACTCTTGGTTGCAGTAATACCTGTCACATCAAATTCCCTTTAGGAGTTCAACCCAGATGAGCCAGCCCTCAGTGCGCAATGCCGTGATCATCGGTGGCAACCGCATCCCGTTCGCCCGGTCAAACACCGCCTACGTCAACGCCTCCAACCAGGACATGTTCACCGCCGCGCTGGAAGGCCTGGTGGCGCGCTTCGGGCTGCAGGGGCAGCGCCTCGGCGCCGTCGCCGGCGGCGCGGTGCTCAAGCACTCCAAGGACTTCAACCTGGTCCGCGAATCCGTGCTGGGCAGCTCGCTGGACCCTGCCACCCCTGCCTACGACGTGCAGATGGCCTGCGCCACCGGCATGGAGGCCATCGGCTCGCTGGCCAACAAGATCAAGCTGGGCCAGATCGAATCCGGCATCGGCGGCGGCGTGGACACCACCTCCGACGCGCCGATCGCGGTCTCCGAATCGCTGCGCGGCATCCTATTGGAGCTCTCCCGCGCCAGGTCCACCAAGGCCAAGCTGGCGGCGCTGGCCAAGATCCGCCCCTCGCACCTGGCGCCCAGCGCCCCGGGCACCGGCGAGCCGCGCACCGGGTTGTCCATGGGCGACCACCAGGCGTTGACCACCAAGGCCTGGAACATCACCCGCGAAGCCCAGGACGAGCTGGCGCTGGCAAGCCACCTGAACCTGGCCGCCGCCTACGACCGCGGCTTCTTCAACGACCTGCTGACCCCGTTCAAGGGGCTTTCGCGCGACAACAACCTGCGCGCCGACTCCACCCTTGAGAAGCTGGCCAAGCTCAAGCCCGCCTTCGGCAAGAACCTGGGCGAGGCGGCCACCATGACCGCCGGCAACTCCACCCCGCTGACCGACGGCGCCTCCACGGTGCTGCTGGGCAGCGAGGAATTCGCCGCCGCGCACGATCTGCCGATGCTGGCGAACTTCGTGGACTTCGAGGCCGCCGCGGTGGACTTCGTGCACGGCGCCGAGGGCCTGCTCATGGCCCCTGCCTACGCCACCGCCCGCCTGCTGGAGCGCAACAACCTGGCCCTGCAGGACTTCGACTTCTACGAGATCCACGAGGCCTTCGCCGGCACCGTGCTCGCCACGCTGGCCGCCTGGGAGGACGAGACGTTCTGCCGTGAGAAGCTGGGACTGGATGCGCCGCTGGGGGCCATCGACCGGGGCAAGCTGAATGTGAACGGCTCCTCGCTGGCGGCCGGGCACCCGTTCGCCGCCACCGGCGGGCGCATCATCGCCAGCACCGCCAAGATGCTGGCAGAAAAGGGCAGCGGCCGCGCACTGGTTTCCGTGTGCGCCGCCGGAGGCCAGGGAGTCGTCGCGATCGTGGAGGCACGCAAGTAATGGCAGACAAGTACATGGAACTGGTCAACACCGGCATGACCAAGAAGCTCGCGAAGCTGCTGGGCCTGCCGCGCCCGCCGCGGCTGCGCCGCTACGGGGAAACCACCCCGCTGCTGCCCGGCCCGGTGCTGGTGCTGGGCAGCTCGGCCCGCGCCCAGGAACTGAGCGACACGCTGATGGGCTGGGACCTGGACGTGCGCCGCCACGATGCCGGGGACGCGAAGCTGGGCGGGCTGGTGCTGCTACTGGACGAGCTCACCCACCCCGAGCAGCTCTCGCCGCTGATGCTCGCCGCCGGCGCGGCGCTGCGCAAGCTGGTGCCCGGGGCCCGCGTGGTCTCGATTTCCCGCCCGGCGCTGGACACCGACGCCCCGGCCCTGGCTGCGGTGCGCCAGGGCATCGACGGCGCCATGCGCGCCTTGGGCCGCGAAATGCGCGGCGGGGCCACCGCCAACGGCATCGTGCTCACCGAGGGCACCGACCTGCTCAGCCCCGGAACCCTTGGCGCGCTGCGCTTCTTCTTCTCCGGACGCAGCGCCTACGTGGACGGGCAGTTCCTCACCGTGCGCAGCACCGACGGCGAGCTGCCTGCCGACTTCCGCAAGCCGCTGGCTGGCAAGGTTGCCGTGGTCACCGGCGCCGCGCGCGGCATCGGCGCCTCGATCGCCCGCACCCTGGCCCGCGACGGCGCCCAGCTGGTGGTGGTGGACATGCCCGCCGCCGGCGAGGCGCTGGCCGCGGTAGCCAACCAGATCGGCGCGACCACCCTGCAGCTGGACGTCACCGCGAAGGACGCCGCGCAGCAGATCATGGACCACGCCATCGGCCGCCACGGTTCGCTGGACATCGTCGTGCACAACGCAGGCATCACCCGCGACAAGCTGCTGGCCAACATGGACGCGGCCCGCTGGGATTCGGTGATCGCGGTGAACATCGTCTCGCAGCTGCGCATGAACGAGGCGTTCCTCGCCGCCAAGCTGCCGGGGCTGCGCGTGGTCTCGCTGGCCTCCACCTCCGGCATCGCCGGAAACCGCGGGCAGACCAACTACGCCGCCTCCAAGGGCGGGGTGATCGGCATGGTGCGCTCCAGCGCCAAGCTGTTCGCCGAGCAGGGCGGCTCCATCGCCGCGGTGGCCCCGGGCTTCATCGAAACCGAGATGACCGCCAAGATCCCGCTGGGCACCCGCACCGTGGCGCGCATGGTGCTGCCCTCGCTGATGCAGGGCGGGCTGCCGCAGGACGTCGCCGAGGCGATCTCCTTCCTCAGCTCGGACGCCGCCGCCGGCCTGAACGGCCAGGTGCTGCGCGTATGCGGGCAGTCGCTGGTGGGTGCCTAGATGGGCGCCGAACTGGTCGAGCAGATCCCGTCCATGGGCTCGGTCTACGCCAAGGCGGTGAAGACCCTGGGCCGCAAGGGGCGCAACCCGGTGCTGCCCTCCACGGTGCTGGTCCACCGCTCGGCCGCGGCCGACCCCGGCGGCCTGGATGCGTTCCGCCGCGCGGTCGGTGCCCCGGCCAACGGGGTGCTGCCCAGCCTCTACGTGCATTCGCTGGCCTTCCCGCTGGCCATGTCGCTGATGCTGCGAGGCGACTTCCCGCTGCCGCTGCTGGGCATGATCCACCTGCGCAACCAGGTGGCAGTGCGCCGGCCGCTGGCCGAGGACGAGGCCTTCGACGTGGAGGTGCGCAGCGAGAACCTGGCCGCCCATCCCAAGGGCGCGGCCTTCGACCTGGTGGTGCGCATCGTGGTGGACGGGCAACAGCGGATGGAGCTGCGCAGCACCTTCCTGGCCAAGGGCGTGAAGCTCGAAGGCGCCGTGCCGGAGAAATCGGTGCATGCTGCCTTCGATCCGCCGCAGCGCACCGCGTCCTGGACGCTGGATGCCGGGACCGGGCGGCGCTGGGCGGCGGTGGCGGGGGACTACAACCCGATCCACCTTTCCGCGCTGAGCGCCAAGGCGCTGGGCATGCCGCGGGCCATCGCCCACGGCATCTACCTGGCCGCCCGCGCGCTGTCCGGCATCGAGCCGGCGGCGGGCGAGTACCGCTGGAGCATCGAGTTCAAGACCCCGGTGGTGCTGCCGGCCAGCGTCGATCTGGCCTTCACCCGCACCGAGGCGGGCTTCGAGGTGGCGGCGTGGAGCCCCCGCAAGGGCAAACCGCACTTCGAGCTCACGCTACAAACGCAGGCCTAAGACAAGCAGCGTTGGCGCAGGACCTCTACGGTCCATGTCTCTTATACACATCT
>NZ_JBKZDY010000018.1:0-35215 GCF_046940185.1 Arthrobacter sp. 'calajunan'
TTTATATAATTGAGTGGGTTCCCCTTCCGATTCGGAAGGGGAACCGGCCCGCAGTCTTTTAATGCCCGGCATGGCCGGGCGCAACAATGCGGCGGCCGCGAAGCCTGGGCTTCGCGGCCGCCGCGAGTGGTTTGGGAGGGGATGCTACTTGCGGGAAGTCAGCTTCTTCCAGCGGGCGCCAAGACCCCAGCGGGTCACATTCCACATCGCTTCGAAAACGATGTTGCCGCTCATCTTCGACGCGCCCAGTTCGCGCTCCACGAAGGTCACCGGGACCTCGACGATGCGCTTGCGCATCATGGCCACGCGGAAGGTCATGTCCACCTGGAATCCGTAGCCGCGCGACTCGACCGCGTCGAAGTCGATTTCCTCCAGGGTCTGGCGCTTGAAGGCACGGTAGCCGGCGGTGATGTCGCGCAGCGGCAGGCCGAGCATGGTGCGCGAGTAGAAGGAGCCGCCGCGGGAAATGATCTTGCGCAGCAGCGGCCAGTTCACGACCTCGCCGCCCTTGACCCAGCGCGATCCGATGACCAGGTCCGCTCCGGCGGCGCTGGCTTCCAGCAGGCGCGGAAGCTGCTCGGGCATGTGCGAGCCGTCGGCGTCCATCTCAACCAGCACGTCGTAGTCGCGGGCCAGAGCCCACTCGAAGCCTGCGATGTAGGCGGCGCCCAGGCCGTCCTTGCCGGTGCGGTGCAGCACATGGATGTTGCTGTCCTCGGCGGCCATCTTGTCGGCCAGTTCGCCGGTGCCGTCGGGCGAGTTGTCGTCGACGATCAGTACGTCCGAGTCAGGAACAGCACTCCGGAGCCTTCCGACCGTCAGCGGGAGGGATTCCAGTTCGTTGTAGGTCGGAATGATCGTAATGACGCGCACTCGGCGGCACCTTTCTTGGTAAACGGCTGCAATGAGCCCTCAGGGGGCACGGGGCATGCCCGGAATACTGCGGTATGAGGGCTGATCCAAATTCAAAGTATACTCACCCGGCACGGCGGGCATCGCCCCAGACACAGGAAAACGCAACGATCCCCAGTGACTTCGGCCCTATTTCACAGGTTGGAAAACTTGGGAAATGTTATCTAAGGTCACCGGGGATCGCTATTCAAATTGCGTCATTTCGAACACAATGCTGGGTGCATCACGAAGAGGCGCTTAGTACAGCCTAATGGGTGACCCACCCAGGCTGTCAACCGACTGGTGACCAGAATCTTCGTCTAATATCTTCAAGTCAGACAAAATATTGCGAATTTTCCGCAGACCCGCCGCAACGGCTACAGCGAGGCTCCCGCCGCGGCTTCCAGCTGGTCGAACAGGATCCGCCCGGCGCGCACGGTACGCAGGCAGGCGGGGATCTGCTCATCGACGACCGGGAGCATCGGGGTGCCGGCGCGGGCGTCGGTGCTCCAGGAGCTGATGCGCACGTCCGGGGTCTGCACTGCCAGCTCCGAGGCGCTCCACACGGCGAAGGTCGCCGGGGCGCCGATGACCAGCTGGCCGGCCAGCGGGTTGTTCTCCCCCATGGCGCGGTAGGTGGAGCGGGTCTGGGCCAGGAAGGCGGCGCGGGCGGAGATGCGGGACTCGGCGTCCGCCATGTTCATCGCGGCGCGCACGATCTTCCAGCCGTCCACCTCGGTGACCGGGGCGTCAGAGCCCAGCACCAGCGGCACGCCGGAAGAGAACATCGCGGAGAGGTTGTTCATGCCCTGCGCGCGCTGACCCAGACGAGCCTGGTACATGCCGCCCTCGCCGGCCCATGCGGCGTCGAAGGCAGGCTGCATGGAGACCATGATCGAGTACTGCAGCAGGCGCTGGCGGGCGGCATCGTCCACCATCTCGGCGTGCTCGATGCGGTGGCGGCACATCTGCAGCTTGGCGGTGCCGATCTGCTCGGCGGCCAGGTCGAAGGCGTCCAGCAGGGTGTCCAGCGCGCCGTCGCCGATCACGTGGAATGCGGCCTGGATGCCGCGCTGGCTGCAGGCGACCAGGTGGGCGGCAATCTGCTCGCGCTCCAGGTAGAGGGTGCCGCGGGTGCCCGGCGCATCGGAGTAGTCTTCGCGCAGGTAGGCGGTGTGGCTGCCCAGCGAGCCGTCGACCCGCAGGTCGCCGCCCAGGCCCAGCACGCGGCCGGCCGGGAAGCTGCGCATCAGCTCGTCGGCGCGCTCGGCGTCGGAGACCAGTTCGCCCCAGAACGCGTAGACAGCAGGAAGTTCGCCGTTGTCCAGCGCCAGCAGCTCATCCAGCGCGGCGCGGCCTTCCAGGTGCGGGGCCGCCATTTCCACCACGGTGCCGAAGCCGCGCGAGGCGTAGTGCTCCAGGGCCAGGCGCTGGTAGTCGGCGTCGGCGGCGGTGCCGACCAGGGCCTCGCGCACCGCGTCGTGCTCGGCGCCGCGCACCACACCCGAGGCGATGTCGCCCAGGTCCAGTTCGTCGAGCAGCTTCCGGTTGACCAGGGCGCTGTGCACGTCGCGGCGCACCAGGTAATAGCCGCGCCCGTCGGCGGCGGCAGTCAGCTCCGCCTCGCCCGGCAGCTCCGGCTGGGCCCACGAGGAGTTGTCCCAGCCCTGGGCCAGCACCAGCGAGGCCGAGGCGCGGGCGCGTTCGGAAACCAGCGCCAGCAGCGCGGCGGCGCTGTCGGCGGTGCCAAGGTCGGCTCCGGCCAGGGTGCGGCCCAGCGCGGCAAGGTGGGTGTGCGACTCCACGAAGGCGGGGGTGATCAGCGCGCCGTACAGGTCGATGACCTCGTCCACGGTCTCCGCGTGGCGGTCCGCGGCCTCTTCACCGCCGATCCAGGCCACGGTGTCGCCGTCCACGACCATCGAGGTCGCGAACGGGTCAGCGGCCGAGTACACCGAACCATTGCGGTACAGGGTTTTTGCCATGAGCTAACTTCCTTTTCATTGCAAGCCGCCGGGGCGGGCCCGGCGCGAAAAATCTGCGGGTGCGGCGCGCTAGTCCAGCACGTTCGAATAGGCGACGACGCCGCGCTTGATGCTGTCCGCTGCCTGGTAGGCGCCGCGCACCAGCTGAGGAGGCAGGTCGGTGTTCTTGGCGAACTGGTCAAGGGTGTCGATGACCTGCTTGGCCCAGCGCACGAAGTCGCCCGGGGCCAGGTCGGTGCCGCGCAGCGCGCTGTTCAGGCTGGAGCCGCGAGCCCACTTGTACATCGGCCAGATCAGCCCGGACTCCGGCGGGGCGGTGGGCTCCAGACCCAGCGCCTCCTCGGCGTCCGAGAGCGGGCCCCAGATGTTGATGGTCTGGGTGAAGATGTCGGCGATCTTCTCGGTGGGCATCTTCGGGTCCGGCCTGTCGTAGTCGCGCCGGCCCTGGTAGACCAGGAAGGCGACCACGGCGCACAGCTCCTCGGCTTTCAGCCCGGTCAGCTTGCCGGTTTCCAGCACCTGGCTGGTGAGCAGGTCGCGTTCGCCGTAGATGCGGCGCAGGCGCCGGCCGGCGTCGGTGATGCTGAAGTCCTCCCCGCCGGAGCTCGGGACCAGGTAGCCGAACTGTTCCAGGACCTTGCAGACCTTGTCGAACTGGGTGGCAATCGTATTGGTGCGGCCGCGGATGTTGCGCCGGGCCTTGTCGGTGTCCTTCTTCAGCTTCCAGTAGCGGTCGGCCCAGCGCATGTGGTCCTCGCGCTCGGAGCAGGCGTGGCACGGGTGGTCGCGCAGTTCCAGGCGCAGCTTCTCGATCTCGCGCTCGAAGGAATCCGAGCCGTCGAAGTCGAAGCTCTGCGCGTCCTGGCGCGGCGGGCGGTGATCGTAGATCGCGTTGCGCAGCGAGGAGGCCAGGTCGCGGCGCTCCTTGGGGCTCTTGCCGGTGAATCCCTTGGGGATGCGGATGCGCGAGACGATCTGCAGCGGCCCGTTCAGGTCTTCGGAGGAGAGCCGGCGCAGCTGGCCTTCCTCGGTCAGCACGGTGTGTCTCGGGTTGTACATCGCCTCATCCAGCGCGACGATCACCGCGCGGCCGAAGCGGCGCCCACCGGGCAGGTCCACCACGTCGCCGCGGATCACGGCCTGCAAGGAGCGCTCGGCGGCCGAGCGCCGCTCGTGCCGCCGCGACTTCGCGGCGGTCTTCTCCAGCGCCGTCAGCTCGCGCTGCAGCTTCAGGTATTCGGTGAAGTCACCCAGGTGGCATTCCATGGACTTGGCATAGCCGGCCAGGGACTCTTCCTTGGAGCGCACCTGCCGGGCCATGCCCACCACCGAGCGGTCCGCCTGGTACTGGGCGAAGGAGCTTTCCAGGATCTGGCGGGTCTGCTCGCGGCCGAACTGCGCCAACAGGTTCGTGGACATGTTGTAGGTCGGGCGGAACGAGGAGTTCAGCGGGTAGGTGCGCCGCGAGGCCAGTCCGGCCAGCGCCTCGGGTTCCATGTCGGGGTTCCACAGCACGATGGAATGGCCCTCCACGTCGATGCCGCGCCGTCCGGCGCGCCCGGTGAGCTGGGTGTACTCCCCCGAGGAAATCTGCACGTGGGATTCGCCGTTGAACTTGACCAGCTTTTCCAACACCACCGAGCGGGCCGGCATGTTCACGCCCAGGGCCAGGGTTTCGGTGGCGAACACTACCTTGACCAGGTTGCGGGCGAACAGGTCCTCGACAATTTCCTTGAAGATCGGCAGCAGGCCGGCGTGGTGGGAGGCGAAGCCGCGCACCAGCCCGTCGCGCCAGCTCCAGAATTCGAGCACGTCCAGGTCCTCGTTGGGGATCCGGTAGGCCACCTCGTCAAGCGCCTGCGCGATTTCGGCGGCTTCCTCGTTGGTGGTCAGGCGCAGATCCGCCATGGCGCACTGCTGCACCGCCATGTCGCAGCCCTTGCGGGAGAAGATGAAGAAGATGGCCGGCAGCAGCCCGGCGCGGTCAAGCCTGGCGATGACCGAGGAGCGCGAGACGCGCTGGCTGAGCCCAGGCGCGCGCTGCGGCCCGCGGGCCGGTCCCCGGCCGCGTCCGCGCTGCACACGCCCGCCGGGGCTGTGGCTGCGCACGAGCTTGCGCAGTTCGGGGTTGACGCTGGCCTTGATGTCGCCCTCGGCGACCTTGTCGAACGCGACGTCCTCGGCGAACAGGTCCACCAGGTTCGGGCCGACCATGACGTGCTGGAACAGCGGCACCGGACGCACCTCGGAGACGATGATGTCGGTGTCCCCGCGCACGGTGTCCAGCCAGCCGCCGAATTCCTCGGCATTGGAGACGGTGGCGGACAGCGAGATGATCTGCACGTTGGAGGGAAGGTGGATGATCACTTCTTCCCAGACCGCGCCGCGGAACTTGTCCGCCAGGTAGTGGACCTCGTCCATGATGACGTAGCCCAGCCCGTCCAGGGTCTGCGAGTCCGCGTAGAGCATGTTGCGCAGCACCTCGGTGGTCATCACCACGATCTGCGCCTCGGAGTTGATGGAGGTGTCGCCGGTGAGCAGGCCCACCTTCTCCGGGCCGTAGACCTTGACCAGCTCGGTGAACTTCTGGTTGCTCAGCGCCTTGATGGGCGTGGTGTAGAAGGCCTTGCGGTTCTCGGCCATGGCCTGGAAGATCGCGAACTCCCCCACCACCGTTTTGCCGGCTCCGGTCGGAGCTGCCACCAGGACGCCGTGTCCCTCGGCGACCTTGCGGCAGGCCTCGGCCTGGAACGGATCCAGGTCGAAGGAGAGGGTTGCCCGGAAGTCCGGCAGGCTGGTGCCGAATTCGACCTGGCGCGCCTTGGAATTCGCGTAGCGTTCCGCGGGGGAAGTCACAGGTGCCGTTCACTTTCTGGAAACGGTGTCACCCGCTTCCGAAAACACGAGGTGGTGGTGTGCGCCGCAGCGGAGCTACAGCTGGGAGTTCGGTTCCTCGATGGTGCTTGGTGCGTCGATGTCCGATACCGCGCCGGAGGCAAGGCGTTCGTTCTCCGCGTCCTGGATCTTTTGCTTCTTGGCGCGCTTCTTGTCATTGATGTAGCAGAACAAGGTGGCTGCGGCGAAGGTGACGAACAATGGCCCGGCCAGCGCGAACATCGTGATCGCGTCGCCGCCCGGGGCCGCCATCGCGGCGACCAGGGCTATCAGGAATACCGTGATGCGCCAGTTCTTCAGGATCACCTTGGAAGACAGCACGCCGACCATGTTCAGGCCCACCATGAGCACCGGCACCAGCATGGCCAGGCCGAAGGCCAGCAGCAGCCGGAAGACGAATGGCAGGTAGCTGTCGACGGTGACCAGGATCTCGGAGTTTACCGGGGTCAGGCCGATGAAGAAGTGCAGCGCGAACGGCAGGATGAAGTACGCCATGGACACGCCGAAGAGGAACAGCGGAACCGCGACGGCCGCGAAGGCCATCGACATGCGGCGTTCTTTCTTCTTCAGCCCCGGGACGATGAACGCCCAGATCTGGTAGATCCAGACCGGCGAGGAGATCACCAGGCCGACGAACAGCGCGACCTTGATCATGATGTCGAACGGCGACATGACTGCCGTGAAGTTGACCGCGCCACCCGCGGCATTCACCGGGGCGATGATCAACGCCAGCAGCTGGTCATAGAGGAAGAAGCCGGCGATGGTGCCGAGCGCCAGGGCGATCAGCGACTTGAACAACCGGTTGCGTGCCTCGACGAGATGCTCTTTGAGAGACATCCGCCCTTCGTCGTTTTTGACCCGCTTCTTCTTCGTCCGCGGGGGTTTCTTAGCGTTAGTTCCCACTGAAAAGGTCTACGAGTTGTTCTTTTCGTTGGGATTCGAGTCATTGACGGTTCCGTCAATGGTCTCCGATTTAGGGTCGTCGTCCTTCATCTGGCGGACTTCCGACTTGAAAATGCGCAGCGACTGGCCCATTGAACGCGCCAGTCCTGGAAGCTTCGGCGCGCCGAAAAGCAGCAGCGCCAAAACGATAATGATGACCAAGTGCCATCCCTGCAAGCCACCCATGTGGATTCCCTTCTCTCAAGT
Organism: Arthrobacter sp. 'calajunan'; assembly: GCF_046940185.1. Classification (NCBI taxonomy): domain Bacteria; kingdom Bacillati; phylum Actinomycetota; class Actinomycetes; order Micrococcales; family Micrococcaceae; genus Arthrobacter; species Arthrobacter sp. 'calajunan'. The sequence goes on from NZ_JBKZDY010000018.1 coordinate 6,921, forward strand.
TCAAGTCTACGTTAGAACAGGCCCAAGTCCCGCATGTTCTGTGCCTGGCCTCGCTTGGCGCGACGCGCCACGCGGCGCACCCGTCGCGCTTCGATGCGTTCTGCCTTGCCCTTGCGCAAAAGCTTTTTGATTTTCTTCGGGTCAGCGTGGGTTGCCGCGGTACCGTGCGGGTAGCGGCGGCCCACCGCGGCATACTCCACGACGGTGCCGGGCTTGGCGAATTCGGCGCCGAGCTGCTCGGAGGCCTCCCCCAGCGTGTCGAACACCTTCACGCCCTGGCGGAACAGCCGGAAGCCGGCCAGCACCGCGCAGAGCAGGGTCGCCAGGACGAGTACCGTCCACAGCAAGGTCCAGAACCACCAAGGGAGCATTTATTTATCCTCATACATCCGGATAGCTTCGTCCAACCACTCGCGCACGCGTTCGCGCGTAGCGTCGGGAGAGATCACTGCAATCTTACCGCCGTGGCGGGCCACCAGCGGCGCAGGCACCAGATCGTAGGAGATCCGCACCTTGGCCAGGTAGCCGTTGCCGATTTTCGAGCTCGACCATTCCGAAGGTTGGAAGGACTCCACTGCCGGCAGCTCCTCGTCGTCCACGTAGAGAACCGCCTGCAGGTCCTCGGCCGAGCCGCGGTAGCGCATGTCCAGTTCCTCGTCGTCACGGTGGCGCGGCCCGCGCTCGAAGACCTCTCCGGTGGCCTCGGCATCCAGGATGCGGTCCACGCGGAAGGTCAGCAGGTCTTCGCGGGTGCGGCACCAGGCGCGCAGGTACTGGGTCGCGCCGTCCTCCACCAGCCGCACCGGCTCCACCTCGCGGCGCTGGTGCGCCTGCGAGTGGGCGGAGTAGTAGTCGATGGAGAGCACCTGGGAGCCGAGCACCGCATCCACCAGCTGGGCGGGGATGTCGTGCTCGCGCACCTGGGACAGGGCGAAGCCCAGCGAGCCGTTCCAGCCGTCGAAGCGGGCCACCGCAGCGTTGATCTTCTCCAGCGCCGAGGCCAGCACCTCGCGGTGCTCGAACTTGGGGATGCTGGCCAGCGCGTTCAGCCCGCCGAGCACGGCGACGGCTTCCAGCGGGGCGAGCTTCTGCGGCTCGGCCAGCAGCGCGGCGTTGGAGATGGTGACGGTGTCAGCCTCCAGGTCCCCGTCGTTGACGTTGATCAGCTCGTCGTGCTGGCCTCCCGGTACGCCGCACATCATGATCATCGCCAGTTCCTCGCGGACCTTGTCCACCGGCATCTGGTAGCGATCGGCGAGCTCCTTGATCTCGACCACCCCGTGGGAGACCACGTACTGGATCATGTCGATGTTGCGCAGCACCTGGGTGGCGGTGGTTCCGCGCCCGGCGGCGCGCTGCGCCCTGAAGGAGGCATTGTGCATGCGCGGGTCCCCGGCCAGCTGCACCTGGGCGTCGCGGGCGGCGCGCAGCGTGGCGGCGACCTGCTCGGCCAGCGGCGCGGGCTCGAGCACCTTCACCGCGGGGCCGTAGGCGGCCAGCTCGGAGGCGAAGGACTCGGGGTCGGCATAGGCGATGTGCAGCGGGTTCTGGCTGGAGGCGCCGTTCAGGGCTCGCACGCGCAGCGGGGTGGCGGCGTCGTCGCGGATTTCCACAGTGGCCAGGTGCCCGGGATTGCGCAGGTCGAAGTCCAGCAGCACCTGGGACATGCTGAAGTCCGCCGGACGCGGCCGGTAGCCGGCGCTGCTGGTGCCGCCGCGCCGAATGGTGGTCTTGAAGTTGCCTACCACGCGCGAGAGGCGGAAGACGCGCTGGGCGTCGCGGGTGTGGTCGAAGCCGGTGAAGTACCAGTTGCCGAAGCGCTGGCCGATCCCCCACATGTCCACCTCGCGCACCGATTCGACGTTGCCGGCGGTGACGTAGTTGAACTTGACGGTTTTGCGGTTGAACACTGCCAGGGCGCATTCGCGGAAGTTCGGCTCGTCCAGCGAGAGCCGGGGCAGCAGCGAGCCTGCGAACGGGGCGACCGGCGCGGGGGCGCTGGAACCGGTGATCCGCGCGGCGGCCTTCAGGCCCAGGGCCTGCAGCTTGGAGTCCTTCCACAGGCTCGCGGCCAGGGAGATCATCGCCGATTCGGCCGGGGTGAAGCTGACCTCGGGAAGGAACCAGTCGCTGGTGTCGATGCTGTAGCGCATCTCGCCGTCGACGTCGTCGGCGATCAGGCGCAGGCCGAAGTCGTTGCGGATCTCTTCGCGCAGCCGTTCCACTGATTTTTCGCGGGCGGAGTCGCTTCCCTCGGGGGTGAGGTATTCCCCGATCATCGCGGTGGTGAATTTCCGCGGAGTGGTGGCCAACGCGTAGATGAGGCTGGTCAGGCGCTCGGCCTTGCTCGGTCCTGAAGATTGCTTTGTGCTCACGAGATAACCCTAGCGATTTTTGGCGTTGACCGCAGACTTTTAAGACGGCTGTGGCCCCGAAGATGTCGGGGCCACAGTTTTTTGCGTCAAGCGGTCTGGCTACTTGGTGCCCATCAGGTCAACCACGAAGATCAGCGCTTCGTTCGGGGCGATGGCGCCCGGGGCGCCGCGTTCGCCGTAGGCCAGGTGCGAAGGGATTTCCAGGCGACGGCGGCCGCCGACCTTCATGCCCAGCAGGCCCTGGTCCCAGCCCTGGATGACCATGCCGACGCCGACCGGGAAGTCGAGGGTCGAGCCGCGGCCCCAGGAGGAGTCGAATTCCTCGCCGGTGGACCAGGCGACGCCCACGTAGTGGGCCTGGACGGTGGTGCCGGGGGTGACCTCGGCGCCGGTGCCCTCGATCAGGTCGGTGATGACCAGCTCGGTGGGTGCATCGGTGCCCGGGAAGTCGATTTCCGGCTTGGTGCGGTCGTAGTTGCGTTCTCCGAACGACATGTTCACGGCCTTTCTATATTCGTTGTCCGGCTGGCTGTTAGCCGGCCGCGGCGGATACCTCGGTCAATTCTACGTAGAACACCAGGGTTCCGGTGGGCGATCCGCCGGTAGAGGAATCACCGTAGGCCAGATCGGCGGGGATGGTCAGCATGACCTTAGAGCCCGCCTTCAGGCCGGTCAGGCCCTGGGTCCAGCCCTTGATGACCTGGTTCAGGCCGAACTGGGTGGCGTCGGCGTCGAAGTTGCCGTCGAACTTCTTGCCGTCGGCGTAGGTGACGCCCAGGTACTTGGCCTTGACCGTGGAGGTCTCGGTGGCTGCTTCGCCCTTGGTGCCCTGCTCCAGCACGTCCACGACCAGGCCCTTGGGCGCCTCGACATCCTTCGGGATGTTAATGGTGGGCTGCTTGTCCTTGAAGCTGACGGTCGGCAGCTTGCCTTCCTTCTTCAGCTTCGCGGTCTCCTCCTCGGAGAGCTTGGAGCTGGCCGGGGTGGTGCCCTCGATGGTCATCACGATGATGCGCTCGGCGCGGCTGCCCGGCTCCGGGGTCTTCTGCGCGCCATTGGCGTCGACGCTCTCGATCGCCGAGTAGGCGACCCAGTCGCCGACGTGGCCGTCGATCAGCACGTTGTAGAGCGAGGGCATGGTCTGCTTGAACTGGTCGTCCAGCACCATCGGGGCGGCCTGGCCAGTGAAGTTCTCGTTGGTCAGCTTGCCGTCGATGGTCTTGTAGAGCCCGGACTTCACCTGGATGGTGTCACCCGGGTTGATCTCGGCGCCCTCGCCCTTGACCACGTTGACCGCCTCGTCCTTCTCGGTCAGGAAGGGGGCGTCGATGCTGACCTCTGGAGCGGTGCTGGCGTCCTTGGCCGGGGTGACCTTGATGTCGGTCAGTTCGCTGCTGCTCGAGGAGCCGCAGGCGGCCAGGGCGAGGATTGAAGCGGTGGCGGCTGCTGCCAAAACTTTGCGCACGAATCTACTTTCGTTCTTCCGGTATTTCAAAAATTGCGTGGCGAACCTGCGTGTCAGCGGAACGCGCTCGCTTGCAAGCCTAGTTCGGCTTGCTGTGAAAAGTCTTTCCACCAGCTCCCTAGACGGGCTGGCTCATGATCTGGATCAGCTCGTCGACCTGCGGGTTGCTGGTCGCGAACGGGTCCTTGGCCAGCACGATGCCGCCGGCGCCTTCCTCGTATTTCATGTGCACCCAGTCGGCGCTGTAGCGCCGGCCGGTGGCGCGGGCCGCGCGGATGAACTTGGCGCGCAGCGCTGCGCGGGTGGTGGACGGCGGATTCACCACGGCGTCGCGGATCTGCTCGTCTGACACCACGGAGGTGGCCAGCCCGCGCTTGGCCAGCAGGTGGAACAGCCCGCGGGCGGGGTCGATGTCGTGGTAGGTCAGGTTCAGCTGGGCCAGCCGGTGCGAGGAGAGCTCCAGCGAGTTCTTCTGCGCGTACCCGAGCAGCAGCTTGCGCTTGATGGCCCAGTCGATGTCGCTGTCGATGGCGGAGAAGTCCTGTGACTCGATGGCGGTAAGCACCCGCTCCCAGAGTTCCAGGATTTGCTCGACGCGGTCGTGGTGGGCGCCGTGGCGCTCCACGAATTCCTTGACAGCTTCGAAGAGCACCCACTGGATCTGCAGCGCCGTCGGCTCGTCCCCGCCCATCAGGCGCACCACGGTCTGCCCGGTGAAGTCGTGCGAGACCTGGCGGATGGAGCGGATCGGGTTCTCCAGGCGCAGATCGTGGTAGATCTCCCCGGATTCGATCAGCCGCAGCACCAGGTCGGTGGCGCCGATCTTCAACAGCTGGGTGGTTTCGCTCATCGTGGAGTCGCCCACGATCACGTGCAGCCGGCGGTGGTATTCGGCGTCCGCGTGCGGCTCGTCGCGGGTGTTGATGATCGGGCGCGAACGGGTGGTCGCCGAGGAGACGCCCTCCCACATGTGGTCCGCGCGCTGCGAGAAGACGTACCTGGTCTCGTCGTCCACCTGCACCAGGTTGCCCGCGCCGCACAGCAGCTGGCGGGTGACCAGGAACGGGATGAGCATGTCGGCCAGGCGCCTGAATTCGATCTTGCGCGGGATCAGGTAGTTCTCGTGGCAGCCGTAGGAGTTCCCGGCGGAGTCCACGTTGTTCTTGAACATGAAGATCTTGCCCTCATGCCCCTCTTCGGCCAGGTGGTCCTCGGCCTGGTCCACCAGGTCGAGCATCAGCGCCTCGCCGGCGCGGTCGTGGGCGATCAGCTGCAGCAGCTGGTCGCATTCGGCCGTGGCGTACTCCGGGTGGGATCCCACGTCCAGATAGAGCCGGGAGCCGTTCTCCAGGAAGACGTTCGAGCTGCGGCCCCAGGCCACGATCGGGCGGAACAGGTGCCTGGCGGCGTCCTCCGGGGTCAGCCGGCGTCCGTCGGACGGCACGTAGTTGAGCCCGAATTCGGTTTCCAGCCCGAAGATTCTGCGATCCACTCGAAAGTACTTCCCTTCAGCTGCGGCGCCTGGTCCGGCGCCTATGGATGGTGGCGGCAGCCCGGAAGGCTACTGGCCGCCCTTCTGCACGAAGCCGCGGACGAATTCCTCGGCGTTGGATTCCAGGACCGAGTCGATCTCGTCGAGCAGGTCGTCGACGCCGGCGGACTGGCCGGTGGTGTTGACCTGGATCTGCTCGGCATGCTCCTGGGTCTCGCTCTGCCGGCGGGACGAAAAGCTTTCCTGGGTCATGGCCCTCTCCTTCTGCTTGAAACTACGCTGCCGCGAATTACGCACCGGCAGTGATTCTTATTCTGCTCGCTCTAGGCGCGCGGCGCCAACTTGTTGATGAACTCGTCGATCTCCAGATTCGCCTCGAACAGCCGGCCCACGTCCTTGCGCGAGCCGCCCAGCGGCTCGGAAAGGAACACCCGGTTCACCCGGCGCGCCCCGGGCACCGCGAAGGTCAGCGCGTCCCAGTTGGCCGCGACCACATAGGGGGCGTAGCGCTGCAGGGTCATGCCGCGCAGGTAGGCCCGGGTGTCCTCCGGCGGGGCGGCGACCGCCTGGTTGATCTGCTCCTGGCTGAACAAGCTCTGCATGGCCCCGCGCGCGGCGAGCCGGTAGTACAGGCCCTTGTCCTGGCGCAGGTCCGCCCACTGCAGGTCCATCAGCCCGATCCGCGGGTCATCCAGGCCCAAACCGTGGCGCTGCGCGAAGGAGGTGACCAGCTTGTACTTGGCGATCCAGTCGACCTGGTCCGCGGCCAGCAGCGGATCGCGCTCCAGCAGATCCAGGACGGCCTCCCAGCGCTGCAGGATCTCGGCGGTGTCGGCGTCCTCGATCCCCCGGGAGGCGCAGTACCCCTGGGCCGCCAGCAGGTATTCGCGCTGGATCTGAATGGCGCTCAGGCGCCGCCCGCCGCGCAGCCGCACCGCGGTTGCCAGGCTCGGGTCGTGGCTGATCTGCTGCAGCGCCGCCACCGGGTCCTCAAGCTCCAGCGCGGGCGCGAGGCCCGCCTCGATGAGGCTGAGCACCAGGTTGGTGGTGCCCACGCGCAGCAGCGTGGAGATCTGCCCCAGGTTCGCGTCGCCGATGATCACGTGCAGCCGGCGGTACTTGTCCCAGACCGCGTGCGGCTCGTCGCGGGTGTTGATGATCGGGCGGTTGATGGTGGTTTCCAGCCCCACCTCCGCCTCGAAGAAGTCCGCGCGCTGCGAGATCTGGAATTCGGCGCGCTCGCCCAGCATGCCCCGGCCCACGCGCCCGGCGCCGCAGAAAATCTGCCGGGTGGCGAAAAACGGGGTGAGCCCGGAAACCAGTGCGGAGAACTCCACCGCGCGGGGCACCAGGTAGTTCTCGTGCGCGCCGTAGGAGACCGACTTGTTGTCGGTGTTGTTCTTGTAGAGCAGCAGCTGCCCGCCGCCCAAGCGCTGCGCGGAGTCCGCGGCGCGGCGCATCACCTCGTCGCCGGCCTGGTCCCAGAGCACCGCGGCGCGCGGCGAGGTGGATTCGGGGCTGGAGTACTCCGGGTGCGCATGGTCCACGTACAGGCGCGCGCCGTTGCCCAGCACCATGTTCATCACCACGTCGGTGGTGTCCTTCTCCTGGTACAGGGTGGAGCCGATGCGCGCGTCATTGCCCGACAGCGCGATGGACTCCGCGGTCCAGATGCCCTCCTGCTGATCCGGCTCCACGTCGGTGAGCTGGCTGGGGTGGGCGTCGGCGCGGTCCACGGTGAAGCCGCGGGCGTCCTGCAGCGGGGATTCGTCGGCGTAGTCCCAGCGCGCGCCCTGCACCCGCGCATCCCCCTGGGCCACCAGCTGGGCGTAGGAGTCGACGATCTGCGCGGAAAGCACCGTGGCGTTGGCCTTGGGCATGCCGGGGCGGATGATGCCGTATTCGGTCTCCAGCCCGACCAGCCGGCGGGCGCTCACTTGGCGCCCCGCTGGTTCACCAGCGAGCGGATGTTGCTGATCCGCTCCCCCTTGCGCCCGGAGATCCGGGCCCAGTCGTCGGGGTTGGTGGTGTTGGGCATGTCCTCGTGCTCGGCGAACTCCTCGCGCACCGCGCGCAGCAGGTACTCCATCTTCAGCCCGCGCTCGCCGCCGGTGATCAGCGCCTTGATGGCGTGCTTCTTCGCCCGGTCCACCACGTTGTGGATGACGGCGCCGGAGGCGAAGTCCTTGAAGTAGAGGATCTCCGAGGCGCCGGTCACGTAGGTGACCTCCAGGAACTCGTTGATCGGAGCGGTGGAATACATGGCCTCGACGGTGCCGCGGATCATGCGCTCGATGGTGGCCTGCGCGTCGGCGTCGGCGGCCAGCTCCTCGGGGTGGATGGGCAGGTCGGTGGTCAGGTACTTGCCGAAGATCTCCGCCGCGCCCTCGGCGTCCGGGCGGCGGATCTTGATCTTCACATCCAGCCGCCCGGGGCGCAGGATGGCCGGGTCGATCATGTCCTCGCGGTTCGAGGCGCCGATCACGATCACGTTGTCCAGCCGCTCCACGCCGTCGATCTCCGCCAGCAGCTGCGGCACGATGGTGGTTTCCACGTCCGAGGAGACGCCGGTGCCGCGGGTGCGGAACAGCGATTCCATCTCGTCGAAGAACACCACGACCGGGTCGCCGTGCAGCGCCTTCTCGCGGGCGCGGGCGAAGATCAGCCGGATGTGGCGTTCGGTTTCGCCCACGTACTTGTCCAGCAGCTCCGGGCCCTTGATGTTCAGGAAGTAGCTGCGCGTGGCGCCTTCGCCGTTGCGCTCGGCGGCGCGCTGGGCCAGCGAGTGCGCCACGGCCTTGGCGATCAGGGTCTTGCCGCAGCCCGGAGGGCCGTAGAGCAGGATGCCCTTGGGGGCGCTCAGCCCGTGCTCGCGGTAGAGCTCCGGGTGGGAGAATGGAAGTTCGACCGAATCCTGGATCGCCTCGATCTGCGAGTTCAGCCCGCCGATGTCCGAGTAGGCGATATCGGGGACTTCCTCCAGCACCAGGGACTGCATGTCGGTCAGCTGCACGCGGCTCATGGCCAGCCCGGTGCGCGGGTCGAGGGTGAGCTGGTCGCCCACACGCAGGTGCTGCTCGCGCAGCGGCTGGGCCAGGGTGATCACCCGCTGGTCGTCGGCCCGGGCCATGACCACCGCCTGGTGGTCCTCCAGCAGCTCCTTGATGGTGACCAGCTCGCCGGTCTGCTCGTAGCCCAGCCCGGCGATGACCACCAGCGCCTCGTTGAGCAGCACCTGCTGGCCCACGTGCAGCTTCTCGAAGTCGAGCAGCGGGGAGATAGTCACCCGCATCTTGCGCCCGGAGTACATGACGTCCACGGCCTGGATCGCGGTGGATTCGATGCCCAGCCCCGGTTCGGGGTGGCGGCGCGGGTGCTTGGCGGTGATGGTGCCGTAGCTGAACGGGGCGTCGCCGTCGCGTTCCAGGGCTGCCTTGAGGTTGATGATCTGCTCGCGCGTGGTTTCCAGCAGCGCGACCAGGCGCTGGTTGTTGCCGCCGATCCCGGCCAGCTGCTTGTCCAGCGCGCGGTTCTTGTCCCGCAGCACGTTGACCTGGCGTTCGGTCATCTGCAGGCGCTGCGCCAGTTGCTGCGCCTCAAGGCTTTCGCTCACGTTACTTCTCCCTACACTCGTTCGCGCCGCGTGCGGCTAACTCCATCGTACGGACAACGGCCCCGGGTTCAGCGCACCCGGGGCCGTTGATTCACCATCTGAGACGCAACGTCTCAGATGACGGACCGCTCACCGGCTAGTCCTGCTCCGCGGCGGCCGCCGCGGCGTCCTCGGCGTGGGCGGCGCGCACCCGCACCGCCTGGTTCGCATCGCGCGCCGCGCGGCGCAACTTCTTGTCCGACAGGCCGCGCTCGCCCAGGGCCTGCGCGGTCCACTCCTCCTCGGAGTGGTCGCGGGTCCAGGCGCTCAGGTCCTCGGCCGAGTAGGAGTGCTCCTTGATGCGCTTGGCCTTCGGGATGCCGTCCGCGGCGTCGGCCAGCCGGCGGGTGGTGATCAGGAACGCGGTGTGCGCGACCATGCGGTGGTCCGGGCGCACGGCCAGGCCGTCCACGTGCCAGCCGCGCAGCAGGGTCTCGAAGCACTCGGGCTCGGTGAACTGGCCGGATTCGCGGATGGCCTCCACCACACGCGACATCTGGGTCACCGAGGAGACGTAGTTGGTCCACACCCCGCCCGGGGCCAGCACGGTGGCCACCGCATCCAGGCACTCCCAGGGGCTGAGCATGTCAAGCACCACGCGGTCGATGCTGCCCGGCTCCTCCAGCTGAACCACGCGGTCCTGGAAGTCGCCGATGGAGATCTGCCAGGCCGGGTGCTCCCCGCCGAAGACGGTGGAGACATTGCCGCGGGCGATGTCCGCGAATTCCTCGCGGCGCTCGAAGGAGTGCAGGTAGCCGCCGTCCCCCACCGCGCGCAGCAGCGAGATGGACAGCGCGCCGGAGCCCACGCCGGCCTCCACCACGCGGGCTCCGGGGTAGATGTCGCCGAACTGCACGATCTGCGCGGCGTCCTTCGGGTAGACCACGGTGGCCCCGCGCGGCATGGAGAGCACGAAGTCCTTGGCCAGCGGGCGCAGCGCCTGGTAGCGGAAGCCGTCCACGTTCTCGATGACCGAGCCCTCGGGCAGCCCGATGATGTCCTCGTGCGGCAGCACGCCCTTGTGGGTGTGGAACTCCCCGCCGGGCTGCAGGGTGATGGTGTTGATGCGGCGCTTTTCATCGGTCAGCTGCACGCGATCGCCCACGCGGAAAGGGCCGCGGCGGGCGTGCGCGCCGTGCGGGGCGGCGGCTGGCTGGGGCTGCTCGGAAATCTGGCTCACGGTGTTGTCCTTCATGGGTTGGTGCTTGGAAGTTTAATGGGGTTATTTCCTGCGGCCGGTGACCGCGTTGACGATGTCGGTCTGGTGCAGCAGCCCGACCACGACGCCGCGGCTGGAGATCACCGCGTATTCGGCGGTGGGCACGCTGGCCAGGTAGTCGATCAGTTCGCGGCCGTCGGAGTCCTCGGCCACCACGGCGCCTTCGCCCAGCGCCCGGGAGACCGCCAGCGCGGGCGCCTGCGCGGCGTGCGCCGGATCGACCCGGGCCAGCGCCGCCTCGTCGACCACACCCACGGGCATGCCGCGCGGGTCGACCAGGATGACCTGGCCGCCGCGCTGGGCCCGGCGCAGGTGCACGTCGGCCACGGACGCGGCCGAGGCCATGGCGCTGGCCGGCTGCATCAGATCGGAGGCGATCACGGTGGGCAGGTTCAGCATCAGCTTCGAATGCCCGATCAGCGCGGTGGTCGCCTGCCACATGAACACGGCCACCATCAGGCCCACCACTGCGGTGATGATCTGCACCTGCTGGCCGCGCAGAAACGGCCAGGCCACGAAGAAGAAGACCACCGCGACGGCGATCGCCCGGCCCGCCCAGGCCGAGGCGATGGTGCCCTTGTACTGGGAGCCGGTGGCCTTCCAGACGATCGACTCGACCAGCCGGCCGCCGTCCAGCGGCAGCCCGGGCAGCGCGTTGAAGGCGCCCAGCAGCAGGTTCGCGTACACGCCGAAGTCGAGCAGCAGCTGCAGGTAGATGTTCAGCTCGACCAGCTGGCCGATCCCCCACCCCAGGCCAGCCAGCGCGAAGTTGGACAGCGGCCCGGCCAGCGCCACCCAGAGCGAGGCCCCGGGGCTGGCCTTGAAGGAGCCGAACTGGGTGTGCCCGCCCATCAGGGTGAGCACGATGTGCGCGTCGGGCCACTTGAAGGCGCGCGCCACCATGGCGTGGGCGACCTCGTGCACCAGCACCGCCAGCGCGATAGCCACCGCGCAGGCGAAACCCAGCAGGTAGGCGCCGGCCGCCGGGATCAGCGCGGTCTGCGAGAGCTGCACGCCCATGGAGACGGTGATCACCGCGGTGATGATGAACCAAGAGGAGGACAGGTAGACCGGCACGCCGCCGATCTTGCCGAGCTTGAGGCCCGGCGCCTTGCGGGTTTCTTCGCTCATGCGTTCACCTGGGCCAGCCAGGAGGCCATGGTCTGCAGATCCAGGCCCGCCAGCGAGTCGATCCGGCGCCACGGCCCGTGCCCGGGGTCGGTGGCGTTGGGGATGAGCACCGCGTGCAGGCCGGCGGCGCTGGCGGCGGTGATGCCGGGGGCCGAGTCCTCGAAGCCGATGCAGCGGGCAGGATCCAGCGGCGCGCCGGCCAGCTCGGAGAGCAGCTGCAGCCCGCGCAGGTAGGGTTCGGGGTGCGGTTTGCCCTGGGCGACTTCCTCGCCGGTCACGCTCGCCTGGAAGATGCCCTCGGGCAGCAGCGGCAGCAGGTCCGCGACGATGCTGCGCTCCGACATGGTCACCAGCGCCTGCGGCACCCCGGCGGCGTGCAGCGCGGTGAGCAGTTCGCGGGCCCCGGGGCGCCACGGCAGCTGCTCGCGGATGCCGGCGGCCACGCGGGCGCTGAGGGTGTCGATGATCTCGCGCACCGGCAGGTCTACCCCGGCGGCCTGCAGCACCCGGGCGGCGTCCGGCAGCGCGCTGCCGACCAGGGCGTGGGCCTGCTCCCCGCCCCAGGTGCCGCCGTGGGCGGCCACCAGTTCCCCTTCGGCGGCGATCCAGTACGGTTCGGTGTCGATCAGGGTGCCGTCCATGTCCCACAGCACGGCGTGCGGGCCTTCAGGCGGCAGATTTGTGTCAAAGGCAAAACTGGTGCTTGGCATGAGTCCATTCTAGATGGAAGAGTGGGGCTAAGCCGTTTCGGCACCCCCGCCGGGAAAGCCCGAAACCTCACAGGAAACCCGCAAAGGAGTCCCGGTTGACCGATCAATACCACGTACCGACGCTCAACGGTTTCATCGCGGGTGGCGATCACGAGCGCCGCCCGGCTGTGCTGGTCGCCGCCTTCGAAGGCTGGAACGACGCAGGCTCGGCCGCCAGCGATGCGGTGCGCAGCATCCTTGACACCAGCGCCGCGGAGCATGTGGCAACCATCGGCCTGGACGACTACTACGACTACCAGTTCACCCGGCCCACCTCGAAGCTGACCGAGCGCGGCCGCGAGGTGCAGTGGCCGCAGACGGACATCTACCGCATCGCGCAGCCGGGGGCCGACGCGGACCTGGTGGTGGTGCTCGGGGTGGAGCCGACCTTCCGCTGGCAGGGATTCTGCGCCCGGATCCTGGAGCACGCCGCCGCGCAGAACGTGCGCGCGGCGCTGACCCTGGGCGCGCTGCTGGCCGACGTGCCGCACACCCGCCCGGTGCCGACCTCCATGGCCAGCGACGATCCCGGGCTGCAGGAGCATTTCAACATCACCGCCTCCAGCTACGCCGGGCCCACCGGCATCCCCTCGGTGCTGGGCATCGAGCTGCAGCGCAGCGGGATCCCGACGATGTCGCTGTGGGCGCAGCTGTCCCACTACGTGGCGCAGGCGCCCAGCCCGCGGGTGCAGCTGGCGCTGGTGGAGCTGCTCGAAGAGCTGCTGCCGGTGTCGATCCCGGCCCAGCAGCTGCGCGAGGACGCCGTGGCCTGGAAGCTCGGGGTGGACGAGCTTGCCGCTTCGGACCCGGAGGTCTCCAAGTACGTGCAGCAGCTGGAGGCGGCCACCGACGCCAGCGAGCTGCCCGAGGCCAGCGGGGAGACCATCGCCCGCGAGTTCGAACGCTACCTGCGCCGCCGCGGCCGCTACCGCACCGACGGCTCGGGGCCCGACTTCGAGATCTAGGATCCCGGAGCCGGGCCCCGTGGCGGTGCGCTTTGGCTACTTGAGCTTCAGGCCCAGCAGCGCGTCCAGCCCGTCCACCAGCAGCGCTTCGCCTTCGCCGTCGCCTTCCGGCGCAGTGGCGGCCCACTGGTCGATGGCCTGAAGCGCGGCCGGCGCGTTCAGGTCCTCGGCCATGCGCGCGCGGATGCGGGTCAGCAGGGCGGTGGCTTCGGCCAACCCGGTGCCGGCCAGACGCTCACGCCAGGCGGAGATGCGCTCCGTGGCCTGCGCCAGCAGCTCGTCGGTCCAGAACCAGTCCGAGCGGTAGTGCTGGGAGAGCAGCACGGCGCGGATGGCCACCGGCTCCACGCCTGCGGCGCGCAGCTTGGAGACCAGCACCAGGTTGCCCAGCGACTTGCTCATCTTCTCGCCATCCAGGCCCACCATGCCGGTGTGCAGGTAGGCCTGGGCCAGCGCCTTGCCGTCGACGGCTGCGGCGTGCCCTGCGGAGAATTCGTGGTGCGGGAAGATCAAGTCCGAGCCGCCGCCCTGCACCGTGAACGGCGCGGGCAGCGTGCGGCGGGCGATCACGGAGCATTCGATATGCCAGCCCGGCCGGCCTGCGCCCAGCCTACCGCCCTCCCACGACGGCTCGCCTTCGCGGGCGGCGCGCCACAGCAGCGGATCCAGCGCGTCGCGCTTGCCGGCGCGGTCTGGATCGCCGCCGCGTTCGGCGAAGAAGCCCAGCATGGTTTCGCGGTCGTAGCCCGAGACGGTGCCCAGCTTCCAGGCGTCGTTCTGCGCGGCGATGGAGTCGAAGTACACGTCTCCCTCGACGCCGTCGGCCCCGGCCGGCACGGTGTAGGCCAGTCCGGCGTCCAGCAGCTGCTCGACCACCGGCACCAGCCAGTCGATGGATTCCACGGCGCCCACGTAGTGGTGCGGCGGGATCACGTTCAGCGCTTCCATGTCCCTGCGGAACAGCTCGATCTGCGAGGCCGCCAGCTCGCGCCAGTCCACCCCGGTGGCCTCGGCGCGCTCGAGCAGCGGGTCGTCCACGTCGGTGATGTTCTGCGTGTAGGTCACGGTCCGGCCGTTATCCAGCCAGGTGCGGTGCAGCAGGTCGAAGGTGACATAGGTTGCCGCATGCCCCATGTGGGTGGCGTCGTAGGGGGTGATGCCGCAGACATACAGGCTGGCCGGCTCGTTGGCCTTGGCCGCCTCGGCGGTGGCCCGGAGGGTACCGGATGAGGTGTCGAAGACCTCCAGGATCGGGGCGGAGCCCACGATGTGCGGTACTTCCGGGGATTTCCACGCGTGCACTGTTGTACGTCCTTTCGCAGATGCGACGATTGAGTTCTTTAAGTCCAAGTCAAGCAGAGTTGGGTTTATTCCCGTTAACTGCGAAGTGTCCGTGAATCGCTTCACGGACACCTGCGGCTGGCGGATTCTAGGCGTTGATCAGGCCCATTCCCAGCACGACGTACAAGCCCAGGCCCAGCAGGATGCGGTACCAGACGAAGACGCGGTAGGAGTGGTGCGAGACGAACTTCAGGAACCAGCCCACGATCAGGAAGCCGACCACGAAGGCCACCAAGGTGGCCAGGCCGGTCTGCGCCAGGGTGTAGACGCCGGGCTCGTCGAAGGACTTGGCCAGCTTGTACAGGCCCGAGGCGAACACCGCGGGGATGGCCAGCAGGAACGAATAGCGCGCCGCGGCCTCGCGGGTGTAGCCCATCAGCAGGCCGGCGGTGATGGTGCCGCCCGAGCGGGAGACGCCGGGGATCAGGGCCAGCGCCTGCGCTAAGCCGAACAGGATGCCGTGCTTCGGGGTCAGCGTGTCAAGGGTTCGCGTCTGGCGGCCGTAGTGATCGGCGATGGCCAGGATCAGGCCGAAGACCACCAGCGTGGTCGCAACGATCCACAGCGAACGGAAGTTGGTGTCGATGTAGTCTTCCAGCAGCAGGCCGAGCACCGCGATCGGGATCGAGCCGACGATGATCAGCCAGCCCATCTTCGCGTCGGGATCCGAGTGCGGGACCTTGCCGACCAGCGCCTTGCCCCAGGCGCCGATGATGCGCACGATGTCCCGCCAGAAGAAGACCACCACGGCGGTCTCCGTGCCCAGCTGGGTGATCGCGGTAAAGGCGGCGCCAGGATCCTGGGCGTTGGGAAGGATTTCGCCGACGATGCGCAGGTGGGCTGAGGACGAGATCGGGAGGAACTCTGTCAGGCCCTGGATGAGTCCAAGGAAAGCTGCTTCAAACCAATTCACCCCTCGACATTACTTCACCTGCCCGGCGCGCAGCGCACTGGAAACACCTGAGCGGGAAAAATTCATACCGTGGTCGTGCTCACTGGTCATCCGAAGGTATCGTGAACGGCAGAAGTTCGGAATACTGTTCGTATAGCGCATCTTCGTAGTCTTCGAAAGCATCGGCGAGCGACCCGAAAGCCGTATCAATGGCGGCATCGGCCGATCCCCTGCTTTGGGAAACCACAGCCAGGTGTTGCTCCAAATGCGCGATGAGCGCCTGCAGTGCGTAGCTCGGATCAGTACTCATGGCATCACGCTACAACGCAATCATTTATTCCGATAGGGGGTTCGATGCTTCAGGAAGTCATTAAGGCGCCGCTGCACCAGGAAAACGATTCTCGCTACGAATACATGGTGATCACCGCTTTTCCCGGCGAGTCCAAGCACGTCGCGCGCGCTGCGCTGCGCGAGCATGCTGACAACGGCAAGTGGGAACTGATGCGCACCTGCCGCTACGAGGGCGGTGCCTACAAGTACTGGCTGCGCCGCCGGGTCATGCGGGTCCAGAGCACCCTGCCCCCGCTCCCCTAGCCGCATCAGCGCCGTTTTGCCGACTGCCGCGCGTCATGACTCCAGCGGCCCGACCAGCCAACTGGCCACGGTATTGGCCGCGGATGCCGCATTCGACGGGTGGTACCAGCTGGCCTGCACGTCGCGGTACAGCCGCTCGAATTCGCTGCCCCGGAAGTACGCGCCGCCGCCGAGCAATTGCCCGGCGTCCTGGACGTTTTCCCGGGCAGTCTGCCCAGCCAGGGTGCGCAGCGTGACCAGCTTGGGGAACCAGGCCGCACCGTGGTCGACACCGGATTCCAGATCTCCGGCCACGGATCGCTGCAACGCGTCGAGGGCCAGCGACCGCATCGCGGCGTCGGCCAGGATTCCCCGGGCCCGCACGTCCTGCGAATACTTCACGCCGTCATGGTGCACCCGCTTGCCTAGGGAGTCCGTGGCGAGCTGCACCGCGCGCTCGGCGATGCCGACATACACGCTGGCGGTCAGGGTCAGGAAGGACGCGAAGATGCCGAAAACCAGCAGATCCGGGTTCGGGCCCACCGGCACCCGGGAATGCACCCAGGCCTCCGGAGCGGTGGCCGACTCCAGCTTGGTGGTGTGCGACTGGCTCGCGCGCATGCCAAGCGTGTCCCAGTCCCCGAGCGAGCGCACGCCGGCCCCGCGCTCGACGAACGCGTGGACCAGCTCGCCGGAGACGGTGTCCTTGCCGAAAATCCCCAGACGCGTGAACGCCGGCGACAGCGAGGTGAAGATCTTGGTTCCCGTGAATGACACCGAGCCGTCGGAATGGGTCACCGCACTGGTTTTGGAATCGAAGAGCACCGCGTCGTTGCCCGGCTCCGAAATGCCGAACGCCATGACCTCGCCCTTGGCCACCCAGTCGATCACCATGTCCAGGCGGCGGTCGCCCCGGGCCGCGAGCAGGTGGGCCACCCCGGCCCAGACCTGGTGCATGTTCACCGCCAGCGCGGTGGCCGGGGCGGCCGAGGCCAGCCGCCTCTGCGCCAGGGCCAGCTGCTGGAAATCCCAGCCGAGCCCGCCGCGTTCGACCGGAACCAGCGCCCGCAGGTATCCCGCCGCGGCCAGTTCTTGGAAGTCCTCCTCCGCGAAGCTGTTCTCGGTGTCGTAGCCGGCCGCACGCTGGCGGAAACGCTCAAGCAGCTCGTCGCTGAGCACGGTTTCAATAGACAAGGTATTCCTCCTGTGAATCCGGTGGTCTGGAAATCTGGGTGTCAGTAGCTGCGCAGCAGGCTTTCAAGCACACGCACGCCGAACTTGACCGAGTCGACCGGAACCCGTTCGTCGACCCCGTGGAACATGCCGGTGAAATCGAGTTCGGCCGGAAGCTGCAGCGGCGCGAACCCGTAGCCGGTGATCCCCAGCTTTGCCAGCCATTTGTTGTCCGTTCCGCCGGAGAGCATGTACGGC
Source organism: Arthrobacter sp. 'calajunan' (assembly GCF_046940185.1). Lineage (NCBI taxonomy): Bacteria > Bacillati > Actinomycetota > Actinomycetes > Micrococcales > Micrococcaceae > Arthrobacter > Arthrobacter sp. 'calajunan'. The sequence goes on from NZ_JBKZDY010000018.1 coordinate 24,206, forward strand.
AGCACCACCGCGTCCGGGTCCTCCGCCAGCAGCGATTCGACCATGGAGTCCACCAGCGAACCGGCGAAGGGGACCTCCAGCGAATCCTGCTCGTGCACCATGGACAGCTCGACGTGCTCCCCGGCGAGCTCCTTGATTTTCGCGACCGCCTGCTCGTGCTCGTCGGGCAGGGTACGGCAGTCCACCAGCGCTTCGGCGTGCCCCGGGATCACATTGTGCTTGTAGCCGGCCTCCAGCGCCGAGGGGTTGGCGGTGTTCTGCAGCGTCGCGCCGACGAACCGGGAGACGTTGCCCATCGCTTCGAGCAGCGGGGCCGGGTCCTCCTCGGTGAATTCCAGGCCCGCGAGCTCGGCGACGTTTTCCATCAGCGCCCGGGTGGTTTTCGTATAGGACAGCGGCCACTGGTGGCCTCCGATGCGCGAAACCGCGTCGGCCAGGCGCGTCACCGGGTTCTCGGTATTGATCTGCGAACCGTGACCCGCGGTGCCGTGCGCGGTGAGCTTCAGCCAGGCGATGCCTTTCTCGGCGGTCTGCAGCATGTAGGCGCGGCGGCCATTGATCTCCACGGAGAAGCCGCCGACCTCGCTGATGGCTTCGGTGGCGCCGTCGAAGAGCTCCGGGTGGTTCTGGACCATCCATCCGGCCCCGTAGTCGCCGCCGGCTTCCTCATCGGCGAAAAACGCGATGACCAGGTCCCGCTGCGGGACGATCCGCTCCCGGCACAGGTGGCGGACGGCGGCGATGATCATGGCGTCCATGTTCTTCATGTCCACCGCCCCGCGGCCCCAGATCATGCCGTTGATGAGCTCGGCGCCGAACGGGTCCACGCTCCAGTCCTCGGCGATCGCCGGGACCACATCCAGGTGCCCGTGCACAACCAGCGCCGGAAGCGAGGAATCCGAGCCCTTGAGGCGCACCACCACATTCGCGCGTCCAGGCGCGGATTCATAAAGTTCCGGCCGCAGCCCGACCTCTTCGAGCAGCGAGACAACGTAGCGCGCCGCCTCCAGTTCGCCGGCCCCCTTGTTGCCGCCGTAGTTCGTGGTGTCGATCTGGATCAGTCGGCGGCAGAAGTCGACCGCTTCGTTCTCCATGAGTTCTACAGCTGCAGGCTTCGGCATGGCAGGCCTTCCTCTCGCGAACGGGTGCTTGTGGATTCAACACTAGTGCGCTAAACGATACGCGCAACAAATGACACCACGTCAGCCTAGCCATGAAGTTCCCGATAGGCCTGGATGGCCCCGGGGTGCAGCGGCTGCCCTGCGGTGCTGATCAGCGTCTGCGGGGTCAGGTATTGGATGCCGGCGCTGCCTGGCGGAATCAGCTCCTGGGCGCGTTCAACCAGCAGCCTGACCACCTGCCCCGCGGTCTGCGCGGGAAAGCTGGCCGGCGCCATCAGCAGGTTCGCGACGCCCAGGCTCTGCGCCTGTCCAACGCCGGGATAGGTTCCGGCCGGGATCATCACCCGGTCGTAGAGGCCGGGATACCGCGACCGCAGCCCGGGCAGCACGGAGGACAGTCCGATGAGCCGCAGCTCCACCCGCGCGGCCAGCTCCGACACGGCACCCACGGGCATGCCGCCGAAGAGGAACAGCGCATCGATCCGGCCGGATTCCAGCGCCGCAAGCCCGTCGCCGTAGCCGAGCTTGGTTTCCCTCGGCGCGTTTCCGCCCGACTTCAGCCCGGCTTCCTCCAAGATACGCTGCCCGGTCACCCAGGTCCCTGATCCTGCCGCGCCAGTTCCCAGCCGGCGCCCGGCCAGGTCGGGCAGGGTGCGGATGGGAGCATCGGCCCGCACGATGCAGTGGAAGTAGTTCTGGTACACGCGGCCCAGCGCCAGCGGATTGCCCTCATTGGCGGCAGCGCGGTACTGCGCCACGGTGTCGGCCAGGGCCAGCGAGAGCGAAGCCTCGTGCTCGGCCAGCAGGTGCAGGTTCTGCGCGCTGGCCTCGGTCTGCAGCGCGGACGAGTGCTCGGCGATGTTGGAGCGTACCAGCGCCTGCGAAAGCAGCGTGGCGAATTCGAAGTACATTCCGCCGCTTTCGCCGGCGGCGATGTCCAGCCGGTCATGGCGCGGTCCCGGAGTGCACCCTGCCAGCAGCGCGGCGGCCGGGGCGGCCAGCGCGTAGCCCAGCACCGCGCGCCGGGTGGGAATTCCGCTCATCTCAAGCCTCCTGCGCTACAGCATCGTCTTGGGTCCCGGCCAGCCGCAGCGTCACCTGCAGTCCCCCGCCCGCCGCAATTTCCAGAAGCAGCTCGCCGCCATTGGCCCGGACCAGCCGGTCGACGATCGCCATGCCCAGCCCGGTGCCCGGGGACTGCCGGGAGGCCTCGGCCCGCCAGAAGCGCTCGGTCGCGGCCTCCAGCTCGGCGGCCGGCAGGCCCGGCCCGTGGTCGCGGATGACCACGTCAACGACGCTCCCGCGGGCCGCCACCGAGAGGTCGACCTGGCTCCCGGAGGCGTACTTGAAGCAGTTTTCCAGCACCTCGGCGATCATCTGCTGCAGCTCGAATCCGTTGCACACTGCGCGGGCCGTCCGGCTGCCGGGAGCATCCAGGTCCAGCCGCAGCAGCATTCCGCCTTCCCGGGCCGCCGCGCTTTGGCGTTCGACCTCCTCGGTCAACAGCCTGGCCGGGATCACGGTCCCGGCATCGGCGCCGGCAGGGACTGCCCCGCCGGCGCTGCGCTCGGAGAGCCGGTGCTCGGCGCTGGCCAGGCGCAGCACCCCGTCCAGCAGCATTTCAACACGTTCAAGTTCGCGTTCCACAGCGGCGACTCCATCCGGGTCGGCCTTCTCCCCCAGCCGCATTTTCAGCAGGTCCACGCGCAGCCGCAGCGCGGCGATCGGGTTGCGCAGCTGGTGGGAGGTTTCGGCGATCAGCTCGCGTTGCTGGGCCAGGCTGTCGGTGACGATCTGCGCCATGTTCTCAAACGAGCGGGACAGCGCCCGCAGTTCCGGCGGGCCTGCTTCCTGCAGCGGGGCGGGGATCTGCGTGCTGGCCAGCTCGGCCACCGCGTCGCTCAGCCGGTGCACCGGCCGCAGTACCCAGGCGGTCAGCCGCTCGGCGAGCAGCAGCATGCCTGCGCAGACGCTCAGCGACACCAGCACCACTGCTCCCCAGCTCTGCAGGATCGCCTGCCGGGCATCGTCCAGGTTGACCTCCATGACCACCGAGCCCAGCACCTGGGTCGAGTTCCCGAACGGCCGGGCGATCAGGGCAGGTTCCTCGGAGAACGGGCTGATTTGGGGAATCCCGGTCTGGTCGAGGTTCAGGGCGGCACGGCGCCGCACTGCGTCGACCTGCGGATCCAGCGGGTCGATGCCGCCGGAAGTGAACTGCAGCCCGCCCAGGCTGATCAGCAGGCCCTCGTCGAACAGCTGCGAATACGCGTCCATTTCCAGCTGCAGTTCCTCGTGGTCGGTGGCATCCTGCGCGTGGGTGCCCAGCTCGACAAAGCGGTTCACCGAAGCCAACCGGCTGAGCTGGACGTCCTGGGTGGTGTTCCGGCTGATGCTCTGCAGCATCAACGTGCCCAGGATGACGGCGATCAGGCACAGCAGCGAGCCGAGCACCCCCAGAACCCGCAGCCTCACGCGTCCACGGCCTCGATGCGGTAGCCGACCCCGCGCACGTTGACGATCATGCCCGGCCGGTCCAGCTTGGAGCGCAGCCCGGTCAGGTGGACGTCCAGGGAACGGGAGACCGCCATGAACGCGTCGCCCCACAGCGAATCCAGGATCTGCTCGCGGGTGACCACGGATCCTGCATGCTGGGCCAGCAGCGCCAGCAGGTCGAATTCCTTGGCGGTCAGCGACAGCTCGCGCCCGGCCAGGGCCGCTTCGCGCTTGCCGGTGTCCACCTGCAGGTCCCCGACGGCCAGGACACCCGCGTCGGGCGCTTGAACCCGGGAGCGGCGGGCGACAGCCTCGATGCGCGCCAGCAGGACGGCCAGCCCGATCGGCTTGACCAGGTAGTCGTCGGCACCCTGGCGCAGGCCGCGGACCACGCTGCGTTCGTCGTTGCGGGCGGTGAGGATCACGATGGGCACCTCGGTAACCTGGCGCAGCTTGCGCAGGACCTCCAGCCCATCCATGTCCGGCAGGCCCAGATCCAGCAGGATCAGCTGCGCCTGCTGATGCCGCAGCAGCGCGTCGGCACCGCGGGCCGCCCGGAACGCCTCGTGGCCGGCGGCGTTCACGGCATCGATCAGCGCCAGCGCGACGGCATCGTCATCTTCGACGACCATTAGGTGCACGGTGGTTCCTCGGATAAGTGGGCTCTGAATTGGTCAATTCTATCAGCCGGGGGCCTGCGTGTACTTTGCGTCACGTCCTTTCCTAAGGAAGTGTTAGTTCTTCGCGTCCAGCTTGGCCGTAACCGGCATCACTCCTAGATTTGGAGATGTTCTTCCAGCCCGCGGCCATTCAATGGTGAACTCCTGCCGCAGCGGCTGACCGAGGTGCCGGGCTACGGTCCGGCAATGATCGACATTCGTAAAGGACTGGCTCACATGTCAGAAAGCACGCGATCGCTGAATGCGGATCTCGACGGCGGTTCACCGCCGAAATGGAAAATCGTCGGCCCCGGCCTAGTGGTCGCCGCCACCGGCGTGGGCGCGGCCGACATGGTCGCCACCCTCGTGGCCGGCAGCCAGTACGGCTACGCGCTGCTCTGGGCGGTCATCCTGGGCGTGATCCTGAAGATCGTGCTGGTCGAGGGCGCCGGACGCTACACGCTGGCCACCGGCAAAACCATCTTCGAGGGATGGCGCACGCTGGGACGCTGGACCACCTGGTACTTCGGCCCCTACATCATCATCTGGGGCTTCGTCTACGGCGCCACCGCGATGAGCTCGGCGGCGATGCCGCTGGCGGCGCTGTTCCCCGCCATCGACCTTAAGATCTGGTCGGTGCTGATGGGCCTGGCAGGTTTCGCCATGGTCTGGTTCGGCAAGTACAACTTCTTCGAGAAGGTCACCGCGGTGCTGGTGGGCATCATGTTCGTCACCGTGGTCGGCCTGGCCGTCATCGCCGCGCCGAACATCCCCGAGATGTTCTCCGGCCTGATCCCGATGATTCCCGAGGGCGGCATCGTCTACACCCTGGCGCTGGCCGGCGGCGTCGGCGGCACCATCACCCTGGCCGCCTACGGCTACTGGCTGCGTGAAAAGGGCTGGTACACCCCGAAGTGGATGCGTGTGATGCGCATCGACAACACCATGGCCTATGTCATGACCGGCATCTTCGTGATCGCCATGCTGATCGTCGGGGCCGAGGTGCTGCGCGCGGCGGGCGTCGCCATCTCCGGCGGCGACGAGGGCCTGCTGGAACTGGCCGACGTGCTGCGCGAGCGCTACGGCGTTGTGGTGGGCAACGGCTTCCTGGTCGGCTTCTGGGCCGCGTCCTTCTCCTCGATCATCGGCGTGTGGAACGGCGTCTCGCTGATGTTCGCGGACTTCTGGGGCCACATGCGCAAGAAGCCAGCGAACCACCCGGACACCATGACCGGCGGCAAGTACTTCAAGTTCTACGTGCTCTGGCTGACCTTCCCGCCGATGGTGCTGTTCCTGCTGGACAAGCCGATCGCCTTGATCCTGGCCTACGGCGTGCTCGGCGCCCTGTTCATGCCGTTCCTGGCCGTGACCCTGCTCGGCCTGCTCAACGGCAAGCGCGTGCCCAAGGAATGGGCCAACCGCTGGCACACCAACGGCGCGCTGGCCGTGACCGCGATCCTGTTCATCATCCTGGGTGGACAGCAGCTCTGGAAGTCTCTCTCGCCGCTCTTCGGCGGCTAGCTTCCAGTTTCCCCAGGCTGCCGAACCATGTGCCCCCAAGCATGGTTCGGCAGCCTTCTGTCTTAATCGACGGGCGCGCGATTGGGCCGGCGGGCCGTGAAACACCCAGAATGGATCCCATGGATATCAAGCATTTCGGAATTCTGGGGGCCGGCCGGGCCGGCACCGCGTTGGCGCGGGTCGCTGCGGCGCAAGGCCTTGAGGTCCAGATCGCCTCCACCCGAACGCCGAGCGCGATGAAATACCACCTGGCGCAGTACGCCACCAAGGCCCGGGCAGTTTCCGCCGAGGACGTGGCGCAAGGTGTGGACCTCGTGGTGCTCATGGTGCCCCAGGAGGAGCTGGAGGACGTCGACCCGAAGACGCTGGCCGGAACCGTCCTGGTGGATGCCACCAACCGCTGGGAGGACGAACCGCTGCCGCAGTGGTTCGAGCACGGACTGGAGTCCGGGCTTACCAGCAGCGAGGTCATCGCCGCCCGTTTCGCGGGCTGCCGCGTGGTCAAGGCGCTGAACCACATCAGCCACTGGGACCTGGATGCGGACAAGGCCTCCCGGCGAAGCGCCCAGCGCGCCCTGGGGGTCGCCTCGGACGATGCCGAAGCCGCCGAAGCGGTGGCGCAGCTGGTCCGCAAGCTCGGCTTCGCGCCGGTGATCCTCAAGAACCTGGCCGCCGGACGCATGCTGGAACCGCAGGGCCCGGTCTTCAACGAGGTGCTGGACGCCGAGAGCCTGCGCCGGCTGGTCGGGGCCGACGGGTAACCCAGCTGCTCGGACAAGACGGTTCCATCCAGCGGGACTGGGTCCCGGTGAGTCGAACGCGCACAGCTAATCTTCTGGTTACTTTTGGTCCGTTTCGAGAGGATGCCCACGCATGTCCGACACCAGCACGTTTAACATTTCAGCCAGCAGCATCGACAGCTGGGATTTCGAGGCCGACGTGGTCGTCGCCGGCTACGGTATCGCCGGGGTGAGCGCCGCCATCGAGGCAGCCCGCGCCGGATCCGAGGTGCTGGTGCTTGAGCGTTCAGGCGGCTGGGGCGGCGCCGCGTCCATGGCCGGCGGCTTCATCTACCTCGGCGGCGGCACGCCCCTGCAGCAGGCCCTGGGCTTCGAGGACACGACGGAGAACATGAAGGCCTTTATGAAGGCAGCGCTGGGCCCGGGGACCGACGATGCCAAGATCGACGCCTACTGCGAAGGCAGCGTGGAGCACTACAACTGGCTGGTGGACGCGGGCGTCGTCTTCAAGGAGTCCTTCTGGGGCCAGCCGGGCTGGGAGCCGCCCTACGACGACGGGCTGATGTACTCCGGGGGCGAGAACGCCGCCCCGTTCAGCTCCACGATTCCCCCGGCCCCGCGCGGGCACGTGCCGCAGATGTCCGGCAAGAAGACCGGCGAGCAGGGCGGCGGCTACATGCTCATGAAGCCGCTGGTCGACACCGCGCAGGCCCTGGGCGTGCGCGCCGAATACGATCTGCGCGTCCAGTGCCTGGTCATCGATCAGGACGGGCGCGTGGTGGGCGTCGGGGCGAAGCGCTACGGCGAGGACGTCTTCGTGTTGGCTCGCCAAGGCGTGGTCCTGGCGATGGGCAGCTTCGCCTACAACGATCAGATGGTCCGCGCCAACGCCCCGCGCATCCTTGGCCGCCCGGCCGCATCCATCGAGGCGCACGACGGGCGCGCCATCGCGATGGGCCAGTCGATCGGCGCCGCCACCGCCCACATGGACGCCACCGAGGTCGCGTTCTTCTGCGATCCGCAGCTGCTGGTGCGCGGCATCCTGGTCAACGGCCGCGGCCAGCGCTACATCACCGAGGACACCTACCCGGGCCGGATCGGCCAGGCGACGCTGTTCCACCAGGAGAACCAGGCGTTCCTGGTCATCGACGAGGCCGCCTTCGAGGAAGGCTCAGCCAGCGAGACCTCCAGCCCGGAGCTGCTGATGCAGCCGACCTGGGTGGCCGAGTCCGCCGCTGAGCTGGAAGCCGAGATGGGACTGCCCGCGGGCAGCCTGCAGGCCACCATCGAGCAGTACAACCGGTTCGCGGTGCAGGGCACTGATCCCCTGCTGGGCAAGAACCAGAAGTGGGTCAAGCCGCTGCAGGGCGCACTGGCCGCGATCGACCTGCGCGGCCGCACCGGAGGATTCACCCTGGGTGGGCTGCAGACCGATGCCGACTCACGGGTCCTGCACGTTTCGGGCGCACCGATCCCGGGACTTTTCGCGGCGGGTCGTTGCACCTCGGGAGTCTGCGCCGGAGGCTACGCCAGTGGCACGAGCCTGGGCGATGGAAGCTTCTTCGGCCGCCGCGCCGGAATCAGCGCGGCCCAGGAAACGAGCGTTCAGAATGAATTGGCGGCCGCCCAGGGCGGCAAGGCCTGATTCTTGAGAAGTTCGCGAATCGGGTTCGCACCCCGCGTGGCACCATCGCTTCTGAAGCACGTCCGGCCCGGGAACGCGCCCGGGCCAGACACCGTTTCTTGCCTATAAGCCCCGTTCGGGGCATATAAAAAAACCCCGGTTGACCGAAGTCAACCGGGGATTTACCTGTGCGCGAAAGGGGACTTGAACCCCTACCCTCTATTCGAGGACCAGCACCTCAAGCTGGCGCGTCTACCTATTCCGCCACCCGCGCAGGTTGTCTGTTGTTCGCGTTGTTATCGCTGGCAACGAAGTAAAACTTTACCACCGCTTTCGCATGAATTCCAATCGGGCGCCAGCCGGCCCGAAGAGGCCGAAACTCCCGGAATTTCGCGGAATAAACGGGGTTGAGTAGGCAGTTTCAGCGATCGTGGCGCAAATTCGTGTCAAGGGTCACAACATTTTGGCCGGAATTAACAGTTTTCCGCTCCTGCGGACGTAAGCTGACAGCGATTCCGGCAATCCACCACACTTGGGCCCAGGAGCGAGCGACATGAGCGGTCACCACGACAAGCCAGCCATGCCCGATGTCTCGGGCATGCTCCCCCTGGACGATGGGCACCAGATGTATTGGGAGCAATGGGGCAATCCCGACGGCCAACCGGTGATGTACCTGCACGGCGGCCCGGGCGGAACGCTGGGCGCGAGCGGCTATCGCCACCGCTGGGACCTGGGACGAACCCGGCTCGTCGCTTTCGAGCAACGCGGCTGCGGCAGGTCAACTCCCTCCGCCGCCAATCCCCTGGTGCCGCTCTTGGAGTTCACCATGGCGAAGCTCATCAGTGACATCGAAAGGCTGCGCAGGTCGTTGGGCATCAAGCAATGGGTACTCAACGGCGTCTCGTGGGGATCCACCCTCGCGCTGTCCTACGCGCAGGCCCATCCCGAACGGGTGTCGGGCCTCGTGCTTTTCGCGGTCACTTCCACCAGCGAGGCTGAAGTCCGCTGGATCACCGAGACGGTCGGTGCGGTCTTTCCCCAGGCCTGGGACGAGTTCGCGAGCTTCGCCGAAATCCACCATCCCTCCTACACCCGCGGCTCCGGCCGCATCGTCAAGGCCTACGCCGACCTGCTGGCCTCACCCGACGGGCAGCTGCGTGACGCGGCTTCGCAAGCCTGGGCGCTGTGGGAGGATACGCATGTTTCCCTGGGCCGGGATCCGGTGGTGCGCGACCCGCGCTGGGACGATGCCCGCTTCCGCCAGGCCTTCGCCAGGCTCACCACGCATTTCTGGTCGCACGCGGGATTCAACGACCCGCCGCTGCTGGAGCGGATGGACCGCATCGAGCACCTCCCGGGGATCCTGGTCCACGGCAGGCAGGACGTGTCAGGCCCGCTGCGCACCGCGTGGGAGCTGCACCGGCGCTGGCCCGGCTCGCAGCTGGTGATCTGCGAGCACGACGGGCACGGCGGGGAGCAGATGACGGCCCACTGGGAGTCCGCCAACAACACGATGCTCGATCGGCTCAGTTGATAGCATCAAGGGTGGGCCGCTGCCGCGGCCTGTTCGTTCATTAGAAAATCCGGAGCCCTCCGATGCGCATTGCCATGCTCTCCTTGCACACCTCCCCCATGCAGCAACCCGGGTCGGGCGATGCCGGCGGCATGAACGTGTACATCCAGAATCTGTCCTTCGCGCTGGGCGCGCTAGGACACGAGGTGCACATGATCACGCGCACCGCCGCGGACTCCGAATCCCGGCAGGTCGCCGAGGGCGTGTGGATGCACCAGGTGCAGATCGCCGCGCACCAGCAGCTGGACAAGGAAGACCTGCCGCAGATCATCGACCCGGCCGCGGCCGCAATCTCCGCGCACCTGCACGGCCTGGACATCGACATCATCCACGCCCACTACTGGCTCTCGGGCATGGTGGGGCTGCAGCTGGCCCGCGAGTTCTCCGCCCCGCTGATCGTCTCGATGCACACCTCGGCCGCCGCAAAGGAATTCGAATCCGGCATCGAGGAGCCCGGGCCGCGCAAGGAGGCCGAGAAGCAGCTGCTGGCCGAGGCCTCGCGCGTCATCGCCAACACCCCGGTGGAGGCCCGCCAGCTGGCCCGCTTCTATGAGGTGGACCGGCAGAAGCTGGACGTGGTGCTGCCCGGGGTGAACCACCGTATTTTCCACCCCGAGCAGGACAAGCTCTGCCGTCCGTTAGGCCCCGACGACCTGCATCTGGTCTATGCCGGACGGCTGCAGCCGCTCAAGGGCGCGCACGTGATGCTGGAGGCGATGGGCCGGGCCCGGCGCAGCCATCCGCAGCTGCGCATCACCGCCTCGCTGTTCGGGGCGCGCTCCGGCAGCGCCGACTACGACCTGCAGGCGCTGGTGCAGCGAGAGGGCCTGGACGACCTGGTGCGCTTCTTCGGTCCGCTGAAGCCACAGCAGCTGGCGGCGGTCTTCGCCAATGCCGACGTGGTCGCCGTGCCCTCGCTGTCCGAGACCTTCGGCCTGGTCGCCGCCGAGGCCCAGGCCTGCGGCACCCCGGTGCTGGCCAACGCGGTTGGCGGGCTGGGCTACGCGGTGCGCGACGGCTACTCCGGATGGCTCATGCCTGAACCGGACCCGCAGCTGTGGGCGCAGAAGCTCGTCGAGCTGGCCGGGAATCCGCGGATGGTCACGCAGGCCGGGCACGACGCGCTGGAGCATTCGGGCGAGTTCACCTGGGAGCGGGCCGCGGTGGCCTCGCTGGCCAGCTACCGCATGGCGCAAGGCGCCCTGATCGGCTGAGCCCCCGCACAAGCAGCGTTGGCGCAGGACCGTAGAGGTCCTGCGGTCTCTAATACACATCT
>NZ_JBKZDY010000019.1:0-27838 GCF_046940185.1 Arthrobacter sp. 'calajunan'
ACCCACGGGGGTGCTGATACCCCCGACACCCCGCGGGCCCGGCCCCGGGGTGGGCACCCGCGCCCCCGGGGGGCCGGGGCCCCGCCCGCCGCCCACGACCAGGTCGGCGTCTGCGACCCGTGGTCGGAGGTGTACGGCCAGCCGGGCCTGTACGTGGTGGACGGCGCCGCCATGCCCGGCCCGGTCGGCCCGAATCCGTCGCTGACCATCGCCGCGATGGCGGACCGGGCCTGCGAGCACCTGCTCGAGCAGTCGTGGGCCTCCCCCGTCGTCGCGGCCGGATCTTCCCTAGCCGGTGCGGCGCCGGAGGGCGGACCTGTTGACGCGCATACCGCGCAGGACCCGGCCGCCCCGGTCGAGCCACTGAATCCCCGGGCCACCTCGGTGGCGTTCACCGAAACCATGCGCGGGCATTTCACGCTGGGCGTGGGCGAGCCGGCCTCGGGCCTGGCACAGGCCTGGCTGCGCCACGAACGCATGATGTTCACCCTGACCATCACGGCCAAGGACATCGACCGCTTCACCGCCGATCCGCGCCACCCGGCGAGCGCCGAGGGCTTCCTCGACGCGGATGTGCTCGGCGGGCACTGCCCGGTGCTACGCGGCTGGTTCAACCTGTTCGTGCCGGATGAACAGGAACGCCGGCTGATGCTCTACCGCCTGCATGTCCAGTCCCCGGGCGGGCGGCAGCTGACCCTGGTGGGTTTCAAGGACATCCATGACGGGCCGGGCGTGGACCTCTGGCCGGATACCACAACCCTGTTCGTGCAGCTGCTGGAAGGCCACGTCTTCCCGCCGGCACCGGAACACCCTGCGGCCTCCGGGCTGCTGGCGGCCGAGGACCCGGCGGTGCTGGGATCCGGCATCCTGTATATCGAGCCGCTGGACTTCGCGCGCCAGCTCACGACCTTCAGGGCGCAGGGGCCGCGCAAGGTCCAGGCGCTGTCGGCCTTTGGCGGGCTGTTCCTGGGGTCGCTGTACCGCAGCTACCTTGCGCCGCGCCGTGTCCGGAAGAACGATCATGAACCAGCATGAGTTGGAGCAGTTCGAGCATGAACTGGGGTTCCGCCCGCGGCCGGCGGCGCGCTGGCTGTCCCCGCCCGAGCTGGTGCGCACCGGAATCAAGGCGCTGGCCGCCCAGGTCTTCCTGGGGTTCATGGACAACCGGGAGATGCAGAGCATTTTCCCGCAGCGAGCCATGGACCTGGCCGAATTCCCGCCGCAGGAGCAGGGCCGCTGGATCGACTTCATCGCGGATCTCGGCGATGGTTTCGACGCGACCTACACCATGGCCTGGGCGCTGGCCCAGCCCGAGCTGCAGGTCCAGGCCGCGCAGCCCGGCCAGCCGCCGGTAAGGCTGCCCAAGTCGCAGCTGCTGGTCATGGGCGGGGACGAGGTCTACCCGGCGGCCTCCGAACGCGCCTACGAGGACCGGCTGGTGCGACCCTACCGTGCCGCTTCGCTTCCGGGGCCGGCGGCCGCGCTGCTGGCCCTGCCCGGGAACCACGACTGGTACGACGGGCTGACGGCCTTCGAACGCATCTTCTGCCAGCAGGCGAAGATCGGCGGGTGGCAGACCCTGCAGTCCCGTGGCTACTTCGCCGCGCGGCTGACCAACCTGGAAGCCAACACGGTGCAGAAGACCTGGTGGCTGGTCGCGCTGGACAGCGAGCTGGGCAGCTACATCGACCGGCCGCAGCTGCAGTACTTCGAGGCGGAGGTGACGCGGCACCTGAAGCCGGGCGATGCGATCATCCTGTGCGCCTCCTCCCCCACTTGGGAGGCCACCGGCACGTTGCCGGACGGCGACCCGAACGCGAACAACGCGTTGCGCTACTTCGAGAACCACTACCTGCTGCAGTGCACGGACCCGGCGACCGGGGAATCGACGCCTACCGGGGCGCAGATCCGGGTGCGGCTGAGCGGGGACAAGCACCACTACGCACGCTACGCCCAGCTGCACGAGCAGGCCGGACCCGAGGACCCGCGCCGCGAGCAGCTGCTGACCTGCGGCCTGGGTGGCGCCTTCCTTTCGGGTGCCCGGCACCTGTCGCCCGAGCTGCTGTTGCCGCCCACCGGTTCGCGGGAGATGGTGAATCCGGCTGAGCGCCAGCGGTATGCGCTGGCCGAGACCGTGTTCCCGACCCCGACGCAGGAGCGGGCGCTGCACTGGCAGCTGGCCAACCCGTTCAGCGCGTTTTTCCTGCCTTGGCGCAACCCCTGGTTCAGTACCGGGCTGGGCGTGGTGCACCTGGCCTGCTTCATGTTCTTGTGCACCGTCTTCTCCGGAATCACCGGCGACTCGTATCCCGAGGCGCTGGGTTCGGGCGACTGGGTCCACGCCGTGGGCATCGTGGTGTTCCTGTTCGTGGTGCCGCTGCTGATCGCCCTGCTGCTGTGGCTGGCGCGCAATGCCCGGGGGCTGTTCCAGGACGGGTCTGAGGCCTCCGGGAAATCCAATCCGATGGTGCAGCCGCTGCTGATCGTGGGCCTGCAGCTGTTGTTGGCCTCGGCCATTTTCACCGGGCTCATCGCCCTGCCCTGGCAGCGGAACTGGAGCGCAGGGTGGATCACCGTGCTGCTGGCGGCGGTCTACGCCACGGTGCTGGGCGCCGCCGTAGGCACGATGGTCTTCGCCCTGCACCTGGTGTTCGCCCCGCCCGGGGCTGTGGGCAGGTTGAAAATGACGGCGCTGGCCTACGAGGACGGCAAGGGCTTCTTGCGGATGCACCTGCGCGACGACGGCACCTTGGTGATCTACCCGGTGATTGCCGATACCGTCGTCCACGACTGGGATACCGGACCCAGCACCCAGAACCAGATGCGCCCGGTGCCCGCCGACGGGCTGCCGCCGCTGCGGCTACTGGAAAACCCGATCACCGTGAGCATCAACGGCTTCAGCACCCCGGGAGGTGTCCAATGACCACCATGCAGACTACCCGCGCCGATCATGCGACCGAGGTGGTGCAGTTCCGCGCCGACGACGGGCTGCCGCTGACACTGGTGCATGTCGCCTCGCTGCGCCGCCCGGACGCCCCGCGCGGGCCGGTGCTGCTGGTGCACGGGGCCGGGGTGCGCGCCGAGCTGTTCCGCCCGCCGATCGCGCGCACCCTGGTGGACGCCCTGCTGGATGAGGGCTGGGACGTGTGGATGCTGAACTGGCGTGCGTCCATCGACCTGCCGCCGGTGGCCTGGACGCTGGACGACGCGGCGGTGTTCGACCATCCTGCGGCGGTGCGCGAGGTGCTGGCGCGCACCGGGGCGGATTCGCTGGCCGCGTTCGTGCACTGCCAGGGCTCGACCTCCTTCACCATGGCCGCGGTGGCAGGGCTGCTGCCGCAGGTGCGCACCATCGTCTCCAACGCCTGTTCGCTGTTCGTGGATGTCCCGTGGGTATCCCGGCAGAAACTCACCCACCTGCTGCCGCTGCTGGGCGGGTTCACCCCGATGCTCTCCCCGCGCTGGGGCTACAAGTCCCAGGGCTACTTCTCGCGCATCGTGCGTTCGGGGGTGAAGCTGACCCACCACGAATGCGACAACACCGTGTGCCGGCTGGTGTCCTTCACCTACGGGGCGGGGCATCCGGCCCTGTGGTCCCACGCGAACCTGGACGATGCCACGCACCGCTGGATCATCGGGGAGTTCGCCGGCGCCCCGCTGTCTTTCTTCCGCCAGATGGCCGGGTGCGTGAAGGCCGGATACCTGGTGCCCACCGGGCAGCACAGCCAGCTTCCCGACTCGCTGGTGGACGGGCCGCCGCGCACCGAGGCACGGTTCTCCTTTATCGCCGGGGCGGACAACCGGTGCTTCCTGCCGCAGGGGCAACGGCGCACCTACGAATTCTTCGACTATTACGCCCCCGGGGAGCATTCGCTGCACGTGATTCCCGGCTACGGACATCTGGATCTTATTTTCGGCAGGGATGCCTGGCGCGACAGCTATCCCTTGATCCTTCAGGAGCTTGCATCATGAATCTGCTACCCCCGCTGCGCTCGGCGCTGCGCCTGCTGCCCTCGGCACTGCCGGCCCGTCAGCGGCAACTGTCCGGGCAGAAGGCCACCGTGGACGGCATCAGCTACCTGCTGCCGGTCAATTCCGAACCCTCGCCGGTGCTGATGACCGCGTTTCCCATTGACGCCCGTGCCGCCGCGACGCTGATCCCGGGCGAAGAGCTGCATCCGTTCAGGCTGCCAGGCGGACGCTCGCTGCTGGTGGTCACCGTGATCAACTACCTTGCCACGGACATCGGCGCCTACATCGAATACTCGCTGGCGATTGCGGTCACCCGCGGCATGCGCCCGGCACCGCCGCTGCTGCCCATGCTGTTCCAGAAAACCCTGAACCTGGGGCAGTACGTGGTGGATTTGCCGGTGAGCACTGAAATTTCGGTCAAGGGCGGCAAGGGGATCTGGGGTATGCCCAAGCACCAGGCCAGCTTGGACTTCAAGGTGACGGAGCAGACGGTGTCCAGCGCCTATGAGCTGGACGGGGTGAAGGGCGCGCTGGTGGAGATCGACCGCCCGGCACCCACCGCGCTGCCGCTCAAGGTCGGTGCGGTGAACTATTGCTCGTTCCGCGGCATGCTCTACAAGTCGAGCATCTACTTCCAGGGCACCGCCGACGTGTCGATCGGCAGGCAAGCCAAGGCGCGGCTGGAGTTCGGAGACCTGCCGCAGGTGGCCGGGCTGGCGGGACTGGATTTCGACCCGCAGCCGGTGTTCACCCTGTATATTCCCGATTCCCACGGGGTGCTCGATGACCACTACGAGGCGTGGTTCCAGTACGGCCGGGACCGCGCCCCCTACGGCGGGGACGGCATGGATTCGGTGGTCGGGCTGGGACTGGGTGAAGAATGGCCCGATCCGCCGCGGCGGGGCGAAAGCCGCGTCCAATGAGTACTGCCTTGGCTTGGACCGCACTGATTTCGGCACTGGTGACGGTCTTCGGCGCATCGTTGTATCTCGGATTCATGACGGTGGCGCAGTTCTTCCTGCGCCCGGTATTCCTCGGCTTGCGGCTCGATGAGCTGTCAACGGTCTTCGCCGTGCCCATCACTGCAATCACCCGCTTTCTGGGGATCATGTTCCTTCCCTTGTTGGTCGCCCCGCTGATCCAAATATGGCTGGGACGCACCCACGTGTGGACGCTGGTATTCTCTATCGCCGCCGCCGCGTCGTACATTTTCCTGGCCTTGTGGTACGCACTGTCCATGCGTCCGGTTAACCAGCAGCTGCTCACTGGAGCGGTGTCCGACGAGCCGGAGTTGCGTGCCAAGATGCACCAGTGGGTCTCGCGCAACTGGGCGAGATTCTATGCAGCACTGATTTACTGGGCGGCCGCGGTCGGCTATCTGCTGGCAGGCCATGAACTGTGGGAGGCACTGCCATGAAATGCACACACGTCGAATCCGGCCCCGCGTCCATGCTGGCTCGCGCGGCACTGGGGATCGGAGCGGTGACAGTGGTGTCCGGCGCAAGCCAGGCAGCAGCTCCGGGACTCGTGCTGAAGCTCGTGGGAGCCGAGAATTCGCCGGCGACCCGCCAGCTGTTCGGAACGGTCGGGATGTTCATGACGATCACCGGCGGGCTGTTGACCCATTCGATGCTTTGCCGCAAGTCGATGCGCCTGACGCTGTTCTGGTCCGTGGTCCAGAAGGCCGGCGCGGTCGGCGCGGTGGCGATCGGGGTGCGCCGCGGCGTGTTCGCCCGCCGGGCGCTGGCCGTCGCGGCGTTCGACCTGCTCTCGGCCGCGGTGCTGGCTGCTGGCTTGGGCGCGACGATGCTCCCGAAGCATGAACGGCCACAGCGGTGAAACGCTCGCTGGTGCTCGCCGGGGGCGGCATGCGCGTGGCCTGGCAAGCCGGCGTATTGAAGGCCCTTGAGGAAGCGGGCCTGGAATTCACCCACGTGGACGGGACTTCCGGCGGAATCCTGAACACCGCCATGATGCTCTCCGGCCAGGATGCCGAGCAGATCATGAAGCACTGGGCCTCGGTCAAGGTCTCCAACTTCTCCTCGCCGCTGCCGCTCCGAGACTACCTGAGAGGGCCTTGGAACCTGCCGGCGTTTTCCAGCCCCGAGGCCATGATCACCAAGCTCTTCCCTTCCATGGGAGTGGATGTGGACGCCATCCGGAAAAGCAGGATCCCGGGAACGTTCAACATCGCCAACTTCACCGAAAAACGCAGCATCGCGGTCTCCTCCACGGAGGTGGATCTGCCCTTGCTGGCGGCTGGCATGAGCCTGCCGATTTTCACCGCACCGCTGCATCGCGACGGGGCCACCTGGACTGATGCGGCATGGATCCGTGATGCGAATATCACCGCGGCGCTGGAGCATGGGGCGAAGGAGGTCTGGCTGCTCTGGTGCGTGGGAAACTCGCCGTACTGGGGCAACGGCCCGCTGGAACAGTACGTGCACATGATCGAGATGAGCGCCACCGGCGGATTGCTCGCTGATTTCGAGCAGGCCAAGGCCGCCGGACGTGAATTCGTCCTGCATGTCATCAAACCGGAGCATCCGCTGCCGCTGGACCCGGTCTTCTATCTGGGGCGGATCAGCGCGTCCACGCTGATGTCCATGGGCTACCGGGACGCGGTCGCCTATCTTGAGCGGTCTCGGCCGGAAGGGGTTCGGGCCGATTACCGATGCACCGCCATGACCGATGGGCCGGTTGGCGTCAGTTGGAGCGAGCGCCTTTCCGGGCATGGGTTCGGGCTGAACTTGACCGTGTGGCTGCCGCTGGATGATGCGGTACCCGGAGCAGTCACCGGTTTCCTCGCCAAGCGGCGCGTGAAACACCTGGTTCCGTTGGCCGACGGCAGCATCGTGCGCACCGCCAGCAGCTGGGAGTACCGGGCGCGGGCCCGGATCGATGGCGACTGGGTGCCAGTGGCCATCCGCCGCGAAGTTCCTGCCGGGGAATCGATCTTCGACCAGCTCCCCCGGGCCGAGGCCGACATCGGCACCCAGCACCCGAACCTGCGGATGGGATTGTGCGGACGGATCCGCATGCTCATCTCGCTGGAGCCCTTCGGTGCCCACGGACTTCGACAGCGCATCTTCGCCGCCAGGGACGTCTTGAAGATGCTGCGCACCGCACGTTCCGGCTAGGGCTGCCGCCGCAGCGGAAGTCCGGAGAGAGACCTGAACCAGTCCAGGGTCTTCAGCACCCGGCGAGCTGCAAGGCCCGGCCGAGCATACGATGGCCCTGGGCTTCGAAGTCCTCGGCGCCGAGGCGGTAGGCATAGATGACCGTGCCGATGGCTTCATGCAGGCATTCGATCGGCCAGCTGCGTGCCTGCCGCGGGTCTCCGCCGTAACCCTGCAGGAAGGCCGATTCAAGTTCGGGATGCCCCAGCCATTGCTGGTTGGCCAGCCGCACCAGGTCCGTGGACGGTGCACGGTAGTCGAAACGGCCGAAATCGATGACCTTCAATTTTCCATGGTCGCTTAACCAGTTGCGCGGCTGCCAGTCTCCGTGGGTTGGTACCAGCCGGACCGGCCGTGGCTGATAGGCCCGCAGGACCTCGTACGCCCGGCGCTCGTTCTCCGGATCGATCCGGTGCTCTTGGCTGAGCCGTTTAAGGCTCATCGCCAGCAGCTTGGATTCATATGCTGAGTCAAGATGCCCCTCGCCCTGATGCAGGGTTCGCAGGGCGTCTCCAGCCTGCCGGTGGAATTCCGGGTCCAGTTCCCGTGCGGTGTGCTCGCTGAGGCCTCCGGGAAGATATTCAAGGATCATGAGCCTGGCCGAGGAATCGGCGAAAAGCAGCGCAGCGCCGTACCCCGACTCGACCAATGCCGCCGTCGGCCCTTGGTGAGCTGCAAGTTCACGCTCGAAATGATGGTTCGAAGATCCGGCGCTTTTCAGGATGTAGTCGCTACCCGCCGTGCGCAGGTGCAGGACCAGGGTATCGGTTTCGTACCAGGAAAGGTCGGCGGTCATGGTGCAGCCCGGAAGCCAGCGTTCGACAGCATCGAGTTGTGCGGGATCAAGGAATTGATCAAGAAGGAGTTTTCGAGTCGTCATCTCGCGCATCGCTGTTTTCATCATGGCAGGGCTGGTTGGCGGTCCGGGTGGATCCGGGCAGCTACTTGGTGCCCGAACATTCTTGCACGATTAAAACGTGAGACCCAAGGCCGGGGCCTTGGGTCTCACGGTGTTCCGGTGATGCGGAACTACCTAGGGTTCACGTCGATCAGCGATCTAAGCAGGGTCCTTAGTTGGCGGCTGCGATCTGGCGCAGCACGTACTGCAGGATGCCACCGTTGCGGTAGTAGTCTGCTTCACCCGGGGTGTCGATACGCAGGACTGCGTCGAACTCGACGACCTTGCCGTCTTCAGCGGTTGCGGTGACCTTCAGGGTCTTCGGGGTGACACCGTTGTTCAGTTCGGTGACGCCGGAGACTGCGAAGGTTTCGGTACCGGTCAGGCCCAGCGAGTCAGCCGACTCGCCTTCTGGGAACTGCAGCGGCAGAACGCCCATGCCGATCAGGTTCGAGCGGTGGATGCGCTCGAAGGACTCGGTGATGACGGCCTTGACACCCAGCAGCGCGGTGCCCTTGGCAGCCCAGTCACGCGAGGAGCCCGAACCGTATTCCTTGCCGCCCAGAACGACCAGCGGGGTGCCGGCAGCCTTGTAGTTCTCTGCAGCGTCGTACACGTACGACTGCGGAGCGCCTTCCTGGGTGAAGTCGCGGGTGAAGCCACCCTCGACGCCGTCCAGCAGCTGGTTCTTGATGCGGATGTTCGCGAAGGTACCGCGGATCATGACTTCGTGGTTGCCACGGCGCGAGCCGTAGGAGTTGAAGTCCTTGCGATCCACGCCGTTCTCGATCAGGTAGCGACCAGCCGGGGTGTCCGACTTGAAGGAACCTGCAGGCGAGATGTGGTCGGTGGTGACCGAGTCGCCCAGCTTGAGCAGCACGCGAGCGCCCTCGATGTCCTGGACCGGCTGCGGCTCGGCGGTCATGCCCTCGAAGTATGGCGCCTTGCGGGCATAGGTCGACTTCTCGTCCCATGCGAAGGTGTCGCCCTCAGGGGTGTCCAGTGCCTTCCAGCGGGCGTCGCCCTCGAAGACTCCGTCGTAGCCCTTGGCGAACATGTCCTTGTCGATCGACGAGTCGATGATCTGCTGGACCTCGACAGGCGATGGCCAGATGTCCTTCAGGAAGACGTCGTTGCCCTCGGTGTCCTTGCCCAGCGAATCGGTCTCGAAGTCGAAGTCCATGGTGCCAGCCAGGGCGTAGGCGATGACCAGTGGCGGGGAAGCCAGGTAGTTCATCTTCACGTCCGGGTTGATGCGGCCTTCGAAGTTGCGGTTGCCCGAGAGCACTGCGGTGGCGGCGAGGTCGTTGGCCTGAATGGCCTCGGAGATCTCGGTATCCAGCGGACCGGAGTTGCCGATGCAGGTGGCGCAGCCGTAGCCGACCACGAAGAAGCCGAGCTTCTCCAGGTATGGCAGCAGGCCGGAAGCCTCGTAGTATTCGGTGACGACCTTCGAGCCCGGTGCGACCGAAGTCTTGACCCATGGCTTGGAGGACAGGCCCTTTTCGGCGGCGTTGCGAGCGAGCACTGCTGCTGCAAGCATCACCGAAGGGTTGGAGGTATTGGTGCACGAGGTGATCGATGCGATCGAGACCATGCCGTGGTCGATGGTGAACTTCTGTCCATCTTCCTTGGTGACCTCGACGGCTACCGATGGACGGCCGACGCCCTGGGTGTCCTCGGTGGCCGACACGTAGTTGTGCAGGTCCTTGCGGAACTGCTCCTTCGAGCTCGACAGCTCGATGCGGTCCTGTGGACGCTTCGGGCCGGCGATCGATGGAACCACGGTGGACAGGTCCAGTTCCATGTACTCCGAGAAACGGATCTCGCGGCTTGGATCGTGCCACATGCCCTGTTCCTTGGCGTAAGCCTCGACCAGTGCGATGTTCTCTTCGCTGCGGCCGGTCAGGCGCAGGTAGTCGAGGGTGACATCGTCGATCGGGAACATGGCGGCGGTCGAACCGAACTCAGGGGACATGTTGCCGATGGTTGCACGGTTGGCCAGCGGCACTGCTGCCACGCCCTCGCCGTAGAACTCAACGAACTTGCCCACAACACCGTGCTTGCGCAGCATTTCGGTGATGGTCAGCACCACGTCGGTTGCGGTTGCTCCGGCAGGGATCGAGCCGGAAAGCTTGAAGCCGACAACGCGTGGGATCAGCATGGAGACAGGCTGGCCGAGCATTGCTGCCTCGGCCTCGATGCCGCCAACGCCCCAACCCAGCACGCCCAGGCCGTTGACCATGGTGGTGTGCGAGTCGGTGCCGACGCAGGTGTCAGGGTAGGCACGCAGCACGCCGTCGACCTCGCGGGTCATGATGGTGCGCGCCAGGTACTCGATGTTGACCTGGTGCACGATGCCGGTTCCCGGCGGGACGACCTTGAAGTCGTCAAATGCGGTCTGGCCCCAGCGCAGGAACTGGTAACGCTCGCCGTTGCGCTGGTACTCGATCTCCATGTTGCGCTCGACGGCGCCTTCGAAACCGAAGGTGTCGATCTGCACCGAGTGGTCGATGACCATTTCGGCAGGAGCCAGTGGGTTCACACGGGTTGGGTCGCCGCCCAGTTCCTTGACGGCCTCGCGCATGGTGGCAAGGTCGACGACACATGGAACGCCGGTGAAGTCCTGCATGATCACACGGGCCGGGGTGAACTGGATTTCGGTGTTCGGCTGTGCCGAAGCATCCCACTGTCCCAGAGCCTTGATGTGCTCGCCAGTAACGTTCGCACCATCTTCGGTGCGAAGCAGGTTCTCCAGAAGAACCTTAAGGCTGTAAGGAAGGCTTTCTGCGCCTTCGACCGTATTCAGTCGGTAAATTTCGTATTCGGTTCCATTGACGTCAAGTACGCCCTTGGCACCGAAGCTGTCCACATTGCTCACGTGGGACTCCTCTCGCCAGACACTCATTCTGTTGCACGCACACACTCGCATTCCAGTTAGGAGTTCCTAACTGAGATTCTCATGCTTGTATCGTTGCAGAGCTAAAAACAGTCTATCGCCAACTAGGACAAAAAGAATGAACGGGGATAATTTTCCGCCAAATTCGTGTCCAAACGGCAATATTCGATGGTCTAACGGCGCACGAAGAGCCCAATCGACTCCATATGGTGGGTGTGCGGGTACAAATCGTGAATCTCCATGTGCGCTAATTCGTAGCCGCGCGAGGTCAAACGAGCGGTGTCCCGGGCGAAAGATGCGGGGTCGCAGGAGACGTAACAAATGCGCGAAACGCCGCTGGAACCCAATTCGGCGGCCACCTGCTTGTCGATTCCGGCCCGCGGCGGGTCGAGCACCACCGCATCGAGCTGGGCGTCGCGCGCGACCTGGCGCAGCACGCGCTCCACGCGTCCGCGGATGACGCTGGCCTGGCGCAGCTCGCGCAGGTTCTTCTTGGCATCCGCGTGGGTGCCGGGGGCGCCCTCGATGGAGAACACGCGCCCCTCAGGGCCCACCGACTTCGCCAGCGGCAGCGAGAACAGGCCCGCCCCGGCGTACAGGTCCGCGATTTGCTCGCCGCGCGCCGGCTCGGTCAGCTCCATGACCCGCTCGCTGAGCACGGTGGCCGCCGCGCGGTGCACCTGCCAGAAGCCTTCGCCGGTGATCCGGAAGCTCTCCCCCAGCACCGACTCCTGCAGCCAGCTGCGCCCGGTCAGGGCCTGCAGCTCGCCGCGGCCGTCGGCGGCCGAGCCGCCCTGCTGGCTGAAGGCCGCCACGTTCACGCCCTCGGGGAACTGGCGGGCCGCCTTGCGGGCGGCGCCGGGGCGGGATTCGGCCAACAGGATCAGCACCGTGGAATCGTCGCTGCTGGAAACCGCGGCCTCCACCCGCTCGATGCCGGAGAAGTCCATCGTGTACAACCCGGTGCGCTCGATGGCCGGGTGGGCCAACGGCATGGAGTCGATAGCTGTGAGCGTATTGCTGCGGAAGCCGCTCATGGCCAGTTTGCCTTCGGCGTCCACCGAGTAGGACATGCGGGTGCGCCAGCCCAGGCCGTCGTCCTGTCCGGCCACCGCCTGCACGGCCGGGAAGTTGTAGTCCTCGGCCTTCATCCCTCCCAGCCGGGTCAGCTGCTCGGCGGCCACCCCGGCCTTCAGCTCGCGCTGGTGCTCCAGAGTGATGTGGCCGAATTCTGCGCCGCCCACCGGGTCGCGGTGGCGCAATGCGTCGGCCGCCTCCCAGAAATGCGGCACGCGGTGCTCGCTGGCCTCGTGCACCTCGACGACATCCGCGCGCCAGAACTTCGCGTTCTCGTCGCTGTCGGTCAGCCGGACTGTGACCAGCTCGCCGGGGATGCCGTGGCGGACGAAGATGACCCGCCCCTCGTGGCGGGCCACGGTGTGTCCGCCGTGGGCGATGGCGCCCAGACGCAGTTTCAGGGTGGGTGATTCGGTCACGACGGTTAGTCCTTCGGCAGGGGGTTCGATTCGCGGTGGGCCGAGGATTCCTCGGTCGGCCCTCCGCCCAGGGCGTTCTTGGCGCTCAGCAGGCGCCAGGGCACGGAGGCGATGAGCACTCCGGGTTCGTAGTGCAGCCGGTTCTTCACCCGCAGGGCGGTCTGGTTGTGCACCAGCTGCTCCCACCAGTGGCCGACCACGTATTCGGGAATGTAGACCACGATCAGATCCCGCGGGGATTCGCGCTTGATCGAGCGGATGTGCTCGATCAGCGCCCCGGGGATGTCGCGGTAGGGCGAGGCCAGCGCCGTGATGGGCACCGGGATGCGCAGCCGCTCCCAGTCCTCCAAGGTGCGCTGGGTCTTCTGCGGCTCCACGTCCACGATGATCGCCTCGAGCTTCGAGGGACGGCTGGCCCGGGCGAAGGCCAGGGCGCGCAGCACCGGCTTGCGGACCGTGGAAACCAGCACCAGGGCGTGCACTCGCGCCGGCAGCGCGGTGGCCTGGCCGCCGTCCTCGATGGACAGCTCGGCATCCACCTGCTGGTAGTGGCGGTGCAGCGAATTCATGACGAGCATCAGCAACACGATGCCCAGCACCGCGATCCACGCGCCGTGCACAAAGCGGGTGGCCAGCACGATCAGCAGCACCAGCCCGGAGAGCACCAGGCCCACCAGGTTCAGCAGGCGCTGGCGTTTTATCGCGGCGCGGATGCGCCGGTCCGCGACCGGCACCAGTTCGCGGTGCCAGTGCTTGAGCATGCCAAGCTGGCTGAGCGTGAAGGAGACGAACACTCCCACCACGTACAGCTGGATCAGGATGGTGACATCGCCTTGGAACACCAGGACCAGCAGCACCGCGGCGACGCCCAGTGACAGGATGCCGTTGGAGAAGCCCAGCCGGTCGCCGCGCGTGCGCAGCTGGCGCGGCAGGTAGCCGTCCGTGGCCAGGTGGCTGGCCAGCGACGGGAAGGAGTTGAAGGCCTGGTTGCCTGCCAGCAGCAGCACCAGGATGGTCAGCACCGAGACGACCACGGTGCCCAGCATGAAGTTGCCGAACACCGCCTGTGCCAACTGGCCGAGCACCGGCACCTGGACGTAGTCTGCGGAAACCGGCTGCCCGTCCAGCAGCAGGGACTTCTGCGGGTCGGCGACAATCTTCAGGCCGCTGGCCCGTGCCAGCATCAGCGTGCCCAGGGTCAGCACGCCCGAAAGCAAGCCGACCACCAGCAGGATGCGTCCGGCGTTGCGGGCGCGCGGCTTGGTCAGGTACTGGACGTTGGAGATCGGCACCTCGATGCCGGTCAGCACCGCGGAGCCGGTGGAGAAGGCGCGCAGGATCAGCAGCGCGCCCACCACGCCGTGCAACCCGTTGGAGAACTGCTCCTCGGGCACGATGGTGAACTCGGCGCTGGGCGCCAGTCCCAGGTTGCCGGTGGCCGCAAGCAGCCCGCCGATCGCGATCAGCGCCAGCATGCCGAAGACGAACAGGTACACCGGCACGGCCAGCGTCCAGCGGCTCTGCCCGCGCCCTCGCAGGTTCGCCACCACTAGGAAGACCACGATGCCCGCCGCCACCAGGCCGCGGTGCTCCCCCAGCGCAGGGACGATGCCGCTGAGGTACTGGGCGGCCGAGGAACTGGAGACCGCGACGGTGAGCACGAAGTCCACCAGCAGGGCCGCGGCCACCGCGGTGCCCGGCCGGGCGCCGAGGTTCTTGCGGACGATCTCGTAGTCGCCGCCGCCGGAAGGGTAGGCCTTGATGGACTGCCGGTAGGACAGCACCAGCACCACGAGCACCACCAGCACTGCCACGCCCACCGCCGGGGAGAGCATGGTCGCCGCCACACCGGCCATGGCCAGGGTCAGCAGGATTTCGTCCGGGGCGTAGGCCAGCGAGGACAGGGCGCTGGAGGAGAAAATCGGCAGCGCAATTTTCGGTGGGAGCGGCTTCTTTTTCAGCTGTTCGGTGCTGAAGGGCCGGCCCACGAGGATCCGTTTCAGACCATCAAATAAAGCAGGCACGAGACAACGTTATCGCAGGCTCCGCGCGGCATGCCGCCTTCGTTGGACCCAACGCGGGCCCGATCAGCGCTATTGTTGCATTCGTGGCACCAGCAGCGGTGCCGCGGCGAAGTTCATCCGGACGCTGGACCCCGAGGAGTTTTTGGTGGCGCACTTTGTGATCATGGGCTGCGGTCGAGTGGGGGTGGCGCTGGCCCATACGCTGGATTCCGCCGGGCATTCGGTGGCGGTCATCGACCAGAACCCGGAGGCCTTCCGCCGGCTCAGCGCCGACTTCTCCGGCAGCACCGTCACCGGCCTGGGTTTCGACAAGGACACCTTGGAGCAGGCGGAGATCGATCAGGCCTACGCCTTCGCGGCCGTCTCCAGCGGTGATAATTCCAACATTCTGGCCACCCGCGTCGCCCGCGAAACCTACAACGTGCCGCATGTGGTCGCCCGCATCTACGACCCGGGCCGCGCCGAGATCTACCAGCGGCTGGGCATCCCCACGGTCGCTGCGGTGCGCTGGAGCACCGACCAGGTGCTGCGCCGCATCCTGCCGGACTACTCGATGCGCGGGGACTTCCGCGAGCCCTCGGGACGCCTGGTGCTGACCGAGGTGGCGCTGCACCGCGAATGGTACGGCCGCCTGGTCAAGGACCTGGAGGCCGCCGCCGGGGTGCGCGTGGCCTACCTGACCCGCTTTGGCGAGGGAACCATTCCGGAAAACCGCACCAGGCTGCAGGGCGGGGACCTGATCCACGTCATGATGCACCTGGACCGCAGCCAGGAAGTGGAAAAGATCCTGGCCAGCGCCCCCAAGCCAGCCCCCGCAGACTAAGCGAAAGGCCTGTTAATGAAGGTAATGATCGCCGGAGCCGGCTCGGTCGGGTCCTCCATCGCCCGCGAGCTGGTGGCCAACCACCACGAGGTGCTGCTCGTGGACCTCAAGGCCGAAATGGAGCAGCGCGCCGACCTTGAAGGCGTCAAGTGGCTGATCGGCGACGCCTGCGAGCTCGCCGTGCTGCAGCGCGTGCAGCTGGAGGACTACGACGTGGTCGTCTCCGCCACGGGTGACGACAAGGTCAACCTGGTGGTCTCGCTGCTGGCCAAGAGCGAGTTCGGGGTGCGCCGCACCGTAGGCCGAGTGAACAACCCGAAAAACGAGTGGATGTTCGACGACGCCTGGGGCGTGGACGTCGCGGTGAGCACCCCGCGCCTGATGACCGCGCTGGTCGAGGAGGCCGTGGAGGTCGGCGACCTGGTGCGCCTGCTAACGCTGAAGGCTGGCGAGGTCTACATGGTGGAGTTCACCGTGCCGCATGATTCGGGCATGATCGGGCGCACCATCGGGCGCGTGCCGTGGCCGGAGGAAACCACGCTCATGGCCGTGGTGCGCGACAAGACCCCGTTCCCGCCCAGCGACGACGACGTCATCGAGGGCGGCGACGAGATCTTCTTCATCACCACCCCGCGGGCCGAACCGCTGCTGCGCCGGGTGCTGCAGGCAGCCACCCGGTAGCCGGCAGCCCCGCCCCGGGCAGCGAAAACCCTGGCATCGCGCAATTGGGATGCCAGGGTTTTTTCGCGTACGGGGCCGCTGCGCGCGGCTAGGAGGCCAGGTCCTCGGGCGTCGGGGCGTGCCCGGCGGTGGCGGGGCGGGAGACCAGCCAGGCGAACCACAGGCCGGCCGCGTATAGCGGCACACCCATCAGCGCGCGGGCGATGCCCAGCGAGACCACCTGGTCGGTGAAGTACATCGGCAGCTGCACCGCCAGGCGCAATGCGAACACCGCGCAGATGATCCAGGTCGCGATGCCGTAGCGGCGCAACCGGTCCGGCTGCTGGCGCCAGGCCACGCCCTCGTTGCGGATGAAGCCGAAGAGCAGGCCGATCAGCGGCCATTTCACGAAGATCGAAATCATCAATCCCAGAAGGTAGCCGCCGCTGATCAGGAAGCCGGGCACGTAGTAGTCGCGGGCGTTGCCCGAGGTGCGGGCCACCAGCGCGCAGATCAGGATGCCGACCAGGCCGCTGGCCGACTGCACCAGCGTTGACTTGTTCAGCAGCCGCAGCACCATGAAAACCACACCCAGCCCGATCGAGGACAGCAGCGCCCAGGACAGCTCGTTGGTCAGCGCGTAGACCAGCACGAACACGAAGCCCGGGACCACGGTTTCCAGGATGCCGCGCACCCCGCCCACGGTGGAGAGCACGTCGATGCCGCCGTCGGCGTTCTGCGCGACCTTGGCGCTGGCGCCGATCGCCTCGGCCAGGCTCGGCTTCTTCTCCGGCCTAGGCTGCTCGCCGGCTGGTGGATTCTCGTTCACGGTATTCTCGCTTCTGCCCAGTGCGGGCTCATCCGGCAGGCGCTGCGGCCGGCGGCGTTCGGCGTTCACCCGCGGGGAACGGGAACGATGACGTAACGCGGATTATAGATGGTGGGGATCTGGTCGACAGGCGCGACCATTCCCGCGTATTGGATCTTCACCCCGGGCTTGATGCCCGGGACGTTCTTCTGGCCCATGAACCGCAGCCGCACGTGCGGCACGGTGCCCCGGCGCGGAGCCCCGGTTCCCAGCCGGTCGACCACCACCGCGGTCAGCAGCGGCGCCTGGTGGGGCGCCGAATAGCTGACCGACTGGATGTAGCCGGTGTGCTCCACCCTGCCCTTGGCCGGCAGCTGCGCCAGCGACTTCAGCCGGGTGAAGCTGCGCGCCGCTTGCGTGCCCTCGATTTTCGGGGTGACCGGCTTGGATTCGAGGGGCATCCGGCTAGCCGATCTGGGTGATTTCCGGTCCGCGTTCCGGACGCTGCGGCGCCTGGCCGGCGGCCTCGGTCTCGCCCTGCGCCTCGGCGTCCGGGCGCGTCTGGGCGTTGCGCGGGACATTCAGCGGCAGCAATTCCTGCGGAGGCAGCGGCTTGTCGCCGCGGTTCACCACGACGCCTCGCACCAGGTCGTCGATGGCCTTGGAGGCCTCCTCGTCGCCGATGGCGGCGCCCCCGATGACGGCGCGCAGGAACCAGCGCGGACCGTCGATGCCCACGAAGCGCAGCGCAACATGCCCGGCGCGGCCGTCGGGCAGCTGCTGCGGAACCTGGGCCAGCAGCTCCTGGCCGTATTCGCCGTCGCGCTGGTAGATCTCGCCGTTCTGGCTGGCGATGTCCTCGCGGATCTTGTCGCTGATGCCCGGCCACAGCGAGGTGGACTTGGAGGCGGAGAATGCCATCAGCTGGACGCGGGACTCGGCCAGTTCCAGGGAGACGGCGATGACGCGCTGGTTGGACTGTTCGACGTCCATGCGCACCTTCAGTCCGGCGACCGGCTTGACCAGGATGGAGCCGAAGTCGAGGTATTCGTCGGTGTTCTCGATGTCCGCGTAGTCGAACGGGCCGTTGAGCACCGGCTTCTTGGCTGGTTGCTGCTCGGCGGAAGTCCCGGTCGCCTGCTCGGTGGGGGTTTCGGCCACCGGTTCGGTGGCGCCGGCAGCCTGCTCGGCTGCTGGCTCGGCGTTCGCCTTCTTGCGCTTGAAAATCATGATGTCCTTAGAGAGTTTCGCTTGGCGCCAAGCGTGCTTAGTTGGCGCTGAATCCACCGGTCGAGCCGAAGCCGCCGGTTCCGCGGGCCGAGTCCTCCAGGGAGTCAACCTGAACGAATGCCGCCTGTTCGACCTTCTGGATCACCAGCTGCGCGATGCGGTCGCCTCGGGTGATTTCGAATGTCTGGTCCCTGTCGGTATTCAGCAGGGTGACCATGATCTCACCACGATATCCGGCATCGACGGTTCCCGGGGCATTAACGATGGTGATGCCGTGCTTGGTGGCCAAGCCGCTGCGCGGGTGCACCAGCCCGACATAGCCGTGCGGCAACGCCAGGGCGATGCCGGTCGGCACCAGGGCGCGCTGGCCCGGTTCGAGCACCAGCGAGGTGCGTGCATGCAGGTCAGCACCCGCATCCGAAGGATGGGCATAGCTTGGAACGGGCAGTTCGCTATCGAGCATCTTGATGGAGATTGAGATCGTAGGCTCGCTCATCGTGGTTTGGTCATCCCCCGGAACTCTAGGAAGTTGCAGCTGGTCTGCATTTACCTGCACAACTCTATCGCGCCCGGCCCGTCTGCGGACCCACAGCCGACCCACAGCCGGCCGTTCGGCGCCTACCGAAAGATTGCCTAGACTAGGACTCATGAGTAATACCAGCCCAGAGGCTTCCAACGTCCTGTTCCGCGAAAAGATCTGGCCATCGTTCGGATCATGGATGTGGCCGCTGCTGATTGCCATCACCGCTGGTATCGCCGTGGCTCCGATCAACATCGCTGCGGGCTACGCCACCGGCATCATCGTGCTGCTGGCTCTGGCAGTCATCATGCTCCTGCGTGTGCCGGTCATCGAAGTCACCGACAAGACCCTCACCGTCGGCCGCGCCACCATCGAGCGCCGCTACATCGGGCAGGTTGTCGGCTACCGCGGTGAGGAAGCGTTCAAGCAGCGCGGGCAGAAGCTGCACGGGATGGCCTTCATGCTGCTGCGCGGCTACCTCGACGCAGTGGTCCGCATGGAGGTCACCGACGAGCGCGACGCCACCCCGTACTGGTTGGCTTCGACCCGACGCCCCGAGGAACTGACCGCCGCGCTGGGCGGCATCATGTACGAGTTCACCGAGGAAGGCCGCCAGGCGACTGCCGAGGCGGACGAGGAGCACCCCCAGGAGCCCTAGTCTCCTCCGGAACGAATCAAACCCCGGAACCTGCCGCACGGCGGGTTCCGGGGTTCTTTCATGCGCTGCAGGTTGCGGCGCGCAGGGGGCAGAGCCCGGCCGGTCAGCCTTCGCACTCGGCGCAGAACTTCTGCCCGCCCGCTTCGCGCACTAGCTGGGTGCGGTGGCGCACCATGAAGCAGGAGGCGCAGGTGAATTCGTCGGCCTGCTCCGGCACGAAGTCTACGCTGGCCTCTTCGGCCTGGGCTTCTCCCCCGGGCAGGATGAACAGCTCGGCCAGCTCGGATTCCGACTCATCGATCAGGTTCGCCATTGCCGCGGTTTTCCCGGCTTTGAGCGCGGCGATTTCCCGGGCTCGGGCCTTCTCGGCTTCGCTCGGGTGGACGGCGGCAGACTGTGTGGCCATGGTGGTTGTCAGCTCTTTTCTGCAGGCGATGAAGTGGGTGGAAATCCGCGCAGGGGATTTTCATTCCGGCATAGAAGTATAACGTCCGGCGGACCCGGATTCTGCCCGAGCCCGGCGCGCTATGCCCACGGCGGAAGCCCGAAGGCAACTTTCTGGGTGAGCTTGACGACTAATCTTGCGCCACGCCCCGCCCGGTGGTAGGAAAATCGGGCGACAAGTGGCAAAGTTTTATTCAGTAAATGAACCGTGTGGAGGGTAGTAATGCGTCAGCTGAGACTGGTAGGAATTCATGAAAATGGTTCCAGTCTGCAGGTCAGCAGCGACGACGGGATGAGCTTCGAGCTGCCCGTTGACGATGCCCTGCGCAGTGCCATGGCCGAAATCGCGCGCTCCCGCGCGCCGCGCAACCGCGACGAGTCCTCGGTTCACACCCCCCGAGAGATCCAGGCCCGCGTGCGCGCCGGTGCTTCAGCCTACGATTTGGCGCTGGAGTGGGACGTCCCGGTCGAGTCGATCGTCAAGTACGAGGGGCCAGTGCTGGCCGAGCGCGAGCACATCGCCGAGCTCGCCCGCCGCGTAGAGGTCTCCGGACCGCAGACCGACGCCGAGTACCGCGAAGTCTTCGGCGAGGAACCCGCAGACCTGGGCTCGATGGTCGCCCACCGCCTGCACCAGCTGAACATCGATCCGCTCACGGCCCGCTGGAACTCGTGGAAGGATCCCGAGGGCCAGTGGATCGTCACCGTCGAATTCGATTCGCCACTACCGTCCGAAAACGTGGAAAAGCTGGACAGCTCCCTGCCGCAGCCGGATAACGTGGCCCGTTGGTCCTTCTCCCCGGCCCGCAAGACCCTGAGCAACCTGAACCGCTGGGCGCAGACACTCAGCGAGCAGGTCGCGCCCGAATACTTCCGACCCGTCTCGGCCATCTCGCAGGTTGAGGAACCTGCGGCCCCGGCCGCCCCGGAACCCGATGAGACCGAAGAACTGGTCTCCCTGCTGAACGCACGCCGCGGCCAGCGTCCCCAGGACCAGGATCCGGATCGCGAGGCCCGCTACAACGACATCATCGAGCGCGGCATGAGCAAGTACGACGCCGAAGAGGACGAGTCGCTGCCGCATCTGCCGCAGGGCATCTCGCCGCGCACCTCGCAGCTGGTGGTCGTCACCGATGCCGAGAAGTCCTCCGGCACCTCCGCGAAGCCTGCCGACGAGCCCGCCGAGGACGGCTCCGGCCGCAAGGCCAAGCGCTCCTCCGTGCCGAGCTGGGACGACATCATGTTCGGCAAGCGCAAAAAGGACACCGACTCCTAATCCAGCCTCCGAACGGAACTTGATCAAAAAATCCGGGGGCAGCCAGCTGGCTGCCCCCGGATTTTCTGCTTGCGGCTGCGCGCTAGGCGGTGCGGTGCACGAACAGCGGCACGAAACGCTCCGCCGCGGTAAGCGAGCCGTGCTGCCCTACCATCTCGAAGGCCATGGGCTTGACCCGGCGGCCGTCGTAGAATGCGATGGCCTCGGCGGCCAGGATCATCAGATCACCAAGCCGCGGCAGGAATTCGGGACGGACCGCACCGAAGTAGCCGAGCTCCACGGCTTCCTCGCGGCTCAGGATCCACGCCTTGGACCCGTAGGCGCGCTGCCAGGCTTCGCGGACCTTGGCCCGCTGGGCCGCATCGGTGCCCTCGGCGAAGGTCAGCTGCACACCGCGCGGCTCGCCGCTGGTCAGTTCAACCCCCTCGATGAGTTCGGGCTGCAGGCTGTAGTCGATGCGCTGCGAGGCGGGCACGTCCACCATGCCGTGATCACCGGTGATCAGGACCGTGGTCTGCTCCGGAAGGCGCGAGACCAGGGTCTTGATGACGTAGTCAAGCTCTTCGAGCGTGTCCCGCCACTGCGGGGAATCGACGCCGAACTTGTGCCCGGCCTTGTCCAGCTCGTTAAAGTAGGTGTAGACCAGCGCGTTGCGCTGCGCGGCGAACACCTCGGCGGTGGCGCGGGCGCGGGCCGCCGGCTGGCGCGCGGCGACGAACTTCGGTCCGCGCAGCGCCGCGCGGGTCAGCGAGGAGTCGGAGAACTGGGCGATGGACACCGTCGCGGTGTGGATGCCGTGCTCCGCGGCCTTCTCGAAGACCGTGGGCAGCGGCTGCCACGAGAGCGGGTCCAGGTCGCCGGGCCATCCGCCCAGCTGGTTGACCACGCGCCGGCGGGCGGGGTCGATGACGTCGTAGCCGAGCATCCCGTGCTCGCCAGGCGCCGCGCCAATGGCGAGGCTGGACAGCGAGGTCGCGGTGGTGGACGGGAAGCCGGTGCCCAGCTTCTGCGCGCGCTCGAACAGCGGGCGCAGGAACGGCGCGTGCCCGAGGTGGGATTTGAGCTGGTTCCAGCCCAGGCCGTCGACCATGATCACGGCGACGCGCTTGGTTGGCGCCAGGCCCAGCGGGTTCGCGTAGCCGGGGATCCCCAGCGCGTGGGCCGCCGAGGGTAGGATCTCGGACAGGGTGGCCGCTCCGTAGGCCGGCGCGGCGGGGATTTTCTGGCTGGGGACGGGCAGCGAAGAGTCAGTCACGTTGGCTTGGCGTCCCTAGGCGATCGTCGCCAGGCGCAGGCGCACCGCGAATTCGCGGGCCTTGTCCACCGCTCGCTGGCCGTCGGCCTCGGAGCTGACGCGCAGCACCAGGTCCTCGGGCTGCGAGGTGCCGTTCAGGCCGTGGTCGGCGTCGCACTGCGGGTCGGCACATTCGGCCGGGGCCAGGTCGATGCGCTTGGTGCCGTCCCAGGACATGCCGAAGGTCAGCTCGCGCACCAGATCGGTGCCGCTGTAGTGCTGCGGCTGGTGGTAGACGTAGCTGGTGGCCACCGACTCGATCCGCGCCAGGCTGACCATTTCCACCGAAACCTGGGCCATCACGTCGTGGCCGTGGTCGTCCAGCTGCTGGTCGTCGACGTGCACGATGAACAGCACCTTCTCGCTGCGGACCATGACGGTGATGTGGCGGTGGACCTCGGTGTGGTCGAAATGGGTCTCCAGGTGCAGGAAGTGGTCAACTACCGGCAGATCCAGCATCGCTTCGGCCAGCACGTCCTGGACCATTTGCGGGTAGAATCCCGCGCGGACCAGGTCATGCTGGAGGTCGGCACCGGCAGTCGTCGAATACGTTGCAGAGCTCATGATCCAATTCTACCCAGTGCGCCGCCGTCTTTCAGGTTTCGTGTCCTTGGGCTCAGCCGCGCAGCGCCCGGCGGATGCTGTCGGTGCGCCGTTCGGCATTGCCGATGCTCAGCTTGACCCCGAGCACGCTGAGCGAATCGGTGGACACCGACACCGGGGCGAACTGCGCAATGGTAACTTCCGGGTGGTTGTCCTTGAACAGCGAGACCCGGGTGATGAAGTCCCGCAACGCGTCCAGGTCCACCGCCGGCAGTCCCTGGTAGCCGAAGAGCCGGGCGCTGCTGCGCGGCCGGTGCATCAGCCGGGCCAGGTCCGTGGCGGAGAACGGGGCGACCCCGTGCGCCCAGTCGTCGAGCAGGTTCACCGCGTCCCCGCTGAGCCCGAAGGAGACCACCGGGCCCAGCAGCGGGTCCTCCATGGCCTTCACCACGCAGGCCTGCCCGGCCGAAGCCATGGACTGCACCTCCAGCGAGTTGACGCCGTACTGCCGCATCAGCGCGCTCATGTGGGTGAAGTCAGCGCGCAGGGATTCGGCATCGGGGATGTTCAGGCGCACCCCGCCCAGGTCCAGGCGTTGGCGCAGGTCCGGGTCGTTGGCCTTGAGCACCACCGGCCAGCCCAGCTCGTCGGCGGCGTCGACCGCCTCCTGCGCGGTATGCACCACCTGGGAGGGGAAGATGTTGATGCCGTAGAAGCCCAGCAGCTTCGTGGTCTGCTCGGTGCTCAGCTGACGCAGCTCCGTGCCGGGGATCCCGGCGGAGAGCTCGTGCAGGTAGTCCGCGGCGGCCTCGACCTGCAGCCCCTCGGGATCGACCAGCGGCTCGAAGGGGATGTCGAGCCATTGGCGATAGCCGTGGGCCTTGCCCAGCGCCCCGGCGGCGGAGGTCGGCGAGGTGTAGACCGGCACCCCGTGGTGCACTCCCCCGGCGATCTTCCGGTCGATCTGCCCAGGCAGCACGGTGATGACCGGCTTGGGCTGGGTGGAGAATTCCCTGAGCACCTCAAGCACCGCGTCGGTGGAGATGCCCGAGTAGGACAGGTGGGCGAGGATCACCGAGTGCACGTCGGGATTCGCGACCAATTCGGCCACCCGTTCGCGCAGCTTCGGCAGCACCCGCGACTGGCCCAGCGTGTAGTCCAGTTCCCGGGGTTCGGCGGTGGCATTCAAATTGCAGGCCTCCGCGACGTCGCAGACCACCTCGGCCAAGGTCAGCGAGTTGGAGAGCACCGCGACATTCGGCCCGGCCGGTGCCTTGTAGACCGAGAGCAGGCCGGCCACGTCCATGAGCTCTTCCACGGACTGCACGCGAATCACCCCGGATTGGCGCAGCATCGCGTTCAGGGCGCCGGGCGGAGCCTGGCCCACGCGCACCGAGTGCCCCGGCGGCAGGCGGCGGCCCAGCAGGTCCGACTTGGCCACGATGACCGGCTTGCTGCGGGCCAGGCGACGGGCGATGCGGGCGAACTTGCGCGGGTTGCCGAAGGATTCAAGGTGCATGGCGACCAGGTCGGTGCGCGGGTCGTCCTCGAAGTACTGCATGGCGTCGTTGCCGGAGACGTCGGCGCGCAGCCCGGCTGAGATGGAGCTGCTCACGCCCACTCCGTGCTGCACGCTGACCCCCTGGAGGATCGCGCCCATGGAGGCGGACTGGCTGAACAGGCCCACGTTGCCGGCGGTGGGCTGCACCGTGGTGCCGGTGATGGCCATGCGGACCTCGGGGGCCGTATTGATCAGGCCCAGCGAGGCCGGGCCCACCACACGCATGCCGTTGGCGCGCGCCAGCGAGACCAGCTCGCGCTGGGCGGCCAGCCCGTCGGCGTTCTCGTAGCCTGCGGTCATCAGCACCAGGCCCTTGACCCCGTGGGCGCCGCAGTCCTCGATGACGCCGGTGACCTGGTCGCGCGGCACGCAGATGACGGCCAGGTCCACCGGGCCGGGGATCTCGCTGACCTTGCCGTAGGCCATGTGGCCGCCGACTTCCAGCGCGGCGTCGTTCACCGCGTAGGTGGCCCCGGTGTAGCCGCCCTCGACCAGGCGGTCCAGCACGCTGTGCCCCAGCTTGCCCCAGGTCCGGCTGGCGCCGACCACCGCGATGGACTTCGGAGCCAGCAGGCCTGCCACCGAGCTGGCCTCGGCGCGGTGCTCGCGGGCCTCGGTCACCTCGCGGGAGCGTTCGGTCGGGTTGATCGGGAATTCGAGCATGACCACGCCGTCTTCGAAGTGGCGGGCCACCGCGTAGCCGGCCTCGGAGAAGACCGTAAGCATCTTGCGGTTCTCCGGGAGCACCTCGGCGGTGAAGCGGGTGATGTCGTTCTCGCGGGCCGCCGCGGCCAGGTGCTCAAGCAGGATCGATCCGATGCCGGTGCCTTGGTAGGCGTCGGACACGTTGAACGCGACTTCGGCTTCGGTGGGGTCGTCGAGCCGGTCGTAGCGGCCCACGCCAATGATGTTGCTGCCGCGGAAAACCGTGAAGGCGACGCGGTTCACATGGTCGACATTCGTGAACCGCTCAAGCTCTTTCGCGGTGAGCGCTGACTTGTACGTAAAATAGCGTAGGTAAACCGAGGTTTCGGACTGCTTTTGATGCATGTCCTGCAAGGCCTGCGCATCAGCCGGGGTTATGGGCCGAAGATGTGCCGTAGTGCCATCCCGGAGCACCACGTCTGCTTCCCAATGGGCCGGATATGCCACCGAAAGTTTACGATCCACCATAGGCTTAGGATAGTCGCGACTTCGACGTTGTGCCCAGCAGGAACACGAACAGCCGGCGACTTAAGCAAAAAGTTATGCAGATGAAGGAATTACAGGTTCATGGCTCGAAAGAAGTCTGAAGATCTCCCCGCGGATTTCGTGGAGAACATTGTCGACATCGATGTCACCAGCGAAATGGAATCCTCGTTCCTGGAGTACGCCTACTCCGTCATCTATTCGCGCGCGCTGCCCGATGCCCGCGACGGCCTGAAGCCGGTGCAGCGGCGCATCCTGTTCCAGATGGCGCAGATGGGCCTGCGCCCGGAAAAGGGCCACGTGAAGTCGGCCCGCGTGGTCGGCGAGGTGATGGGCAAGCTGCACCCGCACGGCGACACCGCCATCTACGACGCGATGGTGCGCCTGTCCCAGGACTTCGCCCTGCGTCTGCCGCTGATCGACGGCCACGGCAACTTCGGTTCGCTGGATGACGGTCCGGCCGCGGCCCGCTACACCGAGGCCCGGCTGGCTGCCTCCGCCGTGGCCATGACGGCGAACCTCGACGAGGACGTGGTCAACTTCGTCCCGAACTACGACAACCAGTTCATGCAGCCCGAGGTGCTCCCCGCGGCCTTCCCGAACCTGCTGGTCAACGGCACCACCGGCATCGCCGTGGGCATGGCCACCAACATGGCCCCGCACAACCTGGGCGAGGTCGTCGCCGCGGCGCAGCACCTGCTGGTGCAGCCGGACGCCACCGTCGAGGACCTGATGAAGTTCGTGCCCGGCCCGGATTTGCCCTCCGGCGGCACCATCGTGGGCCTGGACGGCATCAAGGACGCCTACCGCACCGGCCGCGGCCTATTCCGCACCCGTGCCACCGTGGCCTTGGAGAAGGTCTCCGCGCGCAAGTCCGCGCTGGTGGTCACCGAGCTTCCCTACGGCGTGGGCCCAGAGAAGATCATCGAGAAGATCAAGGACGGGGTCAACAACAAGAAGATCTCCGGCATCTCCGACGTCGTGGACCTGACCGACCGCCACAACGGCCTGAAGCTGGTCATCGAGCTGAAGAACGGCTTCAACCCGAACGCGGTGCTCGCCAGCCTCTACAAGCACACCCCGCTGGAGGACTCCTTCGGCATCAACAACGTGGCGTTGGTCAACGGGCAGCCGCAGACCCTGGGCCTGCGCGAACTGCTGACGGTCTACGTGGACCACCGCGTGGACGTGGTCCGCCGCCGCACCGCCTTCCGCCTGGCCAAGCGCGAGGACCGCCGGCACCTGGTCGAAGGCCTGCTGATCGCGATCGTGGACATCGACGACGTCATTGCGATCATCCGCTCCTCCGAGCAGACCGCCGAGGCGCGCGAACGGCTGATGACGGTCTTCGACCTCTCCGAGCCCCAAGCCAACCACATCCTGGAGCTGCGCCTGCGCCAGCTGACCAAGTACTCCCGCTTGGAGCTGGAGACCGAGGCCGAGCAGTTGCGCAAGGAGATCGAGGAACTGCGCGCCATCCTGGAATCCGAGACGCTGCTGCGCGAACTGGTGTCCAGCGAGCTGGGCGAGATGGCCGAGACCTTCGGCACTCCGCGCCGCACCAAGCTGTCCAAGAGCGCTCAGCTGCAGCCGCTGAAGGGCACCGCCCTGCCGGAGGCCGTCG
The DNA here is from genome assembly GCF_046940185.1 of Arthrobacter sp. 'calajunan'. Classification (NCBI taxonomy): domain Bacteria; kingdom Bacillati; phylum Actinomycetota; class Actinomycetes; order Micrococcales; family Micrococcaceae; genus Arthrobacter; species Arthrobacter sp. 'calajunan'. Next base: position 27,098 of record NZ_JBKZDY010000019.1, read on the forward strand.
GGTCGGGCAAGAAGGCCACCTTGGCCATGGAAGTGGCCGACAGTCCCTGCTGGGTCCTGCTCTCGGCCACCGGGCAGATCGCCCGCACCCACGACCGCACCGCGCTGGACTTCTCCGCGGCCCGCATCAAGCACGACGTGCTGGTCTCACAGGTCGCCTCCAGCGCGCGCGGCGAGATCGGCGCGCTGACCTCCACCGGCCGGATGATCCGCATCTCGTTGATCGACGTGCCGGTGCTGCCCGAGATGCACGGCTTCCCGCAGCTGGCCCAGGGCGTGGCCGTGGCCGACTTCCTGAAGCTGCCCAAGGGCGAGGAGGCGGTGGCGCTGCTGCCGTTGAACAAGGTCATCGCCATCGGCACCGAGCGAGGTGTGGTCAAGCGCGTCACCCCTGACTACCCGCTGAACCGCGACGAATTCGAAGCCATCACCCTGAAGGACGGGGACAAGGTCATTGCCGCGGCCCCGGCCGAGGACGAGGACGAACTGGTGTTCCTCACCCGCCAGGCGCAGCTGCTGCACTTCGGCGCCTCCGCCGTGCGCGCGCAGGGCCGCACCGGCCGAGGCATGGCGGGCATCAAGCTCAGCGCCGAGGACAAGGTCATCTACTTCGGCGTGGTGGGGGGCGGGGGGCCGGGCGGCAGCCCGCGCTGAAGCCCAGTCACGTATTAAAATAAAATAACCCAACAGACCGACAACAATCTAGTTATAGGGAGTATGAGTAAAAAAAATCTTATTGTGT
>NZ_JBKZDY010000020.1:0-21079 GCF_046940185.1 Arthrobacter sp. 'calajunan'
AAAATAATTTGGTATCAACAAACTTGGCACACTATTGAGTTCTCAAACAACAAACACTCTCGACACCGCATCCCGAACCCGAAGGGTTCGAGCTGCTTCGCTCCGGAGCAACTTTTCAAGCTTACCAGACTTCGTGAGCCGATCAAAATCGATCGAAATCTTCAAGTGAAAAGTGATTGGCCACCGCGTGAACAGCTCGTGTATTTCGGGCTGTTTCCCTTGCGGCAACAGATAAAAACTATACAGGTCATTTTCGGATGTTTCAAATCGGCGGGCCGCGTTCTAGGTCACATTCATGGTGCTGATCTAGTCTGGGCGTATGAGCGACCTGCAGAAACTTCTTGGATACCGTGAACCAATCTTCAATGCTTCCATGGCAGGAGCCGCAGGTGGTGCCATGGCCGCTGCCGTCAGCGCGGCCGGCGGGGTCGGGATGATCGGGGTCTCCCCGGCGCCCACTGCCGAGTGGATCAAGGCCCAGGCATCCCACGTGTCGGAGATCGACACTCCCTGGGGTGTCGGCTTCATGGGTTGGGCGCTGGAGGCGGACCTGTCACCGCTTGAATCGTTTCTCGAGTACGGCCCCTCGCTGGTTTCAATCAGCTTCGGCGATGTCACCCGCGCCGCGGCCTTGGCCCACGAAGCGGGCGTGCTGACAGCCATGCAGGTTGGCAACGCCGCAGACCTGGAACGTGCACTGCAGGACGACATCGACATCGTCATCGCCCGGGGCGGCGAAGGCGGCGGACACGGCCGCAATGAATCCGGGACGCTGCCGCTGCTGCAACTGGCCTGCGCCCAGACGCAGAAGCCGGTGATTGCGGCTGGCGGCATCGGAACCGCTGCGGGGATCGCCGCAGTGCTTGCCGCCGGCGCCGAAGCGGCCTGGATCGGAACCCGGTTCCTGTCCACCAAGGAAGCCAGCGGACACGAGAACCTGAAAGCAGCGGTGCGCGCTTCGGGGCTGGATGACACCGTCTACACCCGGGCCTTCGACATAGCCCAGCAGCTGCCGTGGGCCCCTGAGTTCGGCGGCCGCGCCTTGGCCAATGACTTCAGCAACCGCTACGCCGATGACCTCGTGTCCCTGGAAGCCACCGAGGAACTGCGCGAACGCATGGTCCGCGCCCGCGCCGAAGCGGACGTGGCGTTGGCCCCCGTCTATGCGGGCCAAGCCGTGGAATTCGTCCAGCGCGAGGAAACCTGCGCCGAGGTGCTGGCCGAGCTGGGAGGCTTCCGCAGGATCCTGTCGGACGCCGCCCAGCGCTTCGCCTAGATCGGCTGGTTGTCGATCAGCCGCACGCCGCCCACGGTGGCGGCGACAAGGATCAGCCCCTCCCCGGTGAAGGGGGTGTCCTGGCAGTTGAACGCCAGTTCCTGCAGGTTGGCCGGATCGACCACCACGAAGTAGTCGAGCTCCACCAGCGGCTCCATCTGGAACATGCCGATGGCGTCCTCCAGGTTCAGCGGCTCGTGGCGGGCTGCCCGGCCGGCGATCAGCGATATCGCCCGGTGCAGCACCAGGGCGGCCTGCAGCTGTTCCTCGTTGAGCAGCGCATTGCGGCTGGACAGCGCCAAGCCTTTTTCGCTGCGCACGATCGGCACCGAACGCAGCTGCACCGCGTAGTCAAGGTCGGCGACCATACGCTGGATCAGCACGACCTGCTGGGCGTCCTTCTGCCCGAAGTAGGCGCGGTATTCGCCCTGGCGCGGGTCGGCCAGGTGCAGCAGCTTGGCCACCACGGCCAGCATCCCGTCGAAATGCCCCGGGCGGGAGGCGCCCTCGTACATCTCGCCCAGTGCACCGGAATTCAGCCGGATCAGCGGCAGCCCCGCATGGTAGATTTCCTGCGCCTCGGGCGCGAACACGATGTCGACGCCGGCGCCGGCGGCCAGCTGGACGTCGGAGTCCAGGGTGCGCGGGTACTTGGAGTAGTCGGCGGCGTCGTTGAACTGCAGCTCGTTCACGAAGACCGAGATGACAACGAGCTCGTTTTCCTCGCGGGCCGCCTTGAACAGCGACGCGTGCCCGTCGTGCAGGGCGCCCATGGTCGGGACAAAGCCCAGGGACCCCGGGTTTGCTTCGGCAATGGCTGCCTTCAATTCGCTGCGGGTCTTGACGATTTTTGGGGTTTTCACCCTCTTATTCTAGAACTCGCAGCAGTTCCTCAAGCGTCGGCTGGGATATCAGGCCCCGGGCGGCCGCCCGCAGCGCGGTGGCGCGCGAGAGGCTGCGGTAGCTGTCGTTGGTTTCCGCCGGATCGGATTCCAGCGCGGACAGGTGCGCCTGCACCGTTCCGACGTCCCCGCGGGACACCGGGCCGGTCAGCGCACCGGCTCCCGAGCGCAGCGCGTTGTCCAGGCTCGCGTACATCAGCGCGCGCAGCGTATTCGACGGCTCTTCGACACCAATGCGGCGCAGCATGTCCGCGGACTGCGCGGTGATGGTGTTCAGGTGGTTGGCGGCGTGGGCCAGCGCCGCGTGGTAGCTGACGCGGTCCTGCTCGGCGATGACCACCGGCTCCCCGCGCATCTCCACCACCAGCGCCTGGGCCACCGGCAGCATGATCTCGTCGGCAGTCACCGCGAAGACGCAGTCGGTCAACCGCTGCAGGTCCATGCTCATGCCGGTGAAGGTCATGGCCGGGTGGATGGCCAGCCCAAAGGCGCCGGTATCCAGCGCCGGCTGCAGGATCCCGGTGCCGTAGCGTCCGGCGGTGTGGGCAATCAGCTGCCCGCTGGTGAAGTGCCCTGCGGCGGCAAGCCCCGCCACCAGTTCGCCGAGCACGTCGTCGGGCACGGCGAACAGCACCAGTTCGCTGCGCCGCAGGATCTCTGCCGGGTCCAGGAACTCGACCCCGGGCAGCAGCGCGTCCGCGCGGTCCTTCGAATCCTGTGAGACCGCATGGATTCCGGTGATCCGGTGGCCGCTGGCGGCCAGGGCGGCGCCGAGCACCGTGCCGACCTTGCCGGCGGAGATGATGCCGATTCCCAAGCGTGGTGCGTCCACGTCCTACCTTCCGCGACGAAAAATTACCTGCCGGCGATGCGGCGGGATTGTTCCTCAAAGAACTTACCAGCGATTTGGGCATCCACCTGCTGTATGTAGCCGGTGACAGTGCCGCCGGCGCTGTAGATGCGCAGCCCCGCCAGCTGCCGGCGGCGCTCCAGCGGGCCCTGGCGCAGCATCAGGCCCTGCACCCGGTTGTGCGCGGTGAAGGCGGTGACCCGGGCGAGCCAGCCGTAGCGGGTAATCACTGTGGTGTCGGTGGCCAGGAACCCCTGGTTTTTCCACGCCCCCGGTGACAGCGGCCTGGCCCGCTGCGGGGACAGCGTGAATCCGTGCTCCTCGCCTCCGGAGTTGATCGCGGTGAACAGCACCTTGCGCTGGTTCTCCACCCCGAAGTCCGGCAACAGGATGCCCATGACCCGGGCAACCGCGTCGAAGTCCCCGACCGGCAGCACCAGCAGGTTCTGGGCCTCCTCCTGCGAGCCGACGCCCAGCGCGTTGACCTCGACGCGGTACCAGCCCAGCAGCCGCCACAGGGCCGGGGAAGTGACTTGGATGGATTGGACGCGGCCTGCGGGGATGGACTGCTGGCGGGTGTCGGCCAGGCCGCGGCTGACGCGCAGCCCGGTGTCCGTGGCCGCGGCGCTGAAGTTCCAGGAGTTGTTCAGCTCCTTGTAGAACCAGCCGCCGAAGGCCAGCAGCGCCGGGATCAAGCCGGCCACCATGCCGCCGATGCCGCTGAGCGTCATGATGCCCAGGGCCAGCGCGCTGAGCAGGCCGATGATGGTGGGCATGCGCAGGAACAGGGAGGCGAGCAGCCTGCCGTGGGGCACCTTGGCCATCAGCACACCGGTCTCCGGCGCGGCACCGGCCGGTGCGACGTCGTGGGGAGCTTGTTCCGTTTCCGGCACGTCCGGCTGCGCCTGGCCTCCCCGGGCTGCGTGCGCCCGGTCCAGGATCAGCGCGCGCAGCTGCTGCGCGTCGGCCTTGCGCAGGAAGGACAGCCGCAGCATGGATTGGCTGCCGTCGGCCACGTCGAAGTGCAGTTCGGCCAGGCCCAGGAGCCGGGCCACCAGCGGCTGCGCCACCTCGATTCCCTGCACCCTGTCGATGCGCGCCTGCTTCTGGCTGCGGAAGATCATCCCGGAGTTCACGTACACGTGGCTCGGGGTGATCATGTAGCGGGTGAAATACCAGGACAGGGCGTAGAACACGAGCACCACCAGCAGCGCTCCCGCACCGATGACCACGGTCCAGCGCAGCCTTTCGCCGCTGAGCCGCTCGGCCAGCGTCAGGTCATTGGTGTTCTGCCAGTAGATGTAGGCCAGGCCCACGATGGCCACCCAGCCGCGCACAAACGGGCTGGCCGGATGGACCCGCTGCCACTGGTCGGTCATAACATCTTCGCTTCGCCCGCGGCGCTCAGCCGTTCGCGCAGGTCTTCGCCGGTGCGCTGCCCAAGGCCGGGGATCACTGCGGTGGCGGAGCCGGAGGCGGTGTTCAAGGTGAGCTTGCACAGCCCGTACTTGCGTTCCAGCGGACCACTGGTGACTTCCACGTACTGCATGCGCCCGTAGGGGATGACCAGCTGCTTGCGCCACATCACCCCGGAGCGCACCACGAGATCCTCCTCGCGCTCCAGGTAGCCCAGCGCCCGCACGCGGCGGCGCAGCAGGCGCAGCACCAGCAGGGCGACGAGCAGCACCGCCAGCGGCGGCGCGATGGCCAGCCAGTTCGGGGTCTGCACGCCGAACAGCCGCAGGATCAGCGGCACCAGCGCGATCAGCAGGTACAGGGCGGTGTTCAGCGCCCAGCCGATCAGCTTGACGGTGAAGTATTCGGGAGCGACCGGCCGGAAGTCATTCGGTGACCGTTCCATCGGCGATTCCATCGGTATTGTCCTCCGGATCTTCGGGTGGAAGTTTGCAAAGGTGCTGCACGACATACCCGATGACCACCATGAACAGGCCGGCTCCGGCCAGCACGATGGCGCGGGTCAGGCTCGGCGAGGCGCCGGCGTTCACCCACAGGTTGACCAGCGCCGGCAGATGCCAGCCGGTGATCAGCGCGCCGGCGTAGGCCGCCGCCTGGGCCAGCACCAGGGTGCGGGCCGCGGCGATCGCGTCGAAGTGGGCCTTGCCCAGGGTCGAGCGCTTGACCCGGATGCCCAGGAACAGCACCACCGCGCACACCGCGCCGAGCGAATACAGCGCCGTGTAGTCCAGCACCGGGGTTGAATGCCCCGCCGCGACGAACAGGCGCAGCGCCACCCAGCCCAGGACCGCCCCGAGCAGGGTGCACCACACCAGCGAGAGAACCTTCAGCCGGGTCATAGCCGGATGATGTCCTTGGTGTCCGCCGCCTGCTGCGCGAGCCGGGAGACCAGCTGGCCGCCGAGCACGGCGTCCGGGTCCATCCAGCTCCACGGGGCCAGCACGAAGCCACGGATGGCGGCGCGAGGATGCGGCAGCGTCAGCCTCGGGTCCTCGAGCACCAGGTGGTCGTAGGTGATCAGGTCCAGATCCAGCGTGCGCGCCTCCCAGCGCACCTCGCGGGTGCGGTGGTGCGCGGCCTCGATGCGCTGGCACAGATCCAGCAGCTCATGCGGGGAGCGCTGCGTGCGCACCTCGATGACCTGGTTGGTGTAGTCCGGCTGGTCCGGCGGGCCGCCCACGGGCTTGGTGACAGCCAGCGGGGAGACCTTCAGGATCTGGACTTCCTCGCCGAGCTCGGCCACGGCGGCGGCCAGCGTGGCCTGCGGGTCGCCCAGGTTGGCGCCCAGCGCGATGACCGCGGTGTGCAGCGTCTGGTGGCGGACCAGGCAAATGCTCACGTCGCTGAACGGCACCGGGATCGGCGCCTGCGGCTTGTGCACCACGACCTCCACGGTGGCCACGGTCGGGTAGGCGGCCAGGATCGCCTCGGCGATCTCGCTGCCGAGCTTCTCGATCAGGTCCCAGGGACCGGCCTGGATCTGGGCGACCACCAGCTCGCTGACCTCGCCGTAGTGCACGGTGTCGGCGACGTTGTCGCTGGCCGCCGCGCGGGAGATGTCCACGTGCAGCACCACGTCGACGACGAAGCTCTGCCCGTCGCGCTTTTCGAAGTCGAAAACGCCGTGGTAGCCGATCGCGGAAATCCCGGAAATGCTAATTCGGTCCATGGGCCTTCACGACTTTCAGGGCGTCGCGCGATCCCTGCACGTCATGCACGCGCACCGCCCAGGCGCCGTCGGCGGCCGCGAGCACGGTGGTGGCCAGGGTCGCCGCGTCGCGGCCCAGCGGTTCGCGCGCAGCGCCGCCCTCGGCCAGCAGCTCGCCCAGGAAGCGCTTGCGGCTGGTGCCGACCAGCACGCGGTGGCCCAGGTCCTCGAAGGCCTGCAGGCTCTTGAGCAGCGCCCAGTTGTGCGCGGCGTCCTTGGCGAAGCCAAGCCCCGGATCCAGGATGATCTGCTCGGGCTTCACGCCGCGGGCCACGAAGTCGTCGCGCAGCGCGCGCAGCTCGGCCAGCACCTCGGCTGCCACATCCTGGTAGTTGGCCTGGGTGACCATGTTCTGCGCGGTGCCGCGGCGGTGCATCAGCACGTAGGGAACACCGGTGAGCGCGATCAGCTCCGGCATGCCTGGCTCGTAGGTCAGCCCGGAGACGTCGTTGATCAGGTGCGCGCCGGCGGCGATGGCCGCTCGGGCGGTGTCCACGTGCATGGTGTCCACGGAGACCACCGCACCGGCCTTGACCAGCGCCTCGATGACCGGCAGGATGCGCTCCTGCTCGATCTCCGGGTCCACCGCGGCGGCGCCGGGGCGGGTGGATTCCCCGCCCACGTCGATGATGTCGGCGCCGGCGTAGAGCAGCTTCAGGCCCTGCGCGATGGCTGCCTCGCGCTGCAGGTAGGCGCCTCCGTCGGAGAAGGAGTCCTCGGTGACGTTCAGGATGCCCATGACCAGGGTGCGGTCGGTCGGCAGGTCGGCAAAGGTTTTCTGCTTGATCTTGCGGATCACGGTCAACGGGCTGGTGGCCGGACCGGTGCCCGGGATTGCTCCAAGAGACATAGGGGGTTACCTTCCGAGAATCAGGCTCATTGCTTCGGCGCGGGTGGCGGTTTCCCGCAGCTGGCCGCGGACCGCGCTGGTCACGGTCTTCGCGCCCGGCTTCTGCACGCCGCGCATCGACATGCACATGTGTTCGCATTCGACGACGACGATCGCGCCGGAGGGGTTCAGGTGCTCGACCAGGGCGTCCACGATCTGCGTGGTCAGCCGTTCCTGCACCTGCGGGCGGCGGGCGAAGACCTCCACCAGCCGGGCCAGCTTGGACAGGCCGGTGACCTTCCCGCCCTTGCCCGGGATGTACCCGATGTGGGCGCGGCCGTAGAACGGCACGAGGTGGTGCTCGCAGGTCGAGTAGAACGCGATGTCCTTCACCAGCACCATCTCGTCGTGCTCGATGTCGAAGGTGGTGGACAGGTGCTCTTCGGGACGCTGGTGCAGCCCTGCGAAGAATTCCGCATAGGCCTTGGCCACCCGCTTGGGGGTGTCCTGCAGGCCGTCGCGGTCCGGGTCCTCGCCGATGGCCAACAGGATTTCGCGCACGGCTGCCGCGATGCGCGGCTGGTCGATCAGATTTTCTTCAGTCACGCTTCGATCCTAGTCGGTCGACTGCGCGGCGCGCTCCTTGGGGCTTAACACCGGGCCTTCGGGGTGCACCGGGCGCTCGTCGTTGGATAGCCACACCACACGCTTGTCGATCTTCACCAGGTCCGAGAAGATCTCCGCGATCTCCTTCTGGTTCAGCGTCTCGCGTTCCAGCAGGGCCAGGGCCAGGCGGTCGAGCACGTGGCGGTTGGTGGTCAGCGCCCAGTAGGCGTCGTTGTGCGCGCCCTCGATGAGCTGGCGCACCTCTTCGTCGACCAGGTGGGCCATCTCGTCGGAGTACTCGCGCGCCCCGGTGCCCATCTGCTGCTCGGCGGCGGAACTGGCCAGGCGCACCGCGCCGACCTTCTCGCTCATGCCGTATTCGGTGACCATCTTGCGCGCGGTGGCGGTGGCCTTCTCGATGTCGTTGCTGGCTCCGGTGGACGGGTCGTGGAACACGATCTCCTCCGCGACGCGCCCGCCCATGGCGTAGGCCATCTGGTCCAGCAGCTCGTTGCGGGTCACCGAGTACTTGTCCGACTCCGGCACGACCATCGTGTAGCCCAGGGCGCGGCCGCGCGGCAGGATGGTGATCTTGGTGACCGGCGCGGTCTGGTTCATCGCGGCGGCGACCAGGGCGTGGCCGCCCTCGTGGTAGGCGGTGACCTTGCGCTCGTGCTCGTCCATCAGGCGGGTGCGCTTCTGCGGGCCGGCCATCACGCGGTCGATGGCCTCGTCCAGCGCGCGGTCGTCGATCAGGTTGGCGTTCGAGCGGGCGGTGAGCAGCGCGGCCTCGTTGAGCACGTTGGCCAAGTCGGCGCCGGTGTAGCCCGGGGTCTTCTTGGCCACCGCGTTCAAATCCACCGTGGCATCCATCGGCTTGCCCTTGACGTGCACCTTCAGGATGTCTTCACGGCCCTTCAGATCCGGCGCCTCCACCGGGATCTGGCGGTCGAAGCGGCCCGGGCGCAGCAGCGCCGGGTCCAGCACGTCCGGACGGTTGGTCGCGGCGATCAGGATGACGTTGGTGGTGGCGTCGAAGCCGTCCATTTCCACCAGCAGCTGGTTCAGCGTCTGCTCGCGCTCGTCGTTGCCGCCGCCGATGCCGGCACCGCGGTGGCGGCCCACCGCGTCGATCTCGTCGACGAAGATGATGGCCGGGGAGTTGTTCTTGGCCTGCTCGAACAAATCACGCACACGCGAGGCGCCCACGCCGACGAACATCTCGACGAAGTCCGAGCCGGAGATCGAGTAGAACGGCACCTGGGCCTCGCCGGCCACTGCCTTGGCCAGCAGGGTCTTGCCGGTGCCCGGAGGGCCGTAGAGCAGCACGCCTTTGGGGATCTTGGCGCCCACGGCCTGGAACTTCGCAGGTTCCTGCAGGAACTCCTTGATTTCGTGGAGCTCCTCCACTGCCTCGTCGGCGCCGGCGACGTCCTTGAAGGTCACCTGCGGCATGTCCTTGGTGATCAGCTTCGCCTTGGACTTGCCGAACTGCATGACCTTGGAGCCGCCGCCCTGGGAGCGGGCGAGGATGAACCAGAAGATGCCGGCGATCAGCAGGAACGGCACGATCACGCCGAGCATCGACAGCAGCCAGTTGCTTTCCACCGGCTGGTCGGTGAACTTGTCCAGCTTCGCGTCGTTGATCGCGTCGACCACCTGCACGGCGCGGGCCGAGGAGTAGAAGAAGCTGACGCTGGTGCCCTTTTCGACGCCGTCGACGGTCAGGGCGTTGCGCAGCGTCAGGTCCACGCGCTGGTCTCCGTCGAAGATCTTCGCCTGGGTCACATTGCCGCTGGACAGCTCATGCAGGCCCTGCGAAGTGTCGATCTTCGCCGTGTTGTTGCCGAAAACCATCGGCAGGAACAGGACGACTGCAACGACGCCCACGAGAACCCAAATGATCCAGCTGTTAAATAGCTTCTTTGTTTTCATTGATCCGCCGGGTCCCGCGCCCTACGCATCTCCCTCACCCGCTGTCATGGCGTCCGGGGCACGCCACCTTCGATTCTTCTCAACGCCCGGCCGGCGCGAAAAGTTCCCTACTCGTAGATGTGCGGGGCAAGGGTGCCCACGCAGTCAAGGTTGCGGTACTTCTCCGCGTAGTCCAGACCGTACCCGACGACGAATTCGTTGGGAATATCCATGCCGACGTACTTCACGTCGATCTCGACCTTGGCGGCTGCGGGCTTGCGCAGCAGCGCGCAGATCTCGACGCTGGCCGGGCCGCGCGACTCCAGGTTCGCCTTGAGCCAGGACAGGGTCAGGCCCGAATCGATGATGTCCTCGACGATGAGCACGTGCTTGCCCATGAGGTCCGAGTCCAGGTCCTTCAGGATGCGTACCACGCCGGAGGACTGGGTGCCGGAACCGTAGGAGGACACGGCCATCCAGTCCATGCTCACGTGGGAATCAAGTGCGCGCACCAGGTCGGCCATGATCATGACCGCGCCCTTCAGCACGCCGACGACGAGGATGTCGCGGCCCTGGTAGTCCTTGTCGATCTGCGCTGCCAGTTCTTCGACGCGGGCCTGGATTTCTTCCTTGGTGTACAGAACGTGTGTCAGATCGGCCTTGACGGCATTGGAATCCACGAGGGTTCTCCTGATTCTAGAGGTGTGGTACCTACCTAGAGTGCCACATTTCACCGGTGGTTGCTTAGCGCGAGTCGGTGAAAACAATCACCGGGCTCCGGCGGTAGGCGCTGATTTTCCCCTCCAACTGCACTGGCCCGGCTGATTTGGACTTTTCGGTGCCGACCCCGGCCAAAGCGCACAGGGCCGCTGTTCGCTCCCGGCCGAGGTTCCTGGCGCCTGCATCGGCGGCCGCCAGGCGCAGCACCCGGGAGGCCACGGCCGGGGGCAGGGCCGCCAGCGACTTCAGGTTGGTCCCGTGCTCGGCCCAGGCCCGGCCGGCCCACTGGTCCAGCGCGTCGGCGTCCGCCGCGGCAAGCTGCGCGGTGCGCGCCAGCGCCTGCGGGATGTGTTCGCCCAGCTGTCCGCGCAGGTAGGGAAGGATCTCGCTGCGCACCAGGTTGCGGCGGTAGGAGGTGTCCGTATTGCTGGGATCCTCCCAGTACTCCAGCCCGGCGCCGGCGCAGATCTGCTCGGTGTCCTGCCTGCTCAGGTCGAGCAGCGGGCGCGCGTAGGCCCCGCGCACCGCCGGCATGCCGGCCAGCGACCGCGTGCCGGAGCCGCGCAGCAGCCCCAGCAGCACCTGTTCGGCCTGGTCGTCCCGGGTATGCCCGAGCAGGATGCGCTGCGCTCCGGTGGATTGAAGCGCCCGGTCGAAGGCTTCGTAGCGGGCGGTGCGGGCCGAGGCCTCGTCGGGGCGGGTGTCCACCCGCAGCACCAGCACCGGCTCCAGCCCGAGTTCGCGGCACTGCCCTGCCGCCCGGACCGCGACCTGGGCGCTGCCGGCCTGCAGCCCGTGGTCCACGATGACCGCCCCGAAGTCCCCGGGCAGCTGGCTGGCGGCGACCGCCAGGGCCAGCGAATCCGCCCCGCCGGAAACCGCGGCCAAGCTCAGTCCGGTGGGCGCCGCCGCGGCGACCGCGTGGCGCGCCCGGTCAATGGCGCGGCTCATCGGGTGCGGGCCAGCCAGCGTTCGGGGTGGTCCAGCTCCTTGGCGCTGGGAAACAGCTCGCGTTCGCTGAAGATCGTGTTGAAGCCTTCGTAGCCCATCTCGTCGACCAGGTGGCGCACGAACTTCGCCCCGCGCTTGTACTGCAGCGCCTTGGCCTCCATGCCCAGCAGCTTGCCAACCAGCGTGGCCAGCGCCGAACGGTTCTCTCCGCGCGCCTCGAAGCGGCGGCGGATGGTTTTGATGGTGCCGATGGACTTCACGTCGTTCATCACCACCATGGCGTGACCCTCCAGCACCGACATGATGCTGGTCAGCTCGCTGACCTCCGACTTCATGGCCTTGAGCTTGGAACCGAGGTCGTTGATCGAATGCGTGGTGCCGCGCAGCGGCTCGAACACCTCGGCCAGGGTCTGCTTCATGACCCCGGGAATCCACGGCGCATGCTCGAACTGCAGTCGGTGGGTCTGCTCATGGGTGGCGATCCACAGGTAGAAGTCTTTGGCGTTCAGGTTCAGTTCGCCGCGCAGCTGGGTGATGGTCGGGGCGTTGAGCAGCAGCCGGGGGCCGACGAACGGGTCGAACTGGCCCAGTACACGGGTGCCGAGCACCGCGAGCACCGCGCCGAGCTCGGCGCCGGCGACCAGCGGCACCGCGCCCGGGGCGTCGATACCCTCCGGGAGCATCGCCGCGAAGTTCTGGCTGACCGCCTTGGCCCAGCCGGCGCGGTCCACCACGAGGGTCTGGGATGGCGCGGTAGAGCTCAGCAGGGAGATCTTCTCCGCTTCGACCAGGCCCTGGCCGCCGGCGATGCGCAGCTCCTCGATAATCCGCGCCGCCTGCCGTCCGTCGATGGCCGGGCCGGCCGGCATCAGGGTCTTAGCGGTTCCGACAGCGACGTCCCAGTCAATGAATTGCTTCATGCGTGCTCCTGACTATGTCCGGCAGCCGCAGCCGCGGATGGCGGTGACTGCCTGGTCGATGATTGGCTTGTGCGGTGCGAGCGTTCCGTCCGGCTGGTTGGCGAAGATGGAGAAGGCCAGCAGCCTGCCGTCCTTAGTCGGCGTCATGCCGGTCAGCGTGGCCACCCCGGTCAGCGAACCGGTTTTAGCGCGGACCATTCCCAGGGTCGCGTCGCCGCCCAGCCGCTGCCTCAGCGTGCCGTTGTATCCGGCCACCGGCAGCGAGTAGACCAGCTCGCGCAGTCCAGCCTTGCCGCTGGTGGCCGCCGAGCGCAGCACCGTGGTCAACGCCGCGGGCGAAATCTGGTTGGCAGCGGCCAGCCCGCTGGCGTCGGACAGCACCAGGCCCTGGGCGCCGTGCTCCCCCGCGGCCTTGGCCACCGCGGGCCCTGCCTGTTCCGGGGGAAGACCTTCGGCCAAGGCCACCAGCCTGCCCAGGGTCTCGGCGATGTAGTTGTCCGAGACCAGCAGCATGTGCTTGACCACGTCGCGCAGCGGGGCCGAGCGCACCTCGGCGATCTGCTCGCCGCCCTCGTAGGCTCCGCGCCCGCCCTGCGCCACCTTGATCGAAGAACCCAGCGCGGCGGCGAACACCTGGCGCGCCTGCTGCGCCGAATCCGACTGGTACGGGGAGGCGAGGTTCTCGCCCGCGCGTCCCGCATAGTGCGCCAGCGGGTAGACCGGCGCGATGTTGTTGGAGGTGAACAGGGACTTGTCCCAATCCGGGTTGGATTGCGCGGTGCCGAACAGCGAGTCGTCCAGCCACAGCTTCACGGAGTCCACACCGCGCTTCTCCAGCTCGGCGGCGGTCTTTTCGGCCAGCGTCGCGAGCCCCGCGTAGCCCTTGGTGGAGGACGGGTCCGAGGCACCGTCGCCCAGCAGCACGTCTCCCCCGCCGCGCAGCACCAGGGTGTCCCCGTCCAGCCAAACACTGGTGGCCAGCTGGGTGTCGGCGCCCAGCACATCCACGGCCGCCAGGGCGGTGACCACCTTCAGGCTGGAGGCAGGGGTGCCGTTGGCGGTCGAGTTCTTGTCATAAAGCACTGTGCCGGTCGCGACATCCACCACCTGGGCGGTGAACTTCGTTCCATCACCTTGGTCCGCCAGGATCGCGTCCAGCTGGGCGGTGAACACGGCGGTGTCCGGCATGACCGCATCCGGGTTCAGGTCCTGCACGTTGACTGGGGCGTTTTCCGCAATCTGCGCGCTGGCTGGGGTGTAGAAGGCTTCAGGTTCACCGGTGAAAAAACGCGGTGCGAACAGCATGGCCAGCACCATGCCCACCACCGCAACCACGGCCGCGCCCAGTGTGATCACGCGACGGGCGGCGGTGTTCATGCGGTGACATTCCTTTCGCGGGTTTATCAAGGCAGCGCCCGGGGGCGATACGCTTAAGGGCGGATAACCCTAAGACTAGTTTAGGAGTGTGCTTTTCATGAGCCACGACGTGACCATCGAGATCCCTACCGGATCGCGCGTCAAGTACGAGATCGACCACGAGACCCACCGTCTGCGTTTGGACCGCGTGCTGTTCACCTCGATGCAGTACCCAACCCACTATGGCTACTTCGACGACACCCTGGGCGAAGACGGCGATCCGCTGGACGCCATGGTGTACATCCCGGGCGTCGACCTGATCCCGGGTGTCGTGGTTGAGGCCCGCCCGATCGGCGTGTTCAACATGACCGACGACGGCGGCGGAGATGCCAAGCTGCTGTGCGTTCCTTCGGACAAGCGCTTTGACCACATCAAGGAGCTCGAGGACATCGACGAGTGGCTGATCAAGGAGATCGAGCACTTCTTCACCCGCTACAAGGACCTGGAGCCTGGCAAGTGGGTCAAGGCCGAGGGCTGGGAGGGCCGCGAGGCCGCCGAAGCCGAGCTGGCTCGCTCCATCGAGCGCTTCAAGGCCTAAGTGCTACGAATGGCGGCAACCACTTGGTTGCCGCCATTCTTTTTCCCGATTTCTCATGCTCCCGTCCTCTTACGTTGGGCGAATCAACTTGTACATGGCCAAGCCCCAACAAGACACCGAAAACTGTCATCGCCGCATGAGTCCTTGCAATGATTTTCATAGGCGACGACACCCGGGAACAAACCCCTCGACTTCCATTGCTTCAGGCCCCTCCTCAGCAGTGTTCGAATCTGTCAAGCATGATGCGATGCCAATGAAGTTCTTACATGGGTCATTAGCAACCTAAATGCATGGCCAAACGATGGATTCCCGGAACGCCCGCTTCTATGGAACCCGATGGCATCAGGTCATGAATTGTCGCGCTAGTGATGGGCTCGGTTTCATCTTTCCGCCTCATGCGATCGTTGAAACTTTGACGTATTCCGCCACATGCCACACTGCCGGCCAGACGTCCTAGTCAGTCAAAAGTATGATTGCGCAATGCTCAACTTGAACCGTACTGTGAAAGTGATGCTAACAGATAGTATCTAATCTTCTTGTATGTATATTCCCTTGCCGAGAGGATCTTTCATAATGACTAAATTTTCATCCTGGCTTGGCTTGTCCGGCGAATCATCTCAAGATACTTTGCCGCTCTGGCACGGAGTAAGCGAGCGGACGAAATGGGGCTCGTTCCTCATCTGCTTCATCGTCTCCGTTGCAGTCTTCGCGTTATTCACTTGGTTACTCTCGCCCCTTTCCGGGTTTACTGCCTACATTCCAGCGTTGTGCGGCTTCGGATCGCTGCTCGTGAGCACTTTGATCGCCGAGCGCATCCATGTGCGAAGTAGCCCGCCGAATAATGGCAGCAACAGGTAGACCGCAACCTCATCGAGTTTGGGCTCAAGTCAGAAAATGCACAACTGATCTTGCGGTTACACGTTATTCAAATATTACGCCTCTGTTTGTAGCATTTTAATCAATCATACTTTTATATGATTGGTTTCGAGTAGTTTTAGTATTATTCGCAAATAGATTAAGTTAATCGGTTCTAGCCGTTGCGTTGAATCAAACTCTCGTCACGCCAACCTACATCACTCTGCGCAGCCACTTCTTGAATCAAAGGAAACATTCGAAATGTTCAAAAAGGGTGTAACGATGCTCAGTTCAACCGCACTTGCTGCAACACTATTAGTCACTGCGCCGACTGCAAGTTTCGGCGTCGAGAAGACTGCTGAGTCGACAGACGTCACTTCCGCGCCGGTGCACGCAATTGAGGCTCCCAATACCTTCTTGTCGTGTGAAACTGTTGGAACGTGGGCGCCAGCATCAATCTCCCTGGGTAGTAACTTAGGGCCCGGAATCAGTGAATCCATTGATCCCTCTACGCTCAAAATTATCAACCATTCACGCGAAACAGCAGGTAAACAAAAGCTCCCCACCAGCGTCGCCGCCATGCGTTATATGGATAGCGGAGAAATCTTGACCCTCGACAAGAGAGGCCGAGTCATCGAAAAGCTTGCATCCGGCGCAGATGCTCCGGTCGCGGGCATCTCTGGCATAGGCGTTGCCCAACCGGCTGCTCTTCTTCACCCCGAGGTAAAAAGAATCATTGGCGCGTGCCTTGGATTCGGAGGTGCAGGTGGAATGGGTTTCGAAGCTCTTGTTCGATACCTCACCACTCCGGCAAACGCCATCAAATTCGTTATCCGACGCATCGGCATCGCCGGGGCGATCAGTTGCGTCGGTGGCGTGATATGGCTGTATATCTGAGAACTGAGAACAGCCTGTTCAGGTGATTTCGTCACCCCGTGCCAACCGTTGAAATCCGCGGGTGGCTTTGCACAGAGACCGTCGTGCATTCGACTCGCAGGTCAGCAAATACAGGTAGCGCACTGGCGAATGACACCAAATAGGTTGACGAATAGCGAGCATCTTTTGCAAGGCTTTTAGCGCCATTCTGGGCGACGACTCGTGGCAGTTTACCAGGCGAGATTCTTCTACACAGCTACCGGGTGGTCACTGGGGGGGGGAACACCGCCTGCGCGACCCTCCTAGTTTTGAATCATCACGGGGTACCTCGTCAAAACTCTCGACGAATACGTATGACGTTGGCGTTCCATCATCCACGGTCGATCCCGATGTATGAAACCGTACTAAATTCCAGGCATGATTCCTGGCAAAGTCGTAGGTTCAACGTTTACTGACTCCACGTCCCGCAAGGTCCGCTCCACGGCGCGGGTTCGGGTTCCGGCGGCCTGCACGGTGTTCTGCGCGGCCGAAAGCTGCTTGCCCAGCTTGTCCCAGACATCCCCGTACTTGCGGAATTCGTCTTTCGCGGCGGCCAGTACTTGCCAGACCTCGCTGCTGCGCTTTTCGATGGCCAATGTCCGGAAGCCCATCTGCAGCGAGTTGAGCAGGCTCATCAGCGTGGTCGGACCGGTGACCAGCACGCGGTGCTCGGTCTGCAGCTTGCTGGCCAGTCCCGGACGGCGCACCACCTCGGCGAACAGGCCTTCAGTGGGAAGGTACATGATGGCGAAGTCGGTGCTGTGCGGCGGGGCGATGTACTTGCCGGAAATCAGCTTGGCCTGCTCGATGATGGCCTTGTCCAGCGCCCGGCTGGCCTGCTCGACGGCCGCCTTGTCGCCCGATTCCTGGGCGTCGAGCAGCCGCTCGTAGTCCTCCTGCGGCAACTTGGAGTCGATGGGCAGGTAGATGGTGCCATCCTCGCGCCCGGGCAGGATGACCGCGAATTCGACGGCCTCCCGGCTTCCGGGCACGATCGCGACGTTCTGCTCGTACTGGTCCCGGGTGAGGATGTCCTCCAGCTGGCGCTCGAGCTGGACCTCGCCCCAGGTGCCGCGGCTTTTGACGTTGGTCAGCACGCGCTTGAGCCCGCCGACGTCCTGCGCGAGGGACTGCATTTCGCCCAGCCCCTGCTGCACCATTTCCAGCCGCTTGCTCACCAGCTCGAAGCTCTCCCCGAGCCGCTTCTCCAGCGTGCCCTGCAGCTTCTCGTCCACGGTCTCGCGCATCTGCTCCAGCTTGGCTTCGTTGCCGGCGCGCAGCTTGTCCATCTGCTCCTGCATCAGCGTCTGCAATTGCAGGTGGCGCCGGGCGTTGCCGTCGGCCATCGCGCCGAGCTTCGCGTCGATCTCCGTGCGCACCTGACCGAGGGTCTGGCGCAGTTCGCCGCGCTGGGCACTCAGGTCTTGGCGCAACTCGCCGTGGGTGGATCGCACTGCCTCCCGAATCACCTGGTCATCCACGCCGCCGGTGCGCCGGATCAACAGTAGCGCAATACATACTGCCGCAAGAATATTGAGTATGACTAGGATAAAAACGGCAATAATCATGAAATCGAACCTTCCCTGAACCGGCTGGAGAGCAACTCAATCTCTATCAGCCGCCACCGACAGTTCGACATAATAGGTGCCATGCACATTCTGGTGACCGGGTTCGAGCCCTTCGGAAACGATAATTTCAACGCCAGCAGCGCCGTGGTGTCGGCGCTTCCGGCCAGCATTGCCGGGCGCCGGCTGACCACCGCGATCCTGCCGGTTTCCTTCCACCGCTCGGGCGAGGCGCTCTCCGCGCTGCTTGCGGAGCACCGGCCCGATGCGCTGATCTGCGTGGGCGAGGCCGGCGGACGTGCCGCAGTGACGCCCGAGGCCAGGGCCGCCAACGAAGACGATGCGCGGATCCCGGACAACGACGGGGCCCGGCCCCGCGGTGCAGCGATCATCTCGGACGGCCCATTGTCGCTGCCATCGAGCCTCGATGCCCAGCGCATCACCGCGTTGTTGGCCGCAGCCGGGTTCGCCGCGCAGGTTTCCCGGAATGCCGGACGTTTCGTCTGCAACCACGTCGCCTATCTGGCCTACGCGCAACCGGTCCCGGCGCTGTTCATCCACGTCCCCGCGCTGCGTCCGGGCGGAACGGAAGCGGGCGTGGGGCGGGAAACCGATCTGCGGGCGGCCTCCACCGCCGCGCCGGCCTCCGCATGGGATATGGAACAGCTGCTCGCAGCGGTTGAACTCGTGGCGGCAAGCCTGTAGCTATACGGCCACTTGCTCCCAGGCCGCGGCGATGGCGGGCAGCGCCGCTTCCAGCTGTGCGCGGTCCTGAGCGAAGGGCAGGCGCTGGTAGTGCTCCAGCCCGTGCCCCTCGACCGCGAAGGTGGATCCGGGGGCCAGCAGCACCGAGGTGAGCCGGCGGGCCAGGGCCGAGGAGCGCGGCCGCGGCAGGTGGCACCACAGACTCAGCCCGCCGGCCGGACGGTTCGGCTCCCAGTCCGGCAGGATGCGGCCCAGTTCCCCGATCATCCAGTCCCGGTTTTCGCGCAGCGCGGTGCGGGTGGCTTCGGACAACGTCTGCCCCGAGGAGATCAGGTTGGCCAGCACCAGCTGCTCGAGCACCGGGGCGCCCAAATCCATGCTCATCCGGGCGCGGGCCAACGCAGCGGCCAGGTGGCGCGGGGCACGCAACCAGCCCAGGCGCAGCCCTCCCCAGTGCGATTTGCTGGCGCTGCCCACGGTGACCAGGTTCGGGGAGAACGCCGCCATCGGCAGCACCTGCGGGCGGTCATCCAGCCACAGCTCGGCACAGGTCTCATCGATGATGCCCACGGCGCCTGCCCGGTCCAGCTCGGCGGCCCATCGCTGACGCCCCGCGTTATCCAGCAGCGTGCCCACCGGGTTGTGGAAATCAGGCAGGCACAGCATGGCCGCGGGCCGCACCTCGCCCAGCGCGGCGGCGATCTGCTCCAGGTCCGAGCCCTGCGGCCCGATGGGCACCGCGGCGGTCCGGGCCCCGTGGGCCTTCAGTGCCAGCAGCGAGTTCGGGTAGGTCGGGGTTTCGGCCAGCACGCCCTGGCCGCGCCCGAGCACCGCGCGTCCGGCGGCGGCCACGGCGGACAGCGCCCCGGAGGTCACGATGATCTGCTCCGGTCCGGTCGGCAGCCCGCGCCGGGTGTAGTACTCCGCCAGCGCCGCGCGCAGCGGCTCGATGCCCAGCGGGTAGTAGCCCATGCCCGCTGCGTAGCGCGGAAGCTCGTGCAGCGCTGCCTCGAACTGCTCCAGCATGCCGGCCGGCGCGTTGGGCGCCGCGCAGGTCAGGTCCACGGCCTGGCTTCCGGGCAACGGGCCGAAGCCGCCCAGCGGCAGCGGTTCGGCGCCTCCGGCCACCGGCCCGCCGGGAAGCTGGGCCACGGTGCCCGAGCCGCGGCGGGATCTGGCGTACCCGCTCTCGCGCAGCTCGGCATAGGCGCGGGAGACCGTGGTGCGGCTCAGCCCCAGGGCAGCCACGGCGTCGCGTTCGCTGGGCAGCGCGGTCCCGTGCAGGATCCTGCCGTTGGCGATGAGCGAGCGCAGCGCGAGGAAGAGCCAGCGGTACGCGGACATCGAGCAGTCCGGGTCCCCCAGCATGCGGGCCAGCGCCGAGGCTGTGATGCGTCCCATGGATCCACCAGTTCAAAATTGGCTATTTTTTCCATGGCCAATTTACCGGAAGCTTGTCTACATGACCATCACGAACCTGACTCCCCGCCAGCAGCTGAGCGGCGGACGCCTCCCGCTGCGCCTGGCCAACCTCTTTGCCGGGCTCACGCTCTACGCACTGGCCATGGCGATGCTGATCCGCGCCCAGCTGGGTGTCGATCCGTGGGACGTGCTGCATCTGGGCCTGGCGAACCACGTGCCGCTGTCGCTGGGTGCCATCGTGATCCTGGTCGGGGCGCTGGTGCTGCTGGCATGGATTCCACTCAAGCAGTGGCCCGGCCTTGGCACCATCGCCAATACGCTGTATCTGGGCCTGGCGTTGGACTTCTTCCTGCGCTTCCTTCCCGCAATCGACGGCCTGGGCTGGCAGGTGCTGGCGGTTGCCGCCGCGATCCTGGTCAACGGGCTGGGCGGCGCACTGTACATCGGCAGCCACCTCGGGCCCGGGCCACGCGACGGGCTGATGACCGGACTGCACCTGCGCACCGGGCAGTCTATCCGGCTGATCCGCACCGTGCTTGAACTGTCGGTGCTGGGACTGGGCTGGGTTCTGGGCGGCCCGGTGGGAGTGGGAACCGTGGCCTATGCGCTGCTCATCGGCCCGGCCACCCAGCTGTTCTTCCGCTTCACCATCGTGCGGCTGCCGCAGCGGGCCTGACCTCCGCCATATATCTCGGATACGCGACAAACCCGGCCTCACAAGCAATACTTAAGCCATGTTTGTCGTTGCGCTCAGCCCCCGGCCCCGCTCGGTCACCGATGTCGCCGCCGCCAGCGAGGCGCTCTGGCACCAACTGGCCCAGGTATCCACGCACGCCGCGTTCACGGCCGTCAGCGGCCAACTGTTGCTGGGGGTGCCCGCGGATGCCGATGCCGCCGTCGACGCAGTCCTGCGCGCGGCCCGGCTGAACTTCTGCCATATCGGGCTGGGCGTCGGCGCGCTGTACGAACCGGTGCCCGCCGAAGCGGACCAGGTCGACGGAAGGGCCCTACGCCGGGCCCAGGGCGCTCTCGATGCGGCAGAACACCGCGGGGAACGCGTGCCGATCTGCGTCTCCACAGGCAACGCCGAGCTGGACGCCGAGCTCGAAGGGCTACTGCGCCTGCTCGGGCAGTCGATTCGCACCCGCAGCGAGTCTGAATGGGCTGTGGTCGACCTGCTGACCCCCGGGGTGCGCGGGCAACAGAAGGCGGTGGCCCAGACGCTGGGCATCACCCCGCAGGCGGTGTCCGCGGCAATTCTCCGCTCTGGCTACAACGACGAGCTCGGAGCCCGCTCCGGCATTGCCCGCCTTCTGGAATTAGCGGACAACCTTTAGCTTTTCCTGAGGAAAAGCCTGCCCTATATTCGAATACAAGTTCGATTAAACGCCGTACAATTAACACATGTACGAAGCAATGCAGCAACGCCACCGCCCGCCCGTACCACCGGTCCACACCGAATGCACCGCGGTGCTCACCGCCCTGGCCACCCAGCTCGCCCGCACCCTCGA
>NZ_JBKZDY010000021.1:0-13128 GCF_046940185.1 Arthrobacter sp. 'calajunan'
ATAAATAGACAGGTACACAGATAGGAGTACGTCTAGTGGGCTCGGAGATTTGTATAAGAGAGAGGGTTCCACCAGAGTGGTGGAACCGGCACAAATGCTTATACGGTTATCGACGGCGCCGTCCGCGATTGTTCGGAGGAGTCGTGATCGGATCCCAGCCGCGGCGTACCGGGCGGGCGCCGGCACCCCGGGACTCATCCCGCGAACGGTAGACGATGTACGGGCGGAACAGGTACGGGATCGGCGCCGAGAACACGTGGACCAGACGGGTGAATGGCCACAACGCGAACAACAGGCATGCGGTGATCACGTGGAGCTGGAAGAAGATCGGAACCTGCTCCATCATTTCCGGGTGGGGCTGGAAGATGATCATCTGCCGAATCCACGGGGAGATCGACTCGCGGTAGGAGTAGCCCGCCCCGAAAACCTGGTACACCAGCGTGGCTAAGGTGCCGAAGAACAGCGTGGCCCCTAGGAACACGTACATGATCTTGTCCATTGGGGTCGTTGCCAGGAAGACCGGGCCGACCGTGCGGCGGCGGTAAATCAGGATCGCCAGGCCGGCCAGCGTCAGGATGGCAGCCGCGGTGCCGAGCCATGTCGCGCCCAGATGGTACATGTGCTCGTCGATGCCGATGGCGTACAGCCATTCGCGCGGGATCAGCAGGCCGACCACGTGGCCGGCGATCACCATCAGGATGCCCAGATGGAACATCGGCGAACCCCAGCGCAGCAGCCGGCTTTCGTAGGTCTGGCTGGAACGGGTGGTCCAGCCGAACTTGTCGAAGCGGTAGCGCCAGATGTGCCCGACGATGAAGACCACGGCGCAGGCGTAGGGAAGCACTACCCAAAGCAGAAGCGATCCGGTACTCACGGGTTCCCCCTAGGACTGAACGGTGGAAGGTTTCCAAGGAATGAAAGGCCCACGGTTTCGGTGGGAGGCCCTTCGCTGACCAGCGCCAGCACCCGCTCCTGGGTGGCTGCGTCGACCGGAGGCAGGGACAGAGTGATGGTGCGGACCAGCGGTGCCCAGATGCTGCCAGTCGCTTCCAGCGCGGCGCGCAGCACCTCGATGCCCTCCACATGGGCGGCCAGCAGGGCCTCGGCGATCTCGTCTTCGCTGCGCGCGGAGAATTCCAGCACCGCGGGCAGGTAGTCCGGCAACTCCTCGGCCTCGAAGTCCCAGCCGGCGGCCCGGTACGCCTCGATGAAGGTGACCAACGCGGTGCCGCGCTTGCGGGTGTCCCCGGTAGCGAAGTAGCTCAGGTACAAGCTGCACTTGCGCTTCAAGTCGAAGGTGTCCACGTAGTCGCGCTGCAGCTGCCCGGCCCCGGTCTGCCGGGCGGCGTCGATGAACCCGGCGAAGAAGCCGGCGATCTGCGGGGGAACCCGGACCAGATGGGACTCGAGCTCGTCGAGCCGGGCGAACCAGGCCTCGTCCGGGTAGTCCAGCAGCAGCGAGGCCAGCATGTGCACCCTGGAGCGCTCGGAGCGGTTCATCCTCACCGGCTCCAGCCGCCCGGGCAGCGGGCGGGTGGGGGTCGCCCGGTTGAATAGCCGCGGAATCATTTTTTCTCCTCAGGCGGGAACAATCCCTCGGGTTTGCCGTTGCCGTCCCAGTTCAGCAGGTTCACGCGCCCCGGACTGGATGGCCGGTCCGCTGTCTGCCGGTTCTTCAGCGAGTGGAAGTTCTCCACCGCCACCGGGACCGAGGCGCCGGAAGAGGAGCCGAATGGTCCGGCGCCGCCCATGCCAGGGCCGTCCTCGAAGTCCAGCGAGCAGCCCATTTCCTCCAAGTCGTGGGCCTGCTCGGCGTGTGCGGCCGGGATGACGTAGCGTTCCTCGTACTTCGCGATGGCCAGCAGCCGGTACATCTCTTCCATCTGCGCGCCGCTCATGCCCACCGCGTTCGCGATGGACTCCTCGCGCGTATCGTGCAACGAGATGCCGCGCATGTAGGAGCGCATGGCCGCCAGCTTGCGCAGCGACAGTTCCACCGGCGCCGGATCCCCGGCAGCGAACAGCTCCGCCAGGTAGCCCACCGGGATGCGCAGCTTGTCGATCGCGGCGAACAGGTTGTTCACGTCCTCGCCGTCGTTGCCGGTGTTGGTGACCACGTCCACCACCGGGGAGAGCGGCGGGATGTACCAGACCATCGGCATGGTGCGGTATTCCGGGTGCAGCGGCAGCGCGACCTCGTAGTCGCGGATCAGCCGCCAGATGGGGCTGGCCTGCGCGGCGGCGATCCAGTCCTCCGGAATGCCCTCGGCGCGGGCGGCCTCGATGACCGCCGGGTCGTTCGGGTCCAGCAGCACGTTGCGCTGGGCGTCGAGCAGCTGGTGCTCGTCCTCCACGCTGGCTGCCGCGGCCACCGCGTCCGCGTCGTAGAGCACCAGGCCCAGGTAGCGCAGCCGTCCCACGCAGGTTTCGGCGCAGACCGTGGGCAGGCCGACCTCGATGCGCGGGTAGCACAGCGTGCACTTCTCGGCCTTGCCGGTGCGGTGGTTGAAGTAGACCTTCTTGTACGGGCAGCCCGAGACGCACATGCGCCAGCCGCGGCAGGCGTCCTGGTCCACAAGCACGATCCCGTCCTCCGCGCGTTTGTACATCGCGCCCGAGGGGCAGGAAGCCACGCAGGAGGGGTTCAGGCAATGCTCGCAGATGCGCGGCAGGTAGAACATGAAGGCCTTCTCGTACTCGGCCTTCACCTCCTCGCTCATCTTGGCCAGCAGCGGGTCCTGGTCCATGGTCTCCAGCGAGCCGCCCAGGTTGTCGTCCCAGTTCGCGGACCAGGAGATCTTCATGTCCTTTCCGGTCAGCAGCGACTTCGGGGTGGCCACCGGGGTGTGCTCGCCGGAAGGCGAGTTCAGCAGCATGTCGTAGTCGTAGGTCCACGGCTCGTAGTAGTCGTGGATCTCGGGCAGCTTCGGGTTGGAGAAGATGCGCGAGAGCTTGTGCAGGCGCCCGCCGTCGCGCAGCCTCAGCCGGCCGCGCTTGTTCAGCGTCCAGCCGCCGCGCCACTTGCCCTGGTCCTCATAGGTGCGCGGGTAGCCGACGCCGGGCCGGGTCTCCACGTTGTTGAACCACACGTACTCCACCCCGGACCGGTTGGTCCAGGCCTGCTTGCAGGTCACCGAGCAGGTGTGGCAGCCGATGCACTTGTCCAGGTTCATCACCATGGACATCTGGGCCATGACCTTCATCGGTACTGCACCTCCTGGTTGCGGCGGCGGATCGTGGTGACCTCGTCGCGCTGGTTTCCGGTGGGGCCGAGGTAGTTGAACGCCCAGGCCAGCTGCCCATAGCCGCCGATCAGGTGGCTGGGCTTCATGAGGATGCGGGTCAGCGAGTTGTGGATGCCGCCGCGTTTGCCGCTGGTTTCCGCGATCGGCACATCCACAGTGCGGTCCTTCGCGTGGTACATGTACACCGTGCCCTCGGGCATGCGGTGCGAGACGATCGCGCGGGCGACCACCACGCCGTTGCGGTTGTAGGACTCGATCCACTCGTTGTCCCTCACTCCGATCTTCGCCGCGTCCTGCGGGGACATCCAGATGGTGGGGCCGCCGCGGGAGAGCGAGAGCATGAACAGGTTGTCCTGGTACTCGGAGTGGATGGACCACTTGGAGTGCGGGGTCAGGTAGCGCACCGCGACCTCGGCGTTGCCGGACTGGTGCGAGCCGACCTCGCCCAGCCGCGCGTCGCCGAACAGCCGGTGCATGTCCAGCGGCGGCCGGTAGATCGGCAGCGTCTCGCCCAGCTCCTGCATCCAGTCGTGGTCCAGGTAGAAGTGCATGCGCCCGGTGAGCGTGTGGAAGGGCTTGAGGTGCTCGACGTTGATCGCGAACGCCGTGTAGCGCCGACCGCCGTGCTCCGAGCCTGACCACTCCGGGGAGGTGATGACGCTGCGCGGCTGCACCTGCACGTCCTTGAAGGAGATGCGCGAGCCCTCGTGCTCCTCGGAGAGGAACGCCATCTGCTGCCCGGTGTGCTCTTCCAGCTGCTTGAAGCCTGCAGTGGCCAGCCGTCCGTTGGAGGTTCCGGAGAAGGCAAGGATCATCTCGCAGGCCTTCTGGTCGGTGTCCAGCTTGACCGCGCCCTCGGCTGTGGCCCCGTTCAGGCTTCGCAGCGTCTCGATCTCCGGGGCGACCTGGTACTTCACTCCCTTGGTGACCATGCCGAGTTTCCCGGTCAGCGGTCCCAGGGTGCTCCAGCGCTCGTAGAGGTTCGGGTAGTCGCGCTCCACGACCGCCAGCTTGGGCATGGTCAGCCCCGGCACCCGCGGCGCATCCTGCGGCACCTGGCCCTTAACGGTGGCCATGGCATCCGGGGTGTCGTGCTGCAGCGGGGTCGCGACCAGGTCCTTGCGCTTGCCCAGGTGGGTCGCGGCGAACTGCCCGAAGCGCTTGGCCATCTGGCCGAACAGCTCGAAGTCGGTTTTCGTCTGCCACGGCGGGGCGATCGCCGGGTTGAAGGAGTGGATGAACGGGTGCATGTCGGTGGAGGACAGGTCGTACTTCTCGTACCAGGTGGCGGCCGGGAAGACCAGGTCGGAGAACAGCGTGGTGCTGGTCATGCGGAAATCCGCGGTGGCCAGCAGGTCGAGCTTGCCCTCCGGCGCCGCCTCGTGCCAGGCCATGTCCACAGGGCGCGAGCCTTCCGGGGTTTCCGGGGCGCGCACCGAGGCGTCGGTGCCCAGCAGGTGCTTGAGGAAGTACTCGTTGCCCTTGCCGGAGGAGCCCAGGATGTTCGCGCGCCAGATGAGCACCACCCGCGGGAAATTCTGCGGGGAGTCCGGGTCCTCGCAGGCAAAGGCCAGCGAGCCGTCATTCAGCGAGTCCACCACGTGGGCCGCGGGCTCCTTGCCCGCCGCCTCCGCCTCGTCCACCAGGTCCAGCGGATTGCGGTTGAACGTCGGGTAGTCGGGCATCCAGCCGCGCTTGATCGATTCGACCAGGCAGTCGGCGGTGGTGCGGCCGTCGAACTTGCCGGTGGCCAGCGGGGAAGCCAGCGAAGTGGCCGGCAGCCCGTCGTAGCGCCACTGGTCGGTGGCCAAATACCAGAAGGCGGTGCCGATGGTGTGCCGCGGCGGGCGGCCCCAGTCGCCGGCGGCCGCGTACTGCTGGTAGCCGGTGATAGGGCGGACCTTCTCCTGCCCGACGTAGTGCGCCCAGCCGCCGCCGTTCACGCCCTGGGTGCCGGTCATCATGGTCAGCGCCAGGAAGGTGCGGTAGATGGTGTCCGAGTGGAACCAGTGGTTGGTGCCCGCGCCCATCAGGATCATTGAGCGGCCCCCGGACTTCTGGGCGGTGTCGGCGAACTCGCGGGCGATGCGGATCGCCTGCTGCGGCGGGACCCCGGTGTGTTCCTCCTGCCAGGCCGGCGTGCCGACGGTGGAGGCGTCCATGAAGCCCCTCGGCCAGTCGCCGGGCAGCGAATCGCGCCCCACGCCGTACTGGGCGAGCATCAGATCGAATACCGTGGTCAGCTGCTTGCCGGCGATCCTCACCACCGGCACGCCACGGGAGAGCACCCCGGATCCGCCGGCATGCTCCTGCCCGGCCTCGGGGGCAAGGTCGAAGCGCGGCAGGCTGATCGCCGCCGCCTGCCCGTCCCAGCTGTCCAGGTCCATGACCGAGAGCATGGGAGTGATGTCTCCCAGATCCAGGTTCCACTGGCCCTTGTCCGCGCCGGAGAAGCGGTGGCCCAAGGTGCCGCGCGGGACGCGGGCGGTGCCGCTCGCATCCAGCAGGGCGGGCTTGAACGCCGCGTTCTCCTCCTGCTCCAGGCCCAGGTCCGCGGCGGTGAGGAACTTGCCGGGCACCGGGGTGCCGGTGGCGCTGTCGATTTCCACCAGGAACGGAGAGTCGGTGTAGCGGCGCATGTAGTCCTCGAAGGGCGCGGTGCGCTTCTCGACGTAGTGCTCCTTGAGGATCACGTGACCCATGGCCATGCCCAACGCCGCGTCGGTGCCCGGCTGCAGTGCGACCCACTCGTCGGCGAACTTGGTGTTGTCGGTGTAGTCGGGGGAGACGGTGACGACCTTCTGCCCGCGGTAGCGCGCCTCGGCCATGAAGTGGGCGTCGGGGGTGCGCGTGACCGGGACGTTCGAGCCCCACATGATCAGGTACTGCGCATTCCACCAGTCGGCCGATTCAGGCACGTCGGTCTGGTCGCCGAACACCTGCGGGCTGGCCACCGGGAGGTCGGCGTACCAGTCGTAGAAGGAGAGCATGGTGCCGCCGATGAGGTTCAGGTACCTGGAGCCGGCGCCGTGCGAGACCATGGACATCGCCGGGATCGGGGAGAACCCGGCGATCCGGTCCGGGCCGTATGTCTTGACCGAGTAGACCTGGGCGGCCGCGGCGATTTCCAGCGCCTCGTCCCAGGTGGTGCGGATCAGCCCGCCCTTGCCGCGGGCCTTCTTGTAGCTCCTGGCCTTGGCCGGGTCCTCGACGATCGAGGCCCAGGCCTCCACCGGGTCGGGGTGCGCGGCCTTGGCCTCGCGGTACAGCTTGGCGAGCACGTCGCGGATGTACGGATAGCGGACCCGGGTGGGGGAGTAGGTGTACCAGCTGAACGCCGCGCCGCGCGGGCAGCCGCGGGGTTCGTATTCGGGGGAGTCCGGGCCGACGGAAGGGTAGTCGGTCTGCTGGGTTTCCCAGGTGATGATGCCGTCCTTGACGTACACCTTCCAGGAGCAGGACCCGGTGCAGTTCACCCCGTGGGTGGAGCGGACCACCTTGTCGTGAGACCATCGGTCGCGGTAGAAGACGTCGCCTTGGCGCCCGCCGGAAAGGAACATTGCTCGCAGGTCTTCACTGGTATCGCCGCGGCGCAGGAATCTGCCCATGGAAAGCAGCGAATCAGCGAGAGGGCCATCAGTGGCCGGCGGTGTGCGGTGTGGCCGATCTGTCATGGCTGGGTCTCCCTAACTGTGGCTCGTGCCACCAGCTTCGTCCTAAAGTTCGAGAGTTTCAAGGGGTGGGGTTCTAAAAGGTGTAGATCGAGTACCCGGTGTTCACTGGCGCGAATTTAGTCCCGGACTCTGGCGCGGGGCTGGATCTACGTTTAGGGTGCTCAATAGAAGCTGTGTGAAAACTCTGTAACTTTGCCCCGTGGAGGGTTGAAATGAGCACGAATTCCGCACCGTCATCGGCGACCGCCCAGCCCGAGCTGCGCGGCCAATTTCCGCAGGTTCTGCTGGCCACCCTGGCCAGCGCCGTCGGCTTCTGGGCATGGATGCTGATCGCCCCGATCCAGAAGTACTACTCCGAAGGTATGAACCTTTCCGAGGGCCAGATCTCCCTCATGCTGGCCACTCCCGTGCTGGTCGGAGCGCTCGGGCGCATCGTCACCGGAGCGCTGACCGACCGCTTCGGGGCGCGCAAGATGTTCACCGTGGTGCTGCTGGCGTCGGTGCCGGCCGTGCTGCTCGTGGCGCTCGCCGGAACGATCGGAAGCTTCGTGCTGCTGATCGTCGCAGGCACCCTGCTGGGCATCGCCGGCACCATCTTCGCGGTGGGCGTCCCGTTCTCCAGCGCCTGGTACGAGCCGAAGCGGCGCGGCTTCGCCAACGGCGTGTTCGGCATGGGCATGATCGGCACCGCGGTCTCCGCGTTCTTCACCCCACGGCTGCTCAGCGGCTTGGGCTACTTCGGCACCCACCTGTTCATCGCCGGGCTGCTGGTGGCCATGGCCGCGCTGGTGTGGTTCTTCCTGCGCGAGTCCCCGGCCTGGACGCCGAACGCCCAGCCGCTGGTCCCCAAGGTGATGGGAGCGCTGAAACTGCCGATCACTTGGCAGATGTCCTTCCTCTACGGCATCGTCTTCGGCGGGTTCGTGGCCTTCTCCACCTTCCTGCCCAAGTACCTGACCACCATCTATCCCGACCAGGTGGACCCGGTGGGCGCCGGCACGCGCACCGCGCTGTTCGCGGTGGCCGCGGTCATCGCCCGTCCGATCGGCGGCGTGCTGGCGGACAAGTTCGGGCCGAAGGTCATTGCGCTGATCTCGCTGGCCGGCATCGTGTCGCTGGCCTACATCGTGGGGCAGCAGCCGGAGGAAGGCATCCTCACCGGAACCGTGTTCATCCTGATGGCTTCCGCCATGGGTCTGGGCATGGGCGCGGTGTTCGCATGGATCGGCCCGTCCACCCCGCCGGAGAAGGTCGGAGCGGTCTCCGGCGTGGTCGCGGCCGCCGGCGGCCTGGGCGGATACTTCCCGCCGCTGGCCATGGGCGCGACCTATCACGCGGAAACCAACTCCTACGCGCTGGGCCTGTGGCTGCTGGTGCTAGTCGGAACCTTTGCGCTGGTCGTCGCCGGCATGCTGCGCGGCTCCCGGGACAAGGCCGCGTAGCAGGCTGGACTCATGGAAGAGCAGGTGGCGCTGTACAGCGGGCAGGGAGCCGTCATCGGCCGGGCCCCGCGGTCCCGGGTGCGGAGGGAGAACCTGCGCCACGGCGCCACCGGAATCGTGGTGTTCAACCCGCAGGGACAGGTCTACGTCCACCAGCGGACCTGGAGCAAGGACCTGTACCCCGGATTGTTCGACTTCACCGCGGGCGGGGTCATCCAGGCCGGGGAGGACCCGTTCGACTCAGCGCGCCGGGAGGCGGCCGAGGAGCTCGGGGTGCGCGGCGAGCTGGTGAGCCTGGGCCAGGCGGACTACGCCGACGCGCACGCCAGGTACCGCGCGTTCCGCTATTGGACGATCGCTCCCGGCCCGCTGGAACTGCAGGCCGCGGAGGTGCTGGGCGGGGAATGGATGGAGGTTTCCGAGCTGCTCGCCCAGGTTGACGCCGAGCGCTGGCGCTTCATGCCCGACGCGGTCGCGTTGTTCCTGCCGTGGCTTGCATCCCTGGCGGCGCTACCGCCGGCCGCCGGCCGGTAAAATCGTGAACCATGGCTATTGGCGCAACTATACGGACCTTTGACATCCAGCTCTCCGACATGGATCGAGGGGTGTACGAGGAACTGTCCCTGCGCGTGGCGCAGCACCCTTCGGAAACCGACGCCTATCTGGTCACCCGGGTGCTGGCGTACTGCCTGGAATTCGAGGACGGCATCGCCTTCGCCGCGGCCGGGGTGTCCAACGGCGAGGAGCCGGCCGTGCTGGTCAAGGACCTCACGGGCCTGACCACCGCCTGGATCGAGGTCGGCGCGCCTGACGCGCAGCGCCTGCACGCCGGCAGCAAGCTGGCGGACCGTGCGGCCGTCTACACCCACCGCGACCCGCAGCGGCTGCTGGCCTCCTGGAGCGGGAAAACCATCCACCGTGCCGAGGACATCGTGGTGCGTTCCTTCGACTCGAAGTTCGTCGACGCTGCCGCGGCAGAGCTGACCCGCCGCAACATCATGTCCCTGTCGGTCACCGAGGGCCAGCTTTACCTGGAGCTTAACGGCGCCTCGCTGGAAACCCAGATGCAGGAACACCAGATCGGCTAGGCGATGCGTCGGAAGCGGGGGCCCTCGTAGTCCCCGCGCTCGACGAGATCGTCGAACATCTCCAGCGGGCGGGCCCAGAAGCTGTAGTCGCCGTAGAGCGTGCGGTAGAAGACCAACTGCTCCTCGGTCTCGCTGTGCCTGCCCACGGCGAGCACCTCGTAGCGCTGTCCCTTGAAATGCTCATAGATTCCGGGTTCGATGCCCATGGATACGATCCTTCTGAAATGTTGTTGATCTGCAGATAGTGCGCGCGGATGGAACCGCGCGGCAACCGAATGGCATCTCCCGGGCGCGGTGGCCACGGGCCGTTTGGATGCGACCGGTCCGCCGGGGTTTTTGGTTCGCCGTGGCGTTTGGTCCGCGATTCGTCTTGCGGGTATCGCTGGCTGCGACATATGGCTCAAGCACGACGATGCGAAAGGCACCATCATCATATCTACGGCGGAACAACCGCGGCCTCCGACCTTCCCGAGCGGAAGAAGTCGATACTTGACGCGATCTAAACTGTGGCGCGCTGGCGGGAAATCCCTACCGTCGATACTTGCTTCCCCATCCGTTTCATTTTGGATTTTCAGGAAGTGGAAAAGTCAGTAGGCTAGCGATCTTCGACAGGAAAGGATTTCGATTTTCGCCGAAGCAACCAGCATCACGCATCTGCGGAGAATGGGATTGCCCATGGCCAACCATCCAGGCGCAGGTATTCTCATTGCAAGAAGTGCCGTGCCACGTAGGCGCGCAGAGGCCTCTGTGCAGGCGACTGATATCTGGGGGGATACGGTGATCTACCACTTCTTCGGCTGGTCTCTGGTGCTGTGATGGCGGCAGAGACCAGCTTTCTAATTTGCCCCCCCCAACAGAATGCCAAAGATGCCTCTTCTCGTGCATATGGGTCGCGAGCATGCTTGAAAGCCAAGACCCTCCCCGTGACCGTGCCGGACGGCGAAAGTGGCATTGAAGAGCCAATCCTGAGTTGGTGGAGAGCGATCAATGGAGCAGGGGTCCTACTTCGCAAAGTAGGACCCCTGTCCTTGTCGTGCAGGCTAGGCCCGTTTACGCGTAAGCAGTCCCCAAATAATGAGGACGAGCAGCGAACCACCGATGGCCAGCAACCACGTCGAAAGCGACCAGAATTCGTTCACTCCGACACCGAATGCCGCGGAACCAATCCAGCCACCAATGACGGCGCCGACAACGCCGAGGAGCAACGTGGCGATCCAGCCGCCACCCTGCTCGCCTGGCTTGATCGCCTTAGCAATCGCACCGGCGATGAGGCCCAAAACAATCCAACCAATGAAACCCATAACTTCCTCCTAGTGGATCGAGTGACTTCGTTCAGCATCTGGACTGAGATGCACTTTATGAACGATAGCGTACCGACCAGTATGTGGTAAGCATGGACACGAGGGCATTTATTAGGCATTCGCCGAAATTCGGTTGTCTGCTGCGCAATATTGACGCTTGTGCCATCCGCGACAGCATCCGTTGTGTCTACGATATCGGCTTGCGACAACTGGTTGCAGAGTAAAGCAATCCATCTGCGTGCCTCGATTGTTCGGTGCACGGTTCAGTTCGACGCCACAGATTATCGCCCTGGCATTCTGGGAAGGGTGAACAGGGTTAGGGGGTGTCGGGGAAACTTAGTGTTCAAGTCCTGCCGTTGCCAAAGAAAAACAGGATCCTGCGTATTGAGGCGGGAGCTGGTCGGCGTGTGGAGGTGTTTCGGGCCCAGTAGGTAATGCCTGTTCCTTCTCCGACCCGATGAGCCCCTTGCCTCATCCAGCCGGAGGAGGACTGGGTTCTGCACCCGGGCTCCTGAGGGCACGCGTGCGTAGCCCGTCCGGCAGCCCCGGCAGGCTAGTGGTGTATTTCGTCCTGCTTACGCGATGCTCACAAAGGACACCTCAGACTGAGGTTTCCTGGGCGCAAGCGTGCGGGCCGGCGTGGTGGTGGAAGCCGTTCTCGCCACGCATGAGGGGCATGCCACGGCGACCTTCCACTGGACGACGCGCCCGCGCCCGGTGCGCAGCGTCGGATCGTTAAAAGAAGAAAACCCCTAGCTAACTAGGGGTTTTCATTGGCGGTGACGGTGGGATTTGAACCCACGGTACGGGGTTACCGTACACAACATTTCGAGTGTTGCACCTTCGGCCGCTCGGACACGTCACCAGACCTGATAACTCTATAACGAACATCTGGCGAATGCCAAAACGAAGGGGCTCCAATCGGGCGCAAGTGGCCCGAAACACAGTTTTCCCGGCTGCGGCTCAGCGCTTGGATCTGAAGAAGTCGCGCAGCAGGCCGGCGCATTCCTGCTCCCTGACGCGGGGATAGACCTCGACCCAGTGGTTCAGCCGCGGTTCGCGCACGATATCGAACACCGAGCCGCAGGCCCCGGCCTTCTCGTCCCAGGCGCCGAACACCACCCGCGGGATGCGCGCGAGCACGATCGCTCCGGCGCACATCGCGCAGGGTTCCAGCGTGACCACCAGGGTGCAGTCCTCCAAGCGCCAGCCGTCGTCCTCGCCGCGCGCGGCCAGGACGGAGACCGCGTTGCGGATGGCGACGACCTCGGCGTGGGCGGTGGGGTCCTTCAGGGCTTCGCGTTCATTGCGGCCGGTGGACAGCAGCTTTCCGTCGGGGGAGATGACCACCGCGCCGATGGGGACGTCGTCGGTGGCCAAGGCGGCCCGGGCCTCGTCCAGCGCGAGGTCCATCCAGGCTTCGTGTTCACGGTTCATAGTGCTCCAACCATACGTGTTCGGGTGCCGCCGCCGGGGACGGCGGGCGGTTTTACTGTTCGCTTGGGCACATAATCCGGATTTCCGTCGGGGAATTGCCGGAATTCCTCGATCGGGCAAAGGCCGGGCTGATAGATTTTGATGCATGCGCGTACAGGTAGTCGACCACCCGTTGGTGGCACACAAGGTCTCAGTTCTTCGTGACAAGAACACCCCGTCCTCGATTTTCCGCCAGCTGACCGATGAACTGGTCACCCTGCTGGCCTACGAGGCCACCCGCGAGGTGAAGACCGAGCAGGTCGAGGTCGTCACCCCGGTCGCGGTCACCACCGGTACCACCATCGCCAAGCCGACCCCGCTCGTCGTCCCGATCCTGCGCGCAGGCCTGGGCATGCTCGAAGGCATGACACGCCTGGTGCCGACCGCTGAGGTCGGCTTCCTGGGCATGGCCCGCAACGAGGAAACCCTGGACATCATCACCTACGCCGACCGCGTTCCGAACGACCTGTCCGGACGCCAGGTGTTCGTACTGGATCCGATGCTGGCCACCGGCGGCACCCTGGCCGAGGCCATCAAGTTCATCTTCGAGCGCGGCGCCAGCTCGGTGACCTGCATCTGCCTGATCGCCGCGCCGGAGGGCGTCGAACGCCTGAAGTCGATCCACGGCGACGACGACCGCGTGCACGTGGTGCTGGCCTCGCTGGACGAGAAGCTGGACGATAAGTCCTACATCATCCCGGGCCTGGGAGATGCCGGCGACCGCCTGTACGGCGTCACCCCGCCGATCGCCTAGTTTTCCGGCGCCGGCGGTTCTCCGCCGGACAACGCGAAAGGGGCTGCCCGCACCACTGGTGCGGGCCTGTCTCTTATACAAAAATACGAGCCCACGAGACGGACACCTATATCGTGTGTCATCTTTTTTCTTAAAACATAACACGTAT
>NZ_JBKZDY010000022.1:0-1181 GCF_046940185.1 Arthrobacter sp. 'calajunan'
GATAGTGTGTTGTAAGCCATCGGCCTATTAGTACAGGTCAGCTACACAAGTCTTTGGTCCTTGCTTCCACATCCTGCCTATCAACCCAGTAATCTAGCTGGGGGCCTCACCCACACACAGTGGATGGAAATCTCATCTCGAAGCAGGCTTCCCGCTTAGATGCTTTCAGCGGTTATCCCTTCCAAACGTAGCTAATCAGCGATGCACTTGGCAGTACAACTGACACACCAGAGGTTCGTCCGTCCCGGTCCTCTCGTACTAAGGACAGCCCTTCTCAAATTTCCAACGCGCGCAGCGGATAGGGACCGAACTGTCTCACGACGTTCTAAACCCAGCTCGCGTACCGCTTTAATGGGCGAACAGCCCAACCCTTGGGACCTACTCCAGCCCCAGGATGCGACGAGCCGACATCGAGGTGCCAAACCATGCCGTCGATATGGACTCTTGGGCAAGATCAGCCTGTTATCCCCGAGGTACCTTTTATCCGTTGAGCGACGGCCCTTCCACGAGGTGCCGCCGGATCACTAGTCCCGACTTTCGTCCCTGCTCGAGCTGTCACTCTCACAGTCAAGCTCCCTTGTGCACTTACACTCAACACCTGATTGCCAACCAGGCTGAGGGAACCTTTGGGCGCCTCCGTTACATTTTAGGAGGCAACCGCCCCAGTTAAACTACCCATCAGGCACTGTCCCTGAACCAGATCATGGTCCGAAGTTAGGTGACCGGTACAGCCAGAGTGGTATTTCAACGATGACTCCACCCGAACTAGCGTCCGAGCTTCACAGTCTCCCACCTATCCTACACAAGCTGCACCGAACACCAATACCAAACTATAGTAAAGGTCTCGGGGTCTTTCCGTCCTGCTGCGCGTAACGAGCATCTTTACTCGTACTGCAATTTCGCCGAGTTCATGGTTGAGACAGCGGGGAAGTCGTTACTCCATTCGTGCAGGTCGGAACTTACCCGACAAGGAATTTCGCTACCTTAGGATGGTTATAGTTACCACCGCCGTTTACTGGGGCTTAAATTCTCAGCTTCGCACACAAGTGTGCTAACCGGTCCTCTTAACCTTCCAGCACCGGGCAGGAGTCAGTCCGTATACATCGTCTTGCGACTTCGCACGGACCTGTGTTTTTAGTAAACAGTCGCTTCCCCCTGGTCTCTGCGGCCCACACCCGCCA
>NZ_JBKZDY010000022.1:1277-5423 GCF_046940185.1 Arthrobacter sp. 'calajunan'
CATCACGGGGCAGGCCCCCCTTCTTCCGAAGTTACGGGGGCATTTTGCCGAGTTCCTTAACCATGATTCTCTCGATCGCCTTAGTATTCTCTACCTGATCACCTGTGTCGGTTTAGGGTACGGGCGGACTGGGACCTCGCGCCGATGCTTTTCTAGGCAGCATAGGATCACCGAATCACCCCACAAACGGGGCGCCTATCAGGTCTCAGAAACAATGAACAGCGGATTTGCCTACCGTTCTTCCTACACCCTTGGACCAGGTCAATTCCATTGCCTGGCTCGGCTACCTTCCTGCGTCACACCTGTTAATACGCTGACCTCACAACATCGGTTCCCACCACACCAACCAACAAGACACCTAAAAGGCATCAACGCTGGAATCCGTCATGGTTAGCATCCATTGCTCAGTATGGGCGGTCCTTCGCCGGTACGGGAATATCAACCCGTTGTCCATCGACTACGCCTGTCGGCCTCGCCTTAGGTCCCGACTAACCCAGGGCAGATTAGCTTGACCCTGGAACCCTTGATCATTCGGCGGACGGGTTTCTCACCCGTCATTCGCTACTCATGCCTGCATTCTCACTCGTGTGGCCTCCACCGCTGGTTTCCACCGCGACTTCACCGTCCACACGACGCTCCCCTACCCATCCAAACCACTGGACCACAAAGGCCAATGACATGTTTGAATGACGCAACTTCGGCGGTGTGCTTGAGCCCCGCTACATTATCGGCGCGGAATCACTTGACCAGTGAGCTATTACGCACTCTTTCAAGGGTGGCTGCTTCTAAGCCAACCTCCTGGTTGTCACAGCAACTCCACATCCTTTCCCACTTAGCACACGCTTAGGGGCCTTAGTTGGCGTTCTGGGCTGTTTCCCTCTCGACTATGAAGCTTATCCCCCACAGTCTCACTGCTGCGCTCTAACTTACCGGCATTCGGAGTTTGGCTAAGGTCAGTAACCTTGTAGGGCCCATCGCCTATCCAGTAGCTCTACCTCCAGCAAGAAACACGCAACGCTGCACCTAAATGCATTTCGGGGAGAACCAGCTATCACGAAGTTTGATTGGCCTTTCACCCCTACCCACAGCTCATCCCCTCCATTTTCAACTGAAGTGGGTTCGGTCCTCCACACGCTCTTACACGCGCTTCAACCTGGCCATGGGTAGATCACTTCGCTTCGGGTCTAGATCACGCCACTCACTCGCCCTATTCAGACTCGCTTTCGCTACGGCTTCCCCCCACGGGTTAACCTCGCGACGTAACACTAACTCGCAGGCTCATTCTTCAAAAGGCACGCCATCACAACCACAAGTGGCTGCTCTAACGGATTGTAAGCGCACGGTTTCAGGTACTATTTCACTCCCCTCCCGGGGTACTTTTCACCATTCCCTCACGGTACTGATTCACTATCGGTCATCAAGTAGTATTCAGGCTTACCAGGTGGTCCTGGCAGATTCACACAAGGTTTCACGGGCCCCGTGCTACTCGGGCATCCACACAAGAACGGCAGACACGCATTACACCTACGGGACTATCACCCTCTCTGGTCCGGCATTCCAACCGATTCACCTATACGCCTGCACCTCATCCCACCAGCGTAGATAGAACTGGTACATGTGGACCCCACAACCCCGATGATGCAACGCCTATCCGCTATCACACACCAACCGGTTTAGCCCCATCCGCGTTCGCTCGCCACTACTAACGGAATCACTATTGTTTTCTCTTCCTGCGGGTACTGAGATGTTTCACTTCCCCGCGTTCCCTCCACACAGCCTATACATTCAGCTGCAGGTCACACCACATAACATGGTGCGGGGTTCCCCCATTCGGAAATCCTGGCCTCAACGTCCGGTTATCGACTCCACCAGGCTTATCGCAGATTCCCACGTCCTTCATCGGCTCTTGATGCCAAGGCATCCACCGTGCGCCCTTAAAAACTTCAACACAAAACAAAGTTCTCAAAAATTGAGCTATAAAACAATCAACAAAATCACTACAAACAAGACTCAAACACCACACACACCCAGGACAGGCGCACACAGCTCATCTCATCTGCAAGATGCTCGCGTTCACTATACAGTTCCCAAACAACAACCCCGCACCCCCAACAACAGCACCCCACACACCAGCCCCAAAAGGACCAGCCAGGACACCATGCCAGCAGACACAGGACAAACACCGAAACACCAAGCACCCAACCCACCAAACCCCGCAAAGGGACCAGGCGGCCAGGAGGCTTGTTGCCTCAAAACCCAACAGTGCACCAAACATACTCATTCGCATCACACGACCCATGCGCCCTTCCAACACCACCAACCCCACAAGGAGCCGGCACTGCGTACTAAACCACACACGCCACACAACACAAACCATGCCAACACCCGAACCCCCGAAAACAACCACACGATCGCCCTCGAAAACCCGTTTCCCAGTGTTGAGTTCATTGACATTCCACCCTCGAGCAACCCACCTGCACCACACTCGGGCACAGACATGGGCAACCAAAACTGGTTAGCTCCTTAGAAAGGAGGTGATCCAGCCGCACCTTCCGGTACGGCTACCTTGTTACGACTTAGTCCCAATCGCCAGTCCCACCTTCGACGACTCCCCCCACACAAGGTGGTTAGGCCATCGGCTTCGGGTGTTACCAACTTTCGTGACTTGACGGGCGGTGTGTACAAGGCCCGGGAACGTATTCACCGCAGCGTTGCTGATCTGCGATTACTAGCGACTCCGACTTCATGGGGTCGAGTTGCAGACCCCAATCCGAACTGAGACCGGCTTTTAGGGATTAGCTCCACCTCACAGTATCGCAACCCATTGTACCGGCCATTGTAGCATGCGTGAAGCCCAAGACATAAGGGGCATGATGATTTGACGTCATCCCCACCTTCCTCCGAGTTGACCCCGGCAGTCTCCCATGAGTCCCCGGCATAACCCGCTGGCAACATGGAACGAGGGTTGCGCTCGTTGCGGGACTTAACCCAACATCTCACGACACGAGCTGACGACAACCATGCACCACCTGTGAACCAGCCCCGAAGGGAAACCCCATCTCTGAGGCGATCTGGAACATGTCAAGCCTTGGTAAGGTTCTTCGCGTTGCATCGAATTAATCCGCATGCTCCGCCGCTTGTGCGGGCCCCCGTCAATTCCTTTGAGTTTTAGCCTTGCGGCCGTACTCCCCAGGCGGGGCACTTAATGCGTTAGCTACGGCGCGGAAAACGTGGAATGTCCCCCACACCTAGTGCCCAACGTTTACGGCATGGACTACCAGGGTATCTAATCCTGTTCGCTCCCCATGCTTTCGCTCCTCAGCGTCAGTAAATGCCCAGAGACCTGCCTTCGCCATCGGTGTTCCTCCTGATATCTGCGCATTTCACCGCTACACCAGGAATTCCAGTCTCCCCTACATCACTCTAGTCTGCCCGTACCCACCGCAGATCCGAGGTTGAGCCTCGGACTTTCACGATAGACGCGACAAACCGCCTACGAGCTCTTTACGCCCAATAAATCCGGATAACGCTTGCGCCCTACGTATTACCGCGGCTGCTGGCACGTAGTTAGCCGGCGCTTCTTCTGCAGGTACCGTCACTCTCGCTTCTTCCCTACTGAAAGAGGTTTACAACCCGAAGGCCGTCATCCCTCACGCGGCGTCGCTGCATCAGGCTTGCGCCCATTGTGCAATATTCCCCACTGCTGCCTCCCGTAGGAGTCTGGGCCGTGTCTCAGTCCCAGTGTGGCCGGTCACCCTCTCAGGCCGGCTACCCGTCGTCGCCTTGGTGAGCCATTACCTCACCAACAAGCTGATAGGCCGCGAGTCCATCCCCAACCGATAAATCTTTCCACCCTCAACCATGCGGTCAAAAGTCATATCCGGTATTAGACCCAGTTTCCCGGGCTTATCCCAGAGTCAGGGGCAGGTTACTCACGTGTTACTCACCCGTTCGCCACTAATCCACCCAGCAAGCTGGGCTTCATCGTTCGACTTGCATGTGTTAAGCACGCCGCCAGCGTTCATCCTGAGCCAGGATCAAACTCTCCATAAAAAACAAAAAGCCACCACAACCCCACCGGAAAAAGACGGGGCCACACGTGGTGATGAAATCCTGGCGAATAAAAACACTCGGAACAACACACGG
>NZ_JBKZDY010000023.1:0-4915 GCF_046940185.1 Arthrobacter sp. 'calajunan'
GGCGGTCTGGGGTGCTGTCCTGCGGCCGGCCCCGTGGGGATGGCGTGGGACAAGGGAAGCGCTGCCGGGGCCGCGGCGCGGTGCGGTTGGCTGCGGAGCGGGGAAGAGCCCGGACCACAACAAAACCCCTGGGCAAGAGATGCTGAATATTGACGTCCGAGCAGCATAGGCACGATTCGTCAGGCATGTTCGGGTCGGTAATGCCTACCGATCCAGGAAAAGGTTTTGACTTCCGCCTGAGCACTTGAGAATCCACAGTGAGTCTTTGGCCACTGGAGGAAGAAGTCAACGGGCGCGGGACCGAATGCTGGTCCTTTTCAACTGCTCTCTCTGCGCTCATGAGCAGGCACCTTCAGTTTGGCACCGAACTCGTTGACGAACGTCTCGAAGGGATTGGGTGAAGTTGTCATTACCCGAGGCTGCATCGCTGCTGATAAACGAGGAGTGCCCCGATACCCTTGACAGCGCCAAGGCGATGATCGAGCCGCACGAGGCTTCTGAATCGTTGAAAAACAAGTACTCCAGGGTAGGAGCGGGTGCCAGTTGGCAATAGACCGGTACGGGCGTTTTGCGCGGAGTTCTCCCGCCCGTCCTTGCCTGACGGGTTCACCCGATTGCTGATGCGGGCCTCTGTACAGAAAACGTGGCAGAGAACGTGGCGACCAATGGATTGCACTCCATGATGCCGGCCATAGGCTTCGCGACCACGGATTTTTCGATACCCACAGGGCATACTCCTGGATAGAGCAATCGCGAGGAAGCTCCAACCCACGGACACGTATGCGATGGATATTTCCCGAACCGCCAGGGGACCAACATCTGGTGATGGCGCTAGTCCGGCCTCGCGTTTAGCAGCGCCGTGCGAGTTCCGTTGGCGACAAGTTCTCGGCGTACGCGTGCTTCAGCCATTTGCATGGCTTAGTCTCCCTTGAGTCATGCAGTTACTCATGCTGGGACCTGTGTTCCTTGAGTCGATACCTTCATCGTCGTGCTGGCGGCTCGAGGAGCCTCGACCTCGTATCGTGGCAACCGATGCCGGCCAGCCATTTGCGCATTGCGGCGGCGCGGACCTTGCCTCATTTTCCCTAAACGAAGCCTTCGACGATGCCCAGATGGTCGTCGATGGTCTTAGCCTGGCAGAGTATCCAGACCCGGGCGGGACCTCGGCACCCGTTCGATCAGCTGCATAACCGTGTGGCGGAAAGTGCCTGACGATTCACTGACGGAGTGAAATGACAACGCTGTTTCGTCGTAAGCTCTGTAGATTTCTTAGATGCCTCGGCCATGGCTCGTACGGAGCGGCTTCCGTGATCCGATGCGCATTGACAACTGGAATCGTCATCATTGATGGTGGAGCGCCAATGGGCATAGGTGACTTTTCATATGGCTAGTGACGAGAAAGAGATGATTGCGCCACGGTTCGCGGCCGCCTGCCGCAGCCTTTCGTCGGCGCTTACTGTCGCTCCAGGCGCTGTCAGATGTAGTGTCTGAACTATGAGCCCAAATGACCAGGAAGTCAGACCACGCATGCGACGCAATAAGAAATTGCTTGATGAGCTCACGGCGAGATTTCCTGCAGGCATGGTATCCGTTAGTGAGTCCGTGCTCATGGAAAATTCGAGAGATTTCGGCCAACTGGCAGATGAGCCCATGATGCCACTCGCTGTCGTTTTTCCAACAAAAGTTGGGCAAGTTCAGGAACTAATGCAGCTGGCCAGTGAACACCGGCTCTCGGTG
Source organism: Arthrobacter sp. 'calajunan' (assembly GCF_046940185.1). Taxonomy (NCBI): domain Bacteria; kingdom Bacillati; phylum Actinomycetota; class Actinomycetes; order Micrococcales; family Micrococcaceae; genus Arthrobacter; species Arthrobacter sp. 'calajunan'. The sequence continues at coordinate 1,738 of NZ_JBKZDY010000023.1, forward strand.
ATCAGCCGCGGTGCTGGTACTGGCGTATCGGGCGCCGTCCATGTCACTAATGAAGCTATCATCCTGAATCTCAGCAAGATGAACAGGATCATCGAGATTCGGCCTCAGGACGAAGTCGCGGTCGTCGAGCCCGGCGTGATTAACCATCATTTGAATCTTGCCGTCTCCGAGTTCGGTCTGATGTACGCTCCGGATCCGGCAAGTTACAAGATGTCGACCATCGGTGGAAACATTGCGACGAACGCCGGGGGATTGCGTTGCGCGAAGTACGGTGTCACCCGGGAGTCGGTTCTTGGGCTAGACGTTGTCTTGGCGGACGGGAGCCTAATACATGTTGGAAAGAATACGTTCAAGGGCGTTGCCGGCTATGATCTGACAGCCTTGTTCACAGGTTCCGAAGGAACATTGGGTGTGATCGTTCGCGCGGTGCTACGGCTTCGTTATTTGCCCGTTGACGAACGAGACGTCGCATTAGTTTTCGAGGATCTTGAAGTTGCTGTCGAAGGAGTCCAAAGGATTGCCAAGGCACGTATCCAACCAGCGATTCTGGAGTTGATCGATCACGCAACGATGAAGGTCTTGGACGCACAGTATGGGACAGCTCATGCTGGCAGTGGCGGTGCAATGCTGCTCGTTCGACTAGACGGATATGGTGCAGAGCAAGAAGAAGCGGTTCTTCGTGAAACCTTCAAGAACGACTCCGTACGGCTGAGCGAGAGCGGCGATGAATCTGCAACGGCTCTCATTGAAATGCGTCGCACCAGCCGTGGAGATGCGAAAGACGATGCGTACCGTACTGGTGAAGACGTAGCCGTCCCCAAAAGTCTCATGGTTGAGTACGTTCATCGTGTGCAACAGGCCGCGAGGCAAGAACAGGTTCAGTTGAGGCTGATTTCCCACGCCGGTGACGGAAACCTGCATCCGACGTTCTACGTCGACCCCTCGGATGGGCCGAACCCGCTGGAGCGACTGGACCGCGCTGTGCAGGAGTCCGTTCGCATTGCCCTTGAAATGGGAGGCACGATTACAGGCGAGCACGGCGTCGGACTCATCAAGAAAGACTGGCTCCCCTGGGAGCAATCCAGCCAAGTTATCGAATTGCAGCAAAAGATCAAGGGGCTGCTGGATCCAATGAACATATTGAACCCGGGCAAGGCGATATAGACTGCGACAAGCGCTTCTATTACGACAGATACGTACGATGACAATCGAATCGAAGCCTCGATTATGCGATCTGAGGTAACCGGGTGTAGAGTAAAAACGTTCTTGATTACGGGATATGGCGCAGTTTGGTAGCGCGCGTCGTTCGGGACGACGAGGTCGCAGGTTCAAATCCTGTTATCCCGACCAGAACGCAAGGAGGAATCTTCGGATTCCTCCTTGTTGTTTAACTGAAGCTCACAAATGCAGGCCGAACAGGCAGCGAGTCTTAGATCACTATCGAAAAGCTACTCAGGATGTGCGATATCCAGAATTACTGTGTATAGTTATATCTCGTGCTAAGGCATCCAAAAGATCATTACCTAGGTAATTGATTCTGGCGGAGGCCAAGTCATATTGGGATATGGTGTAATTGGCAACACAACGGTTTCTGGTTCCGTCATTCTAGGTTCGAGTCCTGGTATCCCAGCGCTTCACTGGAGCAATTCGGTGAGCTGAAGGAAACTTCAGCATACGGCCCCATCGTATAGCGGCCTAGTACTCCGCCCTCTCACGGCGGCAACACGGGTTCGAATCCCGTTGGGGTCACAAATCTAAACGCGGAACTTCGGTTCCGCGTTTTTTGTTTGACCAGTTCTTCTTGTCCGTCCGCAGGAAGAGAGTTCTTGACTCCGGGCTAGAGGCCAAAATGTGGGCTATAGGCAATAAAGTGTGTCTGGCCCGGACAGGTCGCCAAGGCCAGACCCCACTATTCACAAGATTCGCCACGCTGGCTGCAGAACCAATGAGAACCGGATAAGGGCTTGGGCCTATGGTGCGTACAAAGCGGAGTAGCTATGCGTTGGGGCCCGACTAGTTTCTTGGACCCAAAGTTCATGGTCATGCCAAGAGCTTGGGATAAGGAGCTGCGCACTTGGGCCGACAGCAATCGAAAGCAGTATGGCGACGCCCTGTGGGGCAACGAATGGTTCCACTAATTGACCGAACATCGATGGCGGCACTACAAGCCGGCCTTGTTTCCCGATGAGGTCATACTGTATGAAAATCCGAGTGGGGTCCAGGCACGTGCGGTCAGCAAGCCATCGATTCATGGACATCTCCGCTAGCCCGCGCTTATTGGGTGACAAGTCATATGATTCTGGTCTGCGTTGAATTTGACGCCGCGAACGTCAACAGGCGGGCATTGACACTGCTCTCGTCGGACATGTCCAACACAGGGTGCAAGACATCTGCTGTATCAGTGGACCACGGATGCGACTACTAGCCAGGAACCATCCCGGATTGCTGTCGTTGGGTAAGCGGTTTGTTTTAGGAGGGAAGGTCGCCCTAGGGCTTAGTCTCACCGCGGTTACACGGAAACTTGGCAGCGTCAGATACCAAGACATCGTCGCAACGGATACCAGGAGTGAACCCATACATCGAACCGGGCAGCTATGAAACTCAATGAACTGTAGCTGGCGTCATCAGCTCATGCTGTCGACGGGATAAGGCCCATTGCCATGCTGTCCGTTCTGCCGGTGACCTCCGGCAGCATTCGGAGAGAACACCGCTTACAAGATTTCGACTGGCTGGCCCCGAGCCCGCAGTATCCAGCAAGCAGGGAACCGCGCTCTCCACAGACCGGAGCTCGTGCTGTCACGTTGGTGTGGCGCGGCAGCCTGTCCGGAGAGCAGGCGACATTGGGGAACTGCTTATCGTGCGCACCGGCCCTCTAATGCCTGTGGCGACAGTCACCCGGAAAAGTAGCCCTACGATTTGTAAGTGCCGAAAAAGGTGTGTATAGTTTTTATCTGTCGCCGAAACAAGGTTCGAGGAAATCTGAACCGAATTCGAAGCGAAAATCTCCGAGATTCAAATGATCTAAAAGATTTCTTTTGCAATTTCGGAAACTAACGCTGGACGATATCGCCTCCTGGAATAGGGGTGGCGGAGAACCGGTAAGTGTTTGTTGTTTGAGAACTCAATAGTGTGCCAAGTTTGTTGATACCAAATTATTTTTTGTTTGGTGAATACGAAA
>NZ_JBKZDY010000024.1:0-3527 GCF_046940185.1 Arthrobacter sp. 'calajunan'
ATTGCGCCGATGGTACTGCACTCGTGAGGGTGTGGGAGAGTAGGTCACCGCCGGACTTAACTTGAGAAGTGGGAGGCTCCAACAGTGTTGGGGCCTTCTGCTGGTTTAACCGGTGGATCCACCTGGCCGGGACGGCCTGGCTGGGTGGCTGGTGCGGTGGGGGAGCGGTGGCTCCCCCGTTTTGTTGTTTAAGCGGGGGTTTTCGGTGGCGGCGCGGTGCCTTCTGGGCGGTTTGGGGTGCTGTCCTGCGGCCGGCCCCGTGGGGATGGCGTGGGGCAAGGCAGTTTGGTAGTGGGGGAGCAGAAGTTCCCCCGTTTTCCTGTTTAAGCGGAGTTCAGCTGCAAGGTTAACTTTTAGTGCTCTGTGTCGAGTTGTCCAATACCGGGACTCGGCCCCTCAAGCTGCGGAGCTTATGTTGGCAGTATTCTGCTGATTAGCTAGTCGAAATCTATGAACCTTGAGTTGGCGATGCTAATTCGGCAGTATTCTACCGAATTGTTTACCTCTTGAGGCTATGATGATTAGACTGCTACTTACGGCGATATTCTGCCGGTCTGGAGATTCTCATGAGTTCATTGTCGGAGATCGGCGCAGTGATTCAATCAGTGCGTAAGGAGAACGGCCTTACTCAGGAACAGCTTGCCGACCTGGCGGGAATCTCTGAACGAACATTGAGATCGATGGAAAGTGGGCAGGGCAACCCATCTTTTAGCGCCGTTGTTTCAACTGCATCCGTATTGGGAATAAAGCTCATGGTGGAGAAGTGACCTACGAACTTCAGGATCTCAAACAAGTACAAGAGGCGGATGTCTACTACGAGGATGTATTGCCGGGAAGCTAGTTCGACGTCAAGACGGCAGCGTGGTGTTCTCCTACTCCGACTCATATTTGGCTTCGGGTGCACCGCGCATTGCATCCTCTTTGCCGACCCGCGAAGGGCCGTATACCGGCGCACGGGGTGCCCTTCCCTCCTTCTTCTCAGGGATGCTTCCTGAGGGTCACAGGCTCACAGTGCTGAAGCATGCGGCTAAGACGAGCATGTCAGACGAGCTGACACTGCTCATGATCGTAGGGGCGGATACACCGGGCAACGTCAGCATCGTCCCTGCCGGAACAGCGCTGACGCAACCGCCGGCACTTGCAGAATTTTTGAAACCTTCTGAACTGGACTTCACAGCCTTGGCGAAGTCGCTTGATCTGCACTCAATTCCTGGGGTTCAGGAAAAGATCAGCGCCACGATGCTTACTACGCCGATGTCATTGGCTGGGAATGCATACATGCTCAAATTGGATCCACGCGATCATCCACATCTCATCGTAAATGAAGCAGCACCTCTCGCTGCAGCAAGGTTTCTGAAACTCCCTGTCGTGAAGAGCAAGCTGGTCCATGACGCGCATCAACTTGGAGGACTGCTGGTTGAACGTTTCGGCAGAGTGTACAGAGCTGGTGTATCTGGATCGAAGAAGTTGGCATTGGATGACGCTACGCAGGTGCTGAACCCTCCACCGAGCGCGAAGTACTTGGTAACCTCCGAGGAAGTATCCGAAGCCCTGGCTCGGAATTGGCACGCTCCACTCCTTGCCAAGAGGAACCTCTACATTCAGTTTCTCTTCGCATGGCTCAGTGGCAACGGTGACTTACATGGAAAGAACGTATCCATGCTGGCTGGCCAAGACGGACGCTTCGCGATTGCACCAATTTACGATGTTCCGTGCACTTTAATCTATGGCGACGATACATTGGCCCTCACGGTTGCGGGCAAGACAAAGAACCTCCGCCGTAAGCACTGGGAAGAGTTTGCGCGGGTACTCGGCCTGACCGATAAAGCCGCAGCTTCCGCAAACTAGCTGGCCCTGAGGGCAGCGAACAGCATCGACCTGAGCGCGCTTCCTTTCAGTGGATCTCCTCTACGCGGGACACAAAGGGAGCTGCGTTTTCGCCGGCTAGCAGTCAGCTGAAGCATCAGTCGTTACATGCTCGGTGCTATTCTCGGGAAATCTTCTTCGGGCGCTAGTTCTCTTGGCTCGTTCGTAGCCAAACGAGCAGTCTTGGGCAGAGGTAGCCAGTTTCATCGTTGATCCTGCTGTGGCGCGAAGGCGGAACGGTTGCTCGCCCCATACTGGCGTTCCTTGGACGAGTGGTGTCCACAAAACTGAATGATCGAGCGTTGGCGAACACTAGTTTGCATGCACACCTGTTGTTGGCCGGGAATCCAGGTTCACGCCATACGTTGCCTTCGCCGAGCTAGCACACTCTTTCGCTCATGCATTACTATCGAACCCGCATCACGGCAGATCTGCTGGCCTGAGGGCAGGCAACGGTCAAAGACCTCTTATCGGTGTGAATATCTGCAAACTGCAGGGGAAATCGTCCAGCATGTTGCCCAGAAGGCCACGGCGTTCTACCTATGGTAGGGCCGAGACTAATTTACGCGCCTTGGTCTGAAGCTGGCGCTGAACGGGCAACAGAGGTTCTAGAAGCCTTTCGCCCCGATGGGCAGCGCCGGCTATCGGAAGCACAGCAGGCCCGCACGCTTCGCTTCCAGCCACATGCCATACTCCGTCTTGCCAACCATACCTTTGCAAGTAGACGGATCGAAAGTACGTTCGAGTGAGCCAGTCGTGGTTCCCTGCGGGTAACTGCAGCTCCGGCAACCGGAGGCTCTTGACTTCGAACCGCGGCGGAAGCAACCCGATCAATAGATGCTGCCGGGCGCTCACAGGTGTTGGCGGGTTGCCAGAATGCCGGTGCCAGCAGAACCGATGTACTACGAGATATTGCAACTGCGCAGAATTGGCAAGGTCGTTTGGAAGAACGATCATGAGCTCTGCACCGTGACTGAAGTTTGGGCAGAGCGCGGTGAAGTACTGGTGCAATATTGAGACTGCCTAAGAGTGCCCCATCAAAATCATTGGAAGCAGGGATCTTAATACAGGCTCCCCAGATGCAGCAGGCTGTCGTGCACGGGGTGGGAGTCCACAACAACGACGTGAACGGTTGGGAGTCTTATGGGCCTTCGCCGGCAAGGACGTTTCGCAAGTTTCCGGAAGGTGATTCCAGGAGCGTGAAAGGGCCGGCCCGGGGTCGGGCGGAATCCACACTGTAGATTGCTGCCCATCAGTCGACTGGGCTCGTTATTGCTTCCTGCGCCTATGGGCATACAAAAAACATCGATTATCGGGATCCAGAAATGGCCTCGTTTTTATGTGTCCACGCTCACCGTCCCGCAGCACCCCGCCGATTTGCAGACCCCCGACAACCCGTGTATAGTTTTTCCTTGTCGCCACGAGCCGGACGGAACACCAACCGACCAGGACGAGGCGGCGAAAACCCCGGAAAATCAAGGTTTTCCACACCATGTGTGGATAAGCTGGAATTGAATGGGAATCAAAGAATACCGGTTCAAATCACAAAGAATCGATTTGACTTTCAGAATTCAATGATTATAGAATATGAATATAACGCTGGACGATATCGCCTCCTGGAATAGGGGTGGCGGAGAACCGGTAAGTGTTTGTTGTTTGAG
>NZ_JBKZDY010000025.1:0-505 GCF_046940185.1 Arthrobacter sp. 'calajunan'
GTCGCGGATCTTGATGAATTCCTTGAGTCCGGGCGGGAAGGCGCGGGCGGTGGAGTCCATGGCGATCAGCTCGCTGTCGCCGGGGGCGGTGTAGAGCCGCTGGATGTCGGGGAAGGTTTCGATGCGCAGGGCGAGGTCGTCGTGCGCGTCGGGGTAGTGGTGGAAGTAGTCCTCGTTGCGGATTTCCGCGCCGGCGATGAGTTCTCGGGCGTGCTGGGCGGGGATGTAGCCGTAGCCTTCGAGCCAGGCGGGGGTGCGGTCGCCGAGGAACAGGGTCTTGTCGGTCATGACCAGTTTGATGTTGAGGGCCAGGGGGAGTTTGTCGGGGTGCCCGGCGAGGGGGTAGGCGGTGAACAGGTCCGCCTGCAGTTGGGTGCCGGTGCGCGGGTCGCCGTGCTGGCGCAGCCGGCGGGATTCTTGGCGCAGGTGCTGTTGCAGGGCGGTGCCGGCGGCGAGGGGGAGTTTGCCGTTGACGCGGATGCAGTCGCGGTCCTTGGTGAAGCGC
>NZ_JBKZDY010000026.1:0-472 GCF_046940185.1 Arthrobacter sp. 'calajunan'
GCGCATCGAAACCTTCCCCGACATCCAGCGGCTCTACACCGCCCCCGGCGACAGCGAGCTGATCGCCATGGACTCCACCGCCCGCGCCTTCCCGCCCGGACTCAAGGAATTCATCAAGATCCGCGACAAGCACTGCCGCACCCCCTACTGCGACGGACTGGTCGAAGAAGTCGACCACGTCATCCAGCACCACCTCGGCGGCCCGACCAACGTGCTGAACGCCGACGGACGCTGCGCGTTATGCAACAAGGCCAAGGAATCACCGAACTGGGTCGAAGTGCCCGTCGGGGAGTTCTCCCACTCGATCCGGATCAACCCCGGCACCGGAGCCTACTACCGGTCGGTCGCCCCGCCGGTGACCGGGTACCGGCACCGGCAGTTCCCGGACCTGCTCACCCAGTCCAAATGGGTGCGCGGGAAACCCTGGACCCGGGAGGAACTCGAAGACCCCCTCGAAGACCCCGACCCGTAG
>NZ_JBKZDY010000027.1:0-433 GCF_046940185.1 Arthrobacter sp. 'calajunan'
TGGTGAAGCGCAGGTAGCGGTCGGTGCCCGCTTCCTTGATGCGGTAGGACTTGGTGTGGCTTTCGAACTGCAGGGTGTATTGGGTGACGGTTTCGCTGATCTGCTTGGGTCCCATGCCGTCGAACAGGTCCGGGGTGGCGCGGAAGTGGGTGTCGAAGGCGGTGCGGCGGGCTGCGTTGACGTCCTGCAAGGGGGTGAGGATGGCCATGGCCTGGGGTTCGGTGAGTTCCCCGAGGGCGAAGCGTTGGGCGAGGAAGGGGGTGTCTTCGGCGAGGATGCGGGCGTTGGCCAGGTAGGAGCGGTAGCCGCGGGGGTCGCGTTTGCGGGCCAGGGCGACGGTGCTGGCTGCTCCGCGGGTGAGGTCGTTGGCGTGGGTGCCGTTGTTCTCGTTGGTGCGGAAGACTTCTTTTTCCAGCTGGTGGGCGAGCATCGC
>NZ_JBKZDY010000028.1:0-422 GCF_046940185.1 Arthrobacter sp. 'calajunan'
GGGACGATGTTGAACAGGCGGCCGGAGAAGTTGATCTTCATGCCGTGGGTCAAATGCCCGCCGTGGGCCAGGTTCAAGCCCAGCACGGTATCGCCCGGACGCACCAGCGCGTGGTAAACCGACGCGTTGGCCTGGGCCCCGGAGTGCGGCTGGACGTTGGCGAACTTCGCGCCGAACAGTTCCTTGACGCGCTCGATGGCCAGGGTCTCGATGACGTCGACCTCTTCGCAGCCGCCGTAGTAGCGGCGGCCCGGGTAGCCCTCGGCGTACTTGTTGGTCAGCACCGAACCCTGCGCCTGCATCACGGCCTGGGCCGTGTGGTTTTCCGAGGCGATCATTTCCAGGCCGCGCTGCTGGCGGGCCAGCTCAGCATCGATCCGCTGCGCCACCTCCGGATCCAGCGAAGCAAGGGACTCGGTCAG
>NZ_JBKZDY010000029.1:0-356 GCF_046940185.1 Arthrobacter sp. 'calajunan'
CGGGGTAGTGGTGGAAGTAGTCCTCGTTGCGGATTTCCGCGCCGGCGATGAGTTCTCGGGCGTGCTGGGCGGGGATGTAGCCGTAGCCTTCGAGCCAGGCGGGGGTGCGGTCGCCGAGGAACAGGGTTTTGTCGGTCATGACCAGTTTGATGTTGAGGGCCAGGGGGAGTTTGTCGGGGTGCCCGGCGATGGGGTAGGCGGTGAACAGGTCCGCCTGCAGTTGGGTGCGGGTGCGCGGGTCGCCGTGCTGGCGCAGCCGGCGGGATTCTTGGCGCAGGTGCTGTTGCAGGGCGGTGCCGGCGGCGAGGGGGAGTTTGCCGTTGACGCGGATGCAGTCGCGGTCCTTGGTGAAGCGC
>NZ_JBKZDY010000030.1:0-343 GCF_046940185.1 Arthrobacter sp. 'calajunan'
GCCCGGCACGGACGTGCAGCAGGTGTCATCACCAAGGTTGGCGACGACGACTTCGGAACGTTCCTGGAGCGCGACCTGGACAAGTTCGGCGTCGACCGCACACTGGTTGCTCGTGACGACTCGTTGCAGACGCCGGTGACTTTCTGTGCCATCCAGCCGCCGGAAGACTTCCCGCTGTACTTCTATGGACGCTTCCCCATGGCGCCGGACTGGAACATCGACCCCGACGCACTGGATCTGGACGCTATCCGCGGTGCAGGAATCTTCTGGTCCACCGTTACTGGCTTGAGTCGCGAACCTTCGCGCTCGGCGCAGATCGCGGCCCATGAAGCCCGCCCCGTCG
>NZ_JBKZDY010000031.1:0-330 GCF_046940185.1 Arthrobacter sp. 'calajunan'
CGCGGGGGTCGCGTTTGCGGGCCAGGGCGACGGTGCTGGCTGCTCCGCGGGTGAGGTCGTTGGCGTGGGTGCCGTTGTTCTCGTTGGTGCGGAAGACTTCTTTTTCCAGCTGGTGGGCGAGCATCGCTTTGAGGTAGTCGTAGCCGGCGGTCAGGGCGGTGAGTTCTTCGATGGCGGCGGCGCAGTCGGCGGTGCTGCCGCATTCGAGGGTGCGGGCGAGCTGGGTGGCCAGGGCGGTGAGCACCGCGGTGCATTCGGTGTGGACCGGTGGTACGGGCGGGCGGTGGCGTTGCTGCATTGCTTCGTACATGTGTTAATTGTACGGCGTTT
>NZ_JBKZDY010000032.1:0-318 GCF_046940185.1 Arthrobacter sp. 'calajunan'
GGCCACTGCGTCGCCATCCTGGGAGCCCGGCTGGCCCGCGCATCCGGCCAGCGCCAGGGTCCCGGCGGCCAGCAGGGCGAGGGCGCGACGTGCGGCGGGCGGCGAAAGGCGCATGGGGTTCCTTAGAAGTGGCGGACGGTTCTCTCCTGCCTGCCATGCTACAACCGCCAAGGCCGCTGACGGGAGCAAGGTGACCGCCGGTGAGCTGGAACTTTCGCGCCTCTACGCAGCGGCCGGGCAAGGGGCTACGCTGGGAGGATGAAGGCACAACCTGCGGCAGCGCTGCTCGACGCACGCTCCCGGCCGCTGCACGACCTG
>NZ_JBKZDY010000033.1:0-308 GCF_046940185.1 Arthrobacter sp. 'calajunan'
GTTTCCTGTGGTGTACGAGAAGGACTTGTAGCTGCTCGAGGCGTTGCCGTCAGTCATCTTCGACAAGGTATCGTCGGTTTCCGAGTTCAATTCCTGGTTGCCCGGAACCACTCGTGAGACGTCGGCCAAGGCCGGTGCCGGCAGCGATGGAGCCTCGGATTCCTCAGGGGTCTTGGACTCACCCGGGGTGGTTGGAGCTTCGCTGGTGGTCGAGGCGCCGTTGTTTTCGGCCACGTTGTCCTTGTCGCCACCCAGGAAGTTGAAGGCGAAGACCACACCGATGACCAGGACGATCACCAGTACGGCCC
>NZ_JBKZDY010000034.1:0-301 GCF_046940185.1 Arthrobacter sp. 'calajunan'
ATGCAATTTAGCGAGAGGCCGAACCCATGAACACCACCGTGAAACTTCCGCAGGTTGGAGCCGAGACCTTCGGCGATATCACCGAGGACGCCACTGGAACCCCGCTGTCCCACGCCCACGTGATCCGCAACGTGCTGGCCGAGGGCCAGAAGGCCGAAGAAGTCGGACTCGACTTCTTCGGGATCGGGGAACACCATCGCGATGACTTCTCGATCTCCTCACCCGAGACGGTGCTTGCGGCGCTGGCGGCGACCTCGCAGAACATCAAGCTCGGCACCGCAGTCACCGTGCTGTCCAGCGA
>NZ_JBKZDY010000035.1:0-300 GCF_046940185.1 Arthrobacter sp. 'calajunan'
GCTCCTACCTGGCCAACGCCCGCATCCTCGCCGAAGACACCCCCTTCCTCGCCCAACGCTTCGCCCTCGGGGAACTCACCGAACCCCAGGCCATGGCCATCCTCACCCCCTTGCAGGACGTCAACGCCGCCCGCCGCACCGCCTTCGACACCCACTTCCGCGCCACCCCGGATCTGTTCGACGGCATGGGACCCAAGCAGATCAGCGAAACCGTCACCCAATACACCCTGCAGTTCGAAAGCCACACCAAGTCCTACCGCATCAAGGAAGCGGGCACCGACCGCTACCTGCGCTTCACCA
>NZ_JBKZDY010000036.1:0-299 GCF_046940185.1 Arthrobacter sp. 'calajunan'
GGGTGCAGCTTAGGTAGATGCAGACGACGGCGATCCAGCCAGCGGTGAAGCCGCCCGGGGAGCTGATCAGCAGGCCCATGGCCAGCGGGCCACTGGTGAATCCGCCGAACTGCCCTGCCGAGACGATGCCGCTGGCGCTGCCCATCCGGCTGATTGGAATGGCGCGCAGCAGGGCGGCCATCAACACCACCGAGACGCCCATCGCCGACGCGCCGTGAAGCACCACGGCAAGCCACAGAAGCACGGCCGAATGAGCCAGCTGGGCCATCAGGAAGCCGAGGCCTCCGGCGGTGGCGAGC
>NZ_JBKZDY010000037.1:0-294 GCF_046940185.1 Arthrobacter sp. 'calajunan'
ATCTACGCTGGTGGGATGAGGTGCAGGCGTATAGGAGAATCGGTTGGAATGCCGGACCAGAGAGGGTGTTAGTCCCGTAGGAGTAATGCGTGTCTGCCGTTCTTGTGTGGATGCCCGAGAAGCACGGGGCCCGTGAAACCTTGTGTGAATCTGCCAGGACCACCTGGTAAGCCTGAATACTACTTGATGACCGATAGTGAATCTGTACCGTGAGGGAATGGTGAAAAGTACCCCGGGAGGGGAGTGAAATAGTACCTGAAACCGTGCGCTTACAATCCGTTAGAGCAGCCACTT
>NZ_JBKZDY010000038.1:0-289 GCF_046940185.1 Arthrobacter sp. 'calajunan'
GGCTAACTACGTGCCAGCAGCCGCGGTAATACGTAGGGCGCAAGCGTTATCCGGATTTATTGGGCGTAAAGAGCTCGTAGGCGGTTTGTCGCGTCTATCGAGAAAGTCCGAGGCTCACCCTCGGATCTGCGGTGGGTACGGGCAGACTAGAGTGATGTAGGGGAGACTGGAATTCCTCGTGTAGCGGTGAAATGCGCAGATATCAGGAGGAACACCGATGGCGAAGGCAGGTCTCTGGGCATTTACTGACGCTGAGGAGCGAAAGCATGGGGAGCGAACAGGATTAGAT
>NZ_JBKZDY010000039.1:0-289 GCF_046940185.1 Arthrobacter sp. 'calajunan'
GCGCTGGTCGCCCGCATCGGCTCGGTGTTCCAGGAACCCGAGCACCAGTTCGTCACCCAGTCCGTGCGCGAGGAGCTGGCTTTCGCGCCGCTGCGCGCCAGGCACGGGGCGGCCGAGGAGCAGAAGTACGATCCGCGGCAGGTCGAGGCCCGGGTGCAGGAGTTGCTGGAGCGGCTTGGCCTGCAGGACTTGGCCGAAGCCAACCCGGTCACGCTTTCCGGAGGGGAGAAGCGCCGGTTGTCGGTGGCCACAGTGCTGGCCGCCTCGCCGGACGTGGTGATCCTTGACG
>NZ_JBKZDY010000040.1:0-288 GCF_046940185.1 Arthrobacter sp. 'calajunan'
CGCCGTCGACGTGCACGCCGCGGGCTGCTACGTCGGTGGCGACCAGGACCTTTGCCTCGCCCGAGGCGAAGGCGGCCAGGTTGCGGTCGCGGGCGTTCTGCGACAGGTTGCCGTGCAGGTCACCGGTTGGCACGCCGGCCTTGGACAGCACTACAGCCATCTTCGTGGCGTGGTGCTTGGTGCGCATGAACATGATGCGGCGCGAGGTGCCCTGCGCCAGCACACGGACCAGGTCCTTCTTGTCGTCGTTGCTGACCACGAAGACGTGGTGCTCCATGGTGTTCACTC
>NZ_JBKZDY010000041.1:0-288 GCF_046940185.1 Arthrobacter sp. 'calajunan'
GGGGGAGGGAACGGGCAGGTTCGATCTGGTGCCCTACTTCTTCACCAAGGCCACCGCGAAGAAGCCCTCGGTGCCAACCAAGAGCACCGAGAAGCTGTTCGACGAGCTGGAGAAGGCCAAGGGCAATCCGCTGTGGCGGGTGCTGGTGGCGCTGTCCATCCGCCATGTCGGACCCAACGCCTCCCGCGCCATCGCCACCCGCAACGGTTCCATGGACGCGCTGCTTGAGGTCATCGATGCCGCCAACGCGGTGGAGGAGCTGAGCCAGATCGACTCGGTGGGCTCCAT
>NZ_JBKZDY010000042.1:0-282 GCF_046940185.1 Arthrobacter sp. 'calajunan'
CGCTTGTAGCGGTCAGCGTCGTAGGACCAAGGCAGGTCGGTGCGCATCCAGCCGCCGGCCACGCGTTCCACGGCGCCGACCACGGCCTGCACCTTCAGCAGCAGTTCCAGCGGGGAACGGCGCAAGTTCACCGCGCTCTCCAGCGCCGGGACGCTCATCGCGCCGTCGGCCTGGCCCAGCGGCTCCAGCACCGCGGTGGCGCGCACCTGGTCAGGCATGGAGCTGGTGGCGAAGTACTCCCAGATCTCCGCGTCGTCGGTCGCCGGTATAAGAAGCTGACTC
>NZ_JBKZDY010000043.1:0-281 GCF_046940185.1 Arthrobacter sp. 'calajunan'
GGGGAGTGATGGAAGGCGTGATCCTGCGCCGCCGGCAGGATCTTCCCTATGAGCAGTTTTCCCTAGACGAGGCGCTGGAGCGCTGCGACATGATTGTCGAATCCGCCGGGCAGCAGGCAGTGCGTGAGCATGCGGTGCGCATCCTTGAAGCCGGCGCGGACCTGTTGGTGAACTCGGTGGGAGTGATGGCAGACCGGGAATTCGCCGCGCGCCTGGAGCTGGCAGGGCCTGGCCGGCTGTACTTCAGTTCCGGCGCGGTGGGCGGCTTGGACCTGCTGGCC
>NZ_JBKZDY010000044.1:0-280 GCF_046940185.1 Arthrobacter sp. 'calajunan'
GGACATCCACGCCCGCGGCGTGGCCGAAGAGGACTCGGTCTTCAACGAGATCAAGCCGAAGATCGCCGCCGCGATCGTGGAGGCGGTTGCGAACAACCCGACCCACACCACGCACCAGCTGCAGCAGATCACGCGCCGCGTGATCGGCTCGTGGGTTTCGCGCAAGCTGCGCCGCCGCCCGATGATCGTACCTGTGGTGCTCGAAGCCTAGGCTTCTGGAACACCGAACCGCGGAACCCTCCCCCCGGGCGGGGTTCCGCTGTTTAACCCTGCGTTGTGC
>NZ_JBKZDY010000045.1:0-279 GCF_046940185.1 Arthrobacter sp. 'calajunan'
GGGACCTTCATGGCCAGGGACATCAGCGGCGCGTTCCAGGTGATGATGGCGCCGATGACGCCGTTGGGCTGGCGCAGCGTGTGGCCGAAGGATCCGCCGGCCCCGCCGTTGCTGGTGATGCGGCCCAGCGGCAGCTTGTCCGCCCAGCCTGCGTAGTAGCGGGTCCATTCCACTGCGGCGCCGACCATGTTCCCCGCGGTGACGCGCTGGAAGAAGGTGGACGCCTGGTCACCGGCGGGCAGCGCCTGGGCGGGGATCTGGCCGAGGGCTTCTACTACC
>NZ_JBKZDY010000046.1:0-278 GCF_046940185.1 Arthrobacter sp. 'calajunan'
GCACACAAGTGTGCTAACCGGTCCTCTTAACCTTCCAGCACCGGGCAGGAGTCAGTCCGTATACATCGTCTTGCGACTTCGCACGGACCTGTGTTTTTAGTAAACAGTCGCTTCCCCCTGGTCTCTGCGGCCCACACCCGCCTCCCCACCGCAAGGGTGGTTCACGGGGCAGGCCCCCCTTCTTCCGAAGTTACGGGGGCATTTTGCCGAGTTCCTTAACCATGATTCTCTCGATCGCCTTAGTATTCTCTACCTGATCACCTGTGTCGGTTTAGTGT
>NZ_JBKZDY010000047.1:0-274 GCF_046940185.1 Arthrobacter sp. 'calajunan'
GTCCGCCCGTACCCTAAACCGACACAGGTGATCAGGTAGAGAATACTAAGGCGATCGAGAGAATCATGGTTAAGGAACTCGGCAAAATGCCCCCGTAACTTCGGAAGAAGGGGGGCCTGCCCCGTGATGGAGACTTGCTCTCCGGAGGCGGGTGTGGGCCGCAGAGACCAGGGGGAAGCGACTGTTTACTAAAAACACAGGTCCGTGCGAAGTCGCAAGACGATGTATACGGACTGACTCCTGCCCGGTGCTGGAAGGTTAAGAGGACCGGTTA
>NZ_JBKZDY010000048.1:0-270 GCF_046940185.1 Arthrobacter sp. 'calajunan'
GTCCGCCCGTACCCTAAACCGACACAGGTGATCAGGTAGAGAATACTAAGGCGATCGAGAGAATCATGGTTAAGGAACTCGGCAAAATGCCCCCGTAACTTCGGAAGAAGGGGGGCCTGCCCCGTGAACCACCCTTGCGGTGGGGAGGCGGGTGTGGGCCGCAGAGACCAGGGGGAAGCGACTGTTTACTAAAAACACAGGTCCGTGCGAAGTCGCAAGACGATGTATACGGACTGACTCCTGCCCGGTGCTGGAAGGTTAAGAGGACCG
>NZ_JBKZDY010000049.1:0-260 GCF_046940185.1 Arthrobacter sp. 'calajunan'
CACGAAGCACACAAACCAACCATGGTGGTCCGGTAGCTTATCCTTGCAAATCTTCAGGTTCGAGGTTGTTGTCTCGTAACCGCATAGTGAACGCGAACAATCAGAAAAACGTATTTTGTCGACACACAGTTTAGATAGTGTGTTGTAAGCCATCGGCCTATTAGTACAGGTCAGCTACACAAGTCTTTGGTCCTTGCTTCCACATCCTGCCTATCAACCCAGTAATCTAGCTGGGGGCCTCACCCACACACAGTGGATGG
>NZ_JBKZDY010000050.1:0-260 GCF_046940185.1 Arthrobacter sp. 'calajunan'
CACGAAGCACACAAACCAACCATGGTGGTCCGGTAGCTTATCCTTGCAAATCTTCAGGTTCGAGGTTGTTGTCTCGTAACCGCATAGTGAACGCGAACAATCAAAAAATCGTATTTTGTCGACACACTGTTTTGATAGTGTGTTGTAAGCCATCGGCCTATTAGTACAGGTCAGCTACACAAGTCTTTGGTCCTTGCTTCCACATCCTGCCTATCAACCCAGTAATCTAGCTGGGGGCCTCACCCACACACAGTGGATGG
>NZ_JBKZDY010000051.1:0-260 GCF_046940185.1 Arthrobacter sp. 'calajunan'
GTCGCGGATCTTGATGAATTCCTTGAGTCCGGGCGGGAAGGCGCGGGCGGTGGAGTCCATGGCGATCAGCTCGCTGTCGCCGGGGGCGGTGTAGAGCCGCTGGATGTCGGGGAAGGTTTCGATGCGCGCGGCCAGGTCGTCGTGCGCGTCGGGGTAGTGGTGGAAGTAGTCCTCGTTGCGGATTTCCGCGCCGGCGATGAGTTCTCGGGCGTGCTGGGCGGGGATGTAGCCGTAGCCTTCGAGCCAGGCGGGGGTGCGGT
>NZ_JBKZDY010000052.1:0-257 GCF_046940185.1 Arthrobacter sp. 'calajunan'
GTGTGTCGACAAAATACGTTTTTCTGATTGTTCGCGTTCACTATGCGGTTACGAGACAACAACCTCGAACCTGAAGATTTGCAAGGATAAGCTACCGGACCACCATGGTTGGTTTGTGTGCTTCGTGATTGTTACGGCGGTCATAGCGTGGGGGAAACGCCCGGTCCCATACCGAACCCGGAAGCTAAGGCCCATTGCGCCGATGGTACTGCACTCGTGAGGGTGTGGGAGAGTAGGTCACCGCCGGACTTAACTTG
>NZ_JBKZDY010000053.1:0-257 GCF_046940185.1 Arthrobacter sp. 'calajunan'
TTGACGTCCTGCAAGGGGGTGAGGATGGCCATGGCCTGGGGTTCGGTGAGTTCCCCGAGGGCGAAGCGTTGGGCGAGGAAGGGGGTGTCTTCGGCGAGGATGCGGGCGTTGGCCAGGTAGGAGCGGTGGGCGCGGGGGTCGCGTTTGCGGGCCAGGGCGACGGTGCTGGCTGCTCCGCGGGTGAGGTCGTTGGCGTGGGTGCCGTTGTTCTCGTTGGTGCGGAAGACTTCTTTTTCCAGCTGGTGGGCGAGCATCGC
>NZ_JBKZDY010000054.1:0-255 GCF_046940185.1 Arthrobacter sp. 'calajunan'
CGACACAGGTGATCAGGTAGAGAATACTAAGGCGATCGAGAGAATCATGGTTAAGGAACTCGGCAAAATGCCCCCGTAACTTCGGAAGAAGGGGGGCCTGCCCCGTGATGGAGACTTGCTCTCCGGATGCGGGTGTGGGCCGCAGAGACCAGGGGGAAGCGACTGTTTACTAAAAACACAGGTCCGTGCGAAGTCGCAAGACGATGTATACGGACTGACTCCTGCCCGGTGCTGGAAGGTTAAGAGGACCGGTTA
>NZ_JBKZDY010000055.1:0-255 GCF_046940185.1 Arthrobacter sp. 'calajunan'
CTCCAACAGTGTTGGGGCCTTCTGCTGTTTAACCGGTGGATCCACCTGGCCGGGACGGCCTGGCTGGATGGCTGGTGCGGTGGGGGAGCGGTGGCTCCCCGTTTTTCTGTTTAAGCGGGGGTTTTCGGTGGTGGCGCGGTGCCCTCTGGGCGGTCTGGGGTGCTGTCCTGCGGCCGGCCCCGTGGGGATGGCGTGGGACAAGGGAAGCGCTGCCGGGGCCGCGGCGCGGTGCGGTTGGCTGCGGAGCGGGGAAGA
>NZ_JBKZDY010000056.1:0-245 GCF_046940185.1 Arthrobacter sp. 'calajunan'
TGAACACTGCGGATAACGCGGCTGCGAACACCGATGCGAACACGGATGTGAACACTGCGGATAACGCGGCTGCGAACACCGATGCGAACACGGATGTGAACACTGCGGATAACGCGGCTGCGAACACGGATGTGAACACTGCGGATAACGCGGCTGCGAACACGGATGTGAACACTGCGGATAACGCGGCTGCGAACACCGATGCGAACACGGATGTGAACACTGCGGATAACGCGGCTGCGAAC
>NZ_JBKZDY010000057.1:0-243 GCF_046940185.1 Arthrobacter sp. 'calajunan'
GGTGCGCGGGTCGCCGTGCTGGCGCAGCCGGCGGGATTCTTGGCGCAGGTGCTGTTGCAGGGCGGTGCCGGCGGCGAGGGGGAGTTTGCCGTTGACGCGGATGCAGTCGCGGTCCTTGGTGAAGCGCAGGTAGCGGTCGGTGCCCGCTTCCTTGATGCGGTAGGACTTGGTGTGGCTTTCGAACTGCAGGGTGTATTGGGTGACGGTTTCGCTGATCTGCTTGGGTCCCATGCCGTCGAACAG